>NZ_JADDIX010000001.1 GCF_015070855.1 Pseudomonas lopnurensis
GGGGCTGCACCCTGTTTGCTGCGCGACAGCGCTGCGACGAAGACGCGCGGGCGCCTCCTACAAAAAGCGTCCCGTGCCATGGCCACGGAGTGGACAAAAGCCTTATCTGATCGGCATCACAGCCACGCCCCGCCCTACTGCTCCCGCTCCATGCGGATTTCGACCAGGCGGCCGTCGATGAAGCGCAGGTGGTAGTTCGCGCCATTTCGCGGGCCGTAGATCCAGCGGTCGATCCTGACGGCGCCCGGTTGCACGACACCGTCGCTGCGCAGCGCCGGCCCTTCGGATGTCTGGCTGTCGGCGGGGCCGCACTTGGCCTCGACCTTTTCGCGGGTATCATCCAGCTGAACCAGACGGGTGCCACACCTCATGGAGGCCTCGGCAGCGGCGCCGAACAGCGCGCCGGCCAGCAGGATCACCGCGGTCGTCTTGCTTCCCATGCATCCTTCCCTCGCATGCAGCGCCTCGGCGCTTGGCCCGCAGATCTTAGCGCGGTTCCACGGCCGTTCAGCGCTTCTTGGCCGGCTTCGTCCCACCCAGGCTCGGCACCTTGCGGATCGGCCGGGCGTTGGGCTTTTCGCTCTCGTCGAACCAGTTGCCGAGGTGGATCTTGCCCTTGCCGGGCACGTCCTTGGGCTTTTTCGCTTTCTTCGGTTTCTTGACGATCTGCCCGCCGAGGGTGGTGGTCGGTACGCGGTGGTCCGGCACGAAGCCCGGCTCGTCGTGGCGCGGCAACACCTGCCTGATCAGGGTTTCGATGGCGGCGAGCTGGTCGACCTCGTCGGCGCTGACCAGGGAAACCGCTTCCCCCGTGGCGCCGGCGCGGCCGGTGCGGCCGATGCGGTGCACGTAGTCCTCGGCGACGATCGGCAGGTCGAAGTTGACCACCTGTGGCAGGTCGTGGATGTCCAGCCCACGCGCGGCCACGTCGGTGGCCACCAGGATGCGCACCTCACCGGCCTTGAAACGCTCCAGCGCACGCAGGCGCGAGGCCTGGGGTTTGTCGCCGTGGATCGCGTCGCTGGCAATCCCCTGCGCCTGCAGCTCGTCCACCAGTTGATCGACGCCCTTGCGCGTCTTGACGAACACCAGCACCTGGCCCCAGCGCTTTTCCGCCAGCAGGTGCAGGAACAGTTCGCTCTTGCGCTTCTTGTCCACCGGCACCAGCCATTGCTTGACCGTCTTCGCCGCGGCGTTGCGCGGGCTGACCTCGATGGACGCCGGATCGCGCAGCAGCTCGCGGGCCATCTGGCGAATGGCATCGGAGAAGGTCGCGGAGAACAGCAGGGTCTGGCGCTTTTTCGGCAGGGCAGCGAACAGCTGGTCCAGCTCATCGGCGAAGCCCAGGTCGAGCATGCGGTCGGCCTCGTCGAGCACCAGCGCCTGCAGCTGGGTGAAGCCGACGGCGTTCTGCCGGTAGAGATCGAGCAGCCGGCCGGGGGTCGCCACCAGCACGTCGATGCCCTTGCGCAGCGCCATCATCTGCGGGTTGATGCTGACGCCGCCATACACCGCGTAGGTGCGCAGCGGCAGGTTCTGCCCGTAGGCGCGAAAGCTCTCGTGGACCTGCTCGGCCAGCTCGCGGGTCGGCACCAGCACCAGCGCGCGCACCGAGTTGCTCGCCACCCGGGCGCCTTCCAGGGTCAGGCGCTGCAACAGCGGCAGGGCGAAGCCGGCGGTCTTGCCGGTGCCGGTCTGCGCCGCCGCCATCAGGTCGCGGCCCTTGAGCACGGCGGGAATGGCCTCGGCCTGGACTGGCGTCGGCGTGCGGTAGTCGAGGGTGTCCAGGGTCCGCAACAGCGGATCGATCAGGCCCAGGGAGGCGAAGGTCATGGCAGGCTCGCAGCCGGTTCGGCGGGTTGGAAAGCGGCGAATTCTAGCAGCTGGCAGGCAATGGCCGCGCGCCGTGCTGCTCTGTGGACAATCGCAGCGGACGGGACAGATTGCCATTCGGAAGGGACAGTGGGGATGGACACGCGTTGTAGCCTCGCAATTACGGTATTACAGTCCGATCCCACGAACAGCAAGCAGCGCAGCACCCTGAAAGCCATTTTCACCAAGCCGGTGCCGAGCACGCTCGAGTGGGCCCGTATCGAGTCCCTGTGCGTAGCGGCCGGAGCCAGGATCATCTAGGGCAACGGCTCGCGTGTGCGCTTCGAGCTGGACGGCGTGGTCGGCACTTTTCATCGGCCACATCCCGACAAGGAGGCCAAGCCGTACCAGGTCCGCGATGCCCGGGCTTTCCTCGAACAAGCAGGAGTTACCCCATGAACGCAATGACCTACAGAGGCTATGCCGCCCGCATCGAGTACAGCGACGAAGACGGCCTGTTCGTCGGTCACATCGCGGGGATTCGTGATGTGGTGGGCTTTCATGGTGAGACGGTTCGGGAGTTGCGCGCGGCCTTCGCGGAGGCTGTGGACGATTATCTGGAGACGTGCAACAAGCTGAACCGCAAGCCCCAGAAGCCCTACTCGGGCAAGCTCAGCCTTCGCCTCGAGCCGGAGCTGCATGCCTCCGTCGCCCTGAAGGCCGAGCTGTCGAACAAGAGCATCAATCAGTGGGTGGCCGAGGTTCTCGGCCGGGAAGCGCACGCCTGACGGCCTGCCGCCAAGTCCCGCGGCCAGCAACCGCACTGTGAAAAAGGGCGCCGAAGCGCCCCCTCGACCGACCTCGCATCAGATATGGAAGCGGTCCACCCGCTGCTTCAGGCGCCGGGCCTGCTGATCGAGATCGCCGCAGGCGCGCAGGGTCGATTGCAGGTTCTCCACGCCTTGCCGGTTCGCGTGCCGATCTCGGATGTCCATGTTCCGCGACTCGATCACCGAGGTCCGTTCTTCGGTGGCGGTGGCCACCGACTGGTTCATGCCGTCGATCTCGCCGATGCGCTGCGTAGTATCGCCCTCATCGTTCGCCTGAACCGAAACGGCCGGTCTCGGCGCGCCCGTGAATCGCCTCAGCGCCCTGCCAGCGCCGGCATCACCCGCGGCCGCAGCAGCTCGCCGACCACCGTGAGCGCACCGATGGCGCCGGCGATCCAGTACCAGCGCGCCAACGGGTCGAAGCCCAGCCAGCCCAGGGCATGCAGGAACACCATGAGGATCAGCACCGGGCAGACGTAGCGCACCATGAACAGCCACAGCGCGTAGCCCAGCGGCGGCAGGTTCAGCTCGTCGCGCATGATTTCGCTGCGCAGTGCGTAGCCGGCCAGCAGCACGATGAAGATCCCACCCAGCGGCATCATCCAGCGCGAGGTCAGGTAATCCAGCCAGTCGAAGAAGTTCTTGCCCATCGGCGTCCAGCCCGACAGCAGGTTGAACGAGAGCATCGCCAGCAGGCTGATCAGCAGCAGCACCACGCCGGAACCGATGGCCGCCCTGATCCGCGAGATGCCGTGCTTCTCGTTGAGGTAGGCGACGGTGGCCTCGATCATGGAGATCGCCGAGGTCAGCGCGGCGATCGACACCATGGCGAAGAACAGCACGCCGAAGGCGGTGCCGAACGGCATCTGCTGGAAGGCCAGCGGCAGGCTCATGAAGATCAGGCCGGGGCCGGCGGTCGGGTCCATGCCGTTGGCGAAGATGATCGGGAAGATCGCCAGGCCTGCCAGCAGCGCCACGCAGGTATCGGCGATGGCGACCATGAAGGTGGTGCGAGCAATGGACTGGTCATCCGGGATGTACGAGCCGTAGGTGAGGATCGCGCCGGACGCCAGGCTGAGGGTGAAGAACGCGTGGCCGAGGGCCGCCAGCAGCGCTTCGCCGGTGATCTTCGAGGTATCGAAGCTGAACAGAAAGGCGAAGCCCTGATCGAAGCCGCCGCTGGTGACCGCGTAACCCACGAGGATCAGCAGCAGCACGGCCAGGCCCGGCATCATCCAGCGCACCGCGTTCTCGATGCCCTTCTGCACGCCCTTGGCTACGATCCACAGCGTCAGCAATGCCACCAGCAGGCTCCAGCCACCGAGTTCCCACGGGTTGGCATTGTGCGCCTCGAACACGCCACCGAGCGCCTCGACGCTGGTCGCGGTCAGCGAGCCGTCGAGCATCTTCAGCGTATAGGCGAAGGCCCAGCCGGCGACCACCACGTAGAAGCAGAGGATCAGGAAGCCGGCCGTCATGGCCATGCCACCCACCGCCTTCCACAGCGGGTTGCCGTTGTTCTCGCGGACCACCCGGCCGATGGCGTCGATCGGGCTGCCACGGCCGCGGCGGCCGATGGCGATCTCGCACATCATCACCGGCACGCCGATGGCCAGGATGCACAGCAGGTACATCAATACGAAGGCACCACCGCCGAATTCGCCGGTGATGTAGGGGAATTTCCAGATATTGCCCAGGCCCACGGCGGAGCCGGTTGCCGCGAGGATGAAGCCCCAGCGCGACAGCCAGAGGTTCTTCGGTTTTTCACGAGTCATACGTCACCTGTTTGTTGTTATCTGTGACGGGGTCGGGACCACCGCAGAGCGCGGCGGCGCAAGGCGGATTCGGTCGTTCATCGAGCGTCGGGCTGCACCTCCGGCGCGGCCTGCTGGAAGGCCGGGAGCGTCTCGCAGCGCGCAACCATCTCGAGAATGCGTGGATACGCCGCGAGGTCACAGGCAAAACGGCGCGCATTGTATACCTGCGGAACCAGGCACGCCTCCAGATAACCTGGCCGGTTGGTCAGCGAAAGCTTGTCACCAAGGGTTTCCAGGCCCTGCTCCAGCGCGGCCAGCCCCTGCGCGACCCAGTGCCGATACCAGGCACTCTTCGCCTCGTCGCCGATACCCAGCTCGCCGGTGAGGTACTGCAACACCCGCAGGTTGTTCAGCGGATGGATTTCGCAGGCGATGTGCAGCGCCAGCGAGCGTACCTGGGCGCGCTCGACCGGATCGGCCGGCAGCAGCGTCGGCACCGGGAACACCTCGTCGAGGTATTCCAGGATCGCCAGCGACTGGCTGATGCGCGCCCCGCCGTTGACTTCATCCACCAGCAGCGGCACCAGCTCCTGGGGGTTGAGCGCGCGGTATTCGGCGCCATGCTGCTGACCGCCATCCTTGAGCAGATGCACCGGCACCTGCCGATAGGCCAGGCCCTTGAGGTTCAGCGCGATGCGCACCCGGTAGGCGGCGCTGGAGCGCCAGTAGCCGTAGAGTTTCAACATTCGGAATCACCCTGAGCCGCAGGGTGGAAAACCGCGAAGCGTTTTCCACCGATACGGCTCCCCAGAAAATGTCGCACTGGCCATGCCAACCAATGGTGGATCGATAAAGCGTGATCCACCCTACGCGTCATATTTCTCTACCTGCTGGTCGATGGCGCCGAAGATGCTCTGCCCGTTGGCGTCGAACATCTCGATGCGCACCCGGTCGCCGAACTTGAGGAACGGCGTCTTCGCCTCGCCGTGCTCGATCACCTCGAGCATGCGCTTCTCGGCCAGGCAGGAGGAACCGGCGCTGCGGTCGTAGTTCGACACCGTGCCCGAGCCGATGAGGGTGCCGGCGCCCAGCGGACGGGTGCGCGCCGCGTGGGCGACCAGGGTTGGGAAGTCGAAGGTCATGTCGGTGCCGGCATCCGGCTGGCCGAACAGCTCGCCGTTGATGTGCGAGACCAAAGGCCGGTGCACCTTGCCATCACGCCAGGTTTCGCCCAGCTCGTCCGGGGTCACCGCCACCGGCGAGAAGCTCGACGACGGCTTGCTCTGGTAGAAGCCGAAGCCCTTGGCCAGCTCACCGGGGATCAGGTTGCGCAGCGACACGTCGTTGACCAGCATCAGCAGTTGGATATGCGCAGCGGCCTCGGCCGGCATCGCGCCCATCGGCACGTCGTCGGTGATCACCGCCAGCTCGCCTTCCAGGTCGATGCCCCAGGCCTCGTCGGCCAGCCGAATCGGGCTGTGCGGCGGGATAAAGGCGTCGGCGCCGCCCTGGTACATCAGCGGATCGTGCCAGAAGGATTCCGGCATCTCGGCGCCGCGCGCCTTGCGCACCAGCTCGACGTGATTGACGTAGGCGCTGCCGTCGGCCCAGTGATAGGCGCGCGGCAGCGGGCTGTGGCAGGCGGTCTGGTCGAAGGCGAAGGCGCCCGCCTCCAGCCCGTCGTTGAGGCGCTGGTAGATGGCCTCGAGCTTGGGCTTGCAGTAGTGCCAGTCGTCCAGCGCGGCCTGCAGGGTGGCGGCAATCTGCGGCACCTTGACCGCGCGAGCCAGATCACGGGAGACGACGACCAGCACGCCGTCACGGCCCTGATTCAGTGATGCGAGTTTCATAAGCAGCTTCCATCGCTATCTATGTAGGAGCCGGCTTGCCGGCGATGCTTTCCAGCCTGATCGCCGGCAAGGACTCGGCGTCCCACAGGTTCGTTCAGTCCGGTTTTCCCGGCGCACGCCAGGAGTTCACGTATTCGGCCACTTCCACCGCTGCGGCGGCCTCGCCGACTTCCAGCGCGCGGCGGGTGTCGATCATCACCGCCACCTCGTCGGCGAAGGTCGCCGGGTCGGTGCTCGCCTTCTTCAGCGCCTTCGGATGCGGACCATGGGGGAAGCCGCAGGGGTGGAACGTCACCATGCCCTGCTCGATGTTGTCGCGGCTGAAGAAGTTGCCACGGTGGTAGAACAGCACCTCGTCGTAGTCGTCGTTGTTGTGGAAGAACGGCACCTTCAGCGCACCCGGATCGGATTCCACCGGCCGCGGGGTGAAGGTGCAGACCACGAAGCCGCTGGCGACGAAGGTGGTGTGCGCCGACGGCGGCAGGTGGTAGCGATGGCTCATCAGCGGGCGGATGTCGCGCCAGTTGAGCCGCACCACGGTGTTGTCGCCATGCCAGCCGACCACGTCCAGCGGGTTGTAGGGATAGGTCAGGGTGCTGATCTGGTTGCGCCGCTTGATGCGGATCTGCCAGGGGTTCTCGTCCTGCTGCGCGCGGAAGGCGTCGTCCAGCCGCGGATGGTCGAGCACCGCGGCGTCGAAGATCGCGTGTGGGCCGACCAGGCCCTTGTCCGGCAACTGGTAGGCGCCGTCGGTATTCTCGATCAGCAGCAGGAACGTCGGCTGGCTCGCCTCGATGCGCCAGGCGGTGCCGCGCGGGATCACCAAGTAATCGCCGTCGCGAAATTCCAGGTGGCCGAAATCGCAGTAGAAGTGCCCGGCGCCCTCATGGACGAACAGCAGCTCGTCGCCGTCGGCGTTGCGCACCAGATGGCGCATGGCGCCGTTGGTTTTCCACAGGCGCAGCTTGACGTCGGCGTTGTGCAGCGCCAGCGGCGCCTCGAGCGGGCAGTCGCGCTCGCTGGCGATCCGGTTGAAGTCGAAGGCGTGCGGGCGCAGCGGGCCCTGCCAGTCGATCCAGCCGGTCGGCGGATGCTTGTGATGCAGGTGCGAAGCCGGGCCGAAGAAGCCTTCGCGGCCCATTTCGCGCTCGTAGGTGCCCTGCGGAAAATCGCAGTGCGCCTGACGCGAGCATTCACCCTCGCGGATGGGGAAACCGATCCATTTGCGGCTCATGTGGCTCTCCTCGTGATACCGCGTGATTCAGCGGCGGTGCGGTAGGTGCCGATACGTAGGGTGGAAGACTGCGAAGCATCTTCCACGCGTCTGAACCGGGTCGGCCCCCGTGCGGGCTCGTTGTTCCCGCGATACGCGTGGATGTGCTTCGCGACATCCACCCTACGTAGTCGCACCTCGGCGCCGGACTTACTCGCCCGCCTGGATCACGCCGCGGCGCAATTGGTCTTCCTCGATGGATTCGAACAGCGCCTTGAAGTTGCCCTCGCCGAAGCCCTGGTTGCCCTTGCGCTGGATGATTTCGAAGAAGATCGGGCCGATCACCGTGTTGGTGAAGATCTGCAGGAGGATGCCGTCATCGCCCGACGTACCGACGCCCGGCGCTCCGTCGATCAGCAGGTTCAGCTCGCGCAGCACGTCGGTGGGCTCGCCATGGCCGGCGACGCGGGTGTCGACCTTCTCGTAGTAGGTGTCCGGGGTGGTCATGAAGTCCACGCCGTTGGCACGCAGGCGGCGGACGGTCTCGTAGATGTCGTCGGTGGAGAGCGCGATGTGCTGGATGCCCTCGCCGTGGTATTCGCGGATGAATTCCTCGATCTGCGACTTGTCGTCGGCCGACTCGTTGATCGGGATGCGGATCTTGCCGCAGGGTGCGGTCATGGCACGGGAGAACAGCCCGGTCAGCTTGCCCTCGATGTCGAAGTAGCGAATCTCGCGGAAGTTGGCGATGCGCTCGTAGAAGCCGGACCAGACGTCCATCTGCCCGCGCTTGACGTTGTGGGTCAGGTGATCGATGCACATCAGGCCGACGGCGTTGTCGTTCGGCGTGCGGCCTTCGATGTATTCGAAGTCGACGTCGTAGATGCTCTTGTCGCCGTAGCGATCGACCAGATACAGCAGCGAGCCGCCGATGCCTTCGACGCAGGGGATGTTCAGCTCGCCGAAGTTGGCGTGGCTGCCGACCAGCCTGGCGCCCTGGGATTCGACGTAGGCCGCGGCCTGGGCGGCGTTCTTCACCCGGAAGGCCATGGCGCAGGCGCTCGGCCCGTGCTTCTCGGCGAAGGCGTGAACATGCCCGGCGGGGCTGCCGTTGAGCACGATGTTGATGTCGTGCTGCTGGAACAGCCATACCTGCTTGGAGCGGTGCTTGGCGGTTTCGGTGAAGCCCATCTGGGTGAACAGCGTGCGCAACTGCTCGATGCCTTCGGCATTCGGCGCGGTGAATTCGACGAACTCGAAGCCGTCGGTGCCGATGGGGTTGTGCTGCTCGATCTTGTTCACGGCGTTCATCTCGCCTCCTGATTATTGTTGTGGATTACCGCTGCACGGCTTGGCTGGGCCCATCACACCCCAGCGCGGCACGCCGGACAATCCCGATTCCAGGCCCCGGCGGGTCGCGATGCCGGGCGGGGCGTCAGCTTTTCCTTACAGCAGCGTACGGGGCGCAAAACTTGGCCCGGCGGCTTGCCAGGCGTAACGAAAAGCTGACAGCCCGGTGCGGCAGGGTGCCGCAGTGTTCGAACGACCGAATGAATTCGGCCCTACAGGTGGTGCTTTCGGGCCCGCTGCCAAACCGTAGGGCCGAACTTGTTCGGCCTGAGCTTCGTCTGCTGCTGGCCGGCGGCGCTGGAAAAGCGCTTCGCGGGTTTTTTCACACTACGAGCAAGGACATCGACCACCTGCGCAGGGTGGGCAACGGCGAAGCCTTGCCCGCGCGGCTGCCCGCGCCTGTCAGGAAGCCTGGCGCTGGAACGCTTCGGGCCGCGACTCGCCGCCGGCCTGCAGGCGTTCCAGCGCAAGGCGGTCGGCGATCAGCGAGGTCGGCACATCGCTGGCCGCGCTGCGGATGAAGATCTCGCGCAGGGTGTCGCCGATGCCATTGACGTGCGCATCGATCTGCGCCGCGCTGCCGCCGTTGCGCTGGTAGTAGACGTCGATGATGCCGCCGGCGTTGATCGCGTAGTCCGGCGCGTAGAGCTGGTTGCGCCGTTGCAGCTCGACGCCGATCGCGGCCGTGGCCAGCTGGTTGTTCGCCGCACCGGCGATCACCGGCGCGCGCAGCACCGCGAGGGTCTGCTCGTTGAGGATGCCGCCCATGGCGCAGGGCGCGAACACGTCCACGTCCAGGCCGTAGATGTCCTGCGGGCGCACCACCTTGGCGCCCAACTCGTCCATCGCCTGCTTGACGTTGGCATCGAAGATGTCCGCCACCCACAGTTCGGCGCCGGCCGCCTTCAAATGCCGCGCCAGGCCCAGGCCGACATGGCCGACGCCCTGGATCGCCACCTTCAGCCCCGCCAGGTCGTCACGGCCGAGGCGCTGGCGCACCGCTTCCCTGAGGCCAACGAACGCGCCGTAGGCGGTGGACGGCGACGGGTCGCCGCTGGCGACGCTGCCGTCCAGCGTGGTACGCGGGGTGGCGCCGACCACGTGGCGGGTACGCTGGGCGAAGGCCTGCATCTCGGCATCGCCGGTGCCGGAATCGGCGGCGGTGATGTAGCGCCCTCCGAGGCTGTCGACGAAATCGCCCATGGCGTGCAGCAACGCCTGGCTCTTGCCGGTGTGCGGGTCGCCGATGATCACCGCCTTGCCGCCGCCGAGCTTGAGCCCGGCCAGCGAGGATTTCAGCGTCATCCCACGCGACAGGCGCAGCACGTCGCGCAGGGCGTCGTCGTCATTGGCATAGGGGAACATCCGGCAGCCGCCCAGCGCCGGACCGAGCCGCGTGTCGTGGACGGCGATGATGGCTTTCAGACCCGACGCCTGGTCATGGCAGAAGACCACCTGTTCGTGGCGGTCGAAGTCGGGATGGGAAAAGACGGACATTTGGCTTACCTCGTTCCTGTTGGTCTGGTGGCCTGCCATGGGCAGGGCCTTCTTGTCGGGTTTCACCGGGACGATGGCCCGGTGTGTTCAGCTGGGCGTTGACGCGGCGCGCCGTGCCCTGGCGATGGGCTGAAGCCCACCCTACGGGGCGTGCGGCTGCATTTCGTAGGGTGGGCTTCAGCCCACCAGGAGCAGCCCTCCGGCTACCGAGCCCTCCGCCCGCCGAGCTGCGCCAGTTACGCCGCCGGCTGGAACAGCCGCACGCTCTGCACCTCGTCGCCCTTGGCCAGTTGTTCGCGCAAGAGCTTCTCCTGCTGGCGGGCCTTGCCGATGGAACGCTCCTTCAACGGGCCGTAACCGCGAATCAGCTCCGGCAGCGCGGCGATGGCCACGGCGGTGCGGTAGTTGGTCGGTTTGAGCTGGGCCAGCAGTTCGTCCAGGGTCTTCTCGTAGTCGGCGATCAGTTGGCGCTCGACGCGGCGGTCGTGGCCATAGCCGAACGGATCGAGTGGCGTGCCGCGCAGAAAACGCAGTTTCGCCAGCACGCCGAAGGCCCCGAGCATCCATGGCCCGAACTCGCGCTTGCGCGGCTCGCCGGTGACGGCGTCGCGCTTGGCCAGCCAGGCCGGGGCGAGGTGGAACTGCAACCGGTAGTCGCCCTCGAACTGCGCCTCGAGCTGCTGGCGGAAGTCCGGCTCGCTGTAGAGGCGCGCCACCTCGTACTCGTCCTTGTACGCGAGGAGCTTGAAGTAGTAGCGGGCGACGGCCTTGGACAGCGCCAGATCATCGGCGTTATCGGCCTCGCGCACCCGCTCCACCAGCTGGCGATAGCGGCGCGCCAGCCCGGCGTTCTGGTAGCGGGTGAGGAAGTCCACGCGCCAGTCGACGATTTCTTCCAGGGTCTTGCAGATTGGTCCGGCCAGGCTTGGCTCGGCTGTCTCGGCCGGTTTGGCCAGCTGCTCCACCGCCTCGCGCTCGAGCACCGCGCGGCGACCCCAGCGGAAGGCCTGCAGGTTCAGCTCGGCGGAAACGCCGTTCAGGGTGATGGCCTTCTCGATGGCCTCGGCGCTGATCGGCAGCAGCCCCTGCTGATAGGCGAAGCCGAGCAGGAACAGGTTGGTGGCGATGCTGTCGCCGAGCAACCGCGTGGCCAGGTGGGTGGCATCGACGAAATGGGTCTTCTCCGCGCCGACCGCAGCGCTGATGGCCTGGCGCATGGCCGCGCCGGGCACCTGGGCGTCGGGGTTGCGGGTGAACTCGGCAGTGGCGGACTCGTGGCTGTTGACCACGGCGTTGCTGATCCGCTCGTTGAGGCGGGTCAGCGATTCGTCGCCGGCCGCCACCACCAGGTCGCAGCCGAGCAGCAGGTCGGCCTCGCCGGCGGCGATGCGCACGGCGTAGATGTCGTCTTGCCGGGCGGCGATGCGCACATGGGTGGTCACCGGGCCGAATTTCTGCGCCAGACCGGCCTGGTCGAGCACGGTGCAGCCCTTGCCTTCCAGGTGTGCGGCCATGCCGAGCAGCGCGCCAAGGGTAGTCACGCCACTGCCGCCAACGCCGGGGATCAGCACGTTCCACGGCCGCTCCAGCGACGGATGCTGGGGCTCGGGCAACGTCGCCGCCTCGATCCCGCCAGCTACAGCCTCGGGCTTGCGCAGCCCGCCGCCATGCACGGTGACGAAGCTCGGGCAGAAGCCCTCGACGCAGGAGAAATCCTTGTTGCAGGCGCTCTGGTCGATCTCGCGCTTGCGCCCCAGCTCGGTTTCCAGCGGCAGCACCGCCAGGCAGTTGGATTTCTCGCCGCAGTCGCCGCAGCCCTCGCACACCGCCGGGTTGATGAAGGCGCGTTTGGCCGGGTCTTCCAGCTTGCCGCGCTTGCGCCGGCGGCGCTTCTCGGTGGCGCAGGTCTGATCGTAGATGAGCACCGAGACGCCCTTGAACTCGCGCAGCTCGCGTTGCACGGCGTCCAGCTCGCGGCGATGGTGGAAGCTGGTGATCGGCGCGAAGGTGTCGCGGCTCGGGTACTTGTCCGGCTCGTCGCTGACCAGCGCGATGCGCTTGACGCCCTCGTGATAGATCTGCCGGCTGAGCTGGTCGACGCGCAGCTCGCCGTCGATCGGCTGGCCACCGGTCATGGCCACCGCGTCGTTGTAGAGGATCTTGAAGGTGATGTTGACGCCGGCCGCCACTGCCGCACGCACCGCCAGGCTACCGGAGTGGAAGTAGGTGCCGTCGCCGAGGTTCTGGAACATGTGCGGGGTGTCGGTGAACGGCGCCTGGCCGATCCAGTTGACGCCCTCGCCGCCCATCTGGGTGAAGGTCTCGGTGCGCCGGTCCATCCACTGCACCATGTAGTGGCAGCCGATACCGGCCGAGGCGCGGCTGCCCTCCGGCACCTTGGTCGAGCTGTTGTGCGGGCAACCGGAGCAGTAGTGCGGGGTGCGCACGGTGTCGTAGCTGCGTGCGGCCAGAGCCTTCTCCTTGGCGTCGAGAAAGGCCAGGCGAGTCTGGATGCTGTCGCTGGTGTAGATCGGCGCGAGGCGCTTGGCGATCACCCGGGCGATCATCGCCGGGGTCAGTTCGGAGAGGTTCGGCAGCAGCGAATTGCCCTGCTCGTCGAACTCGCCAACCACCCGCGGGCGCTTGTCCACCGGCCAGTTGTAGAGCTGCCCGGTGAGCTGGTCCTCGAGGATGCTGCGTTTTTCCTCGACCACCAGGATTTCATCCAGGCCCTGGGCGAACTCGTGCACCGAGACCGGCTCCAGCGGCCAGCTCATGCCGACCTTGAGCACGCGCAGGCCGACCCGGGCGCACAGCGCTTCGTCCAGGCCCAGGTCATCCAGCGCCTGGCGCACGTCGAGATACGACTTGCCGGTGGTGATGATGCCCAGGCGCGGGTTGGGCGAATCGAGCATCACCCGGTTGAGGTGGTTGGCGCGGGCGAAGGCGCGCGCGGCGTAGATCTTGAACAGGTTGAGGCGTTTTTCCTGGGCCAGCGGCGGGTCGGGCCAGCGGATGTGCACGCCATCCTCGGGCAGTTGGAAATCCTCGGGGATGCGCGTCTGCACCCGCAGCGGGTCGACTTCCACCACGGCCGAGGAATCGACGTTCTCGGCGATGGTCTTCAGCGCCACCCAGCAGCCGGAGTAGCGCGACAGCTCCCAGCCGATGATGCCGTAGTCGAGGATTTCCTGGACGTTGGCCGGATTCAATACGGGTATGGAAGCGGCGATGAAGGCGTGCTCGCTCTGGTGCGGCAGCGTCGAGGACTTGCAGCCGTGGTCATCGCCGGCCAGCAGCAATACGCCGCCGTGGGGCGAGACGCCCGCCGCGTTGCCGTGCTTGAACACGTCGCCGGAGCGGTCGACGCCCGGCCCCTTGCCGTACCACAGGGCGAACACGCCGTCGTACTTGGCGCCGGGGAACAGGTTGGTTTGCTGGCTGCCCCACACCGCGGTGGCGGCCAGTTCTTCGTTGACGCCCGGCTGGAAGTGGATGGCGTGCTGCTTGAGGTAGTCGCGCGCGTCCCAGAGGCTCTTGTCCAGCCCGCCCAACGGCGAGCCGCGATAGCCGGAAATGAAGCCACCGGTGTTCAGCCCGCGGGCCTGGTCACGCTGGTGCTGCAGCATCGGCAGGCGGGTCAGCGCCTGGGTGCCGGTGAGGTACAGATGACCGGTTGCGAGCCGGTACTTGTCGTCCAGACGGATCTCGGCCAGAGACATGGGGCGCTCCTGTTTGTTGTTATCGGAGTCAGGGTGGCGTTGTTCGCTACCCGCCTGATGCGGTCGTGGGCAGCCGCACGGAAGCTGTCCCACGCCGGCGATCGGCAGGGGGTCGCCCCGCCGTCGCGTGTCGATTAACAGGCTGTTGAAAAACTACCTGCGTTGCCATCGCGGCGTTAAAAACAG
>NZ_JADDIX010000010.1 GCF_015070855.1 Pseudomonas lopnurensis
CTTGAAGTTCTGGTCGTGGCTGTTCCTTGCCATGGCTGCGTCCCTGTCTTGTCGCACCGCCACAGCATCCCACAGCGCGGCCGCCATGGCACGGTGGTGTTGGCAATTCGTGAGGCGGCTCGCAGGAACAACCGACGCAGTAGGGCGGGTTGCAACCCGCCATTCTGGCAGGCCTGCGGCCCGCAATCGCCGCGAGGGCGCGCCTCCCACAGGTTCGGTGTGCACTCGCTGCTTTTGTGGGAGACCGCGCCCGCTCCCGGCGGGCTTGCGGCACTCACTACAAACAGTTCGACAAGGGGTTGCCGCGGGTTCAGCGGATCAGGGTGAGTCCGGGAAGATCCAGGCGGCTGGCGCCCAGTTCCTGTACCAGCAGGTCCAGCGACTGGTCGAGACTGTCCAGCCGGAACACCCCGTTGACCCGGCGCTGGGCCAGTTGTCGATCGGCTATCAGTAGGTAGCCGCGCCGATAGTGCTGCAACCGCTCGATCACCTCTTCCAGCGGGCGGTTCTCGAACACCAGCAGGCCGTCGCGCCAGGCGGTGGCGTTGGCCAGGTCGGCCTGCAGAGGATGGATTCCACGGGAATCGTACCAGACGCTCTGGCCTTCCTCGAGGATGCGCTGTCGCTCGCCGGTGGCATGCGGTGCGCTGACCTCGACGCTGTGTTCGAGCACGCCGACCCAGGCTCCCCCGCCTCGGCCGCCGACCACGAAGCGGGTGCCCAGGGCCCGGCTGCTGCCGCCGGCGCTTTCCACCAGGAAGGGCCTGGTTTCGCCCTCGCCCATCGGCGCCACCAGGAAGATCGCCTCGCCATGACGAAGGCGGACCAGGCGCCGCTCGCCGTCGAAGACGACATCCAGTGCGCTATCGGCGTCCAGTTCGACCAGGCTGCCATCCGGTAGCGTCACCTGGCGCCGCTCCCCGATACCGGTGGCATGGTCAGCGAACAGATCGGAGGTGCGCTGAGGCACCTGAGCCGTCACAGCCAACCAGACCAGCAGCACCGCGGCGGCGCCAGCGAAGTAGCGCAGGCGCCGCCGCGCTCGAGCCGGCGACCGCCATACGTCGCGGCCTGCCGGGCTCGGTACCGGCTCGTCCAGCGAATCCAGCGCGCCGAGTTCGGCCCAGGTCTCGCGAGCCTCTTGCAGCAGACTGGCCCGTTGCGGATTTTCGGCAAGCCAGTGCTGCAGCGCCTCCGGATAGGGCGCCGCCGGGTCCGCCTCGCCCAGGCGCACGGCCCAGGCGGCCGCCTCGTTGCGTGCACGCTGTCGCTCGTCGTGGCTGATCACGTGAAGTCTCGTGGTTTGGTTATCGATCAAGAGTAAGGACGTCCGGCGCGGCGGGAAACGGTAACAGCGCGGCAGTGGTGCGCTCAATCGTCGCGCAGTCGCTCGGCAACATGCTGCAGTGCACGGGTCAGATGCTTTTGCACCGAACTATCGGAAATGCCGAGATGCCGAGCGACTTCCGCGTAGGTCAGTCCCTGCAAGCGGTTGAGCCTGAAGATCTGCTGGGTGCGCGGCGGCAGTTCGGCCACCGCCTCGCGGATTTTCTTCAGCCGCTGGCGGGCAGCCAACTGCCGTTCAAGATCGGGCGTCTCGTCTTCGATATGCGCAATGGCCTCGTTGGGCTGGCTGTCGGTGCGTCGCCGTTGCTGCTGGCGTATGTGGTCGATCAGCAAGTTCTGGGCGATGCGGAAAAGGTAGGCAGGACTATTGTCGACGGGGCCGTTGCGCGCCTGCTCGGCCAGCCGCAGGAAACTCTCCTGGGTCAGGTCTGACGCCAACTGAGGGTCGCGACTGCGGCGCAGCAACAGGTTGCGGACAGCGTTGCCATGTCTGAGGAAGAGCGCCTTGAGGTCCACTTCCGACAATGCCTTCTCCTGACTGTGAATTGCCGGGGTGCCGCGGCAAAATGCCTCGCAACCCAGAAGCGACAGAATGGCATCATATTTTTATCGAGAATCATTTTCAATTAATGCCATCTCCAGAAGTCATTGCAGCCACATGGCCAGGCCTGTCGAAATGGTTCAAGCAGTAGGCGTACCCGTACCCTCGGCCAGGTGCAGATTCTTCAGCTTCACGTAGTTGCCGGCGGTGTAGCTGAAGAAGCTGCGCTCCTTGTCGGTCAGCGGCCGGGCCTGTTTCACCGGGCTGCCGACGTAGAGGTAGCCCGACTCCAGGGTCTTGCCCGGCGGCACCAGGCTGCCGGCGCCGATGATCACCTCGTCCTCGACCACCACGCCGTCCATGACGATCGAGCCCATGCCCACCAGGATGCGGTTGCCCAGGGTGCAGCCATGCAGGGTGACCTTGTGGCCGACGGTGACCTCGTCGCCGATGGTCAGCGGAAAGCCGTCCGGGTTGTACGGCCCGGCATGGGTGATGTGCAGCACGCTACCGTCCTGGATGCTCGAGCGCGCACCGATGCGGATGCGGTGCATGTCGCCACGGATCACCGTGAGCGGCCACACCGAGCTGTCGGCGCCGATTTCCACATCGCCGATGACCACGGCGGAGTCGTCGACGAACACGCGCTCGCCCAGTTTCGGAGTGCTGTTTTGGTAGCTGCGTATCGCCACGATAGAAACCTCTTTGGCTGCGGGAAGGGTCGATTGTAATTAAGATGGCCGGCATTGCCGCTGCGGACCTGGGCTGAGCAGCATGCCGCCCGCCGTGGTCAGAGTAACAACCGGCCGAGCGGCGTTGAAAAAGCACGACAGCGCGTCCATCTAGGACATCTGCCTGCCACGTCCGGCCTCGCTTCAGCGAGCGGCCTGCAATCCTCTTCGTCACAAGGTGCCCCCGTGAGCGCGAACAATCCCCTGCTGCAAGACTTCGACCTGCCACCCTATTCCGAAATCCGTCCGGAGCACGTCGAGCCGGCCATCGACAGCATTCTCGGCGATAACCGCGTGGCCATCGCCGAACTGCTCAGCCGCCCGGCCGCAAGCCTCGACTGGCAGACCCTGGTGATCGGCCTGGACGAATTGAACGAGCGCCTCAGCCGCGCCTGGAGCCCGGTCGGCCACCTCAATTCGGTGTGCAACAGCCCCGAACTGCGCGGCGCCTACGAGGCCTGCCTGCCGAAGCTGTCGGCCTACTGGACCGAGCTGGGGCAGAACCGCGCGCTGTTCGAGGCCTACCAGGCGCTGGCCGAGAGCCCGCAGGCGGCCGGTTTCGAGGTGGCGCAGAAGACCATCCTCGAACATGCGCTGCGCGACTTCCGCCTGTCCGGCATCGACCTGCCACCGGTCGAGCAGCAGCGCTTCGGCGCCATCCAGATGAAGCTCGCCGAGCTGGGCAGCAAATTCTCCAACCAGTTGCTGGATGCGACCCAGGCCTGGACCCGGCACATCACCGACGAGACGCTGCTGGCCGGGATCACCGATTCGGCCAAGGCGCAGATGGCCGAGGCGGCGAAGGCCAAGGGCCTCGACGGCTGGCTGATCACCCTGGAATTCCCCAGCTACTACGCCGTGATGACCTACGCCGATGACCGCGGCCTGCGCGAGGAGGTCTATACCGCCTACTCCACCCGCGCCTCGGACCAGGGTCCGAACGCCGGCCAGTTCGACAACGGCCCGGTGATGGAGGAAATCCTCCAGTTGCGCCACGAGCTGGCCGGCCTGCTGGGCTACGGCAACTTCGCCGAACTGTCGCTGGCGACCAAGATGGCCGAGTCCACCGAGCAGGTGTTGAACTTCCTGCGCGACCTGGCGGTACGCAGCAAGCCGTTCGCCGAGCGCGACCTGGCCGAGCTGCGCACCTTCGCCGGCGAACAGGGCCTGGACGACCTGCAGAGCTGGGACCTGGGCTACTACGCCGAGAAACTGCGCCAGCAGCGCTACAGCCTCAACCAGGAAGAGCTGCGCGCCTACTTCCCCATCGACAAGGTGCTCTCCGGCCTGTTCAGCATCGTCCAGCGCCTCTATGGCATCGAGATCCACGAGCTGGAAGGCTTCGACGGTTGGCACCCGGACGTGCGCCTGTTCGAGATCCGCGAGCACGGCGAGCACGTCGGGCGTTTCTTCTTCGACCTCTACGCGCGGCCGAACAAGCGCGGCGGCGCCTGGATGGACGGCGCCCGCGACAAGCGACGCACCGCCGCCGGCACGCTGCAGACGCCGGTGGCCAACCTGGTCTGCAACTTCACCCCACCGGTGGGCGAGCGGCCGGCGCTGTTGACCCACGACGAGGTCACCACGCTGTTCCACGAATTCGGCCACGGCCTGCACCACCTGCTGACCCAGGTCGAGCATGCCGGTGCCTCGGGCATCAACGGCGTCGCCTGGGATGCGGTGGAGCTGCCGAGCCAGTTCATGGAGAACTGGTGCTGGGACCCCGAGGGCCTGGCGCTGATCTCCGGCCACTACCAGACCGGCGAGCGCCTGCCGCAGGACAAGCTGGACATGATGCTGGCGGCGAAGAACTTCCAGTCCGGCATGATGATGGCGCGCCAGCTGGAATTCTCGCTGTTCGACTTCGAACTGCACGCCACCCACGGCGACGGCCGCAGCGTGCTCGAGGTGCTCGAACACATTCGCGACGAGGTCTCGGTGATGCGTCCGCCGGCGTACAACCGCTTCCCCAACAGCTTCGCGCACATCTTCGCTGGCGGCTACGCGGCCGGTTACTACAGCTACAAGTGGGCGGAGGTGCTGTCGTCCGATGCCTTCTCGCGCTTCGAGGAGGAAGGTGTGTTCAATTCCGAGACCGGCCGCGCCTTCCGCGAGGCGATCCTCGCGCGTGGCGGCTCGCAGGAGCCGATGGTACTGTTCGTCGATTTCCGAGGCCGCGAGCCGTCCATCGACGCCCTGCTGCGCCACCTCGGGCTGGTAGCGGAGGCCGCGGCATGAACGACGAAACTCCCCGGGTCACCAAGCGCTTCATCGCCGGCGCCGTATGCCCGGCGTGCAGCGCCAGCGATTGCATCAAGATGTGGGACGTCGACGGCGTGCCGCATCGCGAATGCGTGGTCTGTGGCTACGCCGATACCCTCAACGCCCAGGGCCAGTCGGTGCCGACGGAACTCGGCACACGGGTCAACAAGGTGCAGCCCAAGCCGGCCAATCCGCAGGTGCAGTCGGTGCAGTTCTTTCCCAATCCCAAGCTGAAAAAGCCCGAGTAGCCGCCGTGCTGCACCTGACCTGCGGTGACCTGGCCGGCGATGGCGTGCGCGCCCTGCTCGCCGGACGCGAACCGCAGGCGCAGGTGCGGGTCATGCGCGACGACCTGGCGGTCGGCCCGCTCGGCGATATCGAGAGTCCGCCCTGCGCCGCACGCGCGGCATTCTGGGAGCGGGTCTGGCCCGACGAGGTGACGCCGCGCCCTGCATTCACCCGCGAGCTGGCCGGCGATGCCCGCTGGCTCGCCGAGCTGCCCGGGCAAGTCCCGGCGGTGACCGTCTGGCATGGTGACAGCGCGTCCGAACAGTTGCTGCTGGGGCGGGTCGCCGCCGCGTTGCAGGGCTCCGGCTGCATGCTGCAGGAAGTCGCCTGCGGCACCGGCGACAGCCGCGTCGGCAGTCGCAAGGCGGTATCGATGCACCCGCCCGAGGCATTGGCCGAGCGGTATCGGCCGCAACCCGTCGATTCCTTACGTCAGGTCCTGCTCGCCGCGGCCTGGGACGAGCAATGCGCCGCCTCACACGGCATCCGCCGCTGGCGCGACGGGCATTTCCACGGCGAAGGCTACCAGGCGATCGACAACGGACTGCTGGCCGCCAGCCCGACCGCCTTCGGCCCGCTGGCGCGGGCGATGGCCGAGGTCATGGGGCACTGCGATGGCTTCTTCCCCAGCGACTTCTTCCTCTACTGGCGCGCCCGCGAACTGGCTGCGGCTGGGCAGCTGGAATTGCGCGGCGACCCGGCGGCCGGCTACCGGGACCTGCAGGTCCGCCGCCTCGGTTGAAGGTACTTGCCGTTCGAGAGAAAGCCCGCGGTACGCGTAGCTTGGGTTGAGCGCAGCGAAGCCCAACGAGCGGAGTGTCGTGCCGGAATGGGTGTGCGGCGTACCGATGTTGGGCTTCGGCGCTACGCGCCTCAACCCGACCTACGCCACCGCCATACGTCCATAGGGTGCGCACCGTGCGGCACGGCCTTTCAGCCTTCCACTTTCGGCGTCGCCCGCCCCGGCTGCGGCGCGGAGGCGAACAGGCGCTTGAGCTTCATCGCCGGCGCCTCGATCAGGTGCCAGGACAGCGCGGCGAGGATCAACGTCGGCACGAAAGCGATCAGCGTCAGGCCGAGCACGCCGACCTGCGGGCCGAACAGATAGACCGTCAGTTGCTGGAAGGGGAACGCGTAGATGTACAGGCCGTAGGAGAAATCGCCGTACTTGCCGAAGCGCGATACCCACGGCAGCGGCGCATAGGCGAGATAGAGCACCAGGTACGGCAGCGCGACGAAATACACCAGCGGGCCGACAGGGGTACGGAAGCTCGCCACCAAGGCGACGAACAGCAGCGCCGCGATCCAGCCACGCCAGGGAATGTCGTCGCGGTAGAGGAACAGCGCCGAGCCGCTGTAGTAGAGCAGGCCGAGCTTGCAGATGTTCCTGATGAAATAGGACTCGATGCCCAGCTTGCCCAACAGCCAGAAGTGCCCGATCGCCAGCACCGCGATGGGCAGGAAGATCAGCCGGCGCTTGAGAAAGCCGGTCAGCCCCAGGATCATCACGCCGATGTACATCAGCACTTCCAGCGGCAGCGTCCACAGCGAGCCGTTGACCACCGCGGCATAGACGTTGTCGCTGAACACGCCGGGCAGTTCGTAGCGGGTGACCAGCAGGATGTTCTGCAGATAGGTCCAGGTGCCGTCGGCGGTCAGGTACTGGCCGAGGCTGAGCTGCGTGACCATCGGCCCGATGACGAATGCCGAGAGCAGCACCGCGACGATCAGCGCCGGAAAGATGCGCAGCGCACGCTTGAGCAGGAAACTCTTCGGGCTGCTGCTGGCCAGCCAGGACGAAGCGATCAGGTAGCCGCTCATGATGAAGAAGATGCCGACGGCGATCGAACCGCCCTTCTCGTAGCCGGTGAGCACGGTCAGCGGCTCGTCCTCGCGGCGCCCGATCAGCGGATAGCTGTGCGCGAAGAGCACCAGCGCGGCGGCGAAGAAACGCAGGAAATCGAAGTTGTTCTCCCGGGTATGGAAGGAACCGGTGGTGTGCATGGGGTCTGCTCCTGACATATGACGGCAGCGGATTGGAAAGACTGGAGTGCACGCCCGACGGCGTCGCATTGCCGGTACTGCCGGGCCGGACGCCATGACGGCGTTGCGGCCTTCCCTGTTCGATTTTCGGCGGGCTCCGTGGTGGGAATGGCCAGGCGCCTAGGTGCCCGGCTCGACCCGATCAGACCTTTTTGTCCGAAGCAGCGCGCAAATGTTCCCCTGCCAGGCGACGGATGGTCATCCGTACCGTCGATCGGAACACCTGGCGCCGGTATCGCAAGCCGATTACTGTATATAAAAACAGTATTCGATGACTCTGAGATGACCCACACTCGCTCGACGCCCCGCGGTCGCGGCACCGCGATCAACCCCGACAACCGCTTCGCATCGACCCGCAGCGAAGCCTATGACGACGGCTGGGAGCAGGACGTGCCGCCGACCCGCGCCACCGAGGTGCGCCGCGAGACGGCGAAGACGGTGATCACCCGCAACCAGTCGCCGGACGTCGGCTTCGATCGCTCGGTGAACCCCTATCGCGGCTGCGAGCATGGCTGCATCTACTGCTTCGCCCGGCCCAGCCACGCCTACTGGGATCTCTCGCCCGGCATCGATTTCGAGACCCGGCTGATCGCCAAGACCAACCTGGCCGAGCGCCTCGAAGCCGAGCTGAGCAGGCCCGGCTACGTGCCGCAACCCATCGCCCTGGGCATCAACACCGATGCCTACCAGCCGCTGGAACGCGAGCAGCGGCTGACCCGCCAGGCGCTGGAGATTCTCCTGCGTTTCAAACATCCGCTGCACATCATCACCAAGGGCTCATTGGTGCTGCGCGACCTCGATCTGCTGGTGCCACTGGCCGAGCAACGGTTGGTCAGCGTATCGGTCAGCCTGACCACCCTGGACGACGAGCTCAAACGCATCATGGAACCGCGTGCGGCCTCGCCGGCGGCGCGGCTGCGGGTGTTGCGCACACTGCACGAGGCCGGGGTGCCGGTCAGCGTGATGTGCGCGCCGATGATCCCGATGATCAACGACATGGAGCTGGAGCGCATGCTCGAGGCCGCGCGCGAAGCCGGCGCACGCTCGGCCGGCTACGTGCTGCTGCGCCTGCCCCACGAGGTCGCCACGCTGTTCGACGAATGGCTGCAGGAACACTTCCCACAGCGTGCGGCTCATGTCATGAGCCTGATTCGCCAGTCCCGCGGCGGCAAGGACTACGACAGCCGCTTCGGCAGCCGCATGCGCGGCGAAGGCCAGTTCGCCCAGTTGCTGGCGCAGCGCTTCCAACTGGCCTGCAAGCGCCTGGGCTACAACCGCCGCGAGCAGAACCAGGGGCTGGACTGCAGCCGTTTCGCCCCGCCGGGGCAGCAGTTGAACCTGCTCTGAGACGCGGTGTTGCACCGAGGCTCCGTGCATTGCCGGTAACTGCGCAACGCGTGGAAACGCTTCGCGGTTTTCCACCCTACGTCACCACCAGCAGCCGTAGGGTGGGCTTCAGCCCACCAAAACTGGCGCCGGAGCAGTCCATGGCCAGGACAGAACCTCTCCAGGCCCATGTCGTAGGCTCTCGCCTAGCGGTAGCGAAACACCTTCGGTGGGCTAAAGCCCACCCTACACAGCTGAGACGCGGTGTTGCACCGAGGCCAGCAGCCGTGGGCTTGAGGACGTAGGGTGGATGACGCTTCACCCATCCACCGCAACGCAGGCATGCACCGCGACGTATGCAGCTTCGATGACGCGTGCCCATCGTCGTCGGTCGTCGCGCCCGACCGGCGAGCGAACCCACGGAGGAACTATCCCCGCCCCCCGTTGCACCAATCCCTGTATTCCCGCACCGGAGGCATCGTGGACTGGATCGACTTGCTGCAATGGCCAGCCATGGTGGTCACGGTGATCGCCGCCTGGCTGATCGGCTCGCTGCGCCCGGGCCGGCGCTTCGTCGGCTTCTGCTGTTTTCTGCTGAGCAATCTGCTGTGGGTGATCTGGGGCTGGCACGCCCAGGCCTGGGCGCTGATCACCCTGCAGGTGTGCCTGGCGTTGATGAACCTGCGCGGCGTGAAGAAGAACGACAGCCTCGCAGAGCCCGAGTCAGACGCACCCGGCGCCTGAATTGCCAGTGCGCGATCGCTGTCTATACTCCGAATCGTAGGCGTACCTGATGAAGTTCCGACTGCGCGTGCAGGCGAAGGCGTGGCGACCGAGGCATTCGGTAGCCGCGCCGGACAGAATCGGGCCGATCGAGAACGTAGCGGGCACCGCGGGGAAAGATTCCCCGGCCAGCCGATTCTTGGCGGTTTCGATGGCAGTCGGCGGGATAACAAGAATCATAAGGGGAACCCGCAATGTCTCGACATCCACGCATATGGATGGGGCTTGGGCTATCGGCATTGTTCGGTCAGGCCCAGGCGGCCTGGGATGTGAACATGCGCTCCGGCGCCACCGACGTCAGCCGTTCGGTGTTCGATCTGCACATGACCATCTTCTGGATCTGTGTGGTCATCGGCGTACTGGTGTTCGGCGTGATGATCTGGTCCATGGTCGCGCACCGCCGCTCCAAGCGTCAGCACTCGGCCAATTTCCATGAAAACACCCGGGTCGAGGTGCTCTGGACGATCATCCCGCTGCTGATCCTGGTCGGCATGGCGGTACCGGCGACCCGCACGCTGATCCATATCTACGACTCCAGCGAGTCCGACGTCGACGTGCAGATCACCGGCTATCAGTGGAAATGGCACTACAAGTACCTGGGCGAGGATGTCGAGTTCTTCAGCAACCTCACCACCCCGCGCGAACAGATCAACAACCTGGCGCCCAAGGGCGAGCACTACCTGCTGGAGGTGGACGAGCCGCTGGTGATTCCGGCCGGCGCCAAGGTGCGCTTCCTGATCACCGCGGCGGATGTGATCCACTCCTGGTGGGTGCCGGACCTGGCGGTGAAAAAGGATGCCATCCCCGGCTTCATCAACGAATCCTGGACCCGCATCGATGAGCCTGGGATCTACCGCGGCCAGTGCACCGAGCTGTGCGGCAAGGATCATGGCTTCATGCCGGTGGTGGTGGAAGTGAAATCCAGCGAGGACTACGCCGCCTGGCTCGGCGAGAAGAAGGCCGAGGCGGCCAAGCTGGCCGAGCTGACCAGCAAGGAATGGACGCTCGCCGAGCTGACCGAGCGCGGCGAGAAGGTCTACCAGACCGCCTGCGCCTCCTGCCACCAGGCCGGCGGCGAGGGCATCCCGCCGATGTTCCCGGCGCTCAAGGGTTCGCCCATCGCCACTGGCGACGTCGAGGCGCACATCGCCATCGTCGTCAACGGCAAGCCGGGCACCGCCATGGCGGCCTTCGGCAGGCAGCTGTCCGAGGTCGACCTGGCCGCGGTCATCACCTACGAGCGCAACGCCTGGGGCAACCAGACCGGCGACATGGTCACGCCGAAAGACGTGCTCGACTTCAAACAGGCCGAAGAAGCCGGTCAATAAGAGGAGTGGCGGCGATGAGTGCAGTGATCGACGATCATGGTCATGCCGGGCATGACCACCACCATGGCCCGGCCAAGGGCCTCTCGCGCTGGCTGCTGACCACCAACCACAAGGACATCGGTTCGATGTACCTGTGGTTCAGCTTCGCGGCGTTCCTGCTCGGCGGCTCGATGGCCATGGTGATCCGCGCCGAGCTGTTCCAGCCGGGCCTGCAGATCGTGCAGCCGGAATTCTTCAACCAGATGACCACCATGCACGGCCTGATCATGGTCTTCGGCGCGGTGATGCCGGCCTTCGTCGGCCTGGCCAACTGGATGATCCCGCTGATGATCGGCGCGCCGGACATGGCCCTGCCGCGGGTGAACAACTTCAGTTTCTGGCTGCTGCCGGCGGCCTTCGGCCTGCTGGTCTCGACGCTGTTCATGGAGGGTGGCGGACCGAACTTCGGCTGGACCTTCTACGCGCCGCTGTCGACCACCTACGCGCCGGAGTCGGTGACCTTCTTCATCTTCGCCATCCACCTGATGGGCATCAGCTCGATCATGGGTGCGATCAACGTGATCGCCACCATCCTCAACCTGCGCGCGCCGGGCATGACGTTGATGAAGATGCCGCTGTTCGTCTGGACCTGGCTGATCACCGCCTTCCTGCTGATCGCGGTGATGCCGGTGCTGGCCGGGGTGGTAACGATGATGCTGATGGACATCCACTTCGGCACCAGCTTCTTCAGCGCCGCCGGCGGCGGCGACCCGGTGCTGTTCCAGCACGTGTTCTGGTTCTTCGGCCACCCCGAGGTGTACATCATGATCCTGCCGGCGTTCGGCGCGGTCAGTTCGATCATTCCGGCCTTCAGCCGCAAGCCGCTGTTCGGCTACACCTCGATGGTCTATGCCACTGGCGCCATTGCCTTCCTCTCGTTCATCGTCTGGTCGCATCATATGTTCACCGTCGGCATCCCGCTGGTGGGCGAGCTGTTCTTCATGTACGCGACCATGCTGATCGCCGTGCCCACCGGGGTGAAGGTGTTCAACTGGGTGTCGACCATGTGGCGCGGCTCGCTCAGTTTCGAGGCGCCGATGCTGTTCGCCGTGGCCTTCGTCATCCTCTTCACCATCGGTGGCTTCTCCGGGCTGATGCTGGCCATCGCCCCGGCGGACTTCCAGTACCACGACACCTACTTCGTGGTGGCGCACTTCCACTACGTGCTGGTGCCGGGGGCGATCTTCGGCATCTTCGCCTCGGCCTACTATTGGCTGCCGAAGTGGACCGGGCACATGTACGACGAGACCCTGGCCAAGCTGCACTTCTGGATGAGTTTCGTCGGCATGAACCTGGCGTTCTTCCCCATGCACTTCGTCGGCCTGGCCGGCATGCCGCGGCGCATTCCCGACTACAACATGATGTTCGCCAACTTCAACATGGTCTCGTCGGTCGGCGCCTTCATGTTCGGCGCCACCCAGCTGCTGTTCCTGTTCATCGTCATCAAGTGCATCCGCGGCGGCCCGGCCGCGCCGGCCAAGCCCTGGGACGGCGCCGAAGGGCTGGAGTGGAGCGTGCCTTCGCCGGCGCCCTACCACACCTTCCAGACGCCGCCGGACATGAGCGAAGTGCACGAACACCGCAAGGGCACCGGCGGGGAGCTGACGCCGTGAACGGCTTGGAGGCCGCTACGCTAAAAACCCGTAGGGCGGGTGAAACCCGCGCGGACGGAGTCGGATTCAACGCCGAATCGGCGGGTTGCAACCCGCCCTACGGTCTGAAGCCCACCCTAGGGAGGTTGTGGCCGCCTGTAGGGTGGGCTTCAGCCCACCAGATCGCGGTAGTTGCTCACCAAACCGCAGGCGCCCCATTCGCCTACCAAGGAGGCCTGCCATGAGCACCGAGCTTCCCCTGCGCCGCTTGGTACTGCGGCTGACGCTGGTAGTGGTCGCCATGTTCGGCTTCGGCTTCGCCCTGGTGCCGATCTACGACGTCATGTGCCAGGCCTTCGGCATCAACGGCAAGACCGCCGGTGCCTACACGGGTGCGCAGACCGCCGATGCGGCGCGCGAGGTGCGCGTGCAGTTCCTCGCCACCAATGCCGCGGGAATGGACTGGGAGTTCGGCCCGCAGGCCGACCAGCTCAGCGTGCACCCTGGCGCCAGCACGGAAATCCGCTTCGTCGCCTACAACCCGACCGACAAGCCGATGACCGCCCAGGCGATTCCCAGCGTCTCGCCGGCCAAGGCGGCGGCGTATTTCCACAAGACCGAATGCTTCTGCTTCACCCAGCAGGTGCTGCAGCCGGGCGAGCGCATCGAAATGCCGGTGCGCTTCATCGTCGATCGCGACCTGCCCGCCGACGTGCGCCACCTGACCCTCGCCTACACGCTGTTCGACATCACGCCCCGCCAGCCACCGGTCGCCACGCTGTCCGCGACCGCGGCCAAGGAGAGTCTGCAATGAGCCAACAGACCACCCACGAGCAGTATTACGTTCCCGATCAGAGCAAATGGCCGATCATCGCCACCGTCGCGCTGCTGGTCACCGTCTATGGCCTCGGCACCTGGTTCAACGACCTCAAGGCCGACCGCGCCGAATCCAGCGGACCGCTGATCTTCTTCGTTGGCGCCCTGCTGGTCGCCTACATGATGTTCGGCTGGTTCGGCGCGGTGGTGAAGGAGAGCCGCGCCGGGCTCTATAGCGCGCAGATGGACCGCTCGTTCCGCTGGGGCATGAGCTGGTTCATTTTCTCCGAGGTGATGTTCTTCGCCGCCTTCTTCGGCGCACTGTTCTACATCCGCTACTGGGCGGGACCCTGGCTGGGCGGAGAAGGCGACAAGGGCATCAGCAACATGCTCTGGCCGGGCTTCGAGTACAGCTGGCCACTGCTGAACACGCCCGATCCCAAGCTCTACCCGGCGCCGGAAGGCACCATCAGCGCCTGGGGCCTGCCGCTGATCAACACCGTGCTGCTGGTCAGTTCCAGCTTCACCCTGACCTGGGCCCACCATGCGCTGCGCAAGAACAATCGCCAGCAGCTCAAGCTGGGCCTTGCGCTGACCGTGCTGCTCGGCGCGGCCTTCCTCATCCTGCAGATCGAGGAATACGTGCACGCCTACACCGAACTCGGGCTGACGCTGGGCTCGGGCATCTACGGCGCGACCTTCTTCATGCTCACCGGCTTTCACGGCGCCCACGTGACCATGGGTGCAATCATTCTCACGGTGATGCTGGTGCGCATCCTGCGTGGGCATTTCAGTCCGGAACATCACTTCGGCTTCGAGGCGGCCGCCTGGTACTGGCACTTCGTCGATGTGGTGTGGATCGCGCTGTTCGTCTTCGTCTACGTGCTCTGAGATTTCTTGTAAGGAGCGGACGGGGATGCCGAGTTCATGCCCGCGATGGCTTGCAGGGCCTGATTCGCGGGCATGGCCCGCTCCTACGGCCTGCTTGGAGATGAACGGGAACAGGACCTAGAAACCGAACGCCGGCCGCAGTTGGCCGGACCAGAAACCCCAGCCGATCAGCGCGACGGTCAGCGCGCTGAGGCTGACACGGATGAACAGGGCCGTGACGACCCGGGAGGTTCGCCCCTCGTCCTTGACCAGGAAGAACAGCCCACTGAACAGACTGACCAGCGTGGCCACTAATGACAGAACGATAGCCGCCTTGAGCATGAGCGGGTCCACGACAGGGGTATTGGGGGTGGAGTATAGCCAGCCATATCGATATTCAGCGGTGCCGGTCATGAGCGGCTTCAGGCCGGGGCTGTTGCCTACCTTGCTGGTACTGGCCCTGCTGCCGGTGCTGCTCTGGCTGGGCGTCTGGCAGCTGGAGCGCAGCGAGCAGAAGCGCGACCTGCTGGCCCGCCAGGAAGCACGCCAGCAGGCCGCACCGCTGTCGCCCGAGCAGATCGAGACGGTCGCCGATCCGGCCTATGCCCGTGTCCACCTGCAGGGCAGCTTCGATGCCGCGCACAGCTTCCTGCTCGACAGCCGCACCCGCGACGGCCAGGTCGGCGTCGAGCTGCTGCAACCCTTCCATGACGACCCCAGCGGGCGCTGGGTGCTGGTCAACCGCGGCTGGATTCCCTGGCCGGACCGCCGCATCCCACCGGTCTTCGATACCCCGGCGCAACCCCTGAAGCTGGCCGCCTGGGTCTACGTGCCGCCGGGCAAACCTTTCGTCTTCAGCCACCGCATGGCCGAGGGCTGGCCGCGGCTGATCAACCACGTCGACATCGAGGCGCTGTGGACGCTGCTCGACCGCGCTGGGGTGGTCCACGAGTTGCGCCTGGAACCCGGGCCGAGCGCCTATCGCGCCGACTGGCCGGTCACCAGCATGAGCCCGTCGCAGCATCTGGGCTATGCCGTGCAGTGGTTCGCCCTGGCCGCGGCGCTGCTGGCGCTGTTCATCTATTTCGGCGTGCATCAGGCACGGGGGAAGCACAGTGGAAACGATGAATCCGATCCTTGCCGGCCATGAGCCGAAGCGCGGGCGTGGGCGACTGCAGCTGCTACTGATCATCGCCGTGGTGCTCGGGCCGATGCTGCTGGCCGCGGCGATGTACCGCTTCGGTTTCTGGGTGCCGGAAAGCCGCAGCTACGACGGCGTGCTGATCGCCAACGGCCAGGACCGCAGCGCCATCGGCGTGGGCACGTCGTCTGGCGCCCCCCGCTGGGAACTGCTGGTCACCGCCCCGCAAGGCTGCGACGAGCCATGCCGGCAACTGGTCTACCTGGCTCGCCAGATCAACATCGGCCTGGCCCGCGAAGCCGCCCGCGCCAGCCATGCACTGGCCAGCGCCGAAGCGCTCGAAGCGGACTACGAACAGCGCCTGCGGCGCGAATATCCGCAGTTGCAGCGCCATTCGCTCGACGCTGCGGTCTATTCACGCAACGCCGATGCGCCGGCGACGCCGCAGCTGTGGATCGTCGACCCGCACGGCAACCTGGTGCTGCGCTACGACGCCGGCGCCGACGGCAAGGCGATCCTCGACGACCTGAAATACCTACTGAAGATCTCGCAGATTGGATAAAAGCGGTAAAGACGATAAAGGCGCTGGAGGCTGGACGAGGAGGAGTCTGCCGCACAGATGATTGGCGAGACGGAGGTCTGATCGTCCAGCCTCCAGCCTTTAGCCCGAGTGGAACGAGGAACCTATGCAAGCATCACGCCCCGGATACCGCCTCGCCCTGATCGCCACCCTGCTGGCCGTGGTGGTGGTGCTACTCGGCGCCTATACCCGGCTGACCCACGCCGGCCTCGGCTGCCCGGACTGGCCGGGCTGCTACGGCTTTCTCGCCGTGCCGATGAGCGAGCACAAGCAGAGCCTCGCGGCCCTTCGCTTCCCCGAGACGCCACTGGAAGTGCACAAGGGCTGGAACGAGATGATTCACCGCTATTTCGCCGGTGCCCTGGGCCTGGTGATCCTCGCGCTGGCAGTGCAGGCCGTGCGCCGTCGCGAGCAGCCCGGGCAACCGCTGAAGCTGCCGCTGCTGCTGCTCGCCGTGGTGATCGCCCAGGCGGCTTTCGGCATGTGGACCGTGACCCTGCAGCTCTGGCCGCAGGTGGTCACCGCGCACCTGCTCGGCGGCTTCACCACCCTCAGCCTGCTGTTCCTGCTGTGCCTGCGACTGTCCGGCGCGATCGCCCCGCTGCCGGCGGTTTCCAGCCGTCTACGCGCCTTCGCCGGCGTCGCCCTGCTGCTGGTGATCGGCCAGATCGCCCTGGGCGGCTGGGTCAGCAGCAATTACGCCGCGGTGGCCTGTACCGACTTTCCCACCTGCCACGGGCAATGGTGGCCGCGGATGGATTTCGTCAACGCCTTCGACCTGACCCACCACGACATCGGCCCCAACTACCTCGGCGGGCTGCTCTATGGCGAGGCACGCACTGCGATCCACGTCACCCACCGACTCGGCGCTCTGAGCGTGACGCTGGCATCGCTGGTGCTCGCCGGGATGCTCTGGCGCCAGGGGCTGGGCCGCCTGGCCGCCCTGCTGCTGGCCGCATTGGCCATCCAGCTCGGGCTGGGCATCGGCAACGTGCTGCTCAACCTGCCGCTGGCGGTCGCGGTGGCCCACAACGGCGGCGGCGCCGCTCTGCTGCTGGTGCTGGTACTGGTCAATTATCGGCTGCGGCTGCCCGCCCGCGTCGCTCAGCGTGACGAGGTTCCGGCATCGATTTCGAACACGACGGGGCAGCTCGATCTGCCCCGCGCATGACCACAAGGAGAACCCCCATGGCGACTCTACTCAGCGAACGCGGCGCACAGGTCAGCTGGCGCGACTACCTGGAGCTGACCAAGCCGAAGGTGGTGCTGCTGATGCTCATCACCTCGCTGGTGGGCATGTTCCTCGCCACCCGTGCCGGCGTGCCGTGGACGGTGCTGCTGTTCGGCAACCTGGGCATCGCCCTGTGCGCCGGCGGTGCCGCGGCGGTCAACCATGTGGTGGACCGGCAGATCGATGCGGTGATGGCGCGCACCCGCAAGCGGCCGCTGGCCGAGGGGCGGGTTGCCCCCGCCGCCGCGCTGACCTTCGCCTTGGTCCTGGGCGCCGCCGGACTCGCCCTGCTGCTGACCTTCACCAATACGTTGGCGGCCTGGCTGACCCTGGCCTCGCTGATCGGCTATGCGGTGATCTACACCGGCTTTCTCAAGCGCGCCACGCCGCAGAACATCGTCATCGGCGGCCTCGCCGGGGCAGCCCCGCCGCTGCTCGGCTGGGTCGCGGTGACCGGCCAGGTCAGCGCCGAACCCCTGCTGCTGGTGCTGATCATCTTCGCCTGGACCCCGCCGCACTTCTGGGCGCTGGCGATCCACCGCAAGGAAGAATACGCCAAGGTGAACATTCCGATGCTGCCGGTGACCCACGGCGTGCACTACACCAAGGTGCATATCCTGCTTTACACCGCGGTGCTGCTGGCGGTCAGCTTCATGCCGTTCGCCATCCACATGAGCGGCCCGCTGTACCTCGCCGCGGCCGCCGTGCTGGGTGCGCGCTTCCTCTACTGGGCGATCGTGCTGTACCGGGACAGCCGGCCGCATGCGGCGATCAATACCTTCAAATACAGCATCTGGTACCTGTTCGCGCTGTTCATCGCGCTGCTGGTTGATCATTATCTGCTGCTCAATATCTGAGCCGCCAATAGGACCCCCATGACCCGCATCCAGAAAACCGTTTTCATCCTCGTCGCGCTGATTGCGCTGGTCATCGGGCTGACGGTTTCCAAGGTGTTGAACAGCGAGCGCCAGCTCGACCCCGCGCAACTGCTGGACGCCGGCATCGTGCTGCTGCCGCAGAGCCGCTCGGTCCCGGAACTGAGCCTGACCAACCAGGACGGCGAGCCGGTGGCGGTGGACGAACTCGAGGGCAAATGGACACTGCTGTTCTTCGGCTACACCTTCTGCCCGGATATCTGCCCCGCCACGCTGGCCGAGCTGCGCCAGCTCAAGGGCCTGCTGCCCGAGGACGTGCGCGACGAGATCCAGCCGATCCTGGTCAGCGTCGACCCGAACCGCGACACGCCGCAGCAATTGAAGCAATACCTGGGCTACTTCAAGGCCGGCTTCCAGGGCCTGACCGGCCCGCTGGACGACATCCAGCGCCTGGCCAACGGTGTCGGCATTCCCTTCATTCCCGGCGATACCAGCCGGGAAAACTACACCGTCGACCACAGCGGCAACCTGGTCCTCATCGGCCCGGACGGCCGCCAGCACGGCTTCATCCGCGCACCGTTGAGGGTGCAGAAACTCGCCGAACAGCTGCCGGCGCTGGTCAGCCGGGCGCAGTAGGCGCCACGCGCCGCGATTAAAGGCTGGCAGGACTGCCTGCTTGAGCTTGAAGCTTAAAAACATCGCCCCGAGGGCGGGTTTCCCACAAAGCAGCAGATACGCACCGAACCTGTAGCAGGCGCGCCCTTGCGGCGATGCCGGCCTCTGGCCTGCAGCAAGCTTCAACTCGCCTCTACCGCCACACTGCGCCGTGCCGTCGTCCGCCGCCGCGCGGAAAGCTTGCGCCACCAGATCACCACGCCGGTCAGCGACAGCACGGCGATCGCCACACCGAGCAGCGCGATCAGGATGCGCCCTGGCAGGCCGAGGATGCGCCCGCCATGGATCGCCGGCTGCAGCAGGTGGAACTGCTGGCCCAGCGTGCCCTGCCCGGGAATCTCCTGCCCCAGCAGGCGCCCATCGGTGCCATGAAAGAACAGCCAGGCGTTGCCCTGGTTGCTGTCGTGGTCGCCGAAGCCGGCGCCGTAGAAGTTGTATTCGAAGCTGTAGTACAGCTCGCCGATGGGCTCGGTCAGGCCGAGATCGGCCGCATGCTGCATGGCGTAGTCGTAGGCCTGGTGGAAATCGTAGGCCGTGCTGCCCAGCTGGTCGGCCGGCAGCCGTCCGCGGGCCTCGTAGACGCTCGGCTCCACCTTGGAGAACAGCGACACCACCGGCTTGAACACCTGCTCGGGCAGGTTCATCGCCACGCTGCTGACCGCCACGGGCGTGAGCAGCAGCCACAGCCACAACCCGCCGGCACGGTGCACGTCGTGGTTGAGGCGCTGGCGCTTGATCTTCCACGCCGTCCACCACTTGCCGAAGAACGGCCGCCCGCGCGGGAAGGTCAGCAGCAGCGAGACGAAGCAGTCGATCACCCAGGCGATCGCCACGATGCCCATCAACCAGAGCCCCCAGTTTCCGGGCAGCGACAGGTTGTAGTGGAACTCGAGCAGGAACGGCACGAAGTTCTTGCGCGAGAAGCAGCATTCGCCCCAATAGCGCGTTCCCACCGGCTCGCCGCTGACCGCATCGAGGTAGTGCACCACCGGCCGCTCTGCATAGGGTTTGCCGGTCTCCGGATCGTTGCGCGGCACCAGCGCCATCAACGCGGCGTGTCCCGGCTCGTCGGGGAACTCCATGTACCAGACCTGCATGCGCGGGTTGGCCTGCTCGACCCGCTCCACCAGCGTACCCGGCGCCAGCACCGGCCCCTCGCTGCGGGTGTGGTAGAACTCCGGATTCAGCCACTCGTCCAGCTCGTGATGAAAGGCCAGGATGCTGCCGGTAATGCCGGCGAGAAAGAGAAACAGCGCCGTGGCCAGGCCAATGTAGCGGTGCAGGAGAACGAGGATGGAACGCATTACCTATGCCCACCTTGAAAATGCAAAAGCCGCCGGCCCAAAGGCTGGCGGCCAGCTTTTTGTAATGTGATCAGAACTCGTAACTGACCGTCGCTGTGATGTTGCGCTCCTCACCGAGGTAGCAATAGTTCAGGCTGCTGCCACAGCCTGCTACGTACCTTTTGTCGGTGAGGTTATTGGCGTTCAACCGGACACCCACGCCGTCCAGCCCAACCCTGGCGAAGTCATAGCCGATGGAAGCATCGAATAGCGTGTAGGAGGGGATGCGCTGCGTATTCTCGGCATCGGCCCAGCTCTTGCCGACATAACGGATGCCCGCGCCAGTGCTCAGCCCTTCCAGGCTATCGCCGATGAAACGGTAGTCCGCCCAGATAGACGCCATGTGGCGCACCGACTGGGTCGGAGTATTACCTTTGTTATCCAGGGTATCGTCCACAGCGCTGAACACGGATTTCGAATATTCGATGTCGGTGAACGTATAGCTGCCCAGCAGACGCAGGCTGTCGGTCACCTGCAAACGCGCTTCAAGTTCCAGGCCCTGCGAACGTACGGCCCCGATAGGCCGGAAGAAATCTTCGTTAGGAAGCTTGGATGCCAGGTTTTCCTGCTCGATGTGAAACAGCGAAGCGGTATACAGATCGTCGGTACCCACCGGCTGGTACTTGACGCCCAGTTCCCATTGCGTGCCTTCGGTCGCCGCAAGCGGATCGCCATTAGCGTCGCTGGTCGAGTTCGGGTTGAACGACTCCGAATAACTGAGATATGGCGCTACTCCGTTATCGAACAGATACAGAACGCCGGCCCGGGTTGTCAGCTGGCTGGAATCCTTCCCCGATGGCGCGCTCACCCCCTCCGTCGCCACTTCGGTTTCAACCCAATCCTGTCGTACGCCCAGCGAAAAACGCCAACGGTCCAGTTCGATCAGGTCCTGCATATACAGGCCCGTCTGCTCCAGCCTACGGGTCTGGCCGAACGGACCACCGACCACCACCGGAGTACCATAGACCGGATCGAAAGCATCGAGATTGTCGACGGTTCCTCCGTAATAAGTCACTTTCGCCTTTGCGCGCTGATAGTCGACACCAGTAAGCAAGGTATGCCGGGCGGCTCCCGTGTCGAATTCGGCCTGCAGCATGTTATCGATGATCCACGAATGCAGACGCTCGTCCGCACCCGTATAGGCGCGCAGCAATTCCGAGGAATTGCCAGCCCAGCCCAGGCTATAGACCTGTTCGGATTCGACTTTCGAATCCAGGTAGCGGAAGTTCTGACGCATCGACCAGACACCGTCGAAACGATGCTCGAACTGGTAGCCGAGCATTTGCTGGGTACGTTCGAACTTTTCGTGACCAGGCTCGCCCTCGAAAAAACCGTCGGAGAGATAACGCCCGTTGCGGCGATACAGCGTGCCTTCTGCAGGCAGCCCCCCGTGATATCCACTTTCCGGATCATGCTGTAGATAGGCCTGCAGGGTCAGCGCAGTATCCTCGGAAAAAGCGATTCGCAGAGATGGCGCCAAGGCGTAGCGCTCCGATTCGACATGGTCGTACTGGGTATCGCCCTTGTCGGCCAGACCGACCAGACGGTAGGAAAGGTGTTTTTCTTCATCGAGCGGCCCGCCCAGATCGACGCCGATGCCCCTCTGATTGTTGCTGCCGACTGTCGCCTGAACCTGCCGGTAAGTTTCATCGGTTGGCTGCTTGGTGGTCATGGCCACCAGGCCACCAGGCAGGCTGCGACCATACAGAACCGATGACGGGCCCTTCAGCACATCGATACGCTCGAGCAGGTAGGGATCGATCTGCATGGTGCTGTAGGTACCGCTGTCACCCATCACCTTGAGGCCATCGAGGTACAGGTTATCCACCGAACCGTCACTGAACCCGCGCATGGCCACATAGTCGTAGCGGCTGGTAGCGCCATAGGGGCTACTCATCACGCCGGGGGTATAGCGCAAAGCCTGGGCCACCGTCAGCGAGCCCTGATCATTCATCTGCTGGCGGGTTACCACCGAAACGGTCTGCGGGGTTTCCAGCAATGGCATGCTGGTCTTGGTCGCCGCGCTGCTGTGGGTGGCGTTGTAGCCCTCCATCTCGCCCAGCGCGTTGCCCAGGGCGAAGCCCTCGACCGTCATTGGCTGCAGTTCCAGGGTGTCGCCCTGCTCCGCCTGCGGGGCCAGCGAATAGTTGCCCTGGCTGTCGCGCACCGCCTGCAGCCCGCTGCCCTGCAGCAGCGCCGCGAACCCTTCGTCGACCCCGTACGGCCCCTGCAGGCCGTTCGATTGCAGCCCTTGCAGCAGGCTGCCGTCGACCGACAGCAGCACCCCCGCTTCGCCGGCGAAGCGGCTCAGCGTGCTGGATAGCGGGCCGGCCGCAATGTCGTAGCTGCGCACCGCCTGCTGGCTCGCCGAATTCTCGGCGGCGCTTGTCAGCGCAGGCGCCAGCGCCCCCAGGGGCAGGCACAGCAGGGCGGTACGTATGGCGCCGGTCAGGGCGCGCGAACGGCTGGGAAGGGACGGCGAGCAGGTCGAACGCATGATGAATCCTTTTCCATGTTGGCGGGGCTTATGCGGCTATGCCCAGCCGGAACGGAAAAGGGGAACTGCGGATACGAATATTTTTTATTCGCAGTCTCTGCCGGCCCTACACTGCCGGTTCGAGTCTGACCCACCAGGCCATGCGCCGCTGGATACGCACCGGCAACGTGGCCGCCAGCGCCTCCAGCACCCGTTCGGTATCGCTCAGCGGGAAGGCACCCACCACGCGCAGATCGGCGATACGCGGGTCGCAGCCGAGATAGCCGTGACGATAGCGCGACAGCTCGGCGAGAAAATCGGCCAGCCGCTGGTTATCGGCCAGCAGCACGCCGGTCGACCAGGCCTGTCGCTCTGCCCGCACCGGTTCGAGCGGGCCGATGCGGCCGGCGCTGAAGCCGGCCTGCTGCCCAGCGGCAACGCTGGTGACGCCCAGGCCCGCAAGCTGGATCTCCACCGCACCGGCGAACACGCTGAGCTGGGTCCGGCCGTCGCCCTGGCGCACCGAGAAGCGCGCCGACCGTTCGCTGCGCAAACGTCCCTCGCGGCTGTTCAGCAGCAGCGGTGGAACGCTTTGCCCGCCAACGGCATCGATCAGCAGCTCGCCCCGGTAGAGCGACAGCTGCCGTGCATGTCGATCGAACGCAATATCCACCGCACTGCCGGTATTCAGCCACAGCCGCGAACCGTCGGACAGCCGCAGATCACGCACTTCGCCGACCGCGGTACGCTGGTTCGCGGTCCACTCGCGCCAGGGCGCGGAACCGGTCGCCAGCGTCAGCCCGGCACCGCCGCAGACCAGGCCAAGCAGTTTCAGCGCCTGGCGTCGGCTCGTGCGCTGCTGCTGGAGCAGGCCGCCCGCGGTACGCCCGACGGGATCGGCCGACAGCGGCAGCAACTGGCCGCTGATGCGCTCCACCCTGGCCCAGGCCCGGGCATGCTCGGGACGTTCGATCCATTGCGACCAGGCCTGGCGCTCGGCTGCGCTCACCGCGCCGGATTGCAGCACGGCGAACCATTGCGCAGCCTCCTGCAGCACGCGGTGATCGATGCCCATCAGTCCTCCCCCACCAGCGTCAGGCAATGCAACATGGCCTGCGCCATGTACTTCTTCACCATCCGTTCGGAGACGCCCAGCTCGACGGCTATCGCCGCATAGGTCATGCCCTGCAACTGCGACATGAGGAAAGCACGGCGCACCTTCGTCGGCAAGCGCGCCAGCAGCGCATCGACCTGCAGCAGCGTTTCGACGATCAGCGCCTGGGCTTCGGGCGACGGTGCCAGCGGTTCGGGCTGTAGCGCCAGGGCATCCAGGTAGGCCTGCTCGATCTGTCGACGGCGCCAGTGATTGAGCAACAAGCCCTTGGCGATGGTATGCAGATAAGCCCTGGGCTCACGAATGGCGGCCATGTCCTCGTCCTTGGCCAGCACCCGCACGAAGGTGTCCTGGGCCAGGTCCGCGGCCTTCTGGTTGCAGCCTAGGTGGCGCCGCAGCCAGCCATTGAGCCAGCCGTGGTGATCGACATAGAGCCGGTGCAGCAGTTGCTGCCGAACCATACCTTCGGTTGCCATGCGGCCTCCCATGAATGCTGCGAAGGTGGATGCTAACGCTTCTCAACAACATAAATCCACGATCAATCATCGCCGCTGTCGGGCGGACTTTTGCGCAGCCTCAGCTAGGCTTTCAGAACACCGGATCTGGAGTACGACCATGCCCCGTCTGTCCCTGCTGGCCGCCTCGACGGCCTTGTCGATGTTCCTTCTACCGGCCCAGGCCCAGCCGATCCTGCCCGGCCTCTGGGAATTCCGTAGCGGCGACATCCAGATGGATGGCCAGCAGATGCCGGGCACGGACGAGATGCTGGCGCAGATGCAGAATTTGCCGGCCGATCAGCGCAGGGTCATGGAGGAAATGCTCGCGGCGCAGGGCGTGCAGCTGGGTGGCAAGGGCGTGCGGATCTGCCTCAGCGAGGAACAGGTGGCTTCGGGCGATCTGCCGTTTCAGGACGACCCGGCCTGCAGCCAGGAAATCACCGAGCGCAGCGACAGCCTGTGGAAATTCCGCTTCGCATGCCCCGGCGCCCGCGGCCAGGGGGAAACCCGCTTCATCAGCTCGCGGGAGTTCGTCAGCACCATCGAGAGCGAGTACCGGCAAGGCGTCGAAACCGGCACCTCGCGCATGGAATCCCATGCGCACTGGGTGGGCGAGGATTGCGGAACGCTCGAGCCGGCGCGCTAGCGGCCCGTTCGCTCAGGTTCCACGTGAAACCCCCATGAATGCTGGGCCGTGGCTTACTCGCCGTCCCAGACGCCCTCGCTGGCCTGCTCGCAGGCGGGCCGGAGAAAGCGGGCATCGCTGGCGATACCGTAATAGTGGATGTCCTGCCGATAGGGCATGTTGGAAACGCGGGCGTCGCGGCAGATGCCGAAGGCGCCTTGCGGGCAGTGCTCGACGAACTCCACCTCGATCTGCTGGCCCTCGAGCTGTGGCTGGCAGAAGCCGTTGCGGAACAGCTCCGCGGGAATGCTGCGATTCGCCTGGCAGAGCGTCACCGCCACTCGACCGTCGCGACTGTGGATGACACAGGCCTCGGCCAGCGCCTCGCCGGACACGGCGCTTCCCAGCAACACCGTCAGCAACAAAGATAGTCGCACGAGCCACCCCCCTTCAGAATCGCGGGCGACTTTAGCACGAGCGGGCATCCGCCTCTTCCAGCCGCACCGCAAAATGCGCACCATGACGACCATGCTCGAACACATCCCCACCCATCTCATCGGCGGCCCCCTCGGCGCCGGCAAGACCAGCCTGATCCGCCAGTTGCTGGCGCAGAAACCGGCGGCCGAACGCTGGGCGGTGCTGGTCAACGAATTCGGCCAGATCGGCCTGGATGCCGCGCTGCTGAGCAGAGGCGCCGAAGGCGTCAGCCTGGCGGAAGTCGCCGGCGGCTGCCTGTGCTGCGTCAACGGCGTGCCCTTCCAGGTCGGCCTGACTCGCCTGCTGCGCCAGGCCCGCCCGGATCGCCTGCTGATCGAACCGTCCGGGCTCGGACACCCGGCCGAGTTGCTGCGCCAGCTTGGCCAGGCGCCCTGGCAGCAGGTACTGGCGCTTCAGCCGAGCGTGCTGGTGCTGGATGCGCAGGCGCTGAGCCAGGGCGCGGCGCTGCCCGAAAGCCAGCAACAGGCCCTGGCCGGTGCCGGGCTGCTGCTGATGAACAAGAGCGAGGCGCTGGACGCGCCGGCGCGCGCGCGGCTGGCCAGTCAGTTGCCCGATCGGCCGCTGTACTGGACCCACCAGGGCCGGCTGCCCCTGCAACGGCTTCCGGGCATCCAGGCCTGCGCTCGCGAGGCGCCACAGCCGTCCGCCCTGCCCCAGGCGGCGGCGCCGCTGCCGCAACTCTGGCGCGATCCGAAGCGGCCCATCTGCCAGTGCCGGGCAGGCGACGACGGCTGGAGCATCGGCTGGCGCTGGCACCCGAGCCAGCGCTTCGATCTGCAGCGAGTCGCGCAGTGGCTGGCGCAATGGCCATGGCGCCGCGCCAAGCTGGTCCTGCACGGCGGAAATGGCTGGCAGTCGGCCAATGCGCTGGAGGGTCATGGACTCGTGTTCAGGCCCAGCGAATGGCGCCGGGATTCGCGGATCGAGCTGATCTTCGCCGAGGTCCAACCGCAGGCCGCGCTGGAACAGGGCTTGGTCGCCTGCCGTTTGCCAGAATGAAGCCACTCAGTCGCGCGAGCGGCGCCATTCGTCCAGCTGGATGACCCGCCCCGGCTCCGCGGCGGGCTGGAACGGATGCGCGGCCATCTCGATGCGGCCGACGTGTGCGCCGAACATGACGATGCTACCGGGATGGCGCTGCTCGCCGGTGACGGTGAATTCGAAGCCATAGATGCGAGCCAGCCGGCGCCGACCACGGGCATCCGGCAACAGCGTCAGGCGCCGGAAGGCGACGGCCCCATCGAGCAGCTCGACATCCATTTTCTTGCAATGCCGACGCACGGCCAGCAAGGCACGCTCGCGAATGCCATGGGAATGCCAGAACCAGGCGCCCACGGCGGTCGCCAACATGAACAGGAATAGGTTGCCCAGGGTCAGCATAGGGAGTCAGGTCGTCGGCAAGGGGCGTACAGCTTAGCGCTTTTCATATCGCGAAGCGGCTCGGTCCGTTCTCAGCTTTCCAGCCAGACGTCCCGCGCCCAGTGCCAGACCGTTTCCCAGGTTTCTTCGGTCAGCTCGCCGTCATCGCCGTCCCAGAGGGTGACCTGGCCCTCCAGATCGACCACGTAATAGTCGCGGCCCTCCTGGCAGACCGGGATCAGGTCGCGCGGCACGCCGGCATCCCAGGCGTTTGCCGCCACCTCGGGCAGGTAGGTGTGCGATTGCGGGTCGGTGGCAGTGACCGGCTCAAGACGGCCGTAGACCACGTCGCTGACCTGCAGCAGGAACTCGCGCAGGCCGAACGGCAGGTTGATCAGCAGCTGTTCCTCGATCTCCACCAGCAGATCGTCGTCCGGCAGTTCCAGCGGCACCGGCACCGGCTCGTTGAGTTCGCGCAGCTGTTCGATGACCTCTTCCATACCGCCTCCTGTTCGTTCGCCCCCTCGGAAAGGCCCGTTATACAGCCCCCTGGTTTGGCGAGCCAGCGGTGCATGAACCGATCGATCGTGCGCGGATCAGACAAAGCTCACCCAGGCTGCGCGATCACTCCACGGTCACCGATTTGGCCAGGTTGCGCGGCTGGTCCACATCGGTGCCGCGCAGCACCGCGACGTAGTAGGACAGCAGCTGCAGCGGCAGGGTGTAGAGGATCGGCGCCAAGGCATCATGGATGTGCGGCATGTTCACCAGGAAGGTGCCCTCGCCGTTCTCGATGCCAGCTTCACGGTCGGCGAAGACGATCAGTTCGCCGCCGCGCGCGCGCACTTCCTGCAGGTTGGACTTGAGCTTCTCCACCAGTTCGTTGTTCGGCGCCACGGTGACCACCGGCATGTCGGCATCCACCAGCGCCAGCGGGCCGTGCTTGAGTTCGCCGGCCGGATAGGCCTCGGCGTGGATATAGGAGATTTCCTTGAGCTTGAGCGCGCCTTCCATCGCCACCGGATACTGGGCGCCGCGCCCGAGGAACAGCGTGTGGTGTTTCTCGGCGAAGTGCTCGGCGATCTTCTCCACGGTGGTATCCATCGCCAGCGCTTCTCCCAGGCGGATCGGCAGGCGACGCAGCTCCTCGACCAGCTCGGCTTCCTTGACGGCGTCGAGGCTGCCGCGCACCTGGCCCAGGGCCAGGGTCAGCAGCATCAGCCCGACCAGCTGGGTGGTGAAGGCCTTGGTCGACGCCACGCCGATCTCCGGCCCGGCCTGGGTCAGCAGGCACAGGTCCGACTCGCGCACCAGCGAGCTGATGCCGACGTTGCAGATCGCCAGGCTGGCCAGGTAGCCCAGCGCTTTGGCATTGCGCAGCGCGGCCAATGTATCGGCGGTCTCGCCGGACTGGGAAATGGTGACGAACAGGCTGTCCGGCTGCACCACCACCTTGCGGTAACGGAACTCGCTGGCCACTTCCACCTGACAGGGAATCCCGGCCAGTTCCTCCAGCCAGTACCGCGCGACCATGCCGGCGTGGTAGCTGGTGCCGCAGGCGACGATCTGCACGTTGCGCACCCTGGCGAACAGCTCGGCCGCCTGCGGACCGAAGGCCTGCACCAGCACCTGGCGATCGCCGAGGCGTCCTTCCAGGGTGCGCTGCACGACCTTGGGCTGCTCGTGGATTTCCTTGAGCATGAAGTGGCGGTATTCGCCCTTGTCCGCCGCTTCGGCGCCTTCGTGGTACTGCACCGCCTCGCGCTGTACCGGCTGGCCGTCGACATCCCAGATCTGCACGCTGTCGCGACGGATCTCGGCGATGTCGCCCTCCTCCAGGTACATGAAGCGGTCGGTGACCTGACGCAGCGCCAACTGGTCGGAGGCCAGGAAATTCTCGCCCAGCCCCAGTCCGATCACCAGCGGGCTGCCGCTGCGCGCGGCGAGCAGGCGATCCGGCTGCTTGGCGCTGATTACCGCCAGGCCATAGGCGCCGTGCAATTCCTTGACCGTGGCCTTGAGCGCGACGGTCAGGTCGCCGAACTCGTCGAGCTTGTGCTGCAGCAGGTGCACGATGACTTCGGTATCGGTATCGGAGACGAAGGCGTAGCCGAGCTGCTTGAGCTGCGCCCGTAGCGCCTCGTGGTTCTCGATGATGCCGTTGTGCACCACCGCCAGGTCGTCGCCGGAGAAATGCGGATGCGCATTGCGTTCGCAGGGCGCGCCATGGGTGGCCCAGCGGGTATGGGCGATTCCCAGGCGACCGGACAGTTGCGCCTGCGCCTGGGCCTGTTCCAGTTCCGCCACCTTGCCGGAACGGCGCAGGCGCTGCAGCTCGCCGGCGACATTCAGCACGGCGATCCCGGCGCTGTCATAGCCCCGGTATTCCAGGCGCTTGAGGCCTTCGAGAAGGATCGCGGTGATGTTGCGTTCGGCGACGGCGCCAACGATGCCACACATGGTCAGTTCTCCAGCTTGTTTTCGATGGCCGCGCAGATCAGTTTGACGCCACGGGCCTGGATGCTTGTACGCGCCTCATCGGCGAGGCGCTCATCGGTGATCAGGGTATGGATGCTGCTCCAGGGCAGCTCGAGGTTGGGGATGCGCCGGCCGATCTTGTCGCTCTCGACCATCACGATCACCTCGCGGGCCACTTCGGCCATCACCCGCGACAGCCCCAACAACTCGTTGAATGTCGTAGTGCCGCGTTCGAGGTCGATGCCATCGGCGCCGATGAACAACTGATCGAAATCGTAGGAGCGCAGCACCAGTTCGGCGACCTGCCCCTGGAAGGATTCCGAATGCGGGTCCCAGGTGCCGCCGGTCATCAGCAGCACGGGTTCGTGTTCGATATCGCGCAGGGCATTGGCCACATTCAGCGAATTGGTCATCACCACCAGGCCCGGCGTATGGCCCAGCTCGGGAATCATCGCCGCGGTGGTGGTGCCGCTGTCGATGATGATGCGCGCATGCTCGCGAATACGCGCCACCCCGGCCCGGGCGATGGCCTGCTTGTAGCGCGAAACCGGCTGGCCGCTGTCGACCATCAACTCCTGGGGCAAGGGCACCGCGCCGCCATACCGGCGCAGCAGCAGGCCGTTCTTCTCCAGCGCGGCGAGGTCCTTGCGGATGGTCACCTCGGAGGTGGCGAAACGCTTGGCCAACGCCTCCACACTCACCTCTCCCAGCTCGGCGAGCAGGGAAAGAATGGTATGGCGGCGTTGCGGCGTGTTGCGTTTCGACATGCCTAAGTTTCGATTCGAAAGATAATGTCGCGAATCAAAACATATGCGCCTGCAAGCTGCAAGCTGCAAGCTGCAAGCTGCAAGCTGCAAGCTGC
>NZ_JADDIX010000100.1:0-29129 GCF_015070855.1 Pseudomonas lopnurensis
GCTCTGTGATGCGCTGGGTCCGCATTGCGCAACGGCAGGTTGGTTTTCTGTCTACTGCTTCGCAAAAAGCCTTCGGCCAGGCAACGCCCGGCCGAAGTGGACCGCGGCGGATCAGCCGACGATCGGGGTGCGCCAGTCGTCGGAACCGGAGGTGCCGGAGACCTCGTGGGTCCAGATGATCTTGCGGTAGGTGAAGTGCACGTCTTCCAGGTGGGTGAAGTGGGACATGTTCGGGTCCTGGCAATTGGGCATGCGCGACTGCACGTCGACGATCACCGCATCTTCCAGCTCGACGGTGAAGTAGTGCTCCTGGGTGCCGGTGGACGAGGTGCGGTACCACTCCAGGCGGCATTTGTTCAGGCGCTCGCCGGAGGTCAGGGCGTTGAAGATCAGCGGCGAGGACTTGTCGAAGACCTTGGTGATCATCAGCGGCTTGTGCACGCGCTGGCCGGTCGGCTGGCCGGATTGCGGGTCACGCGGGATGATGACCTGGTGCTGGAAGGCCTGTACCAGGATCTGGTCTTCGTGGCCTTCCTGGAAGATGTTACCCACAGAGTCCTCGGTGAAGGTGCCGGCGGTGATCAGGCCTTGCTTGGTGCCTTCGAGGGACAGGTACGCGGGTGTTGGCATGGGTGCTCTCCTTGTCTGGAATGAATGCCGAATGGCGAGCTTCTCAGTACAAGCGCCGTGCCAGAAACAGAAAATACTTATTAATCAATAGATTGTGTAAGTACCCAGAACCTGCCGAAAGTCGTTTGTGATCCGGCGCACAGAAAGTTGTGCAACTTCTTGCGCACCCCTGTGCAAGAAGTTGCGCAGGTGCTCCGAGAGCCCGAACTGTCTGGCTTGCAGCTATCTATCAACAGGTTTATCCACATCAGGGGTGTGCAAGATGTTGCGCAGTCAGGACGAACAACTGATCTCCAGGTGCTTGCCCCACTCCGGTGGGCGTTCGGCGTAGCGCTGCATACCGGGCTGTTCGTCGAAGGGGCGCGAAAGTACCGCGTGCAGTTCGCGCACCGGGCCATAGTCGCCCTGTTCCGCCGCCTCGATGGCCTGCTGGGCCAGGTAGTTGCGCAGAATGAATTTCGGGTTCACCGCCTGCATGCGTACCTGGCGCTCGGCCGGGTTGCCGCCTTCGCGGGTGGTTCGCGCCCGGTAATCCTCGGCCCAGGCGTCGAACCCCTTGATATCGACGAAATCCTCGCGCAGGCGCGGCAGGGCCTGGTCGGGCGTCCGTTCGCTGAGTTCACGGAAGAAGTTGGTGTAATCCACCGCGCTGTCCTGCATCAACTGCAGCAGGCGCTGCACCAGGGGCTCGTCGCCATCCTCGGCCTGGCTGAAGCCCAGGCGCCGGCGCATCAGGTCCAGCCACTCGGCCTGGTACAGCGGCAGGAACAGCGCCATGGTTTCGCGCAGCACCTTCACGTCGACGAAGGGCGTCAGCGCCTGCGCCAGCGCGGCGAGGTTCCAGTGGGCGATGGGCACCTGGTTCTCGAAGGAATAGCGACCGCTGTCGTCGGAGTGGTTGCAGATGAAGCGCGCGTCGAAATCGTCGAGGAAGGCGTAGGGGCCGAAGTCGAAGGTGATGCCGAGGATCGACATGTTGTCGGTGTTCATCACCCCGTGGCAGAAGCCGTAGGCCTGCCAGCGTGCGATCAGCGCGGCGGTGCGCTCGAGCACCTGGCGGAACAGCGCGTGGTAGGGCTCGGGATGTTCCAGCAGCTCGGGGAAATGCGCCTCGGCGACGTGGTCGAGCAACTGCTTCAGCTCGGCGTGCTGGCGGGTGTAGTAGAAGAATTCGAAGTGACCGAAGCGCACGTGGCTGGGCGCCAGGCGCAGCAGCATGGCGCCGCGCTCCTGGCGCTCGCGGTACACCGGGGTGTCCGAGCCGACCACGCACAAGGCGCGCGAACTGGGAATGCCCAGCGCGTGCAGGTGTTCGCTGGCGAGGAACTCGCGGATCGACGAGCGCAGCACGGCGCGGCCGTCGCCCATGCGCGAATAGGGCGTCTTGCCGGCGCCCTTGAGGTGCAGGTCCCAGTGCTCGCCGGCGTCGTTGATCACCTCGCCGAGGAGCAGGCCGCGGCCATCGCCCAGTTGCGGGTTGTAGCTGCCGAACTGGTGGCCGGAATAGACCATCGCCCGCGGCTCGGCGGTGGACCAGGTCTTGTGTCCGCAGAACAGTTCGGCGAACAGCGCCTGCTCGGCCTCGGCCGGGTCCAGGTCGAGCAGCGCCATCGCCGCCTCGCTGGCCACCACCAGGCGCGGCGCGCTCAGCGGCTGCGGCGACACCGCGGTGGAAAAGGTGTCGCCGAGGCGGGCGAAGCGATTGTCGAAGGTCAGCTGGGTGAGGGTTTTCACGACGGCTCCGGTGCGGTTCGCGGGCAGGATGGCCCGACACGGGCCGGGCATCTGTTCAGGGCATTGGAGGCCGCGGCGGGGCCGCGTGTTCCTCGGAACCCGTTCACGGGGTCTCAGGGACGATCATCGGCGTCCGGCGTGGCGTTCAGCTGTAGCTGCTGGCCGTTGCGGTTCTTCAGGTGCACGTCGAGCTGACGGAAGGCGACGACGATGCCGGCCTCGCGGAATTCACGGTCCAGACGCCGATTGATCTCGTCGATCACCGGGTTGCGATCGCCCAGGTCGCGCACGTGCAGGCGCAGTTCGTGTTCCAGTCGGCTCTCGCCGAAGCTGAGGAAGAATACCTGGGGCTCCGGTTCCTTGAGCACCCGCGGGTTCTCCCGGGCCGCCTTGAACAGCAGCTCCCGGACGCTTTCCAGGTCGGAACCGAACTCGACGCCGATGCGGATGGTCACCCGCGTCACGGTGTCGCTCAGCGACCAGTTGAGCAACTGGTCGGTCACGAACGTCTTGTTCGGGACGATGATTTCCTTGTGGTCGAAGTCGGTGATGGTGGTGGCGCGGATGCGAATCCGGCTGACCGTGCCGGACAGGTTGCCGATGGTGACGACGTCGCCGATGCGCACGGGTTTCTCGAACAGGATGATCAGGCCGGAGACGAAGTTGGCGAAGATTTCCTGCAGGCCGAAGCCGAGGCCCACCGACAGCGCCGCGACCAGCCACTGCAGCTTGTCCCAGCTGACGCCGAGGGTCGACAGGGTGGAGACGATGCCGGTGCCGACCAGGGTATAGGAGAGCAGGGTGCCGGTGGCGTAGGCGCTGCCCGGTGCCAGGCGCAGGCGCGAAAGCACCGCGACCTCCAGCAGGCCGGGCAGGTTGCGGGCCAGCACCAGGGTGATGCCGATGATCGCCAGCGCGCCGATCAGGTCGTTCAGGCTGATGGTCGAGGTGGTCAGGGCGTCGCCGCTGCCGCTGGTGAATTCGTAGAGGGCCACGTTATCCAGATACGAGACGACCGAGATCAGGTCCGACCACACCCAGTACAGCGCGACCAGGAACAGGGCGAAGGTGGCCAGCCGGGTCAGGCGCAGCGATTGCTGGTTCACCTGCTCGATATCCAGGCCCGGCTCCTCGATGCTTTCCGCCATGTCGGCGTTGCCGGCCTCCTCGGCGGCCTGACGCTTGGCCACCGCTCGCTGGTAGGCGAGGCGCCGCGCGGCGATGGTCAATGAGCGCACCAGGGTGGCTTCCAGGGCGACCCAGATCATCAGCAGGTAGAGGGTGTCGATCAGCCGATCGGTGAGCTTCAGCGCGGTGTAGTAGTAGCCCATGCCGACCACCACGATCAGCGCCAGCGGCAGCATGCTGAACAGCATGCCCAGCAGCAGGCGGCTCGGTGGCGCGTTGTCGCTGGACGGTCCCTTGAGCAGGATGCGCGTCATGCGCCAGCTCATCAGCGCGTAGCAGGCCAGGACGACGACGAGCCCCAGCACGTCGTCCGCCAGGTTGGCCGGACGCTGCTCGGCGATGCTGACCACCACCACCAGCGCGAGCACGATCAGCCCGAGGCGGCGGATCTCGTTGCGCAGGAAGGTCACCTGCGGATGGGCCCAGCGGAAATGCAGTTCCGCCACCCGTCCCGGAGAGAGCATGCGGTAGGCGGTGTAGAACACCAGCCAGCCCTGGGCCATCTGGTAGAAGGCGGTGCCCAGGCCGAAGTTCTGGCCGCGGGCGTCCATCTGCAACAGGTAGCCGCACAATGCCAGTGCCAGCGCGCCGGGCAGCGCCAGCAACAGGTTCAGCAACAGCGCCAGCGGTGTGTGCAGCTGGCTATCGTTACGGAAATGGCCGATGTCCTTGCTCAGCGCGTCCAGCTTGGCGTTGATCGCCGGGCGCCGCCACAGCAGCACGGCGATCACCAGCAGCAGCGGCAGGAAGAACAGCGGCCGCTCGCCGAGGCCGGCGCCCAGACCCTGCAGTGCCGAGGCCCAGGGCAGGGTGCTGAGCTGCCGTTCCAGCAGCAGCGGGGCGGTCTTGAACCAGCCGAGGTCGAGCGGCTTGTTGCTGGGAATCCAGAACATCTGCTCGTCGAGGGTTTCGCTGAGGGCGCGGGCATTGTCCTGCAACTGCTTCTGGTTGAGCTGCAGGGTGATGGCTTCGTTGAGCAGGGCGTTGAGGTCGCGGTTGAGCCGGTCGAGCAGTTCGCTGCGGGTGGAGGCCAGTTCCAGCAGGGCCCTGCGCAGTTGCGGCGTGGCTTCTTCGCTGGGCTGGCTGAGCAACAGGCGGTCGACATAGGCCTCGGGCGTGCCGTACTGGTCACGGCGCTGGTTGAGCTCGAACTGGTACAGGCGGATGTCGGCGATCTCGTCGGCCAGGTTCTTGTCCAGTTGCAGTTGCGGCAGCGCCTGCTGCTGCTGGTAGAGGATGCGCGACAGCAGCAGGCTGCCTTCCAGTACGGCAATCTGTTCTTCCAGCGCCTGGCCGGTCTGGTTGAGGGTGTCGAGCTGCTGGCGGGTCTGCAGGTTCTGCTGGTTGAGCATGTTCAGGCGCTCGGTCAGCCGCAGCAGGTAATCGGAAAGCTTGAGATTTTCGGCGCTTTCGGCGGCCAGCAGGGTATCGGAACCGGCCTGCTGGGCGCGTGCCGAGAGCTCGGCGACGGTCTGCTCGGAGGCCGCGCGGCGCTTCTCGTTGATCAGCGCCTGCAGCGCCTGGGTTTCCTGTTCGGCACGGGTGATACGCTCGGCCAGCAGGTCGCGGCGGCTCTTGCCGAGATCCTGCAGCAGGCTGTTGCCGGCCAGTTCCTGGCGACGCAGCTCGATTTGCGCAGTGAGCAGCGTGATTTCGGCGCTGAGCAGGGCGCGGCGCTCGTCGCTGATCGGCTTGCCCGCTTCGCGCCCGCTCTTGAGCAGGCCGTTGATTTCCTGGATGCGGCCCTGGTTGTTGCTGATCTGTGCCTGGGCCCGCTCGGGGCGGGTTTGTGCGGCGATGATCATGCTGTTGGCGGACGTGTACTGCTTCTGCCACTCGCCCAGTTCCTCCAGGCGGGCCGCCAGGCGCTGTTCCAGAGCCGTCACGCTCTGCGCGGCGTAGCGGCTGGCCGGATCCTCGGCCGGGCGAGCCTTGAGGCGGGTGAGGTCGCGCTGGGCTTCGCCGATTTCCCTGGGCGCGTCCGCCAGTTGCTTCTTCAGCGCGGCGAGTTGCTGCTGGGCGGTTTCGGTCTGCTCCAGCAGTTTCTGCGTCTGTTCGATCTGGCTCGGCTGGGCTGGCTTGGCCTCGCCCTCGGCGGAACCGGCGGCGTTGCCGACGAGGCTGTCCAGCGGCTGCGCCTGCGCTAGCGCAGGGGCGAGAAGGAAGAGAAGGCTATAGAGCAGGAGGGTGCGTAGAGCAGGCATGAAACGATCGGTACGCGAAGGCAGACGGAATGCGGAGTCTACGGTTTGGCACCGATCCGTGCGAGCCCGTAGATCGGGCTACACGCGGCCAGGGTCAAAACATCAATTGCGGGCCGGGCTTCTCGCCCTCGGGGAATTTCAGGCCGACCTTGCGCACCTCGCTGCCCTCCATCTGCGCGACGGTCCAGGTCAGCCCGTTCCATTCGAACTGGTCGCCCACCACCGGCCGTCCGCCGACGTGCTGGGCGACGAACGGGCCGAGTGGCTGGTTGCCGTCGATGCCGTCCAGCTTGAGCCCGTAGAGCGCGGCGATCGCGCCCAGCTCGGCATCGGCTTCGAGAATGAAGTCACCGAAGAAACGCAGGTCCTGGCCACGCTTGGGCGCCTGGCTGAACAGCTTGCCGAGTGCCGGCAGGTCCTCGTCGTGGCCGATGACGCAGAGGATGTCGTTGGCCTGCAGGCGCGTGCTGCCGGAGGGATGCAGCAGCTCGTGGCCGCGGAACAGGGCGGCGATCCGGGTGCCGGGTGGCATCTTCAGCTCGCGCAGTGCGGCACCGATGCACCATTTGCCGGCCCCCAGGCGGTAGATGAACAGCTCCCACTGGCTGGTGGCGTGAATCTGCAGGCCGGCGCGGGAAATCGGCGAGGGCGAGGGCGGTACTTCCACCTTGGCCTTCTTCGCCGCCCAGTTCAGGGTCGTGCCCTGCAGCAGCAGCGATACCAGTACGATGAAAAACGCCACGTTGAAGAACAGCTGGGCATGCTCCAGCCCGGCTACCAGCGGGAACACCGCGAGGATCACCGGTACCGCGCCACGCAGGCCGATCCAGGAAATGAACAGGCGTTCGCGCAGGTGGAAGCCGCGGAACGGCAGCAGGCCGATGAATACCGAGAGCGGGCGGGCGAAGAAGATCATCCACAGCGACAGCGCCAGCGCCGGTACGGCGATGGGCCAGAGGTCGCTGGGCGTCAGCAGCAGGCCGAGCACGAGAAACATGCCGATCTGGCTGAGCCAGGCCAGGCCGTCGAACATGTGCAGGATGCCGTGGCGGTTGCGGATCGGCTGGTTGCCCAGCACCAGCCCGCAGACATAGACCGAAAGGATGCCGCTGCCGCCGATGGCCCCGGCGATACCGTAGATCATGATGCCGCCGGCGACCGCCAGCAGCGGATACAGGCCGTCGGCGACGGACAGGCGGTTGATCAGCTTGAGCAGCAGCCAGCCGCCGACCACGCCGAGCAGGATGCCGATGCCGAACTGCTGCACCAGGCTGAGGAGAAACGCCCAGCCGCTGAACTCGCTCTGCCCCGAGGCGATCATGCCGATCAGGGTGACGGTGAGGAACATGGCCATCGGGTCGTTGCTGCCCGATTCGATTTCCAGGGTCGCGCCGACCCGCTCGTTCAGGCCCTTGCCGTTGAGCAGGTTGAATACCACCGCCGCGTCGGTGGAGCCGACGATGGCGCCGATCAGCAACCCTTCGAGCAGGCGCAGGTCGAACAGCCAGGTGGCCGCCAGGCCGGTCAGGCCTGCGGTGATGGCCACGCCCAGCGTGGCCAGCGACATCGACGGCCAGAGCGCCACGCGGAAGGTCGCGGCGCGGGTGCGCATGCCGCCATCGAGCAGGATAACCGCCAGCGCCAGGTTGCTGATGACGAAGGCGAGCGAGTAATCCTCGAAGACGATGCCGCCGATGCCGCCGATGCCGTCGACGCCGGCGAGCATGCCGACGGCGAGGAAGATGACCAGGATCGGTACGCCGAGCCTGGCCGAAAGTGAACTCATCAGGATGCTCGCCGCAACCAACAAGGCACCGATCAAGAACAGGTGGTTGATGTTGCCGACGTCCAAATTGAATCTCCGTTAGGAAGCTGCTCGCGTGCTCATGCACGGGATATGCCAGCGATTCTAACCCGATGATTTGACGGGCTGTCAAAAAATGGCCGGGAGCCATTTTTGACGTCGCACAGCGACGGCCCGAAGGGCGAACGCCAGGGGATGGCAGGTCGCAAAAAAACTGCCCCGCAGTAGCGGGGCATATGAGCGGTGACGGGGACGGCTCTAGAACCAGGCGTCCTGCATGTTCAGGCAGGTATCGTCGCGACTTTCCAGCAGCGCCAGCTCATGCGCGCAGCCAGGCACTTCCCAGGTCAGGAAGTAGCGCGCGGCCTGCAGCTTGCCGTGGTAGAAACCGGCGTCGGCGGGGTTGCCCTCGGCCAGCCCGCGTTCGGCCCGCAGCGCCTGCTCCAGCCAGCGCCAGCCGATCACCGCATGGCCGAACACTTTTAGATACAAAGCCGAATTGGCCAGCGCCTGGTCGACCTTGCCGGCGGCGAGGTCGCCGAGCAGCGCCTGGGTCACGTCGGTGAGGCGGGCGATGTGCCGTTCCAGCGGCTGGCGCAGGGCGTTCAGCGCGTCGTGTTCGGCGGCGCGCCGGCAGCTGGCCTGGATCAGCCCGAGCAGCTGGCGCAGGCCGGCGCCCTGGTTCTGCATCAGCTTGCGGCCGAGCAGGTCCAGCGCCTGGATGCCGTGGGTGCCTTCATGGATCGGATTCAGGCGGTTGTCGCGGTAATACTGCTCCACCGGGTATTCGCGGGTGTAGCCGTGGCCGCCGAGAATCTGGATCGCCAGTTCGTTGGCCTTGAGGCAGAACTCCGAGGGCCAGGACTTGACGATCGGCGTGAGCAGGTCGAGCAGTTCGCCGGCGTTGCGGCGTTCCTCCTCGCTTTCGGCGCTGTGCTGGTCGTCCACCAGGCGCGCCGCGTAGAGGCCGAGATCGAAGGCGCCTTCGACATAGGCCTTCTGCGTCAGCAGCATGCGCCTGACGTCGGTGTGCTCGATGATCGGCACCTGGGGCGAGGCCGGGTCCTTGCCATCCGGCAGGCGGCCCTGGGGGCGCTCGCGGGCGTAGTTCAGCGCGTACAGGTAACCGGCATAGCCGAGCATGATCGCGCCCATGCCGACGCCGATGCGCGCCTCGTTCATCATCTGGAACATGTACGCCAGGCCCCTGTGCGGCTCGCCCACCAGGTAGCCGACGCACTGGCCGTGGTCGCCGAAATTCAGCGCGGTGGAGGTGGTGCCGCGCCAGCCCATCTTGTGGAACAGACCGGCCAGCAGCACGTCGTTGCGCTCGCCCAGGCTGCCGTCGTCCTCGACCAGGAACTTCGGCACGATGAACAGGCTGATGCCCTTCACCCCGGGCGGTGCGTCCGGCAACTTGGCCAGGACCATGTGCACGATATTCTCCGACAGCGAATGGTCGCCGCCGGAGATGAAGATCTTGTTGCCGCGGATGCGGTAGCTGCCGTCGCCGGCCGGTTCGGCGCGGGTGCGGATGTCCGACAGCGACGAGCCGGCGTGTGGCTCGGTGAGGGCCATGGTGCCGAAGAAGCGCCCCTCGAGCATCGGTTGCAGGAAACGGTGCTTCTGCTCGTCGCTGCCGAAGGTCTCGATCAGGTGCGAGGCGCCCATGCTCAGCATCGGGTAGGAACTGGTGGCGATGTTGGCCGACTGGAAATGCGCGAAGCAGGCCCGCGACAGCAGGTTGGGCAGCTGCATGCCGCCGTCCTCGAAGCTGCGCGGGGCGTTGTGGAAACCGGCGGCGATGAAGGCGTCCACCGCCGCCTTGACCTCGGGGATCAGCACCGCCTCGCCGTTGCGGTAGACCGGCTCGTGCTCGTCGGACGTGCGGTTGTGCGGGGCGAAGTACTTCTCGGCGATGCTGCGCGCGGTGCCCAGGGCGGCGTCGAAGGTTTCGCGGCTGTGATCGGCGAAGCGCGCGCGGCGGGTCAGGGCCTCGGCGTCCAGCACTTCATAGAGTTCGAACGCCAGATTGCGCGGGCAGAGCAGGGTCTCGGTCATGGTCAGCCTCCGTTTTTATGCGCTGGAGTCTAAGGAGCCCGCGCCGCCGCTGCCTAGCTCCATACATTCGGGTGATAGTGCATAAAACCGCGCGTCTTCTGGCATCCTGCCGGGCATGCGCAGTAGAGGGGTACGAGCATGGCCGAGAGCGAGCTGACCACACGCAAGAACGACCACCTGGACATCGTCCTCGATCCGGCGCGCGGTAGGCGCTCGTTGGCGAGCGGCTTCGATGCGTGGCGCTTCGAGCACTGCGCCCTGCCGGAACTGGACCTGGATGCGGTGGACCTTTCGGCGCGGCTGTTCGGCCGGCCCTTGGCCGCGCCGCTGCTGATCAGCTCGATGACCGGCGGCGCCCGGCGCGCGGCGGCGATCAACCGGCACCTGGCCGAAGCCGCGCAGGAGTTGCGCATCGCCCTGGCGGTGGGCTCGCAGCGCGTGGCGCTGGAGTCCGGCGCGGCCAACCACGGCCTGACCGGTGAACTGCGCCGGCTGGCGCCGGACGTGCCGCTGCTGGCCAACCTCGGCGCGGCGCAGCTGGTGCGCGGCTACGGCCTCGACGAGGCGCGGCGCGCGGTGGAAATGATCGAGGCCGATGCACTGATCATCCATCTCAACCCCTTGCAGGAAGCCGTGCAGCCGGGCGGTGACCGCGACTGGCGCGGCGTGCTGCACGCCATCGAACGGCTGGCGCGCACGCTGGAAGTGCCGCTGGTGGCCAAGGAAGTCGGCGCCGGGCTCTCAGCCGGCGTGGCGCGGCGGCTGCTGGAGGCCGGCGTCGGCGTGCTCGACGTGGCTGGCGCCGGCGGCACCAGCTGGGCGGCAGTGGAAGCGGCACGGGCGGTCAATGCGCAGCAGCGCGCGGTGGCCGAGGCGTTCGCCGGCTGGGGCATTCCCACGGCCGAGGCGATCCAGGCGGTGCGCCGGGCCTGTCCGCAGGCCACGCTGATCGGCTCCGGCGGCGTTCGCGACGGCATCGATGCGGCCAAGGCGATCGCCCTCGGTGCCAACCTGGTCGGCCAGGCCGCTGCCGTGCTGGAAAGCGCGCTGGATTCCAGCGAGGCGGTGATCGAGCACTTCCGTGTGCTGACCGAACAGTTGCGCATCGTCTGCTTCTGCACCGGCTCGGCCGATCTCGCGGCGCTGGCCCGGGCGCCGCTGGCGCGCTCGGCGGGCTGAATCAGTCGCGCCAGCCAGTGGCCAGTTCGCGCGTCAGTTCGGCCGCGGGGATTTCCCGGCAGCCGCTGGCGTTCTGCCCGGCCCACAGCGGCGTGCAGTGATCCAGCCCGCGGCTTTCCGCTTTCGCCCGTAGCGCGCCGATGGCGTTGCCGGCCAGCGGAAAGGCCGGGACGCCGTCGGGCAGCGGGCCGAGCTCGCGCATCAGCCGGTTGACGATGCCGCGTGCCGGGCGGCCGCTGAACAGGGTGGTCAGTGCGGTATGCGCGGCCTGCGGGCTTCCCAGGGCGGCGCGGTGGAGCGGGTTGGTGCGGCTTTCCGGGCACAGCAGGTAGGCGGTGCCGAGCTGCACGCCAGCGGCGCCCAGCGCCTGCGCCGCCGCCACGCCCCGGGCATCGGCGATGCCGCCGGCGGCGATCACCGGCACGTCGAGCGCGGCGACCAGCTGCGGCAGCAGCGCGAAGGTGCCGAGCTGGGTGGTCAGGTCCTCGCCGAGGAAGATGCCGCGGTGGCCCCCGGCTTCGAGCCCCTGGGCGATCACCGCGTCGACGCCGTGCTGCTGCAGCCAGAGCCCCTCCTCGACTGTGGTCGCACTGGAAAGAATCTTCGCTCCGGTTGCCCGCGCCCGCCGCAGCAGCTGCGGTTCCGGCAGGCCGAAATGGAAGCTGATCACCGCTGGTCGATGCCGCTCCAGCACTTCGGCCATCGCCGCGTCGAACGGCTGGCGGGTCGCGCCGCCGGGAATGCTGGCCGGATCGACCTCGAATTCGGCGAAGAACGGCGCCAGCAGCCGGTGCCAGGCGTCGATGCGTGCCGGGTCGGCGGCAGGCGTCCGGTGGCAGAAGAAATTGACGTTGTAGGACCTCTCGGTCAGCGCCTCGAGGGCGCTCAGCTCGGTCTCCAGCGCTTCGGCGTCGAGCATCCCGGCGGGGATCGAGCCCAGCCCGCCGGCCTCGCAGGCCGCCGCCGCCAGCGCATGGTTCTGCGCACCCGCCATGGGCGCCTGGATGATGGGCAGTTCGATGCCGAGCAGGTCGCGCAGGTCCATGGGGCAGCTCCGTTCAGTCGTCGGGAAAGCGCCACTGTAGCCGCAGTGGCCTGCGCGGGAAAACGACGTTGGTCATGATGGCTCTGCAGCGACGGGGCGGCATGGGTAAACTGCGCGGCTCTCGAGGAGCGATCACATGAACTACCGCCACGCCTTCCATGCCGGCAACCATGCCGACGTGCTCAAACACCTGGTCCTGAGCCGGATCTTCGCCCTGCTGTCGCGCAAGGAGGCGCCGTTCGCCTACCTCGACAGCCATGCCGGCGTCGGCCTCTACGACCTGGCGGGCGACCAGGCCAGCCGCACCGGCGAGTGGCTGCAGGGTATCGGGCGCATCTGGCAGGCCGAGCCGCGGCCGGCGCGACTCGACGATTACCTCGGCGTGATCCGGGCGCTCAATCCGGATGGCGCCCTGCGCTACTACCCCGGCTCGCCGGAGCTGGCACGGCGGTTGACGCGCGAACAGGATCGCCTGCAACTCAACGAGAAGCACCCCGAGGATGGCGCCCTGCTCAAGGACAACATGGCCGGCGACCGCCGCGTCGCGGTGCACCTGGGCGAGGGCTGGCACGTGCCGCGGGCACTGATGCCGACACGGGAGAAGCGTGTGGTGCTGCTGATCGACCCGCCCTTCGAGCAGGCCGACGAGCTGAGCCGCTGCGTCACCGCCCTCAAGGAGGCGCTGGGGCGCATGCGTCAGACCATCGGGGTGATCTGGTACCCGATCAAGGACGAGCGCCAACTCAAGCGCTTCTACCAGGACCTCGCCCGCTGCGGCGCGCCCAAGCTGCTGCGTGCCGAACTGTTCGTCCATCCGGCCGACGATGCCGGCCGTCTGAGCGGCTCCGGGCTGGCCATCGCCAACCCGCCCTGGGGGCTGGAAGAGGAACTGCGCGAACTGCTGCCCTGGCTGGCCGAGCAACTCGCGCAGAGCCATGGCAACTGGCGCCTGGACTGGCTGATCGAAGAGGCCTGATCGAGGGCGAAGCTTCTGCAGATCCCCCTGGTGGGCTGAATCCCACCCTACGAAGCGTGTAGGGTGGATGTTGCTTTTTACGCCCACCGCGTCCGCTCGGTGGATCGGTGGATCGGTGGATCGGTGGATCGATGAAGCGTGATCCACCCTACGCCGGCCGGCCAACGTAGGATGGATGTCGCTTTTTACATCCACCGTGACTCCGCTCGGTGGATCGGTGAGGCGTGATCCACCCTACGCCGGCGCTCGCAGAGGCCTGTGCAGCCAATCGCATTTCAGAACAGCTTCAACGGCTCTTCCTGCAACGCCGCGGTCTGCTCGCGCAGGATCAGGATCTGATCGCCCCAGTAGCGCTCGCTGCCGAACCAGGGGAAGCTCATGGGGAACGCGGGGTCGTCCCAGCGGCGTGCCAGCCAGGCGCTGAAGTGCAATAGCCGCAGTGCACGCAGCGCCTCGATCAACGGCAGTTCGCGCGGTGCGAAGTCGTGGAATTCCTGGTAGCCATCCACCAGCTCGGCCAGCTGTCCGAGACGTTCATGGCGTTCGCCGGCCAGCATCATCCACAGATCCTGCACCGCCGGCCCCATGCGGCAATCGTCGAGATCGACCAGGTAGAAGGCTTCGTCGCGGGCGAGGATATTGCCCGGATGGCAATCGCCATGCAGGCGAATGGGGCTGAAACGCGTGCTGGCGAAGACATCCTCGACCCGTTTCAGCAGGTCGCGGGCGACCGACTCGTAGGCCGGCAGCAGGCTTCTGGGCACGAAACCGCCGTCCAGTACGGTATTCAGCGAGTCGTGGCCGAAGTTCTGCACGGCCAGGGTTTCCCGATGCACGAATGGCCGCGCTGCACCCACCGCATGCATGCGCCCGAGCAACTGGCCGAGGCGATAGAGCTGGTCGAGATTGCCCGGCTCGGGCGCACGGCCGCCACGGCGGGGAAAGAGGGCGAAGCGAAAGCCCGCGTGCTCGAACAGCGTCGTGCCGTTGCGCTGCAGCGGCGCCACCACCGGCACCTCACGCTCGACCAGTTCGAGACTGAACTGATGCTCCTCGAGGATCGCATCGTCGCTCCAGCGGCCGGGACGATAGAACTTGGCGATCAGCGGTGCTTCGTCTTCGATGCCCACCTGATAGACGCGGTTCTCGTAGCTATTGAGCGCCAGCACGCGGGCATCGCTGAGGTAACCGATGCTTTCCACGGCGTCGAGGACCAGGTCCGGCGTGAGGGTATCGAAAGGATGAGACATGACCGGCTCCGCAGGATAGGCCATTCAGTGTATTGCACCGGGGCGTTTTAACAACCGCGTCGGCCTTTGCGCGCAACATCGTAGGGCGGGTGCAACCCGTCGATATGGAGCTGGCGTCTGGCGCGCTCGGCGGGTTACACACCTTGTTCCGCAATCACCGCGAGGCGCGCCCACAGGGCCGGTATGCACTCGCTGCTTTTGTGGCCCGACCCGGAGCGATGCTCCTGGGCTTCTGGCCAGCTCAGTCACCCGGCTTGGGCGTACGCGCCACGCAGTACACATCCACCCGCACCGCGCCGGCCCGCTTGAGCAGGCGCGCCAGCGCTTCGACGGTGGCGCCGGTGGTCAGCACGTCGTCGACCAGGGCCAGGTGACGGCCCTTCACCAGGGCTGCGGGCGAAACGCCGAAGGCCTGGCGCAGGTTGCGGCGGCGCGTGGCGGCGTCCAGTTGCTGCTGCGGCGGCGTATCCACCAGGCGCTGCAGCATGCGTGCGTCGACCGGGATGGCGAGGGCACGGCCAAGCCAGTCGGCGAGCATCTGCGCCTGGTTGAAACCCCGCTGGCGCAGCCGCCGCCGGGCCAGCGGCACCGGCAGCAGGGCGTCCGGCCGCGGCAGGCCGTCGACGAAGGCATGCTCCAGATGATGCGCCAGGCGCTCGCCGAGCAGCCGGCCGAAGGGCCAGCGCGCCTGATGCTTGAAACGGGTGATCAGCGCATCCACGGGAAAGGCGAAGCGCCAGGGCACTTCGACATGATCGTAGGCCGGTGGGCGTTTCAGGCATTCGCCGCAGATCAGGCCACGTGTCGGCAGTGGCACGGCGCAGATCGAACAGCGGCCATCGAGCCAGGGCAGTTCGGCCTCGCAGGCGCCGCATAACGGATGGCCCTCGCAGGGCTCGTCGCAAAGCAGGCAGTGCTGTTCAATAATTGACCAGTTGTTCACCATGATTCCGTTCCTGGTTGACAGCGCTTCGGGCTTGGCTAACCATTTCGCATCCGTGCCCAGCTGCCTATTAAATTACAAGGAACGCCCATGAGCGCCACCTCCGCTTCCGTTACCCGCCACGACTGGTCGCTTGCCGAGGTCAAGGCGCTCTTCGAGCAACCTTTCAACGATCTGCTGTTCCAGGCGCAGACCGTGCATCGTCAGCACTTCGACGCCAACCGCGTGCAGGTCTCCACCCTGCTGTCGATCAAGACCGGCGCCTGCCCGGAAGACTGCAAGTACTGCCCGCAGTCCGGCCACTACAACACCGGCCTGGATAAAGAGAAGCTGATGGAAGTGCAGAAGGTGCTGGAGGCGGCAGCCGAGGCCAAGGCCATCGGCTCGACGCGCTTCTGCATGGGCGCGGCCTGGAAGCACCCGTCCGCCAAGGACATGCCCTACGTGCTGAAGATGGTCGAGGGCGTGAAGGCGCTGGGCCTGGAGACCTGCATGACCCTCGGCAGGCTCGACCAGGAGCAGACCCAGGCCCTGGCTGCCGCGGGGCTGGACTACTACAACCACAACCTCGATACCTCGCCGGAGTTCTACGGCAACATCATCACCACCCGCACCTACGCCGAGCGCCTGCAGACGCTGAGCTACGTGCGCGACGCGGGCATGAAGATCTGCTCCGGCGGCATCCTCGGCATGGGCGAGTCGCTGGACGACCGCGCCGGCCTCTTGATCCAGCTGGCCAACCTGCCCGAGCATCCGGAGTCGGTGCCGATCAACATGCTGGTCAAGGTCAAGGGCACGCCGCTGGCCGAGGAACAGGATGTCGATCCGTTCGATTTCATCCGCATGCTCGCGGTGGCGCGGATCATGATGCCCAAGTCCCACGTGCGCCTGTCCGCCGGTCGCGAGCAGATGAACGAGCAGATGCAGGCGCTGGCCTTCTTCGCCGGCGCCAATTCGATCTTCTACGGCGAGAAGCTGCTGACCACCGCCAACCCGCAGGCGGACAAGGACATGCAACTGTTCAAGCGCCTGGGCATCAAGCCGGAAGAGCGCGAAGAGCATTCCGACGAAGTGCACCAGGCCGCCATCGAGCAGGCCCTGGTCGAGCAGCGCGATTCCAAGCTGTTCTATAACGCAGCCGTCTGAAAGCAGCGGCAAGCCGCAAGCCGCAAGCTCGTTGTGGCAGCGCTTGTAGCTTGCCGCTTGTAGCTTGGAGCTATTGAGTGTCCTTCGATCTCGCTTCCCGTCTCGCCGCTCGCCGCGCCGCGCACCTCTACCGCCAACGCCCGCTGCTGCAGACGCCGCAAGGGCCGGATGTGGTGGTCGATGGCGATCGCCTGCTGGCATTCAGCTCCAACGACTACCTGGGCCTGGCCAACCACCCCGAGGTCATCGCCGCCATGCAGCAGGGCGCCGCGAAGTGGGGCGTCGGCGGTGGCGCCTCGCACCTGGTGATCGGCCACAGCATGCCGCACCACGAGCTGGAAGAGGCGCTCGCCGAGTTCACCGGCCGCCCGCGCGCGCTGCTGTTCTCCACCGGCTACATGGCCAACCTGGCGGCGGTCACCGCGCTGGTCGGGCAGGGCGATACGGTGCTGGAGGATCGCCTCAACCACGCCTCGCTGCTGGATGCCGGGCTACTCTGCGGCGCGCGCTTCTCGCGCTACCTGCACAACGATGCCGAGAGCCTGGCCAAGCGCCTGGACAAGGCCGCCGGCAATACCCTGGTGGTGACCGATGGCGTGTTCAGCATGGACGGCGATCTGGCCGAACTGCCGGCGCTGTGCGCCGAAGCGAAGCGGCGCGACGCCTGGGTGATGGTCGACGATGCCCATGGCTTCGGCCCGCTGGGCGCCACGGGCGGCGGCATCGTCGAACACTTCGGCCTCGGCATCGACGACGTGCCGGTGCTGGTCGGCACCCTGGGCAAGGCCTTCGGCACGGCGGGCGCCTTCGTCGCCGGCAGCGAGGCGCTGATCGAGACGCTGATCCAGTTCGCCCGTCCGTACATCTACACCACCAGCCAGCCGCCGGCAGTCGCCTGTGCCACACTCAAGAGCCTGGCGCTGCTGCGCAGCGAAGGCTGGCGTCGCGAGCATCTGAATCGTCTGGTGGCGCGTTTTCGCGACGGCGCGGCGCGGATTGGCCTGACGCTGATGGACAGCCCGACGCCGATCCAGCCGGTGCTGGTCGGCAGCAGCGAGCGGGCGCTACGGCTGTCGGCGCTGCTGCGCGAGCGCGGCATCCTGGTCGGCGCCATCCGCCCGCCGACCGTCCCGGCCGGCAGCGCACGGCTGCGGATCACCTTCACCGCGGCCCACACCGATGCGCAGCTCGAGCGTCTGCTGGAGGCGTTGGCCGACTGTTGGGCACGCCTGCCCGAGGAGCGCGACGATGCGTGATCGCTTGATTCTGCTACCGGGCTGGGCGTTCGGCCCGGCCGCACTCGAGCCGCTGGCCGAGGTGCTGCGCGAGCGCGAACCGCGCCTGCAGGTCGATATCGCGCCCTTGCCGGTGCTGGAGCAGCCCGAGGCCTGGCTCGACGAACTGGACACCCGCCTGCCGGCCGGCAGCTGGCTGGCCGGCTGGTCGCTGGGCGGCATGCTGGCGACGCAACTGGCCGCCAGGCGCGGTGACGATTGCCCTGGTCTGATCAGCCTCTGCAGCAACCCCTGTTTCCGCAGCCGCGCCGACTGGCCCACGGCGATGCCCGCGGAGGTCTTCGATGCCTTCGAGGAAGCCTTCCGCCTGGGGCCGGACGATACCCTCAAGCGCTTCGGCCTGCTCTGCAGCCGCAGTGCCTACGATCCGCGCACGCTGGCCAGGCAGCTACAGGTCAGCCTGCTCGATCAGCCGCGGGCGGTATTCGCCGCCGGCCTCAGGCTGCTCGCCGAGCTGGACGGTCGCCCGGCGCTGCAGCGCTATGTCGGGCCGCAGCTGCACCTGTTCGCCGGCGGCGATGCGCTGGTCCCTCAGGCCGCCGCCGAGGCGCTGCTCGCCTGGCTGCCCGACGTGGAAGTCGATGTGCTGGCCAACGCCAGCCACGGCCTGCCGCTGGAACGTGCCGAAGACGTGGCGACGGCAATGCTGGCGTTCATGGGCGAGGGCGAGGATGACTGAGGCGGCATTGAGCAAGCGACAGAAGGGCGTCCTGCCCGACAAGGGGCAGGTGGCGGCCTCCTTTTCCCGCGCCGCAGCCAGCTACGACAGCGTCGCGGCGTTGCAGCGGCATGTCGGCAGTGCGCTGCTGGGGCGCTTGCCGCGTGACCTGCAGCCCTCTCGCTGGCTCGACCTGGGCAGCGGCACCGGCTATTTCTCCCGCGCCCTGGCGGCTGCGTTTCCGCAGGCCGATGGCGTGGCGCTGGATATCGCCGAGGGCATGCTGCGGCATGCGCGGCCCGCTGGCGGCGCCCGGCAGTTCGTCGTCGGCGACGCCGAACAGCTGCCGCTGCGCGACGGTTGCGCCGAGCTGATCTTTTCCAGCCTGGCGCTGCAGTGGTGCGAGGATTTCGCCGGCGTGTTGGGCGAGGTGCGGCGGGTGTTGCAGCCAGGCGGCACGTTCGCCTTCAGCAGCCTGTGCAGCGGTACGCTGCAGGAGCTGCGCGATAGCTGGCAGGCGGTGGATGGCTTCGCCCACGTCAATCGCTTCCGCCCGCTGGCGACCTACCAGGCGCTGTGCCGCAACAGCGGCCTGCAACTGGTCGGCCTGGCGGTGCGGCCCGAAGTGCTGCATTTCCCCGACCTGCGCCAGCTCACCCACGAACTCAAGGCGCTCGGCGCGCACAACCTCAATCCCGGGCGTCCCGGCGGGCTGACCGGGCGCGCGCGCATTCGCGCGCTGGTCGAGGCCTACGAGGGTTTGCGCCAGCCCGAGGGGCTGCCGGCCACCTATCAGGTGGTCTACGGGATTCTGCGCAAGGAACCATGAGATGAGCCGCGTCTTCTTCATCGCCGGCACCGATACCGATGTCGGCAAGACCACCATCGCCGCCGGTCTGCTGCATGCGGCGCGTCATGCCGGGCTCAGTACCGCGGCGGTGAAGCCGGTCGCCTCCGGTTGCGAGTCGACGCCGCAGGGCCTGCGCAACGGCGACGCCCTGGCTTTGCTGGCCGAGTGCAGCCTGCCGCTGGATTATGCGACGGTCAATCCGTTCGCCTTCGCCCCGGCGATTGCGCCGCACATCGCGGCGCGCGAGGCCGGGGTGGCGCTGACGGCCGAGGCGCTGGCCGCCGCCGTGCAGCCGGTGCTGGCCCGGCAGGCCGACTTCACCCTCGTCGAAGGGGCCGGCGGCTGGCGGGTGCCGCTGAGCGGACGGGAAAGCCTGTCCGCATTGCCGGTACGCCTGGGCTTGCCGGTGATTCTGGTCGTCGGGGTGCGGCTGGGCTGCATCAGCCACGCTCTGCTCAGCGCCGAAGCGATCGCCCGCGATGGCCTGGCCCTGGCCGGCTGGGTGGCCAATATCGTCGACCCGGCCACCTCACGGCTGGAAGAGAACCTGGCCACGCTCGACGAACTGCTGCCGGCACCCTGTCTCGGTCGGGTGCCGCGGCTGGCCCAGGCGTCCGCGCAGCAGGTGGCCGTCCATCTGCGGCTCGCTCCGCTCGCGCTGTCCGGCGCACGCTGACCGCGCCGCGGCCAGGCGCCGCTTGCGGCGGGTGGCGTCATTTGCTTGAATGCTGGCAACCTGATTGCGGGGAACGACCATGGAAATCACCAACAGTCTTCTCAGCGCCGGCCTGAGCGCCTACCAGAGCGGCCAGCAGCGCGTCGAACAGGCCGGATCGGCGATCGCCGCCGGCAGCCTGCCGAGCGCCGACAACTCCCAGGCGCTGGCCGAGATCACCGAACAACTGATCCAGATGAAGATCGGCGAGCACAGCGCCAACCTGGGCGCCCGCATGATCCAGAGCGCCGACGAAGTGCTCGGCACTCTTATCGACACCCAGGCCTGATTCCCTCGGGCCCGTTCTGGCCCCGCTCGCCTTCCCCGGCGCGCCTGCCGTTCGGCGCCCGGCCTTCTTCCTTCGCCCATACCTCGACCCACTCGACTCGGCCATACCTCGGCAGGCCTGCGCCTGGCTGGACGATGGCCGATTTGGCCTATACCTGCTGCCATTCCCCCCGCTTGACAGGGCCGGGGGCGAAACGTATGTTTCAAACGTCTGTTTGATCCGGGGCTCTACTGGTGCCCGGTCGCGTCAACCGAATCAACCAAAGGTTGACGACCCCAACCGCAAGTTGTCTCAAAGAATCCACCGCTGAGGTTTATCCAATGCCCGACTACAAGGCCCCCTTGCGCGATATCCGCTTCGTACGTGACGAGCTGCTCGGCTTCGAGGCGCACTATCAGAGCCTGCCGGGATGCGAAGACGCCACTCCGGACATGGTCGACGCCATCCTCGAGGAAGGCGCCAAGTTCTGTGAGCAGGTGCTCGCTCCGCTGAACCGTGTCGGCGACACCGAGGGCTGCACCTGGAGCGAGTCCGGGGTGAAGACCCCGACCGGCTTCAAGGAAGCCTATCAGCAGTTCGTCGAGGGCGGCTGGCCGAGCCTGGCGCATGACGTCGAGCAAGGTGGCCAGGGCCTGCCGGAATCCCTCGGCATGGCCATGAGCGAGATGATCGGCGAGGCCAACTGGTCCTGGGGCATGTACCCGGGCCTGTCCCATGGCGCGATGAACACCCTGCACGCGCACGGCACGCCCGAGCAGCAGCAGGCTTATCTGACCAAGCTGGTGTCCGGTCAGTGGACCGGCACCATGTGCCTGACCGAGCCGCACTGCGGCACCGACCTGGGCATGCTGCGCACCAAGGCCGAGCCGCAGGCCGATGGCAGCTACAAGGTCACCGGCACCAAGATCTTCATTTCCGCCGGCGAACACGACATGGCCGAGAACATCGTGCATATCGTGCTGGCCCGCCTGCCCGACGCGCCTGCCGGCACCAAGGGCATCTCGCTGTTCATCGTGCCGAAGTTCCTGCCCTCGGCCTCCGGCGAGGTGGGCGAGCGCAACGGCGTGTCCTGCGGTTCCATCGAGCACAAGATGGGCATCCATGGCAACGCCACCTGCGTGATGAATTTCGACGGCGCCACGGGCTTTCTGATCGGGCCGCCGAACAAGGGCCTGAACTGCATGTTCACCTTCATGAACACCGCTCGCCTGGGCACCGCGCTGCAGGGCCTGGCCCATGCCGAGGTGGCTTTCCAGGGCGGCATCAAGTACGCCCGCGAGCGTCTGCAGATGCGTTCGCTGAGCGGTCCGAAGGCGCCGGAGAAGGCCGCCGATCCGATCATCGTGCATCCGGACGTGCGCCGCATGCTGCTGACCATGAAGGCCTTCGCCGAAGGCAACCGCGCCATGCTCTACTTCGCCGCCAAGCAGGTGGACGTCATGCAGCGTAGTGCGGACGAGGCGCAGCGCAAGGCGGCCGATGCCATGCTGGCGTTCCTCACCCCGATCGCGAAGGCGTTCATGACCGAGGTCGGTTTCGAAGCGGCCAACCATGGCGTGCAGGTGTACGGCGGCCACGGCTTCATCGCCGAATGGGGCATGGAGCAGAACGTGCGCGACAGCCGCATCTCCTGCCTGTACGAGGGCACCACCGGCATCCAGGCCCTCGATCTGCTGGGGCGCAAGGTACTGATGACCCAGGGCGAAGCGCTCAAGGGCTTCACCAAGATCGTGCACAAGTTCTGCCAGGCCAACGAAGGCAACGAAGCCGTCAAGGAGTTCGTCGAGCCGCTGGCCAGGCTGAACAGGGAATGGGGCGAACTGACCATGAAGGTCGGCATGGCCGCGATGAAGAACCGCGAGGAAGTCGGCGCAGCGTCGGTGGACTACCTGATGTACTCCGGCTACGCCTGCCTGGCCTACTTCTGGGCCGACATGGCGCGCGTCGCCGCCGAGAAGCTGGCGGCCGGCACCGAGGAAGAGGGCTTCTACAAGGCCAAGCTGCAGACCGCACGCTTCTACTTCGCGCGCATCCTGCCGCGTACCCGCACCCACGTGGAGAGCATGCTGTCCGGCGCCGACAACCTGATGGACATGGCCGAGGAAGATTTCGCCCTCGGCTACTGACGCGCTGACGCGCTGACGCAAAGCCCCTGCCTGTGCAGCGGCTTTCTGCGTTCTGGGCGCAGTGACGATCAGCATCGGCGTTGCCGAGCGCCAGGGCGAGCTGCGCATCCCGGAAGAGCTCATCAAGGCCGCCGACCAGGCGCTGTACGGTGCGAAGAAGGCCGGACGCAACTGCATGCGGGCGTACGGCAGCAATGGCCGCGGCGCCGTGCGTACGGTCGAGCGCGCGGTATGACGCCGACACTGTGTTTGTGACTAATAAAAACCAATTGGTCACAAAAAGACGCTTAATCCTGGCTTCGTTATTCAGTTAGACTCGCTGAAACGGCCCGTTCGTGGCCGCCGACTAGTGTCTTGCGAGGTCCTTCCCATGGCTGACTACCAAGCGCCGCTGCGCGACATGCGTTTCCTCCTCAACGAAGTCTTCGACGCACCGACACTCTGGCAGAGCCTGCCGGCCCTGGCCGAAGTGGTCGATGCCGAGACGGCCGAGGCGATCCTCGAGGAGGCGGGCAAGATCACCGCCAACAGCATCGCCCCGCTGAACCGCAGCGGCGACGAAGAGGGTTGCCATTGGCAGGCGGGTGAAGTGACGACGCCGGCCGGCTACAAGGAGGCCTATCGCCTGTATGCCGAAGGCGGCTGGGTCGGCGTCGGCGGTGATCCGGCCTTCGGCGGCATGGGCATGCCCAAAGTCATCTCGGCACAGGTCGAGGAGATGATGAACTCCGCCAGCCTGGCCTTCGGCCTGTACCCCATGCTGACCTCCGGCGCCTGCCTGTCGATTCATGCCCATGCCAGCGAGCCGCTCAAGCAGAAATACCTGCCGAACATGTATGCCGGGGTCTGGTCCGGCTCCATGTGCCTGACCGAGCCGCACGCCGGTACCGACCTGGGCATCATCCGCACCAGGGCCGAGCCGCAGGCGGACGGGACCTACAAGGTCAGCGGCACCAAGATCTTCATCACCGGCGGCGAGCACGACCTGACCGAGAACATCATCCACCTGGTGCTGGCCAAGCTGCCGGACGCGCCGGCCGGGTCCCGCGGCATTTCGCTGTTCCTGGTGCCCAAGGTGCTGGTCGAAGACGACGGCGCGCTGGGCGAGCGCAACGCGCTGTCCTGTGGCTCGATCGAGCACAAGATGGGCATCCAGGCATCGGCCACCTGTGTGATGAACTTCGACGGCGCCACCGGCTGGATGGTCGGCGAGCCGAACAAGGGCCTGGCGGCGATGTTCACCATGATGAACTACGAGCGCCTGGGCGTCGGCATCCAGGGGCTTTCCACCGGCGAGCGTTCCTATCAAAGCGCCATCGAGTATGCCCGCGAGCGGATCCAGAGCCGTGCGCCGACCGGCCCGGTGGCGCAGGACAAGGTGGCCGATCCGATCATCGTGCACCCCGACGTGCGCCGCATGCTGCTGACCATGAAGGCGCTGAACGAAGGCGGGCGTGCCTTCTCCAGCTACGTCGCGCTGCAGCTGGACATCGCCAAGTTCAGCGACGACGCCGAGGCGCGCCAGCGTGCCGAGGCACAGGTGGCGCTGCTGACGCCCGTGGCCAAGGCCTTCCTCACCGATATGGGACTGGAGAGTACCGTGCACGGCCAGCAGGTCTTCGGCGGCCATGGCTTCATCCGCGAATGGGGGCAGGAGCAACTGGTGCGCGACTGCCGCATCACCCAGATCTACGAAGGCACCAATGGCATCCAGGCCCTCGACCTGGTCGGGCGCAAGGTGGTGGGCAGCGGCGGCACCCTGTATCAGGCCTTCGCCGACGAAATCCGCGCCTTCATCGCCGACGCCGGCTCGGAGCTCGCCGAATTCGTCGATCCGTTGCAAGCGGCGCTGGACAACCTGGACGAGCTGACGGCCTGGGTCATCGACCGCGCCAGGGCCAACCCGAACGAGATCGGCGCCGCCTCGGTGGAGTACCTCCACGTGTTCGGCTATACCGCCTACGCCTACATGTGGGCGCGGATGGCCACCGCGGCGTTCGGCAAACAGGCGCAGGACGATTTCTATCAGAGCAAGCTGGGTACGGCGCGTTTCTATTTCGCGCGCGTATTGCCGCGGGTCCAGTCGCTCAGCGCGTCGGTCCGGGCGGGTAGCGAATCGCTCTATCTGCTGGATGCGGCACGATTCTGAAAGCAGTTTGAAATCAATTGGCCATGCCGCGGAACGATTAATCCGCAACTTCGGTCATAAAAATCGCGTCTTTGTAAGCCTTCACTTACAACATTGAGCTATGGACGGCTCGCTTGTAGGAAAAGACTTACAAGCCGTGATGCAGGATGGCTACTACTGGTCGTTCGAACCGAGCGGTAATCTTCTGCTCGAAGGATGTGGCGCAAGGAAAGCGCAAACCGACAATACGGACCACAAGGGAGCGGTGCCAGGACGGCGCGCGATCATGGACGTCAGGATTCAGTCTGCAAAGCCCCGCTCAGGCGGGGTTTTCTTTTCCTGCTTAATTCTCCTGCGGTTCGGCCGCACTGAGCCGAGCCAGCAGCGGCTCCGGCTTACTCCTCTCGCGACGCCTCAGCCAGGCATGCACACGCCAGTGCCGCCGAGCCCGCAATATCCCCCGGGATTCTTGGCCAGGTACTGCTGGTGGTAGGCCTCGGCGTAGTAGAACGGCGGCGCGTCGGCGATTTCGGTGGTGATCGCGGCGAAGCCGGCGTCGTTCAGGCGCTGCTGGAAACGCTCGCGGCTGGCCTCGGCCTCGGCGCGTTGCGCCGGGTCGGTACAGTAGATCGCCGAGCGGTACTGGCTGCCGATATCGTTGCCCTGGCGCATGCCCTGGGTGGGGTTATGCGCTTCCCAGAAAATTCGCAGCAGCGTGGCGTAGTCGATCTGCTGCGGATCGAAAACCACCAATACGGCTTCGGCATGCCCGGTCAAGCCGGAGCAGACTTCCTCGTAGGTTGGGTTGGGCGTCAGGCCGCCGGCATAGCCGACCGCCGTGGTCCAGACGCCCGGCTGCTCCCAGAAGCGGCGTTCGGCGCCCCAGAAACAGCCCATGGCGAACAGCGCCTGCTGGAGCCCCGCGGGAAAAGGCGGCTGCAATGGATGGCCATTGACGTGGTGCGCCTCGGGCACCGGCATGGAGGCCGGGCGCCCGGGAAGCGCCTGCTCGGCGGTGGGCAAGGCCTGTTTGTCGAGCAGAATCTGCGAACGTAGTGGCATGCGAGCCTCGCTGTGCTTGTGGAAGGATCGTGCTGGAAGGGTAGGCTACAAAAGCTCGGGCGGCGGTGAAAGCGTGTCAGGCACCGCGCGTCGCCTGCCGGCGCTCAGTTCCAGCGGGGATAGCGTTGCAGCTCGTCGCGCAGACGGTTGCCGGGAATCGGTTTGTCGAACAGATAGCCTTGGCCGATATCGCAGCGCTGGCGGCGCAGGAAGGCGAGCTGCGCCGAGGTTTCGATGCCTTCGGCGACGACCTTGAGGTGCAGGTTGTGCGCCATGGCGATCACCGCCGAGGTGATCTCCATGTCGTCCTGGTTGTCTGGAATGTCCTTGATGAAGCTGCGATCGATCTTGATCACGTCGATGGGGAATTTCTTCAGGTAGCTGAGTGACGAATAGCCGGTGCCGAAGTCGTCCATGGCCAGGGTCAGGCCCAGGGCTTTCAGGCCGATCAGCTGCTGGCGGGTTTCCTCGGTGGCATCGAGCAGCAGGCTTTCGGTCAGCTCCAGTTCCAGCTGGCCGGGCGGCAGCTTTTCTTCGCGCAGGATCGTGGCAATCGAGCCCAGCAGATCGGGGTCGGAGAACTGCTTGGGTGACAGATTGATCGCCACCTGCAGAGTGCCGAGCCCCAGCGCGGAGAGCTGCACACCCATGCGGCAGGCTTCGCGTGCCACCCATTTGCCGATCGGGATGATCAGCCCGGTTTCCTCGGCGACGCTGATGAATTGATCCGGACGGATCATGCCTTTTTCCGGATGGTTCCAGCGCAGCAGCGCCTCCAGGCCCTGCAGGCGGCCGCTACGCAGGCAGAGCTTGGGTTGGTAGAACACTTCCAGCTCGTTCTGCGCCAGGGCGCGGCGCAGGTTGTTCTCGACGAACAGCTTGTAGTTGGCCTCGGCATGCAGCGCCTCGGTGAACACCTGCACCTGGTTCTTGCCGTTGGCCTTGGCCTTGTGCAGCGCCTGGCCGGCATGCTTCATCAGGGTCTCCGGGTCGCGCCCGTGCAGCGGCGAACAGGCCAGGCCCAGCGAGCCGCTGATGCTGATCAGCTGCTTGTCGACGTACAGCGGCTTGTCGAGGATGCGCAGCACCTGGTTGGCCAGGCGCTGGCCTTCTTCGAGGCTAATGTCGTCGAACAGCAGGGCGAATTCGTTGCTGGCGAAGCGCGCCAGTACGCCTTGCTGGCTGAGGCCATTGTGCAACCGACGGGCGAGGCTGATGAGCAGTTTGTCGCCGGTCTGGTGGCCAAGGCTGTCGTTGATCCGCTTGAAGTTGTCGATATCGACCAGCAACAGGCAGAGCCTGGGCGCCATGCCGGCGGCGAAGCGCTCTTCGAGGCTGCGGATGAAGAATGGCCGGTTGCCCAGGCTGGTCAGGTTGTCGGTATAGGCGAGCCGTTCGATATGCTGCTGCGCCAGCTTGCTGTGCGTGATGTCTTCGTAGATGCCGATGTAGTGGGTCAGCTCGCCGTCTTCGTTGTAGACCTTGGAGATCGACAGCTGGCCCCAATACGGCTCCAGATTCTTGCGCCGCGAGTGGAACTCGCCTTGCCAGCTGGTGTTCTGGGCCAGGGTCGAGGAGGTATCGAAGAGCAGCTCGCTGAGGTTCTCCAACGCCGTGAGATCGGCCAGGCGCTGGCCGCGGACCTCCGTTGCGGAAAACTGGGTGATGGTGGTGAAGGCCGGATTGACGTACTCCACCCGGCCGTCGCGATCGACCAGGATGAAGGCGCTGGCGCTCTGCTCCACGGCGCGCTGGAACAGATTGAGCATGTGCGTGGCGCTCAGGCGCTGCTGGTTGGTCAGGACCTGGGCGTACTGATCGGCCAGTTCGCCGGCGAAGGCGACTTCGTCGGCCTGCCAGATCCGCGTATCGCCGTCGTGCTGCAGGCTGAGCACGCCGATGAGCTCGCCGCCGACGCGGATGCTGGCGTCGAGTATCGAATGGGTGCCGTGGGGGCGATAGAGGCACTCGCCGAGCTCGCTGGTGCGCGGGTCGCTCAGCACGTCCTGCACATCGATGGTGCGGTCGCTGTGCAGGGCCTGCAGATAGCGCGGGAACGGCGCCAGCTCGAGCGCGGCCAGTTGTTCGTGGCTGTCGCTGTCGCGCCGGTAGCAGGCGATCGGCTCGAGGCGCGTGCCGTGCAGGTGCCAGATCACGGCGCGGTTGAGTTCATAGGCGTCGCAGGCGGCCTGGGTGATCAGCTGTGCCGCTTCGAGCTGCGGATTGGCGGAGCCGTAGCGATGCCGCGCCAGCCTGACGATCAGGCCCTGCTGGGTGCGCGAGCGCAGCAGATGCTCGACGTGCTCGTCCTGGGTCTGCTGGTAGCGTTCGAGGGCGGTGCGCAGCCTGGCGTTCTGGGCCTGTAGTTCCTGGTCGAACTCGCTATGCCGGCCAGCCATCAGATATCCCCTGAGCAGTTCGCGGCCGTATTGCTGGCAGACTTCACCCAGCTCGCTCACCTGCAGGGTGCCTTCGGGCGTGTGCAACCGATAGCTGACCGCGTAATGACCCAGGCTGGCCAGTTGCAGCTGGATCTCGTCGTGCAGTTGGTGGCGAGCGCTTGGCTCCATCAGGCTGGCATAGGGCGAGTCGACCAGAGAGCACAACTCGCCGGCCGGCACGCCGAGGTGACGTTCGCAGGCCGGGTCGAGAAACAGCAGCGTCCAGCTGGCCTCGTTCAAGCGCTCGAAACGCAACAGGCCGAGCCGCGAGGGCACTGGCAACTGCGTCACAACCTCGGTCGCCAGACGGCTGGCGGCATCGGTATGTATTTTCATCGAGCGGTTTGCTTCCAGTATGCTCACCGAGTCGGGCTGGCCTCGTGCTCCAGGCGCCGCTCCAGCGAAGGACGATGGCTAAATAATATTAATTTCAGGCAAGGGTGCATCATGCGACAGGGACTGACAAGTCGGCTTGCAAAGTTAGTGATGGTCTCGCTTTTTTGCACCTTCGCAACGCCGCTGGTAGCAGGTGAATCGGCCGAATTCGGCTCCGACGAATCGGCGCGTTACCTCTCCGGCCTGCGCGAACTCTACCTGGCGTCCAGCGACCGCGAAGCGCTGCTGGCGCATAGCAACGAATTGCTCGATACCTACGCGCTGCGCGTGGCCTACCAGGTCGGCCAGGCCAATCCGCAGGACTTTCTCTACACGCTGAGCGTGGCCACGCCCGGCGAATTGCGCATTCGCGAGGAGGTCCGCGCCCCCAGCGGCGGCGTGGCGGTGCGCAATCGCAGCCTGTCGGTGTTCGGACTGGACCCGTACCTGCAATATCAATGTCCCCCGCAAGGTCCCAGCTGCTCCATCAGCAGTCCCGTCGACGGCCTGCCGCTGGTGGTCATCCTGCGCGATTCCAAGGGCGCCGAAGAGCTGGCCAAGGCGCTGTCGTTCCTGATCCGCAATTTGCAGAAGGGGTGAGCCGGCGACAGTGACGGCGTAATGAGCGCGAGGGAAGGGCACCGGCTCCGTGCGGGGTTTGCGCCTGTGTAGGCGCGGGCGGGAGACGCCGAGTTCATGCCCGCGATGCTTTGCCTGGCAGGGTTCGCGCGCATGGCTCGCCCCTACACGCATGGCTCGCCCCTACAAAGGGATCGCGCGAGCTCGATGGTTGCCACGCCCCAGCGTGGCAACCCTGACCATGGCGCTTGGCGTCCAGCGACGCGGAGCGTCGCAACCGGCGCGCCCACGCGGAGCATGGGAGCGATCGAAAGGCCCGTAGGGTGGGCTTTAGCCCACCAACGGCAGTTAGCGTGGGCTAAAGCGGATCGGCCCACCCCCCTGCAAGGCTCCGAGCTTTCCGGAATCGCCTGGCAACCGATAACTCAGGCATAGCCATAAAAAAACGCCG
>NZ_JADDIX010000100.1:29143-62121 GCF_015070855.1 Pseudomonas lopnurensis
TGCGGCGTTCCTGTCCGGCTCAGACGATCACAGCAGCAGCGTGCGAATGTCCGCCAGCAGCTCCGACAGGCGCTTGGTGAAGCGCGCCGCCGCCGCGCCGTTGATCACGCGGTGATCGTAGGACAGCGACAGCGGCAGCATCAGGCGCGGCTGGAAGGCCTTGCCGTCCCATACCGGCTGCATGCTGGCCTTGGATACGCCGAGTATCGCCACTTCCGGCGCGTTGACGATCGGCGTGAAGCCGGTGCCGCCAATATGACCGAGGCTGGAAATGGTGAAGCAGGCGCCCTGCATGGCGTCCGGCGAGAGCTTCTTGCTGCGCGCCTTTTCCGCCAGCTCCGCGGCCTCGCCGGCCAGTTGCAGCAGGCTCTTCTTGTCCACGTCGCGAATGACCGGGACCATCAGGCCGTCCGGGGTGTCCACGGCGAAGCCGACGTGCACGTATTTCTTGCGGATCAGCGCCTTGCCGCTCGGCGCCAGCGAACTGTTGAAGTCCGGCAGCTCCTTGAGCAGATGGGCGCAGGCCTTGAGCAGCAGCGGTAGCACGGTGAGCTTGACGCCGGCTTTCTCGGCGACCGCCTTCTGCGCCACGCGGAAGGCTTCCAGCTCGGTGATGTCGGCCGATTCGAACTGCGTCACGTGCGGCACGTTCAGCCAGCTGCGGTGCAGGTTCGCCGCGCCGATCTGCATCAGGCGCGACATGGCGACTTCCTCGACTTCGCCGAACTTGCTGAAGTCCACCGCCGGGATCGGCGGAATGCCGGCGCCGCCAGCCGCACCCTCGGCCGGAGCCTGCCTGGCCTTGTTCATCATGGTCTTGACGTAGGCCTGCACGTCTTCCTTGAGAATGCGGCCGCGCGGTCCGGTCGCGGTGACCTCGGCCAGATCGACACCGAACTCGCGCGCGGTCATGCGCACCGCGGGGCCAGCGTGGACCTTGGCGCCGGCCTTGCTCGGTCCACTGACCGCCGGCGCTGCGGTCGTGCCGGCCTTGGCCTCGGGTACGCCCTGTTTGTTGGGCGCCACGGCCTGCTGCTGCGAGACCGCCTCGGCCGGCTTGGCCTGGGCGGGCTGCTTCGCCGGTGCCGCGCCGGCCACCTTGAGGGTCAGGATCAGATCGCCGGTCTTGGCCTGATCGCCCACCTTCATCGACACGGATTCGACCACGCCGGCCTTGGGCGCCGGGATCTCCATGCTGGCCTTGTCGGATTCGAGGGTGATCAGCGACTGATCCGCCTCGACCCGGTCGCCAGCCTTGACCATCACTTCGATGACGTTGGCGCTGCCGGACGAGCCGATGTCCGGCACCTTGACCTCTTCGACGCTGTCGCCGGCCGGTTCGGCCGCGGGCGTCTCGTGCTGATCTTGCTTCGCCGCCGGAGCAGCAGCGGCCTGGGCCGGAGCCTGCGATTTGGCGGCCTTGGGAGCCGTGGCACCCTTGAGGACCAGGATCAGGTCGCCGGTGCCCACTTCGTCACCGACCTTGACCGACAGGCTTTCCACCACGCCGGCGGCCGGCGAAGGGATTTCCATGCTGGCCTTGTCGGACTCGAGGGTGATCAGCGACTGTTCGGCCGCGATGGTATCGCCCGGCTTGACGGACACCTCGATGACGTTGGCCTTGCCCGCCGAGCCGATATCCGGCACGCGGACTTCCTGCGCTTCGCCTTCGCCGGCCGAGGCGGAGGCATCCTGGTCGCCGGGCGGGGTCGGGGCCTCGGTTTCGTCGGCGGGGCCGCCCGAAGCGGCCCCGGCAGGTTCGGCGGCAGCCTGGCCCGCGTCGCTCGCCGCTGCCTGCTCGCCGTCCGCGACGTCGAGTTCGAGCAGTTCGTCGCCTTCCTTCAGGCGATCGCCCAGCTTGACCTTCAAGGCTTTCACGACGCCTGCCTTGGGCGCCGGGATTTCCATGCTGGCCTTGTCGGACTCGAGCGTCAGGATGCTCTGGTCGGCTTCGATACGGTCGCCGACCTTGACGAACAACTCGATCACTTCACCCTCACCGCTGCCGATGTCGGGTACGCGTATGGTTTCACTCACAATAGGTTCTCCTGTGCGCACGCAGCATCAGCAATCCAGCGGATTGCGCTTCTCGGGGTCGATACCGAACTCGGTGATGGCCTCGGCCACGACCTTGCGTTCGATGGCGCCGCGATCGGCGAGTGCCTGCAGCGCGGCGACGGCCACCCAGCGACGATCGACTTCGAAGAAGTCACGCAGCTTGGCACGCGAGTCGCTGCGGCCGAAGCCGTCGGTACCCAGTACCTGGTATTCGCGCGAAGGAACCCACTGGCGAATCTGATCGGCGAACAGCTTCATGTAATCGGTCGAGGCCACTACCGGGCCGTCGCGACCTTCCAGGCACTGCTGGACGTAGCTCTTGCGCGGCTCTTCGGTCGGGTGCAGGCGGTTCCAGCGATCCACGGCCAGGCCGTCACGGCGCAGCTCGTTGAAGCTGGTGACGCTCCAGACGTCGGCACCGACGCCCATCTTGGCGAGGATGTCCACGGCAGCGCGCACTTCGCGCAGGATGGTGCCCGATCCCAGCAGCTGAACGCGGTGCTTGAAGTCGCCCTTGGCTTCTTCGAGCAGGTACATGCCCTTGATGATGCCGTCCTCGACACCCTGCGGCATGGCCGGCTGCTGGTAGTTCTCGTTCATCACGGTGATGTAGTAGTAGACGCTCTTCTGCAGCTCCATCATCTCGTGCATGCCGTGATGCACGATCACCGCCAGCTCGTAGCCGTAGGTGGGGTCGTAGCTGCGGCAGTTGGGAATGGTGCTGGCCAGGATATGGCTGTGGCCGTCCTCGTGCTGCAGGCCTTCACCGTTGAGCGTGGTGCGTCCGGAGGTGCCGCCCAGCAGGAAGCCGCGGGTCTGGGCATCACCGGCTGCCCAGGCCAGGTCACCGATACGCTGGAAGCCGAACATCGAATAGAAGATGTAGACCGGCAGCATCGGCTGGTTGTAGTTGCTGTAGGCGGTACCGGCGGCGATGAACGAGGAGAAGGCGCCGGCCTCGTTGAGGCCTTCCTGGAGGATCTGGCCGTCCTTTTCTTCGCGGTAGTACATCACCTGGTCGCGGTCGACCGGCTCGTACAGTTGCCCCACCGGGGAGTAGATACCCAGCTGGCGGAACATGCCTTCCATGCCGAAGGTGCGCGCCTCGTCGGCGAGGATCGGCACGATGCGCTTGCCCAGATCCTTGTCCTTGACCAGTTGCGAGAGAATCCGGCCAAAGGCCATGGTGGTGGAAATCTCGCGGTCACCGGAGCCGTCGAGCACGGCCTTGAGCGTGTCCAGCGGCGGCGTCGGGATGCTGAAGCTCTTCGGCCGGCGCTGCGGCAGCGAACCGCCGAGCTTTTCGCGACACTTGCGCAGGTAGCGCATTTCGGCGCTGTCTTCGGCCGGACGGTAGAAGGGCAGCTCTTCGAGCTGCGAATCGTTGACCGGGATGTCGAAGCGGTCGCGGAATTTCTTCAGGCTGTCGATATCGACCTTCTTGGTGTTGTGGGCGATGTTCTTCGCCTCACCGGCACCGGTGCCGTAGCCCTTGATGGTCTTGGCCAGGATGACCGTCGGCTGGCCCTTGTGGTTGACCGCCTGATGGTAGGCCGCATAGACCTTGTAGGGGTCGTGGCCGCCGCGGTTGAGCTTCCAGACTTCCTCGTCGGACATGCTCTCGACGCGCTTGAGCAGCTCGGGATCGGCACCGAAGAAGTGCTTGCGCACATAGGCGCCGTCCTTGGCCTTGTAGTTCTGGTACTCGCCGTCGATCGCCTCGTCCATCCGGCGCTGCATGCGGCCGTCTTCGTCGGCGGCGAACAGTGGATCCCACAGGCGGCCCCAGACGACCTTGTTGACGTTCCAGTTGGCGCCTTTGAACACGCCTTCCAGTTCCTGGATGATCTTGCTGTTGCCGCGCACCGGGCCGTCCAGGCGCTGCAGGTTGCAGTTGATGACGAACACCAGGTTGTCGAGGTTTTCACGACCGGCCAGGGAGATGGCGCCCAGGGTTTCCGGCTCATCGCACTCGCCGTCACCGATGAAGCACCAGACGCGCTGCTTGCCCTTCGGAATGAAACCGCGGTTTTCCAGGTACTTCATGAAGCGCGCCTGGTAGATCGCGGTGATCGGACCCAGGCCCATGGAAACGGTCGGGAACTGCCAGAAGTCCGGCATCAGATGCGGGTGCGGGTAGCTCGACAGGCCCTGGCCATCGACTTCCTGACGGAAGTTGAGCATCTGCTCCTCGCTCAGGCGCCCTTCGAGGAAGGCACGGGCGTAGATGCCCGGCGAAGCGTGACCCTGATAGTAGATCAGGTCGCCGCCGTGTTCCTCGGTGGGCGCCTGGAAGAAGTAATTGAAGCCGATGTCGTAGAGCGTCGCGCTGGAAGCGAAGGTGGAGATGTGTCCACCCAGATCCGGATCCTTGAGGTTCGCACGCATCACCATCGCCAGCGCGTTCCAGCGGACCAGGGAACGGATGCGCCGCTCCATGAACAGGTCGCCGGGCATCTTCGCTTCGCGGGTGACGGGAATGGTGTTGCGGTAGGGGGTGGTGATGCCGTAGGGCAGCGGCGTACCGCTGCGGGTGGCCAGCTCCCCCAGCCGGGTCATCAGATAGTGGGCGCGGTCTTCGCCCTCGCGGTCAATGACTGACTCGAGGGCGTCCAGCCATTCCTGGGTTTCGACGGGATCGAGATCTTGCATGGCTTGCTCCATGGCGCAAAGGCTTCCAGAATCGGTCGCCTGCTTCGCTGCCGGCTTTGTGGGCGGCGCGTGAAATGTTCTTGGATGAGTGCCGGAGGTAGGACCGGACGTCTGTAGTTTTACTACAAAACGACGTCGGGATCAGCCCCCCGAAATACTCTTTAGTAGTAAAACTACAGGTCAGCGGCGTCGTCGTGCGTTTCAAACGGCACGGGCGGGGCTCTGAATCGCGCGGTGTCACTGTATTCGCTGCCGTGAAAGGAAACCTTCAATGAGTCTGCCAACGCTGGTTGCATTGCCTCCCTCGCTCCTGCCTTTTGTCAGTCGTGCCGAAGAGTCGTTCCTCGCTGCCGCCGGCAGCCTGCCGGACGCCGACGCGGCGCGTTGCCGCGCCTGGCTGGAGGGTCATCGCGAGGCGTTCGCCCGGGTTTGCGCGGCCAGCGATTTCGTCAGCGAACAGGTTAGCCGAGATTCGCCGATGTTGCTGCAGTTGGGCGAGCAGGGCTGGCTGGAGCGGCCGCTGCAAACCGGTGAAATGCGCACGGCGCTGGCCGGCCTGATCGCCGCGTGCGACGGCGAGGAGGCACTGGCGCTGACCTTGCGACGCTTTCGCAATCGCCAGCAGGTGCGCATCATCTGGCGCGACCTGACCCGCCAGGCCGACCTGGCCGAGACCTGCCGCGACCTTTCCGATCTCGCCGATGCCTGCGTCGACCTGGCCTATCACTGGCTCTACTCTCGCCATTGCGAGCAGTTCGGCGTGCCCACCGGACGGCGCAGCGGCGCCGCGCAGCACATGGTCATCCTCGGCATGGGCAAGCTGGGCGCCCACGAGCTGAACCTGTCCTCGGACATCGACCTGATCTTCGGCTATCCGGAAGGCGGCGAAACCGTCGGGGCCAAGCGCTCGCTGGACAATCAGGAGTTCTTCGTCCGGCTCGGGCAGCGGCTGATCAAGGCGCTGGATGCGATCACCGTCGACGGCTTCGTGTTCCGCGTGGACATGCGCCTGCGGCCGTATGGCTCGTCCGGCCCGCTGGTCTACAGCTTCAATGCGCTGGAGCAGTACTACCAGGACCAGGGCCGCGACTGGGAACGCTACGCGATGATCAAGGCGCGGGTCATCGGCGGCGACCAGCAGGCCGGCAAGGAATTGCTGCAGATGCTGCGGCCCTTCGTCTATCGGCGTTACCTGGATTTCTCCGCCATCGAGGCGCTGCGCAGCATGAAGCAGCTGATCCAGCAGGAAGTCCGGCGCAAGGGCATGGCCGCCAACATCAAGCTCGGCGCCGGCGGCATCCGCGAAGTGGAGTTCATCGCCCAGGCGTTCCAGCTGATCCACGGCGGGCGCGACCTCAGCCTGCAACAGCGGCCGCTGCTCGGCGTGCTGGCGACGCTGGAAGGGCAGGGTTATCTGCCGCCCGCCGCGGTCGCGGAACTGCGCGAGGGCTACGAGTTCCTCCGTTACACCGAGCATGCGCTGCAGGCCATCGCCGACCGGCAGACGCAGATGCTGCCGGAGAGCGAGGTGGATTGCGCGCGGGTCGCCTTCATGCTCGGCTTCGACGGCTGGCCGGCGTTTCACGAGCGGCTGCTGCACTGGCGCGGGCGGATCGACTGGCATTTCCGCCAGGTCATCGCCGACCCGGACGAGGACGAGAGCGTCGAGGGCGAGACCCTGGCGGGCGGCGAATGGCTGCCGCTGTGGGAGCAGGACTGGGACGAGGAATTCGCCTGCCGGCAACTGGCCGAGGCGGGCTTTCGCGACGGCCAGGGCGCCTGCCAGCGCCTGGCCGCGCTGCGCAACGCCAGCCAGGTACGCACCATGCAGCGCCTCGGCCGCGAGCGGCTGGACGCGTTCATTCCGCGCCTGCTGGCGCAGATCGTCGAGCAGGACGATCCGGACCTGGTGCTCGAACGCGTGCTGCCGCTGATCGAGGCGGTCGCCCGGCGCTCGGCCTATCTGGTGCTGCTGAGCGAAAATCCCGGCGCCCTGCAGCGGCTGCTGGAACTCTGTGCCGCCAGCCCGTGGATCGCCGAGCAGATCGCGCGTTTCCCGCTGTTGCTCGACGAACTGCTCAATGCCGGCCGCCTGTACAGTCCGCCGCAGGCGCCGGAGCTGGCCGCCGAGCTGCGCGAGCGGCTGATGCGCATACCCGAGGACGATCTGGAACAGCAGATGGAAGCGCTGCGCCATTTCAAGCTGGCGCACCGCCTGCGCGTGGCCGCCTCGGAGATCACCGGCACACTGCCGCTGATGAAGGTCAGCGATTATCTGACCTGGCTCGCCGAGGCGATCCTGCAGGAAGTCTTCACCCTGGCCTGGCGCCATAGCGTGGCGCGTCACGGCCAGCCGCAGCGCAGCGACGGCTCGCTGTGCGATCCGGCCTTCGTCATCGTCGGCTACGGCAAGGTCGGCGGCATCGAGCTGGGGCATGGCTCGGACCTGGACCTGGTGTTCATCCACGACGGCGATCCGGCTGGCGAAACCAACGGCGCCAAGCCCATCGACACGGCGCAGTTCTTCACTCGCCTGGGCCAGCGCATCATCCACCTGCTGACCACCCAGACCACCTCGGGCCAGCTCTACGAAGTGGATATGCGCCTGCGACCGTCCGGCGCGGCCGGCCTGCTGGTCAGCTCGCTCGGCGCCTTCGAGCGCTATCAGGGCCAGGAGGCCTGGACCTGGGAGCACCAGGCGCTGGTGCGCGCCCGGGTGCTGGTCGGCTGCCCGCGCCTGGCGGCGGATTTCGAGCGGGTACGGGCCAGCGTGCTGGGCCGCGAACGCGACCTGCAGGTGCTGCGCCGCGAAGTCAGCGAGATGCGCGCGAAGATGCGCGACAACCTCGGCACCCGCGCGACCCTGGCCGGCACCGCCGCGCATGCCTTCGAGGCTGCCGTCGAGTTCAATCTCAAGCAGGACGCCGGTGGTATCGTGGATATCGAATTTATGGTGCAATACGCCGCTTTGGCGTGGTCGCACCAGCATCCCGAACTGCTGCGCTATACCGATAACATCCGCATTCTCGATGGGCTGGAGCAGGCCGGGTTGATGACCGGCGATGAGGTCCGGCTGCTGCAGGACGCCTACAAGGCCTACCGCACGGCAGCCCACCGGCAATCACTGCAGAAGCAGCCCGGAGTGGTGAGTGGGGATCAATTCCACGACGAGCGCCGCGCAGTCATGCGCATCTGGCGCGAATTGGGGCTGAGCTGAGCCCTCGTCGGGCTACGAGCAATATCGAATTCTGAGGAGCTGGCAAACGATGTCGATGGCCGATCGTGATGGCGTGATCTGGTATGACGGCGAACTGGTGCAGTGGCGCGATGCGACCACCCATGTGCTGACCCACACCCTGCATTACGGGATGGGTGTGTTCGAAGGCGTGCGCGCCTACAACACCCCGGCCGGCACGGCGATCTTCCGCCTGCAGGCGCACACCGACCGCCTGTTCGATTCCGCTCATATCATGAACATGCAGATCCCGTACTCGAAGGACGAGATCAACGAGGCGACTCGTGCCGCGGTGCGCGAGAACGAGCTGGAAAGCGCCTACATCCGCCCCATGGTGTTCTACGGAAGCGAAGGCATGGGTCTGCGCGCCGCCGGCCTGAAGGTGCACGTGATCGTCGCCGCCTGGCACTGGGGCGCCTACATGGGCGACGAGGCACTGGAACTGGGCATCAAGGTGCGCACCAGCTCCTTCACTCGCCACCACGTCAACATCACCATGACCCGCGCCAAGTCCAACGGTGCCTACATCAACTCGATGCTGGCCCTGCAGGAAGCCATCTCCGGCGGCGCCGACGAAGCGCTGATGCTGGACCCGGAAGGCTACGTCGCCGAAGGCTCGGGCGAGAACATCTTCATCATCAAGGACAGCGTGATCTACACCCCGGAAGTCACCGCCTGCCTGAACGGCATCACCCGCGGCACGGTGCTGACCCTGGCCGGCGAGCTGGGCCTGAAGGTGGTCGAGAAGCGCATCACCCGCGACGAGGTCTACATCGCCGACGAGGCCTTCTTCACCGGCACCGCCGCCGAAGTCACGCCGATCCGCGAAGTGGACGGCCGCGCCATCGGCATCGGCCGCCGCGGGCCGATCACCGAGAGGCTGCAGAAGGCCTATTTCGACCTGGTCAGCGGCAAGACCGACACCCACGCCGAATGGCGGACCTTGGTCAAATAACCGTAGTAGGTTGGGTTGAGACGCGCAGCGTCGAAGCCCAACGAGCGATACCCGATGCCGCTGCGTCGCCTCCGTTGGGCTTCGCTGCGCTCAACCCAACCTACCGATGTCGTGCTTATGAACATATTGATCATCGGACCCAGCTGGGTCGGCGACATGGTGATGGCGCAGACGCTGTTCGTCTGCCTGAAACAGCGCCATCCCGGCTGCCAGATCGACGTGCTGGCGCCCGAATGGAGCCGGCCGATCCTCGAACGCATGCCCGAGGTGCGGCAGGCCCTGAGTTTTCCGCTCGGCCACGGCGTGCTCGACATGGCGACCCGGCGCAAGGTCGCGCAGAGCCTGCGCGGCCAGTATGACCAGGCGATCCTGCTGCCCAACTCGCTGAAATCGGCGCTGGTGCCGTTCTTCGCCGGCATTCCCAAGCGCACCGGCTGGCGCGGCGAGATGCGTTTCGGCCTGCTCAACGACATGCGCAAGCTCGACAAGCAGCGCTACCCGCTGATGATCGAGCGTTTCATGGCGCTGGCCTTCGAGCCGGGCGCCGAGCTGCCCAGGCCTTATCCGAATCCGTCGCTGCGCATCGATGCCCAGACGCGCAATGCAGCCCTGGCGCGTTTCGGCCTGAGCCTGGACCGGCCGGTGCTGGCGCTCTGTCCCGGCGCCGAGTTCGGCGAGTCCAAGCGCTGGCCGGCGGAACATTTCGCCAGCGTCGCCGAGACGAAGATTCGCGAGGGCTGGCAGGTCTGGCTGTTCGGCTCGAAGAACGACCATGCGGTCGGCGAGGACATCCGCGAGCGGCTGATCCCGGGGCTGCGCGAGGAGGCGCTGAACCTGGCGGGCGAAACCAGCCTGGCCGAGGCGATCGACCTGCTCTCTTGCGCCGAGGCAGTGGTGTCCAACGATTCCGGGCTGATGCACGTGTCCGCCGCGCTCGGCCGGCCGTTGGTGTCGGTGTACGGCTCCACCTCGCCGGCGTTCACCCCGCCGCTGTCCGAGCAGGTGGAAGTGGTGCGCCTGGGGCTCGATTGCAGCCCCTGTTTCGAGCGCACCTGTCGCTTCGGCCACAACAACTGCATGCGCGAACTGCAGCCGCAGGCGGTGATCGAGGCGCTGGATCGCCTGGTCCCGCAGCCGGTCGAGGTACGCTGATTGAAGGTCCTGCTGGTCAAGACGTCTTCGTTGGGCGACGTCGTGCATACCCTGCCGGCGTTGACCGATGCGCAGCGGGCGATTCCCGGCATCCGCTTCGACTGGGTGGTGGAGGAGGGCTTCGCCGAGATTCCCGCCTGGCATCCGGCGGTGGCCCAGGTGATTCCGGTGGCGATCCGCCGCTGGCGCAAGCATCCCTTCGCGACCCTGCGCTCCGGCGAATGGCAGCGCTTCAAGGCACGCCTGCGCGAAGGCCGGTACGACCTGGTGATCGATGCCCAGGGGCTGCTCAAGAGCGCCTGGCTGACCCGCTACGTCAAGGCGCCGGTTGCCGGGTTCGACCGCGACTCGGCGCGCGAGCCGCTGGCGGCGCGCTTTTACGATCGTCGCTATGCCGTGCCACGCGACCAGCACGCGCTGGAGCGGGTGCGCCAACTGTTCGCTCAGGCCCTCGGCTATCCGCTGCCGGACGGCTTCGCTGACTATGGCTTGAGTCGCGCGCAGATGGCCGCTCCCGGCGACCAGCCTTACCTGTTGTTCCTGCATGGCACCACCTGGCCGAGCAAGCACTGGCCGGAAGCCTACTGGCGCGAACTGGCCGAGCGCATGAGCGACTTCGGCTGGGCGATCCGCCTGCCCTGGGGCAATGCCGAGGAGAAGGCGCGGGCCGAACGCATCGCCAGCGGCGTGGCCAACGCCGCGGTGCTGCCGAAGCTGAATCTCGCCGGCATCGCCCGGGTGATTGCCGGCGCGCGCGCCTGTGTCGCGGTGGATACCGGCCTCGGCCACCTGGCGGCGGCGCTGGATGTGCCGAGCATTTCGCTTTATGGTCCGACCCTGCCCGGGCGGGTCGGCGCCTATGGTCGTTCGCAGGTGCACCTGTGTGCCAGCGGCCCGAATGCCGGCAGCGGCGACCGCCACAAGCCCTGTTTCGACGACCTGCGCCCCGAGCGCGTCGTCGCCGAATTGAAAGCCCTGCTGCGGGCCCCGGAGTCCACCTGATGCCCTTGCCCTTCATCGGTAGGTTGGTGCTGAGCGCAGCGAAGCCCAACGACGCCACCGCCCATCGGCCGCTGCCGGCCTCGCTGTTCGTTCGGGAGGAAGGTTGATGCGCCTGGCTTTCGTCCTTTACAAGTACTTCCCCTTCGGCGGACTGCAGCGCGATTTCATGCGCATCGCCCTCGAGTGCCAGCGCCGCGGCCATGCCATCCGCGTCTACGCGATGATCTGGGAAGGCGAGGTGCCGGACGGCTTCGAGGTGCTGATCGCGCCGGTCAAGGCGTTGTTCAACCACACCCGCAACGAGCGCTTCACCGCCTGGGTCGAGGCCGACCTGGCCAAGCGTCCGGTCGACCGCGTGATCGGCTTCAACAAGATGCCGGGGCTGGACGTCTACTACGCCGCCGACCCCTGCTTCGAGGACAAGGCGCAGACCCTGCGCAACCCGATCTATCGTCGCTGGGGCCGCTACAAGCACTTCGCCGAGTACGAGCGCGCGGTGTTCGCACCCGAGGCGAAGACCGAAATCCTGATGATCTCCGAGGTGCAGCAGCCCCTGTTCGTCAAACACTACGGCACGCCGGCCGCGCGCTTTCACCTGCTGCCGCCCGGCATCGCCAAGGATCGCCGGGCGCCGGCCAATGCCGCCGAGATTCGCGCGGAATTTCGCGAGGAATTCGAGCTGCAGCACGACGAGCTGCTGCTGGTGCAGATCGGCTCCGGCTTCAAGACCAAGGGCGTCGATCGCAGCCTCAAGGGTATTGCGTCATTGCCCCGCGAATTGAAAAGGCGAGTGCGGCTGTTCGTCATCGGCCAGGACGATCCCAAGCCCTTCCAGCTGCAGGCCAAGGCGCTGGGTGTCTCGGCCCAGGTGGAATTCCTCAAGGGGCGCAGCGACATCCCGCGTTTCCTGCTGGGCGCCGACCTGCTGATCCATCCGGCCTACAACGAGAACACCGGCACCGTGCTGCTGGAGGCGCTGGTCGCCGGGCTGCCGGTGCTGGTCAGCGAGGTCTGCGGCTATGCGCACTACATCGCCGATGCCGATTGCGGCCGCGTGGTGCCCAGCCCCTTCGAGCAGGGCGCTTTCGATCGCCTGCTGGCGCAGATGCTCGCCGATGACGAGCAGCGTGCCATCTGGAGCCGCAACGCGCTGGCCTATGCCGCCAGCGCCGATCTGTACTCCATGCCGCAGAAGGCGGCCGATGTGATCCTTGGGGAGCGGGCATGAGACCTACGCCAGGCGAGCTCTCGCGGCGCATCGTAGGGCGGGTTGCAACCCGCCGGACGTGCCAGATGCCCGCGCCATGCCGGCGGGTTGCACCCGCCCTACGGACGGAAACCGTAGGCGCCAGCGTGCTGGCGATCCTGGTCACCCAAGAGCATCGCCAGCACGCTGGCTCCTACAGAGAGGCCGCATGCAACTGATTCTCGCCGAACCCTTCAAGACCCTCTGGCAGGGCAAGGACCCCTTCGTCGAGGTCGAGCGCCTGCAGGGCCAGGTCTACCGCGAACTGGAGGGCCGCCGCACGCTGCGTACCGAAGTCGACGGACGCGGCTACTTCGTCAAGATTCACCGGGGCATCGGCTGGGCCGAAATCGCCAAGAATCTGCTGACGGCCAAGGCGCCCGTGCTCGGCGCCGGCCAGGAGTGGCGCGCCATCCAGCACCTGCACGAAGCCGGCGTGCCGACCATGACCGCGGTGGCCTATGGCGAGCGGGGCGCCAATCCGGCGACGCAGCACTCGTTCATCATCACCGAAGAACTGGCGCCGACCATCAGCCTCGAGGACTTCTCGGTCAACTGGCGTGAACAACCGCCGCAACCGGCGCTCAAGCGCGCACTGATCGCCGAAGTCGCGCGCATGGCCGGTACCATGCACCGCGCCGGGGTCAATCACCGCGATTTCTACATCTGCCACTTTCTGCTGCACACGGACAGGCCGGTGACGGCCGACGATCTGCATCTGTCGCTGATCGACCTGCACCGCGCCCAGACTCGCGCCCGGACGCCACGCCGCTGGCGCAACAAGGACCTGGCCGGGCTGTACTTCTCGGCACTGGGCATCGGCCTGACCCGCCGCGACGAGTTGCGTTTCCTGCGCGATTATTCCCAGCGACCACTGCGGGAAATACTGCGTGAAGAGGCGCCCCTGCTCGCCAGGCTCGAGCGCAAGGCCGAACGCTTGCAGGCTCGCTACGAACGCAAATACGCACCAGGAGCACAGGGGTGAGCGCCTGGACAATCGTCATGGGGACAAGCGCCGACGCCGCCCAGGCCTTTGCCGACCTGGACGCGGTGTTCGCGCTCGAAGGCGAGCCGATTGCGCGGGACCCGCTGTCGGAAGTGATCCGGGTCGAGTGCGGTGGGTTGCGCTACTACGTCAAGCGTTACTGGGCTGCAGGAAAGGGGCTGCGTCGCTACCTGGGCCGTCCGAGAGTCAAGGCCGAGTGGCAGAACCTCAAGCATTTCGAGCGCTGGGGAATACCCGTTGCGCCGTTGGTGGCGTGGGGGCTGGAACGTCGTGCGGGTGCATTCGTGCGTGGTGCACTGATCACGCTGGAAGTGCCCAATACCGTCGATATGGCGGCAATGGCGAGGAACAACGACTCGCGACTGGCCGACCGATGCTGGGTCGAGCGCATCAGCCGGCAGGTGGCGCTGGCGACCCGAACCCTGCACGATCACCGCTTTGCCCACAATGATCTGAAATGGCGCAACCTGCTGGTCAACGACGCTGGCGAGCTTTTTCTGATCGATTGCCCGTCGGGGGACTTCTGGTGGGGACCGTTCCTGCGCCGTCGCATCGTCAAGGACCTGGCCTGCCTGGACAAGGTGGCCAAGCAGCGCCTGAGTCGCACGCAACGGCTGCGCTTCTATCTTCAGTATCAGCAGCGCCCACGCCTGGTCCCTGCCGACCGCGCCGTCATCGACCAAGTGCTCAGGTATTTCGAGGGACGCGAATGAGCGATCATTTTTCAGCGGCCGACAGGGGCATTCTGCAGGCGCATGGCTTGGACAGCTTCGATGCGCTCTGGGCGCTGCAGCTCGATGCAGTGGATGCGCCGAATACCGGGCGGGGCGGCTGGAGCAGCGTATTTCGCCTGGACCTGGGCGAGGCGGCCTATTACCTGAAGCGGCAGAGCAATTACCTGACCCATACCTTGCGCCGCCCTTTTGGCGAACCGACGTTCGCCTGCGAGTTCCGCAATATCCGGCGCTACCAGCGTCTGGGCATCCCGGCGCTGCAGGCGGCGTTCTTCGGCGAACGCCGTGTCGATGGCGAACGCCGAGCCATTCTGCTCACCCGCGCGCTGGATGACTGGCGGGACCTGCACAGTTGGCTGAGCGGCTGGGGTGAGCTGGAGGCGGCGACACGCGACCAGTTGTTGCGCGCCTGTGCACGACTTGCACGGACCCTTCATCAGGCCGGGCAGCGCCATGGCTGTTTCTATCCCAAACATATTTTTCTCCGCCGGGATGGCGAGCGGTTCGAGGCATGCCTCATCGACCTCGAAAAGACTCGCCCGCTGCTGTTCGGTCGTGCTGATCGAATCGTGGACCTGGAGGCGCTGACTCGCCGCGCAGGGGGCTGGAGCGAGGACGAGACGCGGCAATTGATCGAAGCCTATCTCGATCGAGACGCCAGTGACTCGAATATCGATTCCTGGCTGGAAAAAATAGCGGGTCGTCGGCAGAGCAAGGTGGCACGGGCATGAACCTGATGGAACTCGCCCGTGCCGGGCGCTCGCCGGAATTGCCGTTGACCGTGACGCTACCCGCCGGTGAGCTGACGCTGCGCCAATGGTTGCGTGTGCTGCCAGGGCAGCGCTATGTGGGCAAAGCCGAATGGCAGGGTCGCGAGGTACTGGCGAAGCTGCTGGTCGGGAGCAAGGCCGAGCGCCATTACGACCGCGAGCGGCGCGGCGCACGGCTGCTGGCCGAGCAGGGGATGACCACGCCTGCGCTGATTGCCGAGGGTTTCGCTGCGGGTCAGGGTGGTTGGCTGCTGTTTGATTATCTTGCTGGCGCGCAAAGCCTGGAGCAGGCCTGGCGCGACGTGGAATGGCAGCCGATGCTGTCCGATGCGCAGCAGAGCGTGCTGGGCGAGGCGCTGGGCGCGATCGCCCGACTGCATGCCCGGGGGCTCTGGCAGAGCGACCTTCATCTGGACAATCTGCTGCGCCATGACGGGCAGCTGTACCTCATCGATGGCGGCGGTGTGCAGACGCAGACCCCGGGCAAGCCGCTCACGCGCGACAGGGTGCTGGAAAACCTCGGCGTATTCTTCGCCCAGTTGCCCGCCAGCCTCGGGCCCCATATTGAGGAACTGCTCGTACAGTATCTTCTGGTCAATGGTGAGCATGCGCTGCCGCTGGAAGCGTTGCTGCGGGAAATAACCGCGGTCCGGCGTTGGCGACTGCGCGACTACCTGGGCAAGCTCGGGCGCGACTGCTCGCTGTTCAGTGTCAGCCGCCGTCTCGGTGAACTGCGCGTGGTTCGGCGCGAGGACGAGCCGGCGCTGTGCGAACTGCTGGCCGCGCCGGATGCGGCTGTCGAGGCGGGCCGTGCCCTGAAGCTGGGCGGCAGCGCCACCGTGGCCCTGGTCGAGCAGTCCGGTCGGCAACTGGTCATCAAACGCTACAACATCAAAGGGCTGGGGCACTGGCTTCGGCGCTGCTGGCGGCCGAGTCGCGCCTGGCACAGCTGGGTCGAAGGCAATCGCCTGGAGTTCCTCGGTATCGCCACGCCCCGGCCCCTGGCGATGCTGGAGTTACGTTGGCTCGGCCTGCGCCGACGCAGCTATCTGATTACCGAATACACCGCGGGCGAGGATATAATTACCCGTTTTCAGTCGTATCTCTCCGGTTCACCGCCCGAGCCCGAGCTGTCGGCGCTGGATCAACTGTTCGAAGCGTTGCTGCGTGAGCGCATCAGTCACGGCGATATGAAAGGCACCAATCTGTTCTGGGAGCGGGGCCGCTGGATATTGATCGACCTGGATGCGGCACAGCAGCACACCAGCGATGCCGGCTTTGCCCGGGCCTACGCCAAGGATCGCGCGCGCTTTCTGCGCAACTGGCCAACCGATTCGGCGTTATATCGGCTGCTGGATGAACGAATACCCAAAAGCAGCTTCAAGCGGCAAGCTTCAAGCTGCAAGTAAAGCCCCACGGGGCAGGAACAATAACCGCTGTTGCTTGAAGCTTGTAGCTTGAAGCTTGTAGCTGCTTTCAAGAGGCATTACCCGTGGCATTGACGATTCTCGGCCTTTCCGGCGCCCTCAGTCATGATCCTTCCGCCGCCCTGTACATCGACGGCAAGCTGATCGCTGCCGTCGAAGAAGAGCGTTTCGTGCGTGACAAGCATGCCAAGAACCGCATGCCCTACGAGTCGGCCAAGTTCTGCCTGGAGCAGGCCGGTATCAAGCCGTCCGACGTCGACGTGGTGGCGATACCCTTCGCGCCGATCAGCATCTTCGAGAAGGCGCGCTGGCACTATGCCAAGCGCTACTGGTACGCGCCGGATCGCGCGCTCGACGCCATCCTCATGGGCAACCGCCGCTACTATCGCTACAAGAAGCGCATCGAGTGGTGCCTGCAGCAACTGGGTTTCGACCTGAAGAAGGTCAAGCTGCAGCCGGTCGAGCACCATCTGGCCCATGCCTCCAGCGCCTACCACTGCTCCGGCTTCACCGAGAAGACCGCCATTCTCGGCATCGACGGCAAGGGTGAGTACGCCACCACCTTCTTCGGCTGGGGCGAAAACGGCAAGATCCACAAGATCAAGGAATTCTACGATCCGGATTCGCTGGGCGGGCTGTACGGCGCGATCACCGAATACCTCGGCTTCGAGATGCTCGACGGCGAGTTCAAGGTCATGGGCATGGCGCCATACGGCGACGCCGCCAAGTACGATTTCTCGCGTCTGGCCACCTTCGAGAACGGCGAACTGACCATCAACACCGACTACGCCAACGTCATCGGCTTCCGTCGCTACAAGGAAAAGGGCAAGGGCTACTACTTTTCGCCCAAGCTGATCGAATGGCTGGGCCCCAAGCGCGAAGGCGACATCGCCGACGACCCCTATATCCACTACGCCGCGGCCATGCAGGCGCTGTTCGAGAAGCTGGCGCTGCAGATGATGGACTACTACCTGGGCGACATCATCCGCGAGACCGGCAAGATCGCCTTCGCCGGTGGCTGCGCGCTGAACGTCAAGCTCAACCAGAAGATCATCGCCCGCGATGAGGTCAAGGAGCTGTTCGTCCAGCCGGCCTCCGGCGATGCCGGCACCGCCGTCGGCGCAGCGGCCTACGTTTCGGTGCAACGCGGCGTGCCGGTGGAGAAGATGGAGCACGTCTATCTCGGGCCGGCCTTCAGCAACGAGGACGTCATCGCCGCCTGTGCGCGCCACCCGAGCAAACCGGTTTGGCAGAAGATCGAAAACGTCCCCGAGCGCATCGCGAAAATCATGGTCGACGGCAACCCGGTCGCCTGGTTCCAGGGCCGCATGGAATTCGGTCCGCGCGCGCTCGGCGGCCGCTCCATCATCGGCTGCCCGAGCATTCCCGGCGTCGCCGACCGGATCAACGAGCAGATTAAGTTCCGCGAACGCTGGAGGCCTTTCTGCCCGTCGATGCTCGACACCGTCGCCCCGCAGATGCTCAAGGTCGACCATCCGAGCCCGTTCATGACCTTCACCTTCGAGGTCAACGAAGGCTGGAAGGAGCGCGTCGGCGAAGTCGTCCACGAAGACGGCACCTCCCGCGCCCAAGTCCTCGAGCGTCGGCATAACCCGCGCTGGTACGACCTGATGGTCGAGCTGGAGAAGCTCACCGGCAACGGCGTGTCGCTGAACACCTCGCTCAACCGCCGTGGTGAACCCATGATCTGCTCGCCGACCGATGCGCTGAACATGTTCTATGGCTCGGATTTGCAGTATTTGATCATGGAAGACATTCTCGTCGTGAAGTAGCGGCCTACCGTTTCTTTCGATGCTGGCAGCGAACGCATCGCTTCGGTGCCAGTATCGTCAGTGCAGTTCCACACCAATGCTCTGGAAGTATCTTGCCAGAGACTCTCTCTTGCTAGATTGGGTAAGTGAGAGACCAAAAGATATAGAGCGGATATCATCGGCGAAAAGAATCTTGGCTGTGGCCAGTGCGGTGCTATAGCAGGAAATGACTACTACTGGCTGGAGCTCGCAGAGCACTATCTCAACAGGACCTTTTTGTTCGATCAGCTGGTACTCATCTACGAAGAAGTCCAAGAAGTCTCCTGAGCGGGGGTGCTTGCTGTAATAGATATTCTCGAAGTTATTACTGGTCAGCCAGTTTCGCATTTGATCCCGGATTTGGACATGTACGGACTCGCTGATGGATCCATTTTTTAGTAGGGGTTGGCCAATGATCATGGCCGATCGTCCGGTACGAGCCTTTGGCGTATTTTGAATGTAGCTCTTCAGACCCGAGAGCTCTATTACCTTCTCTGAAGTAAAGGGTACGGAGATGCTTGGGAAGGTATAAATGCTCTGGACAATGTCATCCGTGCCGCCAATGAGATCGCCTGTTGGAATGTAATAGTCCAGCATCGGGAAAAAGAGATTGACGGGGTGCAACTTCTTTTTCAGAAGCTTTATCTTTCGCGATGTATCGAGTGGGATAAGCTCTATGCTAACTAATCCGTGGGGAATAAGACAGACGCTTATCAGGCTCTGGGGAAACCTTTTCCTTAGATAGTTAATTGCATAATTGCTCTTTGACGTCGATAGACGTGGTAGATGAACTCGGATAGCGCTGGGCGCTGCATTAAGCTTACGCAACTCTCTTTCAAGCGCTTCAATATTTTGGCATATGGTGCGCCGTTCCGAGAAAGCGCCCCGTTTAGGAGGGAAAGAGAATGCCAGACGAGTGTCGAAGACTCCGGGATTGATGAGAAATGGCTCTTGCTTCCCGCTATAGGCCAGCAAGTTGTGGCTTTGTGCTTCGAATCGCCCAGCAATGATTTCCGAGGCCAGCGCTTCCAGTTCAGTCTTGACTAGGTAGACGGCGACAGAACCACTCATGGGGAGATGCTCATTTTACGTGCAATCAGTTCTGCATAGTCCCAGTCTTCGGGAGTGTCTATATCCAGATTGATGATGCCCTCGGTGATGTAGGGCATCGTTCCGGCTGTATTAAAGCTCCGTTCCTGCAGCAGGCGGTCGATCTTGGCGAAATACAGGGCACCGTTATGCTCATAGGCCGGAGGCATGTCCTGTCGGCGAAGTTGTACGTTTCTGTTGTCGAGGAAAGGCACCAAGCGATCATTGTCGATGTGGTACATGTACATCGGGTGCTTCTTCAGCTTACTGACGGATACGGCAATGTTGGCGTCGTTCTCGATGCAGTAGTCGAGAAAATGGTCTATGTCGTCCGTCGTTCGGAATGGCGACGTTGGTTGCAGGAGGAGAAGATAGTCGAACTGTTCATCCAGGCTGGCAATCGCATGCTCTATGACGTCTATACTTAAGGATTCGTCTTGGGCAAGGGGAGCAGGGCGAACGAAAGGTGCCTCGCAGCCGCGTTCTACGGCGATGCGGATAATGTCCGCACTGTCCGAAGATACTATCAAGCGGTCCACGTAGCGTGATTGTCTGGCGGCTGCGATGGTCCAGGCAATGAGGGGGCGTCCAGCCAGTGGCTTTATGTTTTTTCCGGGAATGCCTTTAGAACCAGCGCGAGCGGTTATGAGTGCAAGAACTTTTTTCTTCTTAATCATGGTCGAAGGGCACGTCTTTGAAGTGCTTCTGGGTCGGTGTCATCAGCGTGTTGCCGAGTAGCGCGTCGAGAAACTTCTGGGCGCTGCCACCTTTGCCGTAGTGATACAGTGGCGGTGCGGGCTTGCTGCTCAAACATCTGCCGATGGTGGCGAGGATGCAGTCTTTGTCGAATTCCGTATTGTGGACGCTGTCGTGGGTAATGCGGTTATGTTGGCGTATTCCGATGTTCACCGTCGGTACGGCATAGACGGGGGCTTCATGTATGCCAGCGCTGGAGTTTCCGATCAGGAAGTCGGCGTGCTTCAACAGGGCGAGAAAATGCTCGAAGCGGATGGAGGGGAAGATCCGAAAGCGTGGATTGCCCTGTAGTGACTTGTAGGTTTCGAAAATCGCTTGGGAGCCATGGTCGTTGTTGGGGTAGATGACCACATAGTTGTGACCGCTCTCGATGAGTGAGTCGACGAAAATACGAGCATTTTCCGCCTGCCGATCCTGCTCGGTCGTCACGGGATGGAGTATGGCGATCGCATAGTTGTCGAAACTAATCTCGTAGCGTTTCTGAGCTTCGGCGAGAGTGGGCAATTGATCGGAGAGCATCACGTCGATGTCCGGCGAGCCGATCATGAATATGTTTTCGGGGAGCTCGCCGAGTTGTATGAGTCGCTTTCTCGCCGTATCGCTGGCCACGAAATGGATGTGCGACATCTTCGTGACAGCATGTCGCAGTAGTTCGTCAATGGTGCCGGAAACTTCTCCACCCTCTATATGCGCTACTCGGATATTGCGCAGGGCTCCGGTCGTAGCACCTGCCAAGGCTTCAACACGGTCACCGTGTACGATGATCAAGTCATAGTGGTACTCGTCCAAGTAACGGCCAAGGCCGATTATCGTGTTGGCTAAAATAGTGTCCATGTTGTCGCCTTCACTCTGGTTCATATACATGAAGGTGTTGCCAAAACCGGACTTCTCGATCTCGTTCGCGGTGAGTCCATAACGCGACATCATGTGCATCCCAGTGACGAATATTCCGTACTCGAATGCATCCGAGTCCCTGACGCAAGCGATCAGGGATTTCATCTTTCCAAAGTCAGCGCGCGTTCCTGTCAGGAACAGAATTCTTTTCTTCATGACGAATGTCCGACCAAGAAATTTGTTCATCTGCGTCGATGTCTCGCGTTGCAATCTTTCCGAAGAGACTCTCGTAGTGTTCAGCAAGGATCTCACCCGTACCCGGGCGTTTTACCCATAGGTTGTCTGCGGTGAAGGCTTCGCCTTCCCGGATGAACCGTGTGCTCACCACGCTGGCGAAAGCAAAATCGATGGTTACTTGCTCTTCCTGCGTTGCTTGCTTCGCGCCTCCTCTCATCGTCCAGATGAGTTTTGTACCTTCAATGAGCTCTTTCGTAGTGTGTTCGTCCATCGAATTGACGATATCTGGCCCGGGGCGATCCATGCTGTCGGTGAAGTGTCGTTCGAGGATCGAGGCACCCAGTGCGACCGCAGCGAAGCAGGCGTGATTGGAGGTCGTATGATCCGATAGACCGGTGATCACATTGGGGAATGCCGCCTGCAATTGCTGGAGTGCGCCGAGCCGAACCAGTTCTGGCGGTGTGGGGTAGAGGTTCGTTGTATGCAACAGGGCATACGGAACCTGGCGTTCCTCGAAAATCTGAACCGCCTTAGCAATGCTCGGGATGTCGTTCATTCCAGTGCTCAGGATGATCGGCTTGCCAAATGCGGCGATATGCCTCAATAGGGGGTAGTTGTTGCATTCGCCTGAGCCGATCTTGAAGGCCGGTACATCCATGCGCATTAGGCGATCGGCGGCGGCGCGCGAGAAGGGCGTACTGATGAAGATCATGCCTTTGGCTTCGACGTAGCACTGCAACTCTCTTTCTTGCTCTTCGTTCAGACTGCAGCGCGCCATGATTTCGTAGATGGAAACATCGGCATTGCCCGGAATTACCCGCTTTGCTGCGGCAGACATTTCATCTTCGACGATGTGAGTCTGATGTTTCACAACCTCCACCCCGGCACGTTGTGCCGCGTCTACCATCGCCTTGGCGGTGTCGAGGCTGCCTTCGTGATTGATGCCTATTTCCGCGACGACCAGTGGTGGATGATCCGGTCCGATTTTGCGGCTCTGTATGGAAAATTCGCTCATGTCGCTCTCTCCTCCTCGGGTGAAGTTCACAGTATCGAGGCAAGTTTTTCTTCGTAAAATGATTGGCTGCGTGCTTTCAATCGAAGCAACGCTTTGCTCGGGGCATGCTGCGAGTCATGCGATCGGGCATGTTCGGAAAGCTTCCGAATCAGTTCGTCGGCAAGGTTTTCGCCAGGCAACACATAAGCATTCTCCATGTCGAGGGAGTCATACATGAAACCCACTCTATCCAGCACGGCAATGCCGACAGTGGGTTTCAGCATAGCGGCGCTGCACACGTTGGCATGGAAACGGCTAGCCAAGACGAAGCGGCTGCTGCGATAAATAGAGAACAGTAGCTCCGCGCCCGCGTTTCCCTGTACGCAGGGTGCTACGCTGACCATCGAGCGTGCGGTGAAGCTTTCCAGTGAGCCGAGGAGGCGAACAATGGCCTTCAGGTCGGCTTGTATGTGGGGGATCAGTACTATATGCAGGCCGAGCGCTCCAATGCAGTACTCTATGACTCGCTGGATTTGTCGGTAGAAGTCATCCTGATCCACGGTACCCCGCATGTAGCTGAGCATGCCGAGTTGATCAGGGGCAAGGTTTATAGCTACGTAGTCCTGCTCTATCAGGCGCTCCCGGAGGGAGGGCATGTAAAAGAAGGCATTGTCCAAGATCAGATGCATTGCTTCGGAATATTGCGCTCCAAATTTGTTCTTTATGTTTTCGTGGGAGCCGTCGTTGCGTAATGCAATCGAAACATTTTTTTGGCCGAGTGCGGCGTCGAGAAAATTTCTGAAGCGGGTGATGTTCCCCTCGGGGATCGTTTGATGCGGTAGTGCGCCAACACTGCTGATGATTAGTGGACGTTTTATCTTGCCCAACACCTTAGGCTCCATATCCAGAGTCGTGCCGGTGCTGCTGTCGGGAACCCAATAATCGAGGAACCCGCCACCGCCGATTACGATACCATCAAAAGAGTTTGCATGATGTGCGAAGCTCTCATCGAAGGTGAGTTTGTCGGGAAGTTGATAATTCTTGTAGAATTTTCTTATTTCCAGTCTTTCGATAACTGGGTTTTGGAGGCCGATCCCAGACAGTATGTTTTCCAGTCCCATATGGCTGGCGTTGTCGCCGACATTCCCGATGAAGGAAGCGATATGTAGTAGCTTGACTGACATGAAGGAAGACGCTGCAGGTGGGGAGTTTAGGCGCGCCATTGTAGCATCACCCGCCTCCTCACGCTCGTGATAGTGGGTGGTTGCAGGGGGGGTGAATGCAGCACGGTTATTGAATTGTGGTTGGAGTATTATGCTACGTTACCAGTTCCTCGTTCATCAGCTCCGATGGGGCGCTTGAAATCGAAGCGCTTACGCAGAACATATTCGGTTGCAGGGCCCCGTGTGCCGACAGATCCGTGCCCTTGATCAGGTTGCCATTTCCGATGGCTAAGTGTCAGGCGGTCTTCTATCTCCGGTGGGTGCACGTGAATGCTGTTCATCTCGGGAACCGAACCACAACGATCCACGCCGCTCGAGCACCGTCTTACCTTGGCGCAGACAACAGATGATCAACTCCTTGTGCGGCTCGCCGACCGGCAGGGCATAGATCGTGTTGTAGGTGTCTCGGGGCAGGCGTAGGCATCTCGCAGGCTGGGTGTGTCCATGCTGTGCAGCTTGTGCCGGTAATCTGCTCGGAGGCAAGCGCTCATGGCGGGAGTTTTGCGCTTGGGACAAGCTTGCCGGCGGACCTACATCTGTTGCTGGGTTGCGCGGGTGAGTCGCCGCCACAGATATCTCGATTGCAACGCAATTCCTGGCTGTTGGGTGGGATCGGGTAATCAAACAGGTAATCTTAGGCGGGCTGGAGCTTTGGTGTGACCGATGAATGATGATGGCTCTTCAGTGCTGAGTTCGGAATAAGATATGTGGGCACCGTGCCGGAAAGATCAGGTGTTGTTGCACTCAGGTCCCTGCAACCGTCGGGGCATTTGATATAGTGACGCCTGCTACTGTCGGAATGCTCGCATCGTTAGGGGTGTTTTTTCGCATGGAATACCTTGGCTCTGCTTGATGATGGCTTTATGCGGCTATTGAGTCGTTGATTTTCTAGCATGGCTGGATTGGTGTTGATTTAATTTATTAGTCGTTTTTTCGTGATGAAGGTTTGATTTTGATAAAGAAGATAAGGGTTCTTCAACTGCAGAACTACCCTGATGCGAGTACTGCAGCAGTTGCTGAAGAGATCAGTAACGCCTTGCCTAGAGAAGTTTATGAGGTGGATTCGGTATTTCTCCGAGGGCATCAAGAGAACTCAATTTGTCTTGGCTGTAGTCAGGAAGAATTGAAAGGCCTGCGCCTTCGCGCACTCTTGCAACTGTACAAATTTATTCGGCAAGGAAAGTATGATGTGGTAATAGCTCATCGTTTCAAGTCGATGAGTATGTTGATGTTGTTAAATATTTTCTTATCCATTTCTCTTTGTGTCGGCGTCTTGCATGGTGTTGGTGATTTTGATCGAGCTTATAGGCGTTGGCAATCCCGTAAACTCTTGCGTTCAAACTGGCGTGTTGTGGGTGTGTCTCGGTCAGTTACAGATTATTTGCTTGGTTGTAATGCTGGTTTTAATGAAGATAATACTCGGTTGATTAATAATGCAATTGACATTGTCCTTGCTGAGCGCAGCCAGTACAGTCGTCAACGGGCTCGCGAGCTGCTGGGTATGCCATCAAATATCTTTTTGTTTGGAGCGATTGGTAGGTTGGTTCCGGTCAAAGGGCATATTCATTTAATTGAAGCGTTTGCTTTGCTTAAGGACGAATATCCGGAAGCTCAGTTCGCTATTATCGGAGGTGGACGTTTGCATGGCGAGCTAGCATCGGCTATCTCTCAATGCGGCTTATCGAACCGGGTCCACTTGCTCGGTGCGAAAGAGAATGCTCTGCAATACGTGCGAGCCTTCGATGTTTTTGTTATGCCTTCATTAAGTGAAGGATTGCCGTTAGCTCTACTGGAAGGTATGAGTGGTCACTTGCCGGTAATTTCTTCGGATATAGATAGTCTGAAATCCGTCGTCAAAAATTGCGGAGGACGTACTTTTCCGGTTGGTGATTCTGTGGCCTTGGCGCAACGGATGAGGGAGGTCATGGACTTGACTGCTGAACAGCGTGCGGCGGAAGGGGAGCGGGTCTATGCTTATTTATGTCATGCCTACGGCATAGACGGGTTTAGGCGTAGTTATCGAAATTTGCTCGAAGAAGCTTTGCAAGAGACGAGGCGGGTATGAGTGCACAGCCGCTGGTAACGGTAATCATCGCCTCATATAACCATGCTCCTTATATCGAGGAGAGCATTCTCAGCGTGCTGGGCCAGAGCTACCCGTATATTGAATTGCTGGTGGTCGATGATGGTTCGAAGGACGATAGTGTCAGGCGCATCCGCCAGTTGCAGCAACAATATGGTTTTGACTTCCGTGTCCAAGCCAATCAGGGGCTGGCTCGGACACTGAACGATTGTATCTCCAGGGCGCGAGGAAGCCTGTTCGCGCCGCTCGGCTCGGATGATGTGATGCTGCCGGAGCGTATTGCCACTCAGGTCGCCTATATGCAGAACAAGCCTGAGGTTGGCATCTGCGCTGGCAATATCGAACAGATTGATGGTGCGGGCAAGACTTTGGAAAAGCGCAATCGCGAGCGGCCGTTCCGGCGCCTGAATTTCGAAGACCTGTTCGTTTCGAAAAAGGATTGCCCTCCGGCGCCGACGTTGCTGTTCCGGCGCGAAGCACTGGAGCAGATAGGGGGTTTCGATCCCGATATCATGCTTGAGGATCTACAGGTCGAGCTGAAAATAACTCACGCCGGTTACTACATTGATGTGCTGAGAGATGTGTTGGCTAAATATCGTGTTCATGGAGCCAATACTTATAAGAACCGGCGGTTCATGATTGATAATGTGCTCAAAACCTACGGGTTGTTCAAGGAACATCCTGCCTACGAGCGGGCCTGCGCTCGCTATATCAATTCGATGTTTCTGAAATGCGCCAACCAGGATAAAGTCCTGGCGCGAGAGCTGTTGCGTGAATTACCGTTGCGCTATTGGAACGGCAAGACGCTGCGTGGACTTGGGCGTTTGGTCCTTGGCTGAAGGCTCATCCGGTCTGGTTATCGTTAGGATGAAGCCCGTGAATGCTCTTTGACAAGTGCGCCGCCGCGGCTGGACCGCACTTTTCAGCATAGCCTGCTAGCAGAGCCTCCAAATGCTGGAAAGCTAGCCAATTCGCCTCTTCTTTATAGCGTAAAATGTGCGCTAGATTTCTTTTTCGTTTTCCGGCGCTCAATGGGCGATTGGAAACGTGCATGTCGGATAGGTCGATGAGCCCGAAACGGGCGTCGGGCAACAATAGAACATTGCCAAAATGCAGCGAGCGGAAATAGACGCCGCTAAGGTGAAGCTGGCCGAGAAAAGAGCCGAAAAGTTGGACTTCTACGTTACGGCTGTTTTCGTCCAGCGTTCGCCAATGGCTGCGCAGCGTTTCACCGGAAAGCGGTTGGTATTGCACGGCATTGATTTGCAACTCAGGAATCTGCAGAACTTCCACTATAACGGGCGCGGCGATGCCCAATTTCCGCAGGCGCACAGCATTGTTGGCAAAGCGTGCGGCGGGGGGCGACCATAGCGCCGAGCTCAGCCAGCGTTTGCGTCGGTAGAGCTTAAGGAAGTCTCCATTGGCCAGGCGTACGACTTTGAGGCCATGACGGTCTTTCTCAATCGTGTGTGAATCCAGCAAAAGTTGGTTGAGACTTTCTTTTGTCAGGGTCTTCATTGTTATCGCTCCGGACGCTTGGCGAGAGACAAGGCCACAATCAGCGACAGCGGAATCCAGATTAGAAACCAGTTCTCATTGGGTCGAGGAAGGAAATTGCTGCCTTCGGTCATACCTGCTGTCAGCCCGCAAATGACCAGTGCCGAGGCGATGCAGAAGGAGGGAGATGTACGGTTCTTCAGGCTGGCGAGCAGCGCGCAGCCATACATCAGGCTCCAGAGCGTCAGTCCCACGATACCCAAGTCAATGGCTACTGCTAGCTCGACGTTGTGTGGATCGAAGAATGATCGGCCGGCTGCCGCCACCGGCAGTGTCAGCTCGCTGTTGAAACCATGCCCGATCCACGGGGATTCCAACAGGTGTTGCCAGCCTGCTAGCCATATCTCCGGGCGATAGGAAAGCCCTCGCTGGGTGAGTTTTTCAGGGAACAGTGCGAGGGTCAGCAGGCCACAGAATACAAGCACGCCTAGTAGTAGCCATGCTTTGGGTTGGCGCCAGATGATGGCTAGCCATACTGCAGTTATGGATACGGCTAGCAACGGCGTTCTGGAACCCGTGGCTATCAAGGCTGCGAGTAGGATGAGGGCGCTTATTGCTGCAACATATTTGTGTCGTTCGATGCAAACCCAGTGGGCCATCCAATAGGTACAAAAAAAGCCCAACACATGAGAGGTCAAGAGTGGATTCATCAGGCTTCCACTGCCAATCAGGCGGGCTTTCGTGGGGTTGGAGTAGAAGTGAATGGCCAGATTATAGACGGCAGCAACGACGACGAACATGGATGCGGTAAACAACAGCCGCTGAATCAGTTCCGCGCGGGCTGTAGCCATGGCTGCACAGCCGACAAAAAACATCAATATGTACAGGGGGCGCTTGACCAGAGAGGAAGCAGAATCGTCGCTATCAGTCCATGCCAGGCTGATCAGCAGCCACGTACATAGAGCTAGTAGGCTGATAACTGTCGGTATCTGGACCAATTCACGGATACGGCTTGGCCGGATGACTAGTAGCAAAAGGGCCGGTAGGGCGAATAACGAGTAGAAGGTCTTCGAATACAGGCTACGCTCGGGTAACCAGAACAAGCCGGTCAATAAGACCAGATAGCCTACAGGCAGCCAATAGTGAATGATGAAGTATTCGAATTTATGCGCGGTACTGGCAAGGGCGTTTCGTAGCACAGGGTGATTGCTCTTTGTATGGGTTCCATCAATCGCTGACATCAGGTCCGCGGATTTCTTGCGTGTGGGTGTTCAGATGTCAAAAAAGCGCTGCATAGCTCTGTCTCTTGGATTGCGCTTGGCCATCTTGAAAAAATAGCCGGTTCTTTGCAGGTGCTCATTGGCTGATACAATCCCGATCCCTCCAATTGCCGTTGCAAGGGCCGCCGAATGGCTAATTCTACCCAGCAATCCAGTGTAAAGGTGTATCTGCGGTTGCTGCGCTACGTGCTCCCCTACTGGGGGCTGTTCGCTATCAGCCTGTTTGGCTTCCTGATCTTCGCCTCCACCCAGCCAATGCTCGGCTACATTCTCAAGTTTTTCGTTGATGGGCTGAACAACCCGGACGCCAGTTTTTTCGCTCAGGTTCCTTATCTGCAGGATCAGGCATGGCTGGCGGAGCTGAAGCTACTGCAAGCCGTGCCTCTGCTGATAGTACTCATCGCCCTGCTGCAAGGCATCGGCTCGTATCTCGGCAACTATTTCCTGGCCAGGGTCTCGCTCGGGTTGGTGCATGATCTGCGTGTCGCCCTGTTCAACAACATGCTGACGCTGCCCAACCGCTATTTCGATAGCCACAACTCCGGGCATCTGATTTCCCGCATCACCTATAACGTGACCATGGTCACTGGCGCGGCAACGGATGCGATCAAGGTCGTGGTACGGGAGGGTATGACCGTTATTTTCCTGTTCGCCACGCTGCTCTGGATGAACTGGAAACTGACCATGGTGATGGTGGCGATCCTGCCGGTCATCGGTGTGATGGTGGCCAGCGCCAGCAAGAAATTCCGCAAGCAGAGCAAGAAGATCCAGGTCGCAATGGGCGACGTTACCCATGTCGCATCCGAAACCATCCAGGGCTACCGGGTGGTGCGCAGCTTCGGTGGCGAGGCCTACGAGCAGGCCCGCTTTCTCGACGCCAGCAGGGACAATACCGGCAAGCAGTTGCGCATGGTCAAGACGAACGCCGTCTACACGCCGACCCTGCAACTGGTGATCTACAGCGCCATGGCCGTGCTGATGTTCCTGGTGCTGTATATGCGCGGCGACGCGTCGGCCGGCGATCTGGTGGCATACATCACGCTGGCTGGCCTGCTGCCCAAACCGATCAGGCAGCTTTCGGAGGTGAGCTCCACGATCCAGAAAGGCGTTTCCGGTGCCGAGAGCATTTTCGAGCAATTGGACGAAGAACCCGAGATCGACAGGGGGTCGCAAGAACGCCAGCGTGTCAGCGGGCATTTGCAGGTTGAGGGGCTCAGCTTCGTCTACCCCGGCACGGACAAACAGGTGCTGCACGATATCAGCTTCACCGCCGAGCCAGGACAGATGGTGGCGCTGGTCGGACGTTCGGGCAGCGGCAAGTCTACCTTGGCGAACCTCATTCCGCGTTTCTACCACCATGATCGGGGGCAGATCCTGCTAGACGGGGTGGAAGTGGAGGATTACACCCTGCGCAACCTGCGCCGGCATATCGCTCTGGTCACCCAGCAGGTCACGCTGTTCAACGACACGGTCGCCAACAACATCGCCTATGGCGACCTCGCCGGCGCGCCGCTTGAAGCTATCCAGCGCGCGGCTCGCGACGCCTACGCCGATGAATTCATCGAGCAGATGCCGCGGGGCTATGACACTCTGGTCGGCGAGAACGGCGTACTGCTTTCCGGGGGGCAGCGCCAGCGTCTTGCCATTGCCCGTGCATTGCTGAAGAACGCGCCTGTGCTGATTCTGGATGAGGCGACATCCGCGCTGGATACCGAATCCGAGCGGCACATCCAGGGTGCGCTGGACCATGTGATGACGGGCCGTACCACACTGGTCATCGCCCACCGCCTGAGCACCATCGAGAAGGCCGATCTGATTCTGGTCATGGAGCAGGGGCGCATCGTCGAACGCGGCACCCATGCCGAGCTGCTTGCGGTGAATGGCGCCTACGCGAGGCTTCATGCGACGCAGTTCAAGGATGAAGTGTCCGACGAACAGGAATCCTGAATGCTGCAGCTCCTTCAGCGCTGGCGCGAACGTGGCTGGCGCACTATCGATGCCTCCACCTATGCCGAGATCTGGCAGCGTTACGGCGGCAGTGTGGCGACCCATCCCGACGTGATCGAGCGACTGGCCGGTCTTGCCGGCATTCCGGTGCGCTATCTGGCCTGGGAGCGGGAAGGCGAATGGATCGCCGCGGTTCCCTGCTGGGGCCGTCACCTGGCACTGTCCAAGGATGTCCTGAAAAAGACCGGCAAGCGTGGCCTATTCGACCTGGGCAATGCCGAGGTCATCCTGCCGGTGGCCGAGGATGCCTGCGTGCCGATACGCCAGCGTCTGTGCTATGTCTCCGAGCTCAATGCCGGGCGCATTGCCACTCTGCGCGAGCAGCACGAGGGCCTGGCGCTGGCGCGCCAACCCGAGGAGTACTCGAAGAAATTCCGCTACAACCAGCGGCGCGAATTGCGTCTGTTCGAAGAGGCAGGCGGCGTGGTGCGCTCGGTGGCGGAGTTCACCCCCGCCGAGCTGGCTGCCATCTATACCGACCTGTTCGAGCGTCGCTGGGGCTTCGAGGTACCAGGCAAGCCCCATCTGACCGAAGTCTTCGGCCTGTTGCGGGAGTTCCTGCGTGGATCGCTGCTGATGCTGGACGGTTTTCCCGTGGCCGTTCAGGTGCTGTACAGCGTCGAGTCGTTAGGCTGGATCAGTTACGAGTACATCAATGGTGGTGTCGACCCTCGTGCCCATCACCTCAGCCCCGGCAGCGTTCTCAGCTTCATCAATACCCAGGCCGCTTGGGACGTGGCGCGGCATCGGGGCAAGGCACTGCGCTATTCGTTCGGTCGGGCCGATCGGGACTACAAGGATCGTTGGTGCAACAGGGTCGCCGCGTTTCGGACGTGAATGAATGGAAACACGCAAGCAGCAATTGCTGCGCCGTCACCGGCGCGGCAAACGTATCTTCATGGTCCTGGCTCTGCTGGTTCTGGTCGCGCTGGATTGGTTCGCCGGCTGGAACAGTCTGCCGGTACTGCTGATCCTGGCCTGGATCGCCCATGAGGCCTGGCTCGCCGACCATCTGTTCTATTCGCCGAGGGAGGACTATCGCTATGCCTTCCCCGACTCTGCGCAGAAGATAGGCGGCCGCCTGAACAAGGGGCGGCTGGTGCTGGAGCCTGGAGAACTGTCCGACGATGCCGATACCCTGATGCTCGAGGTGCAGGTGCGTACCACCTGGCTCGGTCGCTGGCTGGACCCTCATGTACTGATCGCCGATGGCCAACCCTGCGATCGCCAGGACTTCGAGCGCGGCGCATGGGGGCGCCGTTACCTCAACCTTTCCGGCCTGCTGCCGGCTCTGAGGGCGGGGCGCGTACAATTGCGGACGCGCTTCTGTCGCCTGGCCCCCGAAGTCTGCCTGCATGTTTTCAGCAATCCGGACTACGCAGCGCGCCGGGTGATGGTCATCGCCCCTCACGCGGACGATGCCGAGCTTGCTGCCTTCGGCCTCTACAGTCGTAGCGCACAGGCCAGCATAGTCACCCTCACCCAGGGTGAGATCGAGGCTCAGAACTACCGCCGGCTCGGTCTTGACAAGGCCGCCGCGGCGCGCCTCAAGGGCCGACTGCGTAGCTGGAGCAGTTTGGCCGTGCCGCTTTGGGGTGGCGTGCCTGCGAATCGCTGCGTGCAACTGGGGTACTACTGCCTGCAGCTGGCGCCCATGGTCGCCGAGCCGGACAAGGCTTTCCCTTCGCTTGAATCCGGCGATTCGGATATCCGTAGCGTGCGCCGTTTCAACCCCCTGGCATTACCGGGAGACATGGACGGTGTACCCAGCTGGAACAATCTGGTGAGCGACCTCGCCGCGTTGCTCAAGCTGTTTCGGCCCGAAGTGGTGGTGCTGCCGCACCCCGAACTGGACCCCCATCCCGACCATATCCAGGCTAGTCGGGCCTTGGACGAAGCCATCGCGCTCGGTGACTGGTGTCCCGAGCTCCGCTTGCTCTATGCCAATCACCTATATGACAACGATCGCTGGCCCATGGGACCGGTGGGTAGTGGCGTGGCTTTGCCACCGCGGCAGGAGCCATTGCCGGCGGATGGTCTATGGAGCCCGGTGCTGAACGCCACTGCTCGTCTGGACAAGGCCCAGGCGCTGGCCATGCAGCACGACCTGCAGCCCCCCCTGCCGCTGAAGAAGCGCCTGCGCCGGATCATTCAATGGGTGCTGGCAGGTCGCCGTTGGCCGGAGTTCGGTCAGGACGACTTCTTCCGCAAGGCCGTGCGTCGTCATGAGCTGTTCTGGGTGCGCAAACCGTAATTGGTGTCGCGGGCCTGCCCAAAAGCTGAAGAGTATCGCCCCGGGGTCGCGTCTTAGGCGGCAGGTACTAAGTATTCAAACGGGTAGGGAGCCTGCTATCAGCTCCGATGCTCCTGCACATACCCCCTGAGAGCGGCGTTGATGCGAGTTTGCCAGCCCTCGCCGTCCTTTTTGAAGGCCGCTAGAACGTCGGCGTCCAGGCGCAGAGTCACCGCTCTTTTGGCTGAACCTTGGGCGGGCGACCTCGGCGAAGCCGCTTTTCGCCATCATACAAGTCCGCTTCGGCAACCCAGACGTCAGTGATTTCCGGCGCGTCGTCGGGATCACTCCAGGGCGTCGCGGACGGTACGTTGCTCTTTTTCATGCATATACCTCATTGAAATGATGCGGCGCACCTCGCCGCGTGGCGTCCACGTCACCGCAACCAAGCGGCCACCGTACCAACCAACCGTCGTAAAACGTTCCTCTCCGTAGTCGAAGCGGTCATCGCGCCGAGTGAGATGCTTGCGTTGAAAAACTTCCCCTGCTCGGTTGAAGTCAATTCCCCGCTCCTCCTTTTGTTCTGGCCGCTTTAGCCAAGTTGAACTCGATTTCCATGGCTTCTTTTTCTGTAACTACAAAAAATAGTCTAGTGGACTGTCTTGGAAGTTCGTTTATTCATGCGTTGCCTCGACTC
>NZ_JADDIX010000100.1:62171-89009 GCF_015070855.1 Pseudomonas lopnurensis
CAACATAATGCTCAGTGAGTTAACAAACTAACCAAACAGGCCACTAGATCAAACCGGCTACTCGGTACGATACCACTGCCGTTGACGCCCTAGGCGCGCCCACGCTGCGATGCGGGCCTGCCAGCAGGAGTAGCCCGGTGCTGCGCGCATCCAGCATGCAACGGGCCAACAATCGCTCTGTTCTACGGTGTATTCGCGGCAAGGCATTGCGTTACCGGAAGAATTCGATGGCTCCATGCTGGTATGCTTTGCAGCGTTTTTCGAACACCCCGGAGCCCCCATGAAGCTGTCCATGCCCCGTTTCGACCAAGCCCCCGTTCTGGTGGTGGGCGATGTCATGCTCGATCGTTACTGGCATGGCGGTACGTCGCGGATTTCACCGGAGGCGCCGGTGCCGGTGGTCAAGGTCGAGCAGATCGAGGATCGTCCGGGTGGTGCGGCCAACGTGGCGCTGAATATCGCCGCGCTGGGTGCTCCGGCTGCGTTGGTCGGGGTGACCGGCGAGGACGAGGCGCGCCAGAGCCTGGTCGATAGTCTTGCCGCGGCGGGTGTACGGGCGCATTTTCAGTGCCTCGAACACCAGCCGACCATCGTCAAGCTGCGAGTGATGAGCCGTCATCAGCAGTTGCTGCGCATGGATTTCGAGGAGCCGTTCGATACCGATCCGGCCGCGCTGCTAACGGACGTGGAAAGCCTGCTGGCCGGGGTCAAGGTGCTGGTGCTGTCGGACTATGGCAAGGGTGCGCTGAAGAATCACCAGGCGCTGATCCAGGCCGCCCGCCGCCATGGCATTCCCGTGCTGGCCGATCCCAAGGGCAAGGATTTCGAGATCTATCGGGGCGCGTCGCTGATCACGCCGAATCTCGGCGAATTCGAGGCGATCGTTGGCCACTGCGCCGACGAGGCCGAACTGGTGGCCAAGGGGGCCGAGCTGATGCGCCAGCTGGAACTGGGCGCCTTGCTGGTGACCCGTGGCGAGCACGGCATGACCCTGCTGCGGCCCGAGCATGCGCCGCTGCACCTGCCGGCGCGCGCGCGCGAAGTCTTCGACGTGACCGGTGCCGGCGACACGGTGATTTCCACGCTCGCCGCCTCCCTGGCTGCCGGCGAGGAGCTGCCGCAGGCGGTGGCGCTGGCCAATCTGGCCGCCGGCATCGTGGTCGGCAAGCTCGGCACCGCTGCCATCAGCGCGCCGGAACTGCGCCGTGCGGTGCAGCGCGAGGAGGGCTCCGAACGCGGCGTGATGACCGTCGAGCAATTGCTGACCGTCGTCGAGGACGCTCGCGCACAGGGCGAGAAGATCGTCTTCACCAACGGTTGCTTCGACATCCTGCATGCCGGACACGTGACGTATCTGGAGCAGGCTCGCGCGCAGGGCGACCGCCTTGTCGTGGCAGTAAATGACGATGGCTCGGTCAGCCGCCTCAAGGGGCCGGGCCGACCGATCAATTCGGTGGATCGTCGCATGGCGGTGCTGGCCGGCCTGGAGGCGGTGGATTGGGTGGTGTGCTTCGCCGAGGACACGCCGGAAAGCCTGCTGGCCCAGGTTCGCCCCGACGTACTGGTCAAGGGCGGCGACTACGGTGTCGATCAGGTGGTCGGCGCCGACCTGGTCAAGGCCTACGGCGGCGTGGTGAAGGTGCTGGGGCTGGTGGAGAACAGCTCGACCACGGCCATCGTCGAGAAGATCCGCAAGGCGTAGGGCGGGTTATAACCCGCCGATCGAGCGGGATGCCAACTCGATAACGGCGGGTTTCACCCGCCCTACGGCTATTGCATCGCCGCGAGGGCGCGCCTCCCATAGGGTTCGGTGGTGCTCGCTGCTTTTGTGGGAGGCCGCCCGTTCCCGACGGGCTTGCGGCATTCACCACGTCCCTGTGGATGCCCGACGTCGGGGCGATGCTCTTCAAGCTTCAAGCTTCAAGCTTCAAGCTTCAAGCTTCTGGCAGGCCTGCGGCCTGCAATCGCCGCGAGGGCGCGCCTCCCACGGGTTCAGGTGTGCCCTGATGCTTCGCATGTAGGTATCAGCGCTGCGGTTTCGGCACGATGCCGACCTGCATGCCAAAGGGCCCGAATACGCTGTTCAGAGTGTGCACGGTCGGATTGGCTTCGTCGTGCTCCAACTGACGCAGCGCGCGCAGGGACAGCTTGCACATCTGGGCGAACCTGGCCTGCTGCAGGCCGGTGATTTCCTTGCGGAGCCTGCGGACGGCTTGTCCAATGGTGATATCGCCGGACGCCAGTTGCGTCCGTGTCTCCGTCAGGATGCGGTCGCGCTCCGTGATATCCATTCAGGTGAGTCTCCATCTGGCGAGTCGTTGAGGAAGGCGCGTAGCCTGCATCTTGCTAAAGGCAATTAAAGTGCCTGTTTTTGCGCTGCTGAGTGATTAAATGGGTATTTTAGTGCCTATTTGTCGGCGTGTAGAGTCTCCCTGTAGGAGCGGGCCATGCCCGCGATAGCGCTGCAGGGCCGGGATCGCGAGCATGGCTCGCTCCTACAATGGTGCATGTTCGCAGGCGAATCGGTACACAACCTGTTCAGCGCGCCAGGGCGACCGGTCTGGCGGCCCACCAGTCCTTCCAGCGAACACGTTCGTCGCGTACCACCCAGCCGTCCTGCCGGGCGAAGCTTTCCGATAGCCACAGCCCCCGCGTGCCCACCGGGCTGAACTGGCCGTTGCGCAGTTGCAGTAGCTGATCCTGTGGCTGCCCCTGGTGCAGCGGGATCAGGTAGAGGTCCGGCCGGCTGCGATCCAGGCGTGCCAACAGATGGCCGTCCTCGAGGCGTTCGTCGACGTGGAACAGGCTCAGTTGGCGGGCCTCCTTCGGCAGTTCCAGGCGCATGTCGTAGACCAGCTGCAGCGAGGCGGTCGGCAAATGTACATAGGCGCGCGGGCGCTCCATCAGCACCATGTTGCCGCAGTGCACCGGACGCGTGGCGCCCGACTGCGAGGCGAGCTTGAAGTGCACCGCTTCCCGGTAACGCAGGGCGCCGTCGTAGGGGGTTGGCAGCCAGGTGTCGCCGAAGCGCCCGGCGAGCCAGCCTTCCGGGGTTTCCAGCAGGCACTCTTCGGCGATTTCCTGGATGGCGGTGAGCAGCGGCAGGTTCAGTTCGTGCGCGGGGACGTAGCCGGAAATCAGCTTGAGCACCACGTCGCCCCGGTCCAGGCGCTGCTGGCGGACCAGTACCCAGTATTCGCGGCCCTGCCAACTGAGGGTCAGGCGCACCGAGACGCCAAGGTTGGCCAGCTCGATGGCGAAATGGCCCGGGGTGGGTACGCTCACCGGGCGGCGGCGCTCGATCACTTCGCTGAAGTTCAAGGGGCGGCCCAGGCTCTGGTAGCTCAGGCTGTCCGGGCTGGCTTCGACGTACAGTGGCAGGGTCTTGAACGCGGCGGGGCTCTTGCGCACCAGAACTCTCGGCATTCGGCTCCTCCTTGCGTCGGATCGCCGCTAGCGGCGTCGGGGTTGCAGTGCCTGCGGAGATACCGCAAGCCAGAAATTCATCCATAGAATGGGTTTCAGCCTACCGGCGCCACCGGCGTCATTGCGCGGCGGCGGGATGGGAAGCCTAGCCCAATTGCCCCTCAGTTGCCCGTCAGAACGGCGGCGGCGGCGCGCACGTTGTCGGCGAGGTGCCGCGGATTGATGGTGCCGATGATGGCGCCGCTCACGCCGGGCTGCCGGAACAGCAGCTCGAAGCTGCGCCGTACCGGGTCCTCGCCCGTCTCCAGGCAGGCATGACCGCTGGCCAGGGCTTTCTTGATCAGGATGCCCTTGCCATGGGCCGCCGCATAGTCGATCACCGGGCGCCCGGCCTGTTCGGCGAGGTTGTAGGTGACCATGGCGCAATCGCCCTGTTCCAGCGCCAACAGTCCGCCTTCGACGGTCTTGCCGGAGAGGCCGAACGCGAGAATCTTGCCTTCACGCTTGAGCTCGGCGAGGGTCTGGTAGACCTCGCTGTGCTGCAGGATGTCGAGATCGTTGCCGTCCGAATGCACCAGCACCAGTTCGATCCGGTCGGTGCGCAGGCGCTCCAGGCTGCGCTCGACGGAGAAGCGCGTGTGCGCGGCGGAGAAGTCGAAGCGCGACTGGCCGTTCTCGAACTCCTCGCCCACCTTGCTGACGATCACCCAGTCGTCGCGCTGGCCCGCCAGCAATGGCCCCAGGCGCTCCTCGCTGACCCCATAGGCGGGGGCGGTGTCGATCAGGTTGATGCCCAAGTCGCGGGCCAGCGCCAGCAGTTGGCGTGCCTGGGCGTCGTCGGGGATGGCGAAGCCATTGGGGTATTTCACGCCCTGGTCGCGGCCCAGCTTGACCGTACCGAGGCCCAGCGGCGAGATCGTCAGGCCGGTGCTGCCGAGCGGGCGATGCAGGCCATGCAGGGTCGTGTTCATGGCAGCAGGCCCTCCCAGAAGGGGGCGGTCAGCGGCGGGTGCGGCAGCTCCGGTAGTGCGGGATGCTGGCCGGGGCGGATGCCGTCGCGGGCGAGGGCGGCTTCGACACGGTCGGAAAAGTCCGGTGACAGCGCCAGCTTGGTCGGCCAGCCGACCAGCAGGCGGCCCTGCTCGGCAAGAAAGGCATTGTCCGGGCGGGCCAGGCTGGATTGCGCCGGCTCGGCGCGATCGATACGCAGCGTGGCCCAGTGCGCGGCGGACAGGTCGATCCAGGGCACCAGTTCGGCCAGTTCCTTTTTCGCCGCGGCGATCTGGCTGGCCTCGTCACGCGCGACGCCATCGGCTTCGGCGAGGTCGCCGCCGAGGTACCAGACCCACTGACTGTCCGCCGCCGGATGGCTGGTCACGGTGACCCGTGGTTTGCTGCCGCCGCCCAGGCAATGGGCATAGAGGGGTTTGAGCGTCGGCGCCTTGACCATCACCATGTGCAACGGGCGACGCTGCATGGCGGGCTGTTGCAGGCCCAGCGCGGCGAGCAGTTCGGCATTGCCGCCGCCGGCGCTGAGCACGATGCGCTGCGCGCGGATGTCCCGGCCATCGACACGCAGACCGACCAGTTCATCGCCTTCGCGCAGCGGCTCGATCTGCTCGCCGGCCAGCAGGCTGTCGCCGGCCAGCTCCGCCAGGCGGGTGATCAGGCTCGGCACGTCCAGCACCAGTTCGCTGAGGCGGTAGACCTTGCCCTTGAACCGGGGATGCTGCAGCGCCGGCGGCAGTTCGTCGCCCTTGACCTGGCCGACCCGCGAACGCACGGCCTTGCTGGCGAAGAAACTGGTGAGGTTGCCGGCCAGGGTGCCTGGCGACCACAGGTAGTGCGCATCGGAAAGCAGCCGCACGCCGCTGAGATCCAGTTCGCCCTTGCCTTCGAGTGCCTCGCGCCAGCGCCGCGGCATGTCGGCGATGGCCTCGGAGGCGCCGGTCAGGGCGCCGCTCAGCGCATACTTGGTGCCACCGTGGATGATGCCCTGGGACTTCACGCTCTGCCCACCGCCCAGTGCGCCCTTGTCCACCAGCAGGGTGGCAAAGCCCTGCCGGCGCAGGCGCGCATTGAGCCAGAGGCCGGCGACACCGCCGCCAACGATCAGGACGTCGGTGCTGAGAGATTCGGGCATGGAGGGTTCGCCTGTAAAGCCGTAAATATGGGGCGGCAGTATAAACCGGATGGAGCGGCGGCAAGCTTGTAGGGCGGGTTGCAACCCGCCGAACGAAGCTCGCATCCCGCACGTCGGCGGGTTCCGTCCGCCCTACGATTCGCTTCCAGTCACCTGTTGTAGGTCGGGTCAGGCTTTACCGACCCGACGAGCGGGGGCACGGTGGATGTAGAAAGCGACATCCACCCTACGCTCGCTCCAGCCTCCAGCCTCCAGCCTCCAGCCTCCAGCCTCCAGCCTCCAGCCCCGGCTTTCGAGTAAACTCCGCCACCATGAATCGCACCCTCTATACCTTGCTGTTCCATCTCGGCCTGCCCCTGGTCTTCCTGCGTCTGCTCTGGCGCGCCTGGCGGGCGCCGGCCTACGCGCGGCGCATCGGCGAGCGCTTTGCTGTCGGGTTGCCACCCCTTCGGCCGGGCGGTATCTGGGTGCATGCGGTATCGGTGGGCGAGAGCATCGCCGCGGCGCCGATGATCCGCGAGCTGATGGCGCGCCACCCGGGGTTGCCGATCACCGTCACCTGCATGACGCCGACCGGTTCCGAGCGGATCCAGGCGCTGTTCGGCGACAGGGTGCAGCACTGCTACCTGCCCTATGACCTGCCATGGGCTGCGGCGCGCTTTCTCGATCGCATCCGGCCGAAGCTGGCGGTGGTGATGGAGACCGAACTCTGGCCCAACCATATCCATCAATGCGCACGCCGCGGCATTCCGGTGGTGCTGGCCAATGCGCGGCTGTCCGAGCGCTCGGCCCGTGGCTATGCGCGCTTCGCCCGGCTGACCGCGCCGATGCTGGCCGAGCTGAGCCTGATCGCGGTGCAGACCGCGGCCGAGGCCGAGCGCTTTCGCCGACTGGGTGCGCGCCGCGAAAGCGTCGAGGTAACCGGCTCGATCAAGTTCGACCTGAGCATCGATCCGGCCCTGCTGGCGCGGGCGACCGCGTTGCGCACGCAGTGGGGTGCCCAGGCGCGGCCGCTGTGGATCGCCGCCAGCACCCATGCCGGCGAGGACGAGATCATCCTGGACGCGCACCGGCAGTTGCTGGCGCAGCACCCGCAGGCGTTATTGATCCTGGTGCCGCGGCATCCGGAGCGCTTCGGCTCGGTGGTCGAGCTATGCCGCAAGGCGGGATTCGCCACGCTTCGGCGTTCCACGGACGAAGCGGTCGACGCCGGAACCCAAGTGCTGGTCGGCGACACCATGGGCGAGCTGCTGTTTCTCTATGCCCTGGCGGATATCGCCTTCGTCGGCGGCAGCCTGGTGCCCAATGGCGGGCATAACCTGCTGGAACCCGCAGCGCTGGGCAAGCCGGTGCTCAGCGGTCCGCATCTGTTCAACTTTCTCGAGATATCCGCTCAGTTGCGCGGCGCCGGCGCTCTGCGCGAAGTGCAGGATGCCGACCAGCTGGCGCAGGGGGTTGGTGAACTCTGGCGCGATCCGGCTGCGGCACAGAGGATGCGTGACGCCGGGCTGGGGGTGCTCAAGGCCAATCAGGGCGCGCTGGAGCGCCTGTTGGCGGGGTTGGGGCACCTGCTTGGGGCAGTGGGCCGATCTGGTGCCTGAGCTGCGAGGTGCTCGATAAGACGGCTGGTGGGCTGAAGCCCACCCTACGGTCTGGCCGCGCTGAAGGGATCGCGTTGAGTTCAACTTCGCAGCCCGGCACTGTGGTACTTCATTTCGCTTGGCGGCGACGAACTGTAGGGTGGGCTTCAGCCCACCAAGTCACGGTTCAAGCGAAACACAACAAGCCCCACCTCAATAATCCACTCGCACCGGCTGGCCGATAGTCTGCGGCAGGTCCGGCGGCAGGAAGTCGGTGTCCGGGTCGTAGTCGGGTTTCAGGTAGGCGGCCAGCTCCTGCAGGTCGCCCGGATTGAGGGTGCCGGCTGCCTGCTTGAGACGCAGGTTGTCGAGGATGTAGTCGTATCTTGCGTCGTTATAGTCGCGCACGGCCGCGTACAGGCGGCGCTGGGTGTCGAGCACGTCGACGATGTTGCGGGTACCCACTTGGTAGCCGATCTCGGTGGCTTCCAGGGCGCTCTGGTTGGAAATGATCGACTGCCGGCGGGCCTGTACCTGCTCGATATCGGTATTCACCGCCCGATGCAGATTGCGGGTGGCCTCGACCACCTGCCGGCGCAGGCTTTCGCGTTGCTGTTCGCTCTGGCTGAGCTGGTGATAGGCCTCGCGGCTCTGGGATGTGGTCAGGCCGCCACTGTAGAGCGGGATGTTCAACTGCAGGCCGATGCTGCGCTGTTCGACGTCGCCGGTGTAGCGTGGCACAACCCCCGGAGGCAGTCCGGTGACGTCGCTATTGGTGAAGCCCAGGGAATCGTTGTCACCCTTGCGGTAGGACGCCACTGCATCGAGGGTCGGCGCATGGCCGGCACGGCGCTGGCGCAGGGTCTGCTCGGCCGCGGTCACCGCATGATTCACCGCCAGCAGGTTGAGGTTCTGCTGCGTGGCGGTATCGACCCAGGCCTTGGCATCGTTCGGCGTCGGCGCCAGTACCGGCAGGGTGTGGCGGATGCCTTCCAGGGCGATGTATTCACGGTTGGTCAGGGTGAACAGCGCCTGGAAGGCGTCATCTACCTGGCGCTGGGCGATGGAGCGGTTGGCGCGTGCGGTATCGAAGCCGGCCTGGGCTTCGAGCACGTCGGTGCGATCGGACAGGCCGACTTCGAAGCGTTCGTTGGCCTGGTCCAGCTGACGCTTGAACGCGGCTTCTTCGGCCTTCACCGCAGCCAGGTTGTCCTGCGCGCGCAGCACCGCGAAGTAGGCCTGGGCGCTTTGCAGGATCAGGTCCTGCTCGGCGATCGAATATTCCAGCGCGGCCTGCTCGCCAACGGCTTCGGCGGCCTTGAGCTGGAACCAGCGGTCGGCGCGGAAGATCGGCTGGCTGAGGGTGGCCTGGTAGGCGGTGCCGCTGCGCGACAGCGAGGTCGAGCCCATGCTGGTATCGACGTCCGTCTCGCTATCGCTCAGTTCGGCGCCGGCGCTGAGGTTGGGCAGCAATCCGGCGCGGGCCTGGGGTACGACTTCCTGGCGGGCACGAAATTGCGCGCGGGCCGCGGCCAGGTCGGCGTTGTTGCTGACGGCTTCCTGATAGACGCTGACCAGGTCGGTCTTGCTGGCGAGCGGGACGGTATTGTCCGCCCAGGCCGCTTCGGTGGAGATGGCGGCCACGGCGAGAACCAGGGGGAGTCTGCGCAGCATTATGGGGTCCATCCTGAGTTGAGCTGATGGGCAAGGCTAAGCGGCGCGTGACGGGGGGTCAAGGCGGGCGTATGCGGCGGCGGAGGGGCCTCGGCGCGTCCGCCATCGGGCAGCGGAAATGACCGGGCGGTCGACTACTTGTGCCGCCGCCATGGCATTCCCCGCAGCTCTTGATTAGACTCATCGACGTTCTTGTCGGGGTGCCTTGAAGCGAAGGCTGAGATCGGAAAGTTCCGGATCCCGTTGAACCTGATCAGGTTAAGGCCTGCGTAGGGAACAAGATGTACTCGCCAGCCCTCTTTCGGCGAGCGTTCTCAGCACTCTCCAGTGCCCCGTCGCGCCTTCGCCCGCCGTGTTTTTCAGGTTCGCTCCGACACCTACCCCAGGAGTCAGCCGATGCGTGCCGAACAACAATCGAAGAACCTCAGCGAATCCGCCCAGGTCGACCAGCAGTCCATCCAGCCCTTCCCGCGTTCGCAGAAGGTATACGTGCAGGGCTCGCGCCCGGACATCCGCGTGCCGATGCGCGAGATCAGCCTGGACGTGACCCCAACCGATTTCGGTGGCGAGATCAATGCACCGGTCACCGTTTACGACACCTCCGGGCCCTATACCGACCCGAACGTCACCATCGACGTGCGCAAGGGCCTGGCCGATGTGCGCAGCGCCTGGATCGAGGATCGCGGCGATACCGAGAAGCTGCCGGGGCTGACTTCCGAATTCGGCCAGCGCCGGCTGAACGACGCCGAGTTGACCGCCATGCGCTTCGCCCACGTGCGCAACCCGCGCCGGGCCAAGGCCGGCATGAACGTCAGCCAGATGCACTATGCGAAGAAGGGCATCATCACGCCCGAGATGGAATACGTCGCCATCCGCGAGAACATGAAGCTGGCCGAAGCCCGTGAAGCCGGGCTGCTCAAGGAGCAGCATGCCGGCCACAGCTTCGGCGCCTCGATCCCCAAGGAGATCACCCCCGAGTTCGTCCGTGAGGAAGTCGCCCGCGGCCGCGCCATCATCCCCGCCAACATCAACCACACCGAGCTGGAGCCGATGATCATCGGCCGCAATTTCCTGGTGAAGATCAACGGCAATATCGGCAACAGCGCCCTCGGTTCTTCCATCGAAGAAGAAGTGGCCAAGCTGACCTGGGGCATCCGCTGGGGGTCCGATACCGTCATGGATCTCTCGACGGGCAAGCATATCCACGAGACCCGCGAATGGATCATCCGCAACAGCCCGGTGCCGATCGGTACCGTGCCGATCTACCAGGCGCTGGAGAAGGTCAATGGCATCGCCGAGGACCTGACCTGGGAGCTGTTCCGCGACACCCTGATCGAACAGGCCGAGCAGGGCGTGGACTACTTCACCATCCACGCCGGCGTGCTCTTGCGCTACGTGCCGCTGACCGCCAAGCGCGTGACCGGCATCGTCAGCCGCGGCGGCTCGATCATGGCCAAGTGGTGCCTGGCGCATCACCAGGAGAATTTCCTCTATACCCATTTCGAGGAAATCTGCGAAATCATGAAGGCCTACGATGTGTCCTTCTCGCTGGGTGACGGCCTGCGCCCGGGCTCCATCGCCGACGCCAACGACGCCGCGCAGTTCGGCGAGCTGGAAACCCTCGGCGAGCTGACCAAGGTCGCCTGGAAGCACGACGTGCAGACCATGATCGAAGGACCCGGCCACGTGCCGATGCAGATGATCAAGGAGAACATGGACAAGCAGCTCGAATGCTGCGACGAGGCGCCGTTCTACACCCTCGGCCCGCTGACCACCGACATCGCCCCGGGCTACGACCACATCACCAGCGGCATCGGCGCCGCCATGATCGGCTGGTTCGGTTGCGCCATGCTCTGCTACGTCACCCCGAAGGAGCATCTGGGCCTGCCGAACAAGGACGACGTCAAGACCGGCATCATCACCTACAAGATCGCCGCGCACGCCGCCGACCTCGCCAAGGGTCATCCCGGCGCGCAGATCCGCGACAACGCACTAAGCAAGGCGCGTTTCGAGTTCCGCTGGGAAGACCAGTTCAACCTCGGCCTGGACCCGGATACCGCGCGTGCCTTCCACGACGAGACCCTGCCCAAGGACTCGGCCAAGGTGGCGCACTTCTGTTCCATGTGCGGACCGAAGTTCTGCTCGATGAAGATCACCCAGGAGGTACGCGACTACGCCGCCAGCAACGGCCTGACCGACGAGCAGAAAGCCATCGAGGCCGGCTTCGCCGAGCAGTCCGAGCGTTTCAAGGAAGAGGGGTCAGTGATCTACAGGCAGGTCTGAATGGGCTCCAGCCAAGGGCGTACTTCGATGCAGGTTGGGTGGGGTCGCCGAGGTTGAGTGCGGCGAAGCCCAACGTGACGAGGCGCCGTGGTTGGAGGTACGTTGGGCTTCAGCGCGCTACGTGCCTCAACCCAATGCGCCATCGCACTACCGCAACCGTTGGGTTGAGCAACGCGAAGCCCAACGTGCGACGCTTCTCAGGCCGGGCGCCGGTATATCAGCGCCCGGCTATCTCGCGCCAGAGCCGTGGCCAGTCTTCGGCCCAGCAGCAGCCATGGTCGTGATCCGGCAGGCGCAGCAGATGCACCCGCTCGGGCTCGACCTGGCGTGCGGCGAAGTTGGCGATCAGCGCTACCGGCACTACGCGATCCCTTTCCCCGGCCAGGTGCCATTGCTCCACGGGCGCCAGCGCCTGGAGTTGTGCGACCGGCTCCAGTGAGTCGCGCAAGGGCGTCACTCGGTGGTGAGTGGTCCAGGCGTGGTGGTCGAGATTGCCGGCGACGCTGACCAGTCGCACCACGTCCTGACGACGGGCCGCGACCAGTGCCGCCACCGCCGCCCCGCCGGAATAGCCGACCAGGGTCAGCTCGCGTGCGCCATGGCGGGCCTTGAGTTCATCCACTGCTGCATCGCTGGCGGCGATCACATCCTCGGCGAAGCGGGCCGTCGTCCAGTAACGCGTCAGGCAGGTGGCTTGGGGCGCCTCGTCATACTGGCAGGGGCGGGCCAGGTAGGCCGCGCTGCCCTCGGGCTGCGCCAGCGCCAGTTGCAATGCGACGGGATTCACCGGCGTAGGATCGCTGGAGGGCCGCGACGCGCTCATCCAGGCCAGGCCGTCGCCCTCGATATAGATCCACAGCTGGTCCTGAGGCCGGGGCGCTCGCGCCAAGAAGGCATTCAGGCTGAAGGGCCGGGTCGGGAGCGTCAGCGCGGACCAGCCGTGTTGCTGCGCGAGCAGGCTGGCGGTTTGCCGGCGATCCTCTGCAGAGGGGAGCGAGGCGCATGCGCTGAGCAGGAGCGACAAGGCCATCGGCCAGGCAGATCGGCGTAGCGTCAATGCATACCTCGATTCGCAGGAACCATGAGCCGGGCGGGAGCGCTATGCCCCGCCAGTCGACTCTTCCCTTCGCCGTAGGACTGGAAAACACTTCGCGACCTTCCAGGCCTACGATCTTGCGCGCAAGTGGCCACCAATGTCCGCCGGCCAGTTTCAGAATCTGAAATTGACCACGCGATCGCCCTGCAGCGAGAGCGTCCGTGCCTGGGTCGCTCCACCCGAGCTGACCTGGACATCATAGGTGCCACTGTCGAGCATCAGCGATACCGGCGTCGATCCATGGCTTTTCCCGTTGATGATGACCTGGTCGTCGAGTCTGTTGCTGCGCACGATCAATGAATGCGTCTGGATATCGCAGAGATCATCGGGCACGTCGAGCATGGCGCAGGCCATGATCTTCTTCGGGGTAATGGTCGACTGGATATTCACCTGGGCTGTAATGGTGCCGTCCAGGCTCATGCTCGCCTCGGAAAAGTCGCTCTTGACGTCGAATGAATACCAACTCGGGCTGAGCCGGATCTCGCTCAATTGATCGCGTAATTGCTCGGCCAATACATGCTGATAACGCTCACGCACCCACTGGGGCATACGTCCATCGTATTGATAGTCGCTCAGGCAAGCGGCCAGGCTCTTGTTGGTCGAGCAACGAAAGGATATCGACTCGCCGAAGTCGATCGTCTGGGCCAGGTGGCGTGCGATCTCCTGCACCCTCTTGCTGTTCTGCTCACGAACCGCGGAGGCCAGCTGCGCCTTCAGCCGTTCGACATCACGTGCCGCCTGGGAAAACTTCAGATGCTGATCGCTCAGCTTCTGCTCGAGCGCGTTGACGCGTAGAGCAGCGGCATTCGCCTTTTCGGCACTGAGTTTGTAATCTTCGAACAAGGCGTTCAGGCGTTCGCGGTTGGTGGCCTCCTTGAAGAAATCCTCGATTTCCATGTGGATCAGCTTCTTGGTATTCGCCGCCTGCAGACCAGCCGTGCTCAGTGCGCTCTTTTCCATGCGCAATTCTTCTTCGAGGTCCTGCTTGTCCAACAGGAGGGCATCGTATTCGCCGATTTTCTCCGCAAGCTGTTCCTGGCGTAGCTGGGCTTTGTCCGCTTGTGTATCTGTCTGTGCTGCCTGTACCTGAACCTGTGCCTGCGAATGATCGCCGCCACTCAGTAGCAGCGCGATCGATGTAGCGAAAAGCGCTACTCCCGCAAGCAGAGAGCGCCTCTTGAGAAAAAGGTGACTGGATTTGGCAGAACTATCAGCATTCATGGTCCCTCGCCGTGTTTGCGTTGGAGTTGGGGGATAAAAACCGACATCGACGGGCCGGTGAGAGCGGTTATGCATGCGCGGTAAGCTCGATTCATTCCTTGATCCCTCGTCGTGCTTCGCTGCGAAGGTGATGTCATTTTGACATCAAAATATTATTCGAGGGTGACGGGCCTAAACTGAGCAAAACTGAGCTATTTCCGAGTGTTGCTGTCGGATTTTTTTGAGGGTGATGCCTCGGGCTTGCATGGGGAAGCCACGCTGTGCGCCGTTTGTGTCATCAATCGACAACCCGGGCCTCGGCATAGAAGCGATAGCCGGCATTGCGGGCCGTTTTCACCGGGAGCTCCAGGCCTCCGGCAGCGGCGATCTTGCGCCGCAGGCGACGCATCTGGGTGTCGAGGCAGCGCTGGTCGTAGTTGAGGAAGTCCTTGCCCAGGGCGGCGACTATTCGCTGCCGGCTCACCAGTTCGCCGCTCTCGCACATCAATGCATGGAGTACCAGGAAATCCTGTTGCGACAGCGGCATCCTGATGCCGTCGGGCAGGTGCAGGCGGCGCGGTCCGGTTTCCAATACCCAGGGTTTGGTGGCTGATGACGGTTCCAGGCGACGATTCAGGGCAGCCAGTGTGGCGGCCAGTTCATCCAGGTCAGTGCCTTTACCCAGATAATAATCGGCGCCGTCACCGAGGCCGAGAACCTTGTCGCGGGTGCTTTTGCGTGCGCTCAGCACCACGATGCCGGGTGGTTGTTCATTGGCCCGCAGTTCGCGGATCAGGTCGAGGCCATCGCCGTCGGGGAGGCCCAGGTCGATGATGGCGATGCGGTGCCGGGTGCTGTCGAAACAGGAACGGAACTCTGCCAGCGTGGCGACGCTTTCCACCGGGTAGCCGCAATTGCCGAGGAAGTCAGTGAGTTCTTCGCGCAGTACAGGTTCGTCTTCGAGCAGGATGATGTCGAGCATGGCCAGGCAGGTTAATTGAAGTTCATCGGGTCAAACTGAGCGTTTCTGAGCAGGCGAATATACCGTGATGTCGCTATGCCATAATAAATGCCCATGAGGATCTCATTGGCATTATTATTGTTCGCTGTTTTCTGGTTGGGTTGCGCCGAGGCGCCCACGGGGCCGGCGGTTCCCGCTGCGCCGCCAGTGACCGGGCAGCCGGCCGATGGCGATTTGCAGTGGCGTCTGGCGGATCGCCGAGAGCTGCCCGAACAGGTCGCGAGGGCCGAGGATTGGCAGCCGTTGCCTGTCGATGGGCTGCGCGGCGGCTTCACCGACAAGACCACGTGGCTACGCTTCCACCTGCCGCCGGAGACAGCATGGCTGCTGTATCTCAGCAACGCTTTATTGGACGATGTGCGGCTGTATCGCGCCGACGGTCGGGGGCTCTGGCAGGAAGTGCTGCGTAGCGGTGAGACCTTGTCGCGCGCGCAGTGGCCGCTGGATTACCGCAGCCCGATACTGCCCTTGCCCGAGGCCGAGGTCGAGCAGGCATTCCTGTTGAGCCTGCGCAGCAAGAATGCCGTGAGCGTCGGTATTGCGCTCATGTCGCCTCAGGCTTTCTTCGAAAAGACGCAAAACGAGGCTTTTCTCATAGGCCTGTACTTCGGTACCTATGTGCTGATGCTGCTGGTGCATCTATTCAGTTGGTTCATCAGCCGTCTCCCGGATAACGGCTGGTATGTCGGCTATCTGGTCCTGGCCATGCTGGCGCAATCGCTGAGCCTGGGCTTGCCCCAGCAGTGGTTTCACCTGCCGGTGGGCTTGAGTGATCCGTTGCTGGGCCTGAGCCTGATCTTCATTCTGCCGGTGGGCACCATGTTCGCCTGTCGCCTGCTGGCCCTGCAGCAGATATATCCTCGACTCATGCGGTCGCTTCTCGCGTTCTGTTGGCTGGTTGCCGCCTGCTCGACGTTGATCCTGCTGAGCGGTCACTATGGCTATGCCATGCTGTTGCTGCAGCCGACCATCCTTCTGTTGATCCCGCTGCTCGTCGGCCTGGCCTGTTGGCTGCTCTGGCGCGGACATCGCCCGGCACTTCTCTTCCTGGTCGTCTTCGGCGTGCTCTACGTCGGGGTGTTGGTCAGTTTCCTGTGCAATCTGGGCGTGCTGCCGGCGATGCTCTGGATAGAATATGCCGCCAGTACCAGTTTGCTGGTGCATATGGGGATGCTCGGGTTGTACATCGGCCAGCACCACAGCAATCTCAGGCGTGAGCGCCTGCGTGCGCAACAGGCGCTGACCGAGGCCGCTAAGGCCTACAGCAGCCGACTGGAGCGGCAGGTGGTGCGGCGCACCTCGGCCCTGCGCGAGGAAATAGCCCGGCGCGCAATCCTGGAACGGGGGTTGCGCGAGGCTCTGGTGCTGGAGAAGCGCATCCGCGGGGAACAGCGCGAGTTCGTCGCCATGGTTTCCCACGAGTTCCGTACGCCGCTGGCGATCATCGATACCACGACGCAGCAGATGGCGCGCAGCCTGGATGCACCGCCGGAAAAGGTTCTGCGTCGTTGCCGCAATATCCGCTCCGCCGTGGCGCGCCTGTTTGCCCTGGTGGACGAATACCTGACGCAGGATCGTATGGAGACCGGCCAGGGCAGCTTTCAGCGCGAGCCGATGAATGTGGCGCAATGGCTCGCCGAGGTGCTGGATGATTGGCCACTGGAGCGTCTGCAGGTGGAACTGGCCGAGCTGCCCGAGATATTCCATGGTGACCGCGGCCTGCTCTCCATCGCCTTGCGTAATCTGCTGATCAATGCCGACAAGCACTGTGCGGAGGGTTTGCAGATCCGTCTGCAGGTGCAGGGTACGACCGATGGTGGCCTGTGCCTGCGGGTATCCAATCCGGCCGAGGAAATACCCGAGGATGAGGCGCGGCGCCTGTTCCAGCGCTATTACCGTGGGCGTCAGGCGCAGCGGCGGCCCGGTGCTGGTCTGGGACTCTATCTGGTCAGGCGCATCGCCCGCTTGCACGCTGGTGATATCGTGCTGGAACGTCGCGGCGAGGAAGGGGAAGTGAGGTTTTGCCTGACCCTGCCCGCGACTACCGGTTCGGAGATCTTCACCGGATCCGGTCTGAACGAGGCCGCGGCATCGCCTGGCGATGCCGCGGGGGACGAGCAGCCAGCTTCGGTTGGGGAGGCGGCTGCCCCTGCATGTGACGGCAGGCGCTAGCGAAACTCCGGCCGGAGGATGCCCTCGAGCTGCTCGTGCGGGAGGTTCAGCTCGGGATGGCCGCTGGAATAGGGTGCGATGCTGTAGACGTCGTACTTGAGCAGTACGCTGTCCTCGAGCAGCGCGACGTGGGCGGTCTGCTGGAAGGGCCAGAGCTCGGTGAACTCGGCATCCTGGTCATGCCCGTTCTCCGCCAGCCAGCGCTGGTGGGCCTGGCGGGCGACGCGCCAGAAGTTGCCTTCCTGCCCCGGGATCAGGACGTCTTCCAGGCGCAGCTCGCGGGCCCGTTCACGGTCGTAGTTGATGAACCCCCGGCCCGGCATGCCATGGGCGCCGCCAGTATAGAGGTAGCTGGACAGCTCGACGACCAGGATGTCGCCATGCTGTTCGCGCAGCTTGGCCTGCAGGTAGCTGCTCCAGTTCGGTTCCGCCTTGCGCAGGAACTCGATCTGGTAGCTGTGCAGCGACTCGGGCAGTTGATCGTCCGGGGCATTGATGGTCATGCGGCGCAGGCGCTCGTCGATCAGGCGGTTCAGCGCTGGCTCGTCGGCGAACTGCAGGGTGTCGATGTTCACCAGCGGGCAGCTTTCCTCGTGGCAGCCGGCCGGGCGCTGCTCGGTGAGGTTCTGGCGGACCTCGACGGGGCGCGCGGGGGAAAGGTGCTGGCAAGCGCCGAGCAGCAGGGCGAGGGCGGTCAGGGTGATGGCTTTGCAGAATTTGCAGAAGGAGGCGGCTGGGTTCATGGTTCGTCCATACATGACGGTGCGCTTTCGATTGCCGATGGGGTGTGAAGTTCGCGACACGCGGCCGCCGGAGTTTTCTCGGTGCGCGGTGGTCTGCAAAAGGCTGCGCCGGAAGAAACGCCGCGCTACGATGACCACGGAGACCGCTCGCGATGTGACGGCTGTATCAGTCCGACGCTGCCTCGAGAGGCCGGCTGCGGAACAACCGATAGGTGAGTAGTACCCAATGAGCGAGACCTTCAAGCCTGGCCCGGATGATGTCGAGATCCTTCGTCGAGAGCAATGCTTCAGCGGCTTCTACCGGCTGGAACGCCTGCATCTGCGGCATCGCCAGTTCAGCGGACTGATGGGGGCGGAGCTGAGCCGCGAGCTGTTCGTGCGCCACGACGCCGTCTGCGTACTGCCCTACGATCCGCAGCGCGACCGGGTGGTGCTGATCGAACAGTTCCGCGTCGGTGCGCTGGGCAAGGTTGAGAATCCCTGGCTGATCGAGCTGGTCGCCGGCTTGATCGACAAGGACGAGCAGCCCGAGGACGTCGCGCGGCGCGAGGCGGTCGAGGAGGCCGGGCTCGAGTTGGGGGCGCTGTGGCCGGTCAGCCAGTATTTCCCCTCTCCAGGGGGCAGCGACGAGCGCGTATACCTGTATGTCGGCCGCTGCAACAGTGAGGGGGTCGACGGGGTATTCGGCCTGGCCGAGGAGGGCGAGGACATCCGCGTGCACGTCTGGACGCTGCCGGAGGCGCTGCAGGCCGTGGATGACGGGCGTATCGACAATGCTGCGAGCATCATCGCCCTGCAATGGCTGGCCTTGAATCGCGCGCGGGTGCGGGGGGAGTGGACATGAGAACGGTGCGCGAGCGTTACCGGGTCGACCTGCTCGAATTGCAGGCGGCCTGCGAAGCCAATTACCTGCGGCTGATGCGGCTGCTGCCGCAGATGCGCCAACAATGCGAGACGCGCCGTATCGCCGTCAGCCAGGGCGACCTGCTGCTCGGCGTGCTGGTGCTCGAGGTGCTGGAAAACTGCCCCTACACCACCACCTTGCAGGTCAGTCAGGAACACTGCCTGAGCTGGCTGCCGGTGCCGAAGATGGAGGTGCGGGTGTATCACGATGCGCGCATGGCCGAGGTGGTCCGCGCGGAGAATGCACGACGCTTCCGCGGGGTCTACCACTATCCCAACGCGCAGATGCACCAGCCGGACGAGAAGAATCAGCTCAATCTGTTTCTCGGCGAATGGCTGGGGCATTGCCTGGCGTGCGGGCACGAGCTGGAGCCGGTGGTCTGATTCAATAATCCCGATCATGGGCCGCCAGGAAGGTGCGTCCGACGTCATTGCCCAGGGAGTGGTCGCGCGGTTCTGTGATCCAGACCCACATCCCAAGGTTTACCCTTCCGATTGGCTCCCACCATAATTCCGTTGCGATTTCGCTCTCAAGGAGAAGGGCCTTGCCTGGTGCGTCCCTGACTGCTGTTGAAGATTCGGTATTGCTGGTGCAGCTCACCGACAGCCACCTGTTCGCCGAGGCGGACGGCAAGTTGCTGGGCATGGATACCTGCGACAGTCTGCGGCAGGTGATCGAGCTGGCCATCGACGAGCAGCCGCGCATCGATCTGGTGCTCGCCACCGGAGATCTGTCGCAGGATGGCTCGGTGGCGTCCTATCAGCGTTTTCGCCGCATGGCCGAGCGCATCGAGGCGCCGGCCCGCTGGTGCCCCGGCAATCACGACGAGCTCTGCGCGATGCGCGAGGCGACCCGCGGCAGTTCGCTGATGGAGCCGGTGCTGGAGCTCGGCGCCTGGCGGGTGGTCATGCTCGATACGCTGGTGGCCGGCTCGGTATTCGGCATATTGCGCGACGATCAGCTCGAATTGCTCGAGCATGCGCTGGGCGAGGCGCCCGATCGGCATCATCTGGTCTGTCTGCACCATCATCCGGTTTCCATCGGCAGCCGCTGGATGGACAGCATCGGGCTGCGCAACCCAGAAGCGCTGTTCGAGGTGCTGGATCGCCATTGCAATGTCCGCGCCCTGCTCTGGGGGCATATCCATCAGGAATTCGACCAGTGGCGCAACGGCGTGCGCCTGCTGGCATCGCCCTCGACCGGGGTGCAGTTCGCGCCGCGCAGCGAGGCTTTCCAGATCGATAGCCAGGCGCCGGGCTACCGCTGGCTGCGCCTGTACGCCGATGGACGGCTGGAGACCGAGGTATCGCGCGTCAGCGGCATCGATTTTGAGGTGGATTACAGCGTCAAGGGGTATTGAGGCCGCTAGCCTGTTTCGCAGGCATGGCCTGCTCCTACGGATGCGCTGGAGGGGGGCTTGTAGGGAGCGGGCCATGCCCGCGGAAGGTGGCCACGCCTGTGCTTGGGTTTTGTTCGCAGGCATGGCCTGCTCCTACGGTTGTGCTGGAGGCTTTCTTGTAGGAGCGGGCCATGCCCGCGAAAGGTAGCCACGCTTGCGCATGGGTTGTTCGCAGGCATGGCCTGCTCCTACACGGGATGATGAGGGCAATGGAATGCACCATCTTGCGCGGGGCCGCAATCTGCGTCGCGGCCGCCATTCGGAAGAGGGGCGCACGTACATGCTGACTCTTTGCACGGAGGCTCGCTGCCCGGTGTTTGCCGACTGGCGGCTCGGTCGAGTGGTAGTCCAAGGGATGCGTGCCGCCGAAGACCGTCATGCGTTAAGTTCGCTGGCATGGGTCATCATGCCGGACCATCTGCACTGGTTGATCGTGCTGCAGCATGGTGGGCTGGGCGACGTTGTGCGCGATTTCAAGTCGAGCAGTGCGCGGTTTGTCAATTCCGCGCGTGGAGCGACCGGAGCCCTATGGCAGGCGGGTTATCACGACCATGCGGTTCGTCGCGACGAGGATGTACAGATGCTGGCCCGTTATATCGTGGCCAATCCCTTGCGCGCCGGGCTGGTGTCCCGTGTCGGTGATTACCCGCTGTGGGATGCCATCTGGCTGTAGGAGCGGCGGGGACGCCGAGTCAATGCCCGCGAAAGGTAGCCACGCCTGTGCATGGGTTTTGTTCGCAGGCATGGCCTGCTCCTACGGTTGTGCTGGAGGGGGGGCTTGTAGGAGCGGGCCATGCCCGCGAAAGGTAGCCACGCCTGTGCTTGGGTTTTGTTCGCAGGCATGGCCTGCTCCTACGGTTGTGCTGGAGGCTTTCTTGTAGGCGCGGGCCATGCCCGCGATAAGGTCGCCACGCTTGTGCATGGGGCTGATCGCAGGCATGGCCTGCTCCTACAGGGGTAGTCGGCGCAGGGTTGCGAATGTGAAAGCGTTGTTTCTCATGGGCTTCACGGGTTGCAGGAGATATCGGCTGCCTTGTAGCCTTGCCCTTTTTCCATCGAACTGTATCCATGTCCAGTTGCCCGCCTTCGATTCTCTATCTCCATGGCCTCAACAGCTCGCCGCTGTCGCAGAAGGCCAGCCAGCTGAGTGTCGCGCTGGAAGGCCTCGGCCTGGCCGATCGCCTGCGGATTCCGGCCTTGCATCACCACCCCCGGCAAGCCATCGCGCAACTCGAGGCGTGCATCGCCGAGCTCGGGCGCCCCGTGCTGGTCGGCAGCTCGCTTGGCGGCTACTATGCGACGCACCTTGCCGAGCGTCATGGGCTGAAGGCCCTGCTGATCAATCCGGCGGTGATGCCGCACCGTCGCTTCGACGGTTACCTCGGGCCACAGACCAATCTCTACAGTGGCGAAGTCTGGGCGCTCACCGAGGACCACGTGGCGGCGCTGGCCGAGCTGGAAACCGCACCGCCGCAGGATGCCGAACGCTACCAGGTGTGGCTGCAGACCGGCGACGAGACGCTCGACTACCGTGATGCGGAGCGCTTCTATCGCGGCTGTGCGCTGCGTATCCAGGCCGGTGGCGACCATGGTTTCCAGGGCTTCGACGAACGTTTGCCGGCGCTGCTGGCGTTCGCCGGCTTCGACCCTCAGGCGTGGCTGGGGCGGCTCTGACCGCGGGCGCGGCGGCCTCGAGCGGCTGCCCACTGCCGCGTGACGCAGACGCTCGCAGCCCGGAGGTTTCGGTCGGCAGGTGCCATCCCTGGCCGGCGCGCTGATTTTTTCGCGGTCCGCATGGGCCGATTGTTCAGAACATAAGGACAGTGCCAGACAGATGTCGTATACCGCAGAAGCCATCGAGGTCCTCTCTGGCCTCGATCCGGTGCGCAAGCGCCCGGGCATGTACACCGACACCACGCGGCCCAACCACCTGGCCCAGGAAGTCATCGACAACAGCGTCGACGAAGCCCTTGCCGGTCATGCCCGCTCGGTCCAGGTGATCCTGCATCAGGACAATTCGCTGGAAGTGATCGACGACGGCCGCGGCATGCCGGTGGACATCCACCCGGAAGAGGGCGTGCCGGGGGTCGAGCTGATCCTCACCAAGCTGCACGCCGGCGGCAAGTTCTCCAACAAGAACTACCAGTTCTCCGGCGGTCTGCATGGGGTCGGTATCTCGGTGGTCAATGCGCTGTCGACGCGGGTGGTGGTGACCGTCAAGCGCGATGGCAATGAATACCGCATGAGCTTCGCCGATGGTTTCAAGGCCAGCGAGCTGGAAATCGTCGGCAGCGTGGGCAAGCGCAACACCGGCACCAGCGTGCAGTTCTGGGCCGATCCGAAGTACTTCGATTCACCGAAGTTCTCCATCAGCCGTCTCAAGCACGTGCTCAAGGCCAAGGCGGTGCTGTGCCCGGGGCTGAACGTCGGCTTCGAGGACAAGAGCACTGGCGAGAAGATCGAATGGCATTACGAGGACGGCCTGCGTTCCTACCTGGTCGACTCGGTCAGCGAGTTCGTCCGCCTGCCCGACGAGCCCTTCGTCGGTGCCCTGGCCGGCAACACCGAGGCGGTGGACTGGGCGCTGCTGTGGCTGCCCGAGGGTGGCGACAGCGTCCAGGAAAGCTACGTCAACCTGATTCCCACCGCCCAGGGCGGCACCCACGTCAACGGCCTGCGCCAGGGCCTGCTGGATGCCATGCGCGAGTTCTGCGAATTCCGCAGCCTGCTGCCGCGCGGCGTGAAGCTGGCGCCGGAGGATATCTGGGAGCGCATCGCCTTCGTCCTCTCGATGAAGCTGCAGGAGCCGCAGTTTTCCGGGCAGACCAAGGAACGGCTGTCCTCGCGCGAGGCCGCCGCGTTCGTCTCCGGTGTGGTCAAGGATGCCTTCAGTCTCTGGCTCAACGCCCACCCCGAGCTGGGTCTGCAGCTGGCCGAACTGGCCATCAGCAACGCCGGGCGCCGCCTCAAGGCGGGCAAGAAGGTCGAGCGCAAGAAGATCACCCAGGGCCCGGCGCTGCCGGGCAAGCTGGCCGACTGCGCCGGGCAGGACCCGATGCGTGCCGAGCTGTTCCTGGTCGAGGGCGACTCGGCCGGCGGTTCGGCCAAGCAGGCGCGGGACAAGGAGTTCCAGGCGATCATGCCGCTGCGCGGGAAGATCCTGAATACCTGGGAAGTCGATGGCGGCGAGGTGCTCGCCAGCCAGGAGGTCCACGATATCGCCGTGGCCATTGGCGTCGATCCGGGGGCTGCCGATCTCGCTCAGTTGCGCTACGGCAAGATCTGCATCCTCGCCGATGCCGATTCCGACGGCCTGCACATCGCCACGCTGCTGTGCGCATTGTTCGTCCAGCACTTCCGCCCGCTGGTGGAAGCCGGGCACGTCTACGTCGCCATGCCGCCGCTGTATCGCATCGACCTAGGCAAGGACATCTTCTACGCCCTCGACGAAGCCGAGCGCGACGGCATCCTCGAGCGCCTGGTGGCCGAGAAGCGCCGCGGCAAGCCGCAGGTGACGCGCTTCAAGGGCCTCGGCGAGATGAACCCGCCGCAGCTGCGCGAAACCACCATGGACCCCAACACCCGCCGACTGGTGCAGTTGACCCTGGACGACTTCGAGAACACCCGCGAGATCATGGACATGCTGCTGGCCAAGAAGCGTGCCGGTGACCGCAAGAGCTGGCTCGAGTCCAAGGGCAACCTGGCCGAGGTGCTGGTTTGATCCGCCGTTGGCTAGGGTCCGTTGCCGTTTCGTCGCGAGCCGCGTTGCCGCGTCAAATGGCGCCAGGCAAGGCGCGGGACGCAGGTAATGGTGGTTCCCTTGCCAAGTCCCGCAACGCCGTATGGCGCCATTTGACGCGCAACCCTTCGGGCCGGGCCGGTTTTCGCGCGGTGCGGCGTTTTTCGTCGTTCATTTGGAATGACCAAACTTCACTCCTCATGCCTTGCCCCGCGCAAAAACCGGCTCCGGCGCGGCCGCGAACGAAATGGCAACGGACCCTTGCGCTGCTGTGCCTCGCTGCGGCGCCGTTGTATGCCAGCGATGCGCCGGTGGAGCTGAAACTGGTCAGTGAGCATCCGGTGGAAGGCATCGCCCGCGGCAATCTGTCCGGCCTGGCCTGGTGCGGCGATGCGCTGTGGGCCGTTTCCGATCGTGAGGACGACCAGCTGTTCCGTCTGGATACCGGCGCCACGCCCTGGCGGGCCGAGGCGGAGCGCTTCGAGCTGCCGCCACCGCCGGCCAGCGGGCTGCCCTGGGGCATGCGCATGCGCGCCTGGGTCAGCGGCCAGGTGCGCGGCGGGCAGATGGATTTCGAGGGGCTGAGTTGCGATGAACTGGGCAATCGCTACCTGGTCAGCGAGGCGCATGCCGCGGTGCTGCGGGTGAGCCCCGCAGGCACCGCGCAATGGCTGGCGTTGCCCGGTTCACTGGTGCGTCAGGCGCGCGCCAGTGGCATGTTGTTGCATTTCAATGCCTTGTTCGAAGGCATCGCCGTCGATCCGAATGCCGAGCGCATGTGGCTGGCCGCCGAGCGCGAGCGCCGCGGGCTGCTGGTGCTGCATCGTCAGCAGAGCAGTTGGCAGTGCGCTGGTAGCTGCGTGCTGATGTCCGAAGGCGGTCGTGAGCTGCCGCCGCCGGCATTGGGCGATTCGCCCGTGCCGCGCAGCTTCTCGGCGCTGACCTTCTTTCGCAACAAGCTGTTCGTCCTGGAGCCATCGTCCTACCGGATTTGCCGGCGCAGCCCTGCCAGCGGGGCGGTCGAGCGCTGCTGGTCGTTCGCCGCCGAGGCGCTGACCGAGGAGCGCCGCTACTCGGTGCCCTATGGCAACGTCGAAGCCCTCTGGATCGATGCCGAGGGCGCCTGGATCGGCGTCGACAACAATGGCAAGGCGCGCGGCGATGGCGAGAAGCGTCCGGTCGTCTGGCGCTTTGCCGCGCCCGCGGGCGGCTGGAGTGCCCAGCCGTGAGCCAGACGGCGGGCCGGCGTGCCGGGCGCGTGATGCTGGTGCTGGCCTGGGGGGCCGGCCTGTTCCTGGCCACGCGCTTCTTCGCCGAGTGGGAAGAGGGGCGCCTGAACCCGAATCGAGAGCCGGCCTCGCGCGTGCAGGGCGAGCAGATCGAAGTGCAACTGGCCGGCAACGCCCAGGGGCATTTCGTCGCCAGCGGGCGGATCAACGGCGAGCCGGTCACCTTCCTGCTCGATACCGGTGCCACCGACGTGGCAGTGCCCGCCGAGCTGGCCGAGCGCTTGCGCCTGGAGCGTGGCGCCGCGGTGATGCTGCACACCGCCAACGGCCAGACCACTGGCTACCGTACCGTGCTGGCCAGCCTCGACATCGGCGACATCCAGCTGCGCGACGTGCGCGCCCTCGTCGCGCCGGGCTTTCGCGGCGAACAGGTGCTGCTCGGCATGAGCGCCCTGAAACAACTTGAATTCACCCAGCGCGCCGGCACCCTGGTGCTGCGCCAGCATGTAACGGATCGACCATGAGCGAATCCCTCGACCTGAGCCTGGACGGCGTGGAGCGGCGCTCCCTCGCCGATTTCACCGAACAGGCCTACCTCAATTATTCCATGTACGTGATCATGGACCGCGCGCTGCCGCATATCGGCGACGGCCTCAAGCCCGTGCAGCGGCGGATCGTCTACGCCATGAGCGAACTCGGCTTGAATGCCGATGCCAAGCACAAGAAATCCGCACGCACCGTCGGCGACGTGCTCGGCAAGTTCCACCCCCACGGCGACAGCGCCTGCTACGAGGCCATGGTGCTGATGGCGCAGCCGTTCAGCTACCGCTACACGCTGGTCGACGGACAGGGCAACTGGGGGGCGCCGGACGATCCGAAGTCCTTCGCCGCGATGCGCTACACCGAGGCGCGGCTGTCGCGCTATTCCGAGGTGCTGCTCTCCGAACTCGGCCAGGGCACGGTGGACTGGGTCCCGAACTTCGACGGCACCCTCGACGAGCCGGCGACCCTGCCGGCGCGCCTGCCCAACCTGCTGCTCAACGGCACCACCGGCATCGCCGTGGGCATGGCCACCGACGTGCCGCCGCACAACCTGCGCGAAGTGGCCGCTGCCTGCGTGCGCCTGCTGGACGAGCCCGGCGCCACCGTCGAGCAGCTCTGCGAGCATGTGCAGGGACCGGATTTCCCCACCGAGGCGGAAATCATCACACCGCGGGCGGACCTGCTGAAGATCTACGAGACCGGCCGCGGCTCGGTGCGCATGCGTGCCGTGTACCGGGTCGAGGACGGCGACATCGTGGTCACCGCGCTGCCGCACCAGGTGTCCGGGTCGAAGGTCCTCGAGCAGATCGCCGGGCAGATGCAGGCCAAGAAGCTGCCGATGGTGGCCGACCTGCGCGACGAGTCCGATCACGAGAATCCCTGCCGCATCGTCATCATTCCGCGTTCCAATCGGGTCGACGTGGAGGCGCTGATGCAGCACCTGTTCGCCACCACCGAGCTGGAATCCAGCTACCGGGTCAACACCAACGTCATCGGCCTCGATGGCCGGCCGCAGGTGAAGAATCTGCGGGTGCTGCTCGGCGAATGGCTGACCTACCGCATCGGCACCGTGCGCCGCCGCCTGCAGTTCCGCCTGGACAAGGTCGAGAAGCGCCTGCACCTGCTGGAGGGCTTGCTGGTGGCCTTCCTCAACCTCGACGAGGTGATTCACATCATCCGCACCGAGGACCAGCCCAAGCCGGTGCTGATGGCGCGCTTCGAACTCTCCGAGCTGCAGGCCGACTATATCCTCGATACTCGCCTGCGCCAGTTGGCGCGACTGGAGGAAATGAAGATCCGCGGCGAACAGGACGAGCTGGCCAAGGAGCGCGAAAAGTTGCTGGCGCTGCTGGGCAGCGAAGCCAAGCTGAAGAAGCTGGTGCGCAAGGAACTGCTGGACGACGCCGAAACCTACGGCGACGACCGCCGTTCGCCGATCGTCGCGCGGGCCGAGGCCCGGGCGCTGGCGGAAAACGAGCTGTTGCCCTCCGAGCCGGTCACCGTGGTGATTTCCGAGAAGGGCTGGGCGCGTTGCGCCAAGGGCCACGACATCGACGCCACCGGCCTTTCCTACAAGGCTGGCGACGGCTTCAAGGCCGCCGCTGGTGGGCGCTCGAACCAGTACGCGGTGTTCATCGACTCGACCGGGCGCAGCTATTCGCTGGCGGCGCATTCGCTGCCGTCGGC
>NZ_JADDIX010000100.1:89026-90569 GCF_015070855.1 Pseudomonas lopnurensis
CCGCTGACCGGCCGCCTGACGCCGCCGCCGGGCGCCAGTTTCGAGTGCGTGCTGTTGCCCGAAGACGAGGCGCTCTACGTCATCGCCTCGGATGCCGGCTACGGTTTCGTGGTCAAGGGCGAGGACCTGCAGGCCAAGAACAAGGCCGGCAAGGCGCTGCTCTCGTTGCCGGCCGGTGCCCGCGTCGTGGCGCCGCGGCCGCTGGCCAGCCGCGACGAAGACTGGCTGGCGGCGGTGACCACCGAGGGCCGCCTGCTGGTGTTCCCGGTGCGCGACCTGCCGCAGCTGGGCAAGGGCAAGGGCAACAAGATCATCGGCATTCCCGGCGAGCGGGTGGCCAGCCGCGAGGAATACCTGATCGATCTCGCCGTGCTGCCGTCCGGCGCGACCCTGGTCCTGCAGGCCGGCAAGCGCACGCTGTCGCTCAAGGCCGAGGATCTGGAGCATTACAAGGGCGAGCGCGGGCGGCGCGGCAATAAGCTGCCGCGTGGCTTCCAGCGCGTCGAAAAATTGTTGGTGGAAGGCTGATGATGTGTTTCGGCGCTGGAAACAGTGTCCGGTTTCACGGAAGATAGCCCCCTTTCCAGCCCGCGATCGACCGGGGATTTCTCCTGCAGTCGGCGGGCTCTCTATTGATCAGCGCGGCGTTCGGTGGATGCCTCCGGCATCGGCGTGTGCCTGAAGGGGCGGCGTATAGCCTGGATCGTGGTGTTATGAAGGTGATGAAGAGCGTGCTGCGTGTTCCGATTGTTCTATTGCTGGCCAGCATCGGCCTGACGGGCTGCATCAACCTGCAGCCGGCGCCCATGTATCGACTGGACAGCGGCACGTCCGAAGTGCCGGAGCGGACCGACGGTGCCGCGGTGCTGCTGGGGCCGATCACCCTGGCCGATTATCTGCAGCGCGATGCGCTGCTGCAGCGTCTGGCCGACGGCAGCCTGGCCGCCGATGCGCAGAAGGCCCGCTGGGCGGGCAGCCTGAAGGCCGATGTCGAGCAGTTGCTGCAACGTCAGCTGGCCTGGAGGCTGAATACCCAGAGCCTCGTGCTCGGTCCCGCTGGCGAAGGCTTCACGCCGGATGTGCAGGTCGAGCTGTCGATCACTCGCCTGGATTCGGGCCCCGAATATCCCGCTGTGCTCGAGGCGCAGTGGCGCCTGCGGGACAAGGCCGGCAAGCACCTGGGTAACCGACTGGTGCGCCTGCAGGAAGAGCACCTGGGCAGCGCCACCGATCAGGTGCGCGCGCAAAGCCTGCTGCTGCAACGGCTGAGCGAAATGCTGGTGGACGCGATCGAGCCGGCGCTGGTGGCCAAGACGCCGCCCAAGCGCAGCACCAAGGCGCCGGCGAACAAATCCGACGAAGCGGCTCCGCGGATTCCGGCAATCGAACCCATCCGAACCGATATGGAAGTGTTCCGCTTCTGACGGGCGAGCCCGAATCTGGCACGGCCCCACGTAGGTGCGCTCCACATACCGCATACGGCGAGGCCCGGCGATTCGCGAGCATGGCTCGCTCCTACAGACGGCCCCCGAGCATGCCTTGC
>NZ_JADDIX010000100.1:90619-107885 GCF_015070855.1 Pseudomonas lopnurensis
CTGTCGGGAACGTCAAGGCAGCCGGCACTCACCGAACCTGTAGGCGGCTCGGTGGTTCGCGAGCATGGCTCGCTCCTACAGACGGCCCCCGAGCATGCCTTGCTTTGTAGGGGCCAGCTTGCTGGCGATCCGATCCGGGAGGGCTAGGAACCTTGTAAGGTGGGCCGGGCGGCGATCCGCTTTAGCCCACTCTGACTGTCGCTGGTGGGCTGAAGCCCACCCTACGGGCTGTGGTGAATGCCGCAAGCCTGTCGGGAACGTCAAGGCAGCCGGCACTCACCGAACCTGTAGGCGGCCCGGTGGTTCGCACGCTTGGCTCGCTCCTACGGATGACCCATCAGACATGCCTTGCCCTTGTAGGAGCCAGCTTGCTGGCGATCCGGCACAAACGGGGCGCCATGTAGGGTGCGCTTCGCGCACCGAATGCACTGCAGCCCTCAGCCCTGGCAGGTTCGGCGGGTTGCAACCCGCCCTGCGTCAGCTAATGCGATTGCGCAGCTCGTGCATGCGCGCCAGCTGGCGTTCGAGCAGCGAAGGGTAGGGCTCCAGCAGGCGCTCGACGCAGCAGGTGCCCTCCGGGCTGGCGATCGGGCGGATGCGTGCGCGTTGCTGGATCAGTCGATCCTCGCTGATGCTGCGCTCCACCAGCAGCAGGTTGCGGCTGTGCAGCGACAGGGCCAGCGCGGCCTGGGCCGGCTGGCTGAGCAGCAGGTCGCCCTGGCTGAGATCGAACAATCCTTTACCCAGGGTAAGGCCCAGTTGCAGCTGCAGGGTGATGCCGCTGTCGGCGACCTCGATCTGCAGCGCGTGGCCGAGGGCGCGCATCAGTTCGCCACAGCAGATCGCGTGGGTCAGGTAATTCTGCTCGTCGTCCTGGCTATGGAACAACATCAGGCTGCTGCCGTCGTTGAGCGTGTGCAGCTCGGCCTGGTAGAGCATGGCTGCCTGCTGCAGGCAGTCGCGGTAGCGTTGTAGCAGCTCGGTCAGGCGCGTCCGGGACAAGCGCCGCAGCTGATCCTGGGCGCCCAGTTGAATCGCCAGCACGGCACTGCGCGTCGGGCGTGGCGCCGCCGTCGAGAGGGCTACCGCAGCCGGTGCTGAAGGAGGGGCGAAGGGAGTGTCAGGGTCGTCGTCCAGGTCGATATCGAAACGCTCGAACCGCGGCTCGGGCTGGCGTTCGCCGACGGTGCCGTCCTCGTCCTCGTCGAAGTCGTCCTCGTCCAGGGCGTCGCTGAGGTCCAGCTCCGGTTCGGGCTTTTCCGGCACCAGGCGCGCCTGCAGCTGACGCGCCAGGTCGCCGATCTCGTCCTGGCGCCCGGCGCCGGGGGCCGGGTCGTCCGGGTCGCGCAGCCACAGGCGCAACTGCATCAGCGGCGTCGACAGCTGCCGGCCCAGGCGCATGCTCAGCGTCAGCGCCAATGCCAGCAGGATCAGGCTGAGCAGTCCCATGCTCTGCAGGCTGATGGTCATCGGCTGCTGGAACTGCCGCATGTCCAGGTTGACGCGCAGGTGCCCGGCGATTACTTCCTGGAAGCTGATCGGGGTCGAGTAGAGCCCACTGTCGTCGCCGAGCAGGCCCTGCTGCGGACGCGAGCCGGATTCGGCGAGCACGCGGTTGTCCACGCTGTAGATCGCGGCGTGGGCGACCAGCGGGTTCTTCACCAGATTGCTCAGCAGCACGTTGAGGCTGAGGATGTCGTTGGCCACCAGCAGGTCGGTGGCCGACGCGGCGGTCTGGGTCACCAGGCTCTGGCCGAGGGCATCGGCCTGCTGTTCCATGGCATGCTTGAACTGCATGCCGATCACCCACGCATAGATGACCAGCGCCAGGGCCACCAGCAACAGCGTATGGCTGGCAATGCGCAGCACCAGCGGCACACGGTGCTGGCGCAGTGCGCGACAGATCATCAGGAAGAAATTGTCAGGCTTTACGGATGCGGGCCGGTTCACAGAGCGCGGCTCTTCTCGACGGGAAATTGCCGAGCAGTATACGGAAAGCGCAGGAGGCGCTGAAGGTCTCCTGCCCCGAGCTGACGAAAAGTCGAAATCGTTCTTTCAGGCGTCAAGCATTGGGTGGGCCGGGCGGCCCACCCTACTTTTTCAAGCTTCGAGCGGCGCCTGCGGGTTGAGGTAGAATGCCGGCCTTCATTGCCTGTCATGGGAGCTGCGCCTTGCGCGAAATCGTCCTGATCAACATTACCGGGGAAGATCGCCCGGGACTGACGGCAGCCATCACCGGCGTGCTCGCCCAGGGTGGCGTGAACATTCTCGATATCGGCCAGGCGGTGATCCACGACACCCTGTCGTTCGGCATCCTGATCGAGATTCCGGATAACGAGCGCGCATCGTCGGTGCTCAAGGACGTGTTGTTCATGGGCTACAAGCATGATCAGCAGGTCCGCTTCACGCCGGTTTCCGAGGTCGATTACCAGCACTGGGTGGCCGGGCAGGGCAAGGCCCGCCATATCGTCACGCTGCTGACGCGCAAGGTCACCGCCGAGCAGTTGCAACGCGTCAGTTCGATCACGGCCAAGTATGGGCTGAACATCGATCACATCGACCGTCTTTCCGGGCGCATGCCACTGGACATGCCCGAGGAACAGGGCAAGGGCTGCATCGAGTTCTCGGTGCGCGGCGAGCCGGCGGACACCGCGGCGCTGCGGGCGGAATTTCTCAGCGTGGCGCAGGAGCTGAACGTCGACATCGCCTTCCAGCGCGATTCGGTCTATCGGCGCAACCGCCGCCTGGCGGTGTTCGACATGGATTCGACGCTGATCGAGGCCGAGGTCATCGACGAGTTGGCCAAGGCGGCTGGCGTCGGCGAGCAGGTCTCGGCGATCACCGAGCGCGCGATGCGCGGCGAGCTGGATTTTCGCGCCAGCTTCAAGGAGCGTCTGGCGCTGCTGGAAGGGCTTTCCGAAGACGTGCTGGCGGACATCGGGTCCAGCCTGCGGCTGACCGAAGGCGCCGAAGTGCTGTTCGCCGAGCTCAAGCGGCTGGGCTACAAGACGGCGATTCTTTCCGGGGGCTTCAGCTATTTCGCCAAGCAGTTGCAGGCCAAGCTGGGCATCGACTACGTGTTCGCCAACGAGCTGCAGATCGAACATGGCAAGGTGACCGGCGTGGCCGTCGAGCCCATCGTCGATGCGCAGCGCAAGGCCGACCTGCTGCGCCAGCTGGCGCAGCAGGAAGGTCTGTGCCTGGAGCAGACCATCGCCGTCGGCGACGGCGCCAACGACCTGCCGATGCTCGGCCTGGCCGGGCTGGGTGTTGCCTTTCGCGCCAAGCCGCTGGTCAAGCAATCGGCCAAGCAGGCCATCTCCACCCTGGGGCTGGACGGCATTCTCTATCTGCTGGGCTTCAGGGACCGGGATGGGACGGAATAGGGACAGCTGCAAGCCACAAGCTTCAAGCGGCAAGTAAAGGCCCCGGGGCGGCATCGGCCCGGGGCTTTGCTTTTCTTGAAGCTTGCCGCTTGAAGCTTGCCGCTGCCATCAGGGTTTTATCGCCACCTTCAGTACGCCATCGCGCTGGTTGGCGAACAGGTCGTAGGCATCGGTGATGTCGCTCAACGCGTACTGGTGGGTGACCAGCGGGCCGAGGTCGACGCGCCCGGAGGCCACCACGTTGAGCAGGCGACGCATGCGCTCCTTGCCGCCGGGGCACAGCGAGGTGACGATCTTGTTGTCGCCGAGGCCGGCGTGGAAGGCGCCCAGCGGGATGGTCAGGTCGCTGGAGTAGACGCCCAGGCTGGACAGCGTGCCGCCTGGCTTGAGCACCCGTAATGCACTTTCGAAGGTCGACTGCAGCCCCAGCGCCTCGATCGAGGCGTCCGCGCCGCGTCCGCCGGTGAGCTTGAGCACTTCCTCGACCACGTCCACGTTCCTGAAATTCAGGGTGACGTCGGCACCCATCTGCCGGGCGATGTCCAGCCGGGCGTCGACGCCGTCCACCGCGATGATGGTGCCGGCGCCGCGCAGCTTGGCACCGGCAGTGGCGCAGAGGCCGATCGGCCCCTGGGCGAAGATCACCACGATGTCGCCGATCTTGATGTTGGCGGCCTCGGCCCCGGCGAAGCCGGTGGACATGATGTCCGGGCACATCAGCACCTGCTCGTCGCTCAGGCCGTCCGGCACCGGTGCCAGGTTGGCCTGGGCGTCGGGCACCAGCACGTATTCGGCCTGGGTGCCGTCGATGGTATTGCCGAAGCGCCAGCCGCCCATGGGCTTGTAGCCGTGGCAGGCGCAGCCGCCATCCTGCGAGGCGAGGCCGTCCTGGCAGGCGTAGGAGGTGAAGCTCGGGCAGATGGCGCCGGCGATCACGCGCTGGCCTTCCTGGTAGCCCTTCACGTTGCTGCCGAGCTTCTCGATGATGCCCACCGGCTCGTGGCCGATGGTCAGGCCCGGGGCCACCGGATATTCGCCCTTGAGGATGTGCACGTCGGTGCCGCAGATGGTGGTGGTGGTGATGCGCAGCAGGGCGTCGTTAGGGCCGATCTCGGGGATCGGCTTATCCTGCAGCTCGATGCGGCCCGGTTCGACGAACACGGCGGCTTTCATCATGGCCATGATGCGGTTCCTCTGGGAAATTGAAAGGCGTCCGGACACTCTAGTCCAGCGTCGTGACCGTGGCGTGATCTCGATCAAGCGGTGCAGGGATCGGAGCGAAGGCGGGAGGCGTTCGGCGCGGCGGGAAGCGAAGGCTTCACTCCTCGTCGGAGGAAAAATCGTAGTCCATCGACTGGCTGGGGCCTTGCAGGTAATACCCCTGGATGTAGCTGACGCCGGCCTGCCAGAGCGTGGCGAGCACCGTGGCGCTCTCGACGAAGGGCACGATGCTCTGCCTGTGCTGCCCATGCAGCTCGGCGAGCAGCGTCTTGAGCGCTTCTTGGTTTTCCTGGCGGGTCAGGTCCTGCGTATAGGATCCGTCGACTTTGACGAACTCGGCGTTCAGATGCCTGAGGGTGTTGAACGGGTTGAGCACGCAGCCGAACTTGGCCAGGGCGACGTGGCAGCCGAGGCTGCCCAGTCCTTGCGCCAGTGCCTTGGCGGGCTTGAGATAGGCCACCGCGTCGGGCTCGCTGAATTCGAACACCAGCGAGTCGCCGGGCAGGCGAGACGCCTTCAGCACCACGCCGAGCCAGGGCAGCAGGCTCGGGTCCTGCAGGCTGGCGGCGGACAGGTGCAGGAACAGGCGGGTGCTATGGCCCTTGGCGCGATGCTCGGCGAGCAGCTTGATGGAGTTGAGGATCACCCAACGGTCGATCTTGGTCGCCAGGCCGACATCGCTGGCGGTGCCGAGGAATTCGGCCGGGGGGACTTCCGCCCCCTGCGGATCGAGCAGGCGCAACAGCACTTCGTAGTGTTCGAAACTGTCGCCGCGCAGGCTGATGATCGGCTGGAACAGCAGGCGGAAACTGTTCTTTTCCAGTGCCTGCTGCAGCATGGCGACGATGCTGCCGCGATTGGCGGCGGCGGCCAGTTCGTCGGCGGGGTTGTAGAGCTTCAGCGCATTGCCGTCGCCGAGGTCGTCAGCGCAGCGGTGCGCGCGCTCGATGGCGTCCTGGGCCTTGGCCGTCTTCTCGTCGAGGGCGGCGACGCCGATGCTGAAGGTGGCCTGCACGGTGCGCCCGCCGATATCGAGCAGATGGCCCTCGACCTTGCCGAGCAGCTTGCGCAGTTCCGGCTCGGCCTGCTGCGGCGTCACGCCGGGCTGCAGGGCGGTGAAGACGTCGTCGGCGAAACGCGCCAGCTGCGTGTCGGCCGGAAAGTGCGCGCGCAGCAGCCTGGCCAGTTGCTCGAGCAACTGGTCCGAATCGGCCAGGCCGATATCCGCCTGCAGCGCGGCGAAGCGGTCGACGCGGATATAGGCGAGGCTGGCGCTCTGTCCGGCGTTGACCGCGCGCTCGACGGCGCTGTCCATCACTTCGAGGAAACAGTTGCGATTGAGCAGGCCGGTCACCGGGTCCTGGCTGCTGATCTCGCGCAGCTTCTGCAGTTCGGCGCTGTCGTGCTCGGCGCGGATCACCACCTGGATGCAGGGCTCGCCGTCATAGGCGGCCGGCGAGAAGTGCATGCGCGTCTTGAGGGTTTCGCCGTCGGCGCGGACGCCGGCGCAGGCCAGTTCGGCGTTGCCTTCGAGGGTCTGGTAGTTCTTCAGGAATGTCTTGAAACCGGACTGGTCGGCGGTGCCGATCAGGTCGATCATCGGCATGCCTTCGAGGTCTTCGACGTCTGCATAGCCGAACATCTCGAGATAGGCGCGGTTGGCATAGATGTGCATGCCGTCGTGGACGTAGGCGATGGCGTCGACCGAACTGTCGAGCAGCAGCTGGCAGCGCTTCTCGGCCTCGCGCAAGGCGACTTCGGCCGAGCGGCGTGCACGGCGCTCCTCGAGGTTGGCCAGCTCGCGATTGGCGACCAGGATCAGCCACTCGTCCTCGCCTTGCGGCAGCGCATCCTGGGCGCCGAGCATCAGCGCCTCGGTGATGCCTTCGGCGTCGTTGCCCACGGTGAGCTGGATGACCGGGATGTCCTTGGCCTGCTGGCGAATGGCTCTGATGACTTCGCTGGGCTCGAGGTTCTCGCTGTGCGGCGCGCTGATCAGCAGGTCCCAGGTCTGTTTCAGAGCCTCGGCCAGGTCGTCGCTGGAGGTGAGTCGATGCACCCGGGTGGCCTGCCCGGCATTGCGGAACAGACTCACCAGGCGCTCGGCTTCGTTCTGCGAGTCTTCAAGAATCAGCAGGCGGATGGTTTTCTTTTGCAGGGCCATGGCGACAGCTTAAGAGCGCGCCAAATGGGCGCGGGCAGGCAAGAATGCAGAGTCGGCAATCTACAGCGACTTCCAGAGTGAGTCAAAATCTTCATCCCCACTCGCCGTGTGGTTTCCCCAGGCTGTGACAGGCGTCTCTCGCTCGCGCGGCAGCTCTCCGAGCGAGCGATATTCGAACTGGTTGTAGTTGCCGATATGCGCACGGCGCCGGCTGAGAACGGCGCGCTGCTGCTCGCCATTCCGGTTGATCTGCACCTTGTGGCCTTCCTGGAACGGCAGGCGCGGCGCGATCAGCATCGCCGGTTGCGAAATGGCGTCGATCGCCGGCAGCAGCAGGGCGCGCAGGTATTCGCTGCCCTGGTCGACCTTGCGCAGCAGTCGCAGGCCACAGGGTTGCGCCCGTGGCGCGATCAGTTCGACGCCCATCTGCATGCCGCCGCCGCGCATCTGGCGGATCCAGCGCACCACGGCGACGCTCCAGGTCTTGGCGCTGCCGTCGCGCAGGCCGAGCAGCTCGCCTGCCTGCAACTGGGCGGGCACCTCGCCGGGCCAGGCCAGGCAATAACCGCCGGGGCTGTGGTCGACCAACTGGACGTCGAACAGCGGATGGCTCTCGCTGGGGCTGGATGCGGCCGCGGTCCCGATCTCGATCTTCGGTCGGCTGGTGGCTGCCTCCGCCCGCTGCAGTCTGGGTCGGACGAACTCGATGTGGTCGTGCACGAGCCGGGGCTCGGCGCTGCCGCTCTGCGCATCGAAGGCGTTGGCCCAGATGTCGGGTGCGCCGTTGTGCAGCTTGAACACCGCACAATTGGAAGATTGCGGCAGCTCGAGGACTTCGTTGAATGGCCGCTGCCCGGCCAGATGGTAGTGCACGGCCGTCATGCCGATGCACAGGGTCAGGCTGCCCTGTGCCGGGATGCGCTGGAAGCTGCGCTCGGAGATGTCGCCCCAGGCCGAGCTGAGGTGGCGCAGCAGGTCGTCGTCCAGCCCCTTGGCAGCCGGCAGACGGGTCAGCTCACGGTTGTCGGCCGCCAGGCGCAGATGTTCCTCGATCCTCTCGACCAGCGGGCGCGGGTCGATGCCCAGCAGTCGTTGCGGGTCCTTGTCGGCGAACAGCGAGCGGTAGCGCGGCGGCCCGTCGATCTGCGGCGAGAAGAAGAACAGGCTGCCCGTCGCCGTCGCCGGCTGCAGGTTGACCAGGGCGCTCCAGGCTTCCAGGGCCGCCGCCAGCCTGGCGATGCTCTGCTGGCGCATCTGGTTGCAGCGTGCGCAGCCCAGCAGCAAGGCGGCCAGATAAGACTGCTCGGCGCTCAGCCCCTGGGCATGGCGGGCAAGCGGGTCGCGCACCAGAAGGCGTTCCGAGCTCTGCTCGACGGCCAGTTGGTAGAGCTGGTGCAGTTCCAGCCACAACCCCTCCGGGGCCGGGCCGTAGAGCTGCGTCGAGCGCAGCTGCAGCGAACCCAGGCTGTGGATGGCGCGTTGCAGGGCGAGGGTGAGCAGTTGCTGACGGTTGCGGCCAGGCTGGGACAGCGCGCGTACGACGATCAGCTTGTAGCCGACGGCGAGATGGTTCTGCAGCGCCTGGCAGAGCCCGGCGACCTTGCGCGGCCGCTCGCCGAGCACGATGGGCTGGTTGAGGTAGTGCTTTTCCAGGTGCTGGCAGACGAAGTGCACGTCCGGGCGCAGCAGCTCCAGCAATTGCAGCCGCGTTTCCGACGGCAGGCGCAGCTGGTTGAGTTCGATCAGCGCCTGGTAGAGCTGGCGCGCGGTTTCGCCGAGGTTGGCCTTCGGCAGGCCGGCGAGCCAGGTGGTCACGCCGCGTACGCTGGCTTCGCAGAAGGACAGGGCCTGCCGGGTCGGCGCGGGTACACGCAGCAGCAGATGATGGCTCTGTCTATCCAAAACGGGCGGCTCCGCGCGGTTCAAGGCATGGGTAATGCGAACTCTATCAATATCTGCCTCGCTGGGCAGGGCTGAATAATGGCTCGATGATATTACCCGATATTCGGCAGCGATCGGCTACCGAATGGCCTTGTGAATGTGATCGCTGTCGCGGCCCGCCTATGTCGTTAGATCGGTGCTGAATTCTCCTGCGCCTGACCCAGCGCCTCGCCCATGCACACCGGGCTCAGCGGGCCCAGCTCTTCGGCCCAGCGAACCTGGTCGGGGCCGAACAGCAGGATGACGGTGGAGCCCAGCTTGAAGCGGCCCATCTCGGCGCCCTTTTCCAACTGGATGGGCGCACGGGCGGCCTCGTCATAGCGGAAGGTCTTCAGGCTGCGCTTGGGTGGCGTTACCAGCCCGGCCCAGACGGTCTCGATGCTGGCGACGATCATCGCGCCGACCAGCACCATGGCCATCGGGCCATGTTCGGTATCGAACAGGCAGACCACCCGCTCGTTGCGGGCGAACAGCTCCGGCACGCCCTGGGCCGTCACGGTATTGACCGAGAAGATCCGCCCCGGCACGTAGACCATCTCGCGCAGCGTACCGCTGACCGGCATGTGCACGCGGTGATAGTCCTTGGGCGAGAGGTAGACGGTGGCGAAGGCGCCACCCATGAACGGCGCGGCGCGCTCGTGATCGCCGCCGAGCAGTTCCATCGCGCTGTAGCTGTGACCCTTGGCCTGGAAGATGCGGCCCTGTTCGATCCTGCCGAGCTGGCTGATGGCGCCGTCGCAGGGATTGAGGATCGCGCCGGGCCTCGAAGCCAGCGGGCGGGCGCCGTCCTTCAGCGCGCGGGTGAAGAAGGCGTTGAAGTGCTCGTAGGCGGTCGGCTCTTGCGTCAGCGCTTCGCGCATGTCGACCTGGAAATGCCGGACGAACCACTTGATGAAGGTGTTCTTCACCCAGGGCAGGCGGCATTCGGCCAGGCAGCCGGCCAGGCGCGAGACGAGGTGGTGCGGCAGCAGGTACTGGCCGATGACGAACAGACGATCTTTCATGGATGACCTTTTCATGGCTGGACCGGCGTGTCGGGCAGATTGCCCCATTCGCTCCAGGAGCCGGCGTAGGCCTTGACCCGGGGATAGCCCAGGGCCTTTGCCAGCAGGTAGGTAAGGCCAGAACGGTGGTGGGTCTGGCAGTGGGTGATGATTTCCTTCTCCGGCACGATGCCGAGCGCCTGCAGCCGCTCGGCGATGTCCTCGCGGATGCGCAGCGCGCGCGTGGGGTCCATGGCGGCGGTCCACTCGAAATTGATCGCCCCGGGGATGTGCCCGCCGCGGGCTGAGAAGCGCTTTTCGCCACGGTACTCGGCGGGGGAACGTGCATCCCAGATCACCAGGTCATCGGCACCGAGGCGGCTTTCGATGTGCTCGCGGGTCGCCGTGGGCGCGTCGTCCAGTTGCAGCTCGACCGGCCCGGTGCCGGCGCTCGGCACCTGCCGGGTCAGCGGCCGCTGTTCGGCCAGCCAGGCGTGCAGGCCGCCGTCGAGGTAGTGGTAGCGGTGGTGGCCGATCACGTCGAGCAGCCAGATGAAGCGCCCGGCCCAGCCGCCGCCTTCGTCGTCATAGACCGCGTAGACCGCTTCGGGACGATGGCCCAGGGCGCCGAACAGCGCCTGCAGCTGCGCCAGCTCGGGAAGCAGCCCGGGCGCCGGCGGCTGGCCCCGCTGGGTCTGCTTGGGGTCGACGAAACGGGCGCCGGGCAGATGCCCTTCGGCGTAGCGGGCGGCGCTGGTCAGATCGACCAGGATCAGTTCGGGTGCATCCAGGCGCGCCGCCAGGTCGGCGGGCTCGATCACCAGCGGCAGGTTGGAAAAGGCGGACACGGCAGGCCTCGACAGGTCATTCAAGGGGCGAAGTCTAGCGAAAAAAAGGCACAGGGTCTGTCGGCGTTTCGCCGCAATCGATGGGCAAGCGTAGGGTGGGCAACGGCGAAGCCTTGCCCACGCGTCCGGTGGATGAGCGCGGATTGGCCTTTGGTACCCCTAGCGCCTGCCCGCGCGCCAGAAAGGGTAAGCACCCTAGGGTGGGCCGGGCGGCGCTCCGCTTCAGCCCACCAACGATGGGCGACCTTGGTGGGCTGAAGCCCACCCTACACTAGCGCTCGCGCCGGCTGAAGTTGCCTAGTGCACGTTCGAGGCACTGGGCGGTCTTGGCGAACGTTTGCAGCGTGGTCTCGGTGAAAGCGGCTCCGCCCTGATCGGCAATCACCAGCATCAGCACGCGGCCGTCGATGCCCAGCGAGCGCAGCAGCAGATGTTTGCCGGCGAACAGCGCCTTCAGCCTGCCAGGCAACAGCGCGGAAAACTGGGCCACGTTGGTCGGCTGCAGACGTAGCTGCGCGGGTTTTTCCAGCAGCCGGCGCAGGACCTGGCTCTGTTCCGCCGTCAGCGTCAGGCGTGCGGCATCGCCGGCGAGGCCGATGCACTGCTGGGCAACCAGACGGTTCTGCTTGCGATCGACCAGCATCACCAGCACGCGCTGCATGCCGCCGCAGGCGAAGGCCTGGCTGGCGGTGGCGGTGAGTTGCAACACGTTGCTGAACGGCGTCGGCTCGGCGAGCAGCTGGCGGCAGTGCGCGCGCCACGCGGCGAGGTCCTGGGCGCTGGGCGCGGGGGGCTCGCGCAGGATCTGGAAGCGGCTGCCCGTCGGCCACAGCAGGCCCTGGGCGGGATGCCAGAGATCGGTGCGGCCGAACTGGCGGGCGCTGGCAACCGCCTGTTGATGCACCAGCTGTTGCAGTTCGTCCAGCGGCACCTGTAGGTACAGCCCCGCCAGGCGCTGCCAGCGCAGGCTGTGCACGCCGCTCCAGCTGTGATGCGAGGACAGCGCCAGGCCGTTGGCCAGGACGATGGTATTGTTCGGCTGCGTCAGCCAGCGGCGCAGTTCGGGGTCGGCGTCGATCAGTTGCTGCTGGTGCAGGGGATGCTCGTTGTCACGGGCGATGTGCAGGGCCTTGATCAGCATGCGCCGATTGCCACCGAGCAGGCGATAGCCCTGGATGATCCAATCCGGCAGGCGCCAGTGCTCGGCCAGTTTCAGGCACAACTCCAGCAATGGCACGCCGAGCAACTCGCGTTCGACGCGGCTGGCCGGTTCGCCCTTGGCCAGCACGCGCTGCTCCCAGCTTTCCAGCAGATGTGGATAGGCGCAGATCAGCGCCCAGGCCGGCGTGAGGAACAGCAGGCTGCCCCAGTGGATGTCCTGCTGCAGGCGTGCGAGGCGGGCGCCGAACAGGCCGTTGGCCTGCTGGCTGGCGTGGCGGCTGATCAGCACCATCTGCCGCAGCGGCACGGGGATATCGCGGGTCTCGGTGGCCGGGATGCGGCTCAGAAGTGTTTCCGCACGTTGCAGGCCGATGCGGCTGAGCGCCACTTCCAGGCTTTCCGCGGGCTGGCCGTCGCCGATGCCGCGGTTGGCTTCCTGGATGAAGCGCAGGGCCAGGACCGGGCTGGCCTGGATGATCTCGGCGATCTGGCGCATCGACAGGCCGCTGTCGCGCAATGCCAGGCGCACCTTGCCATGGACTTCGGCGAAGGCGGGCAGGCGGACGTCGTCGAGCGCCTTGATCCAGGCGGATAATGTTCGTGGTAGCGGGGATGTCGTGGTCATGGCCGAACTAGCTTTTCGTCGGGATGGCCTTTAGTCTGGCGCAAAAGTTCCGATAACCAGAACAATTCTTCCAATCCCTTTCGCCATGTCGTCGCGCGGGCACGTTCGTCGCTCCGTGCCGCGATGACTCGTGACCAGGTTCCAGACGTAGCTCTATGGTAAAGATCATTGGCATCATCGTCGTGTTCGCCAGCGTACTGGGCGGCTTCGTGCTGTCCGGTGGCAAGATCGGCGCGCTCATTCATCCCTTCGAGGTCATGATCATCGGCGGCGCGGCGCTGGGTGGCTTTCTACAGGCGAACCCGGCGAGCACCACCCTGCTGGTGTTCAAGAAGTCGCTGAAGATGTTCAGCACGCGCTTCACCCATACCTATTATCTGGAAGTGCTCGGCCTGCTCTACGCCATTCTCAACAAGAGCCGCCGCGAAGGCATGATGGCCATCGAGGCGGACCTCGAGGACCCGGCCGCCAGCCCGCTGTTCAGCAAGTATCCCGGCGTGCTGCAGGACGAGCGGATGACGGCCTTCATCTGCGATTACCTGCGCATCATGTCCTCCGGCAACATGGCGCCGCACGAGCTGGAGGGGCTGTTCGACATGGAACTGGCCAGCCTGAGGGAGGAGCTCGAGCATCCGTCCCATGCGATGTCGAAGGTCGCCGATGGCCTGCCGGCGATGGGTATCGTCGCCGCGGTGCTCGGCATCGTCATCACCATGTCCATGCTGGCCGATGCCAACAATGCCGAGGTCGGCGAAAAGGTAGCGACGGCGCTGGTGGGGACCTTCCTCGGCATTATCGCGTCCTATGGCTTCTTCGGTCCGCTGGCGGCCTCCCTGGAGCATGACGCCAAGGAAGAGCTGAACCTCTACGAGGCGATCAAGGCGACGCTGGTGGCATCGGCCTCGGGCATGCCGCCGACGCTGGCCGTGGAGTTCGGCCGCAAGGTACTGTACCCGGCGCATCGGCCGAGTTTCTCCGAGCTCGAGCAAGCCATGCGTGGTAGCTGATGGACAACAATCAACCGATCATCGTCAAGCGGGTCAGGAAGACTGCTGGGGGGCATCATGGCGGTGCCTGGAAGATCGCCTTCGCCGACTTCGCCACGGCGATGATGGCGTTCTTCCTGGTGATGTGGCTGATGAGTGCCGCGACCCCGGAACAGAAGCGCGCCATTTCCGGCTATTTCCAGGACCCGATCGGCTTCACCGAAAGCGCCAGCCCGCACGTCATCGACCTCGGCGGTACGCCGACGCCGTCGCCGGACCGTACCCTCAACCCGGAACTCGATCCGGCGCAGAGCGATGCCAAGGTCGATGCCGAGCAGACGGAAATCTTCGCCGAGCAACTGGAGCGCGAACGCCTCGACCTGGTGCTGCAGGAGCTGCAGAACAAGGTCGACGAGAATCCGGAGCTGCAGCGCTTCAAGGACCAGATCCTCTTCGAGATCACCCAGGACGGCCTGCGCATCCAGATCATGGATGCCGAGAACCGGCCGATGTTCGCCCTCGGCAGCGCCCAGCTGCAGCCCTATTTCGAGGACATCCTGCTGGCCCTGGTCGATACCATCGCCGCGGTGCCGAACAAGATCAGCATCAGTGGCCACACCGATGCCAAGCCGTATTCGGGGCGCAGCGACTTCGGCAACTGGGAGCTCTCGGCCAGCCGCGCCAATGCCGCCCGCCGCACCCTGGTGGGCGGCGGCTATCCAGAGGAGCAGATCGCCCGCGTGGTGGGCTACGCCTCATCCGCGCTGTTCGATCGGGAGGACCCGGTCAACCCGGTCAACCGGCGCATCGACATCCTGGTCCTGACCAAGAAGGCGCAGCGCTCCATCGAGGGTGAGCAGTCCGATGCCAGTAGCGCGGAGGCGGGCGGCGTGGCCGAGCCGGCGTCAGGTGCCGTGCCGGAGGCTGCCGACGAACCGTTGCAGCCTCCGCAACTGCGCGAACGCTTGAACATCTTCGAGGATGGGGTGCTGGATTTCAGCCAGCCGGACGCACCTTGAGCCGGGTGTTGCGAACTCAGTAATCCGGTTCCGCCAGGCTGCTGAGAATGTGTCGGTAACTGGCCATGCGCTGCGGCTGAATGCGGCCCTCTTCCAGTGCCTTCAACAGCGCGCAGCCGGGCTCGCGGTCGTGCTTGCAGTCACGGAAACGGCAATGCCCGAGCAGGTCCCGGAACTCGATGAAGCCGGCCTCCACGTCGGCACGGCTGACATGGCCGAGGCCGAATTCGCGGATGCCGGGCGAATCGACCAGCTCGCCGCCGCCGGGGAAGTGGAACAGCCGCGCGGTGGTGGTGGTGTGGGTGCCCTTGCCGGTCATTTCCGATAGTGCGCCGACCCGTGTATCGACGCCGGGCAGCAGGCTGTTGACCAGCGAGGACTTGCCCACCCCGGACTGCCCGACGAAGACGCTGACATGGCCGTCGAGGCGGGCCTTCAATGCGTCCATGCCGCTGCCGCCATGGGCCGAGACTTCCAGCAGCGGATAACCCAGTTGGCGGTAGACCTCCAGCAGACGGTTGAGCGACGCCTCGTTGTGCGCGTCGATCAGGTCCGCCTTGTTCAGCAGCAGCAGCGGGGCGATGCCGGCATGTTCGGCGGCGATCAGATAGCGGTCGATCAGGTTGGCGTGCGGCTCGGGCAGTGGTGCGAAGACGATCACGATCAGATCGACGTTCGCCGCCACCGGCTTGAGCTGGCCGCGCATGTCCGGGCGACAGAGTTCCGAATGCCGCGGCAACTGCGCGACGATGACGCCGATGCCCTGGTTGCCGGGGCGCCAGACCACGCGATCGCCGGTGACCAGCGCCGGCAGGTTGGCGCGCAGGTGGCAGCGAAACACCTGTCCGGCCTGCTCGCCCTCCAGCGCTTCGACTTCGACCTGTACGCCGAAATGCGCGATGACCAGACCGGTCTGCTCGGGACCGAGGTCGCCGCCTTCGAGTTCTTCGAGGGCGCGGGACTCACGCCGCGCGGCGCGGGCCGCGCGCTCTTCCTGGATCTTCTCGATGCGCCAGCTCTGCCGGCGGTTGAGTTGGCGTTTGGCCATGAATGCGGGCTTCAGGTGATGATGGTCGGCGAGTCTAGCATGCCCCGGCGCGGCGGCCTGTCTGGTGCGTGCGCCGGCAGGCGAGCGCGCGGTGGCGTTATTGCGCAACGGCCATTCGATGACAAGCGCTGGAGGCTGGAAAGCTGGACGAAAACGTCATGCTGTTCGCTTAAGCAGGGCTTGCCCCGATGCCGGACAATCCTTCTGAGAGTGCTGTGGCGGCGCGCCTCGGTCCGCTTGCCGTTCAGCCTCCAGCCTTCCAGCGCTGCTTTCGGCTTTTTTGGGCGCAGCGCGATGCTGATGGTTAGACTGGCGCCTCCCTGCCGGATTCCAGCCATCCATGCCCGCTATTGCACATCCACGTCTACCGATCCTGCGCGCGCTGCTGGCGCAGCTGCTGGCCGTGGCGCTCACCTGGCTGGTGCTGCTGGCGCTCGCCCGGCTGGATGTCCGGCTCGGGCTCCTGGGCGCGGCGCTGTTGCAGGGGGGTATCGCGGCATTGCTGGGCCAGCGCCTGGGGCTTTCGTCCTGGTGGCTGCCGATCAACCTGGCCTTCGTTCCGGGGCTGGTCCTGCTGCAGGAGCAAAGCGTGCCGGGCTGGCTGCCGCTCGGCGCGTTCGTCCTGTTGCTGCTGCTCAACTGGAATGCCTTCGCCGAACGGGTGCCGCTGTATCTGAGCGGCGCCGAGGCCGAGCGGCAGTTGCAGGCCCGGCTGGCGGCGCTGCCGGCGGACTTTCGCTTCATCGACCTGGGTTGCGGACTGGCCGGCACCTTGCTGCGGCTGGCGCGTGCGCATCCCGCGGCGCGCTTCGTCGGAGTGGAAACCGCGCCGCTGCCCTTCGCCTTGTCCTGGCTGCGCTGCCTGCGCCAGCCCAATTGCCGTATCCGCCTGTGCAGCCTGTGGCGTGTCGATCTCGGCGACTACCAGGTGGTCTACTGCTTCCTCTCGCCGGCACCGATGCCGGCACTGTGGAAAAAGGCGCGAATGGAGATGCGCCCCGGCGCATTGCTGATCAGCAACAGCTTCGCCGTGCCGGGCGTCGAGCCGGCGCAGGTCCTGCCGCTGGAGGACTGGCGGCACTCGCGGCTGCTGGTCTGGCATCCCGGCGGCACGGTACCTGACGGCTCCGCTGCAAGCGGCTAAACTGCGCGCCACAGTCAAGGAGCCCGCCATGCAGAACCCGCAGAATCTGATCTGGATCGACCTGGAAATGACCGGCCTGGATCCGGACAACGACGTCATCATCGAAATGGCCACGATCGTCACCGACAGCCAGCTCAACGTGCTGGCCGAGGGCCCGGTCATCGCCGTGCACCAGAGCGACGAGGTGCTGGCCCGCATGGACGAATGGAACACCCGCCAGCACGGCGGTTCCGGCCTGACCCAGCGCGTGCGCGAGAGCCTGATCTCGACCGCCGAGGCGGAAGAACTGACCCTGACGTTTCTCGAGCAGTGGGTGCCCAAGGGCAAATCGCCGATCTGCGGCAACAGCATCTGCCAGGATCGCCGCTTCCTCTATCGGCAGATGCCCGCGCTGGAAGCCTATTTCCACTACCGCAACCTGGACGTCTCGACGCTCAAGGAGCTCGCAGCACGCTGGGCGCCGCAGATCATGGAAGGCTTCAAGAAGAGCGGCACGCACCTGGCCCTCGACGACATCCGCGACTCCATCGCCGAATTGCGGCACTACCGCGAGCATTTCATCAAGGTCTGAGAAAGCAGCTGCAAGCTGCAAGCCATAAGCTGCAAGAAAAAAGCTTGGCGGGGCTTGAGGGTCGTAGGGTGGATCACGCTTCACCGATACACCGGGCGGGGCCAGGGTGGAAAAAGCAGCGTCAAGCCGCAAGCCATAAGCTGCAAGAAAGAGCCTGACGGGATTTGAG
>NZ_JADDIX010000011.1:0-48125 GCF_015070855.1 Pseudomonas lopnurensis
GATTTCGCCAGTTCGCAGGGTGGGCAACGGCGAAGCCTTGCCCACGCGGCTGCCGGATATGAACGCGGATTATCCTTTGGCTCTGTCCCAATTGCGTGTTGCTCGAAGTGTCGAGGTGTTCTGAACCTCCGTAGGAGCGGGCCGTGCCCGCGRAGCTTTGCGCGCTGGAATATTCGCGGGCATGGACTCGGCGTCCCCGCCCTCTCCTACAGGGATACGTCTATCCGCAACAGCCAACTCGGACAGAGCCTATCCTTTTGCCCCACCGCCAGGCGCCCGCTTGCGGGCGATCGGCCGCAACGCCGATGATCGCCGGCAAGGACTCGGCGTCCCCCCGGGCTCCTACGGGCGCGGTGTGCACAGGCGGCTTTCTCGGCGCTGCACCCTGTTTGCTGCCCGACAGCGCTGCGACGAAGACGCGCAGGCGCCACCTACGCAGAGCAGCACGCTCGCTGTGGGCGTTCAGCGCGCCCGCAGCTTCCAGGCGCGGTGAATCCGGTTGTTGCGGCGGAAGTCTTCGTCCAGCGTGGCCGCGGTGATTTCCTCCACGGCATAGCGCTCGCTCAGGCCCGCATCCAGCACGAACTTGCGGAAGTTATTGGAGAAATACAGCGTACCGCCCGGCGCCAGCCGCGCCATGGCCAGATCGAGCAGAGCGCGATGGTCACGCTGCACGTCGAATACCCCCTCCATGCGCTTGGAATTGGAGAACGTCGGCGGATCGATGAAGATCAGGTCGTATTCGCCACGATCATCCGCCAGCCAGGCCATCACGTCGCCCTGCTCCAATCGCTGGCGGTCCGAGAAGCCGTTGAGCGACAGGTTGCGCCGCGCCCAGTCGAGGTAGGTCCTCGACAGGTCGACACTGGTGGTGCTGCGCGCGCCGCCCTTGGCGGCGTGCACCGTGGCGGTGGCGGTATAGCAGAACAGGTTGAGGAAGCGTTTGCCGGCGGCCTCGCGCTGGATACGCAGGCGCAGCGGGCGGTGGTCGAGGAACAGCCCGGTATCCAGGTAGTCGGTGAGGTTGACCAGCAGCTTCACGCCCCCCTCGTTCACCTCGAGGAATTCGCCCTGGGAGGCCTGGCGCTCGTATTGGCGCGTGCCGGTCTGGCGCTCGCGACGCTTGACCACCACTTTCTCGCGGGGAATACCCAGCGCCTGCGGGATCGCCGCCAGTGCATCGAGCAGACGCGCCTGGGCCTTCTCGGGATCGATGGAGCGTGGCGGCGCATATTCCTGCACGTGCACCCAGTCGCGGTACAGATCGACGGCCAGCGCATATTCCGGCATGTCGGCGTCGTAGAGCCGATAGCACTCGATGCCCTCGCGACGCGCCCATTTGCCGAGCAGGCGTAGATTCTTCTGCAGGCGGTTGGCGAACATCTGCCCGCCCTCGCTGAGCCGCGCCTGTTCCAGCGGCGCCTGCTGCTCTGCCCGCTCGCCCGAAGACGAACGCTGGCCGGTGACGAACTGGTCCAGCTCGACCTTGATCAGCAGCAGCTTGCAGGGCAACGCGCCGTTCCAGAAGGCATATTGCTTGTGGCTGCGAATACCCATGCGCTTGCCGAGGTCCGGTGCGGCGGTGAACACTGCCGCCTCCCACCCCAGGCAGGCCTGGCGCAGACGCTCGCCGAGGTTCTGATAGAGATAGAGCAGGCTCGCCTCGTCCCCCAGGCGTTCGCCATAGGGTGGGTTGCAGACGACCAGCCCCTTCTGGTTCTGGTCCGGGCGCGGTTCGAAGGTGGCCACGTCACCCTGGTAGATCCGGATCCACTCGGCCAGCCCGGCGCGTTCGACATTGTTGCGCCCGGGCTGGATCAACCGCGGATCCGCCTCGTAGCCGCGAATCCACAATGGCGGCCGTTCCAGCCCGGCTTGCGCCCGCGCCTGTGCTTCGGCGTGCAGGCGGTTCCACAGCGCCGGCACATGACCCAGCCAGGCGCTGAAGCCCCAGCGCTCGCGCTTGAGGTTCGGCGCGATGTCCGCCGCCATCATCGCGCCTTCCACCAGGAAGGTGCCGACGCCGCACATGGGGTCGGTCAGCGCGCCACCCTCGGCGGCGATGCGCGGCCAGCCGGCGCGAATCAGAATGGCGGCGGCGAGGTTCTCCTTCAACGGCGCCGCGCCCTGCTGCAGGCGGTAACCGCGTTGATGCAGGCTGTGCCCCGAGAGATCCAGCGACAGCACCGCCTGGCCCCTGTCGAGACGCAGGTGCACGCGCAGATCGGGATTCAGCTTGTCGACGCTCGGCCGCTCGCCGGAGGCGGTGCGCAGCCGATCGACGATGGCGTCCTTGACCTTCAGCGCACCGAAGTGCGTGTTGTCGATGCCCGAGCCACGACCGCTGAACTCCACCGCCAGGCTGCCCCCGGGCTGCAGATGCTCGGCCCAGTCGACCGCGTGCACGCCCTGGTACAGGGTGTCGGCGTCGGTCGTGGGGAAGCGGCTGATCACCAGCAGCACACGGTTGGCCAGGCGCGACCACAGGCATAGCCGGTAGGCCACTTCCAGCCCGCCGAAGCCACGAATCGCGGACGTTTGCTCGCGGGCCTCCTCCAGCCCCAGACTGGTGGCTTCCTCGAGCAGCAGGCTTTCCAGCCCCTTGGGACAGGTGAGAATCAGTTCATGGCGATCGGTCATGGCAGTTCCAGGAAATATGCTTCGGACCGCTGCGACCCTTTCGTCGGAACAAGCCCAGCAGGAAAAAAGATTGCGACTCGGTAGAAAACGTCCGGCGACGAGTGAGGCGGCCCAGGGATGAGGTTCAGGTGCCGCAGTAAACGCGGCTTATGGGTAGAACCATAGTTTCGTTACTTACTTATGACAAAACGATCATTCCAGCCTCTCGGGCATTGGGTTAGAACTCACCTCAGGCCGGCACCGCAATGGTGCCCGGCGAAACCCGCCACGCCGGCAGCGGGTTTCACTGGCAGCCCAGCTGCCCGGTCTCGCCATGAGGCCACCAGGAACACCAGTCAACCACTGAGGGCAATACCCAATGAGAAGACTCAAGCGTGATCCGATGGAACGAGCATTTCTGCGCGGTTATCAACATGGCATACATGGCAAATCTCGCGACCTCTGTCCTTTTTCACATCCCACTGTTCGCCAAGCCTGGATCAACGGCTGGCGGGAGGGTCGCGGCGACAACTGGGATGGTCTGACCGGTACTGCCGGTCTGCATAGACTCAACGAACTTCACGCGGTCGGCTGATTCACCGCTCTTTCCGACTTCAAACGGCACGCCCCATCCGGGCGGCGGGCTAGCAGCCCTGGGGCTCCGACAGGAGCCCCATTCCGGCAGTAGAATCCCACTCAACCCGCTTGTGAGCGCAGTGCCGCAATGGCATCCACCGCCTCGCGGATCAGTGCCGGCCCCTTGTAGATGAAGCCCGAATACAACTGGACCAGGCTCGCGCCGGCCTCGATCTTCTCGGCTGCGTGACGACCTTCGGTGATGCCGCCCACCGCGATGATCGGCAAGCGTCCACCCAGGGTCTGCGCCAGCACCTTCACGATATGGGTGCTCTTGTCCCGCACCGGGGCGCCAGACAGGCCGCCCGCCTCGTCGGCGTGGGCCAGCCCGGCAACGCCCTCACGCCCGAGGGTGGTGTTGGTGGCGATGATCGCATCCATCCCCGCCTGGAATACCGCCTCGCCCACCAGCGCCGTTTCTTCATCGGTCATGTCGGGGGCGATCTTGATGGCCAGCGGCACGCGCTTGCCATGCATCAGCTCGAGATCCTCACGGCGCAGCCGCAATGCGTCGAGCAGATGCTTGAGCGAATCCCCGAATTGCAGGCTGCGCAATCCGGGCGTGTTGGGTGAGCTGACGTTCACGGTGACGTAGCTGGCGTGGTGATAGACCTTTTCCAGGCACAGCAGGTAGTCGTCCTCGGCACGCTCCACCGGCGTATCGAAGTTCTTGCCGATGTTGATGCCCAGCACGCCCTTGAACCTGGCTGCCTCCACCCGCGCCAGCAGCGCGTCGACGCCATGGTTGTTGAAACCCATGCGGTTGATGATCGCCTCGGCCTCGGGCAGCCGGAAGATACGCGGCTTGGGATTGCCCGGCTGCGGGCGCGGCGTCACCGTACCCACCTCGATGAAACCGAAACCCAGCTGCGACAGCCCGCGAATCGCCTCGCCATTCTTGTCCAGCCCGGCCGCGAGTCCCACGGGGTTGGCGAAATCCAGCCCCATCACCCGCACCGGCAGGCTCGCCGGCGGCTTGCTCAGCATCGCGTTGAGCCCAAGACGGCCACCTGCGCCAATCAGTTCGAGGGAAAGCTCGTGGGAAGTTTCCGGGGATAACTTGAACAACAACTGGCGGGCCAGGTTATACATACGCAGCCTAACGTCTCGGAAAGTGTGGCCGCGGAGTATAGCAGGCCGGCGCGGTTTCCAGCGGCTCGCCGACGGTCTGGATCCTGCGCTCATTGCAGGCGCCGCAAGCGCAGCAGCTGCCCCTGCTCGGCGAATTCCAGTTCGAAGGAACCATAGACGCCTTCACTGGTCAGAAACGGACGCAGGTGATGCGCAGGCAGGCTGACGCGCGTTCCGTCACGGCTCCGAATCAGGACTCGATTGGCGCGGCCCTGATACACCGCCTTCATTCGATCGGCGGACAGTGCGATGTCCAGCACCAGGTTTGGCATGGAGGCTCCTCATTGATCCATTCAGCGATATTGCCACATCGACGCGGCACGGCCATCCAGGTCCGGCACGCCCATTCCCCGATGCGAATGGTGCATATTTGCAGTGCAGCCCGTGCGCAAACGCCTCCGGTCTGCCACACTCCGGCCCAAGGCTCTGTCGGTCGTTCATTCGCGGCCGCGGTGGAATCTCGACAGCCCCTCATTCTGAGAGCTCACGCATGATGAGCCTGCCCGAGCCAATGCCTTCATTGACATCCCATCTCGCCAGATTGGCGCAACGCTTCGGACTGAGTGCCAAGGCCTCGCAGCAGGCGCTGGAGCGCGCCAGCGGCCTGCAGCTCCCCTTCGCGCGGCTCCCCGAGCCCGAACCAAGCATCTTCTGGAATGACGGCCCCTGCCTGCAACGCCTGTTGGAGCTGCCCCGCGGCGCGCTGTCCGGCCCGGTGCAGGAAGACAAGGCCCGTGCCCATGCCGCCCTGACCCGCCTGATCCGCAAGGAAAGCGACTTCCATTGCGAGATCGATCTGCGCCAGATCGACGGGCTCGGCGGTTACGGCAGCGACGGCATCAGCTACCCGGGCATCGAAGCCTTTGCCGCCACACCCGCCTGCCGGCTGGTGCGCATCATCAGCTACAAGGATTTTTTGCGTGCCCTCGGCACCGCCCTGCCCGGCTTCGACAAAGGCACGCCGATAGAACTTCGCCAGGCCAGCTGGCTCGGCGAACGCCTCTACTGGGCCGGCGAGCATCACATCGAAGCCTTCGCCTGCGCCGTCGCCTACGCCCGCCTGCGCGGCCTCGAGGTCATGCTGCCAGCCGAAGTAACCGATTACCGTCTCGACCGGGCCGGCGTTCAGGCACTCGATGCCGAGTACCACGCCATCACCATGCCCGCCCAGGCCTGGAGCGACCGTGACTTCATGGCGTTGCTGCTCGACACCCAGGTGCCCTATGCGCGGCTGACGCTGCTGCGCAATGCCGGCAACTCGGAACTGTTGCTGCTGGAGAAGCGCGAACCCACCGCCAACGCCATCGGCGAAGGCCTCAAGCTCGCCGGCGCGCCGGACCTGGTCCGCTATCTGCGCGACCTGCCGCAGATCACCCGTTTCAAGCGCGGGCAACCGGCGCCGAGCTCAAGTGCGTTGTGACTCGAACCGGCTGGTGTGCCAGATCGACATCTTTCCATGGTGGGCTGAAGCGGATCGCCGCCCGACCCACCCTACGAAAAGCCCGTGGCACATCGCATACGCGCCTAAACATCATGCTGCGAGCTTCACCCGCGCAGCATGATGGACGACCCCCTCAGCCCTGCCCCGACGATTGCGCCAGGTCCTGCAGTTCCCGGCTGGCCACGGCATAGATCGCATAGTCGCTGCCGCTGGTGCTGCGCAGTTCGGCCAGCATCTCGCGCCAGCGTTCGAGCGGATAGGGTCGTTGCGCCAACCAGGCGTCGACGCGCTCGCCGATCTGCTCGGGCCCATCCGCCATCTGCAGCACCGATACGGTGATGCTGCGCTGCTGGCAATCCAGGTCGTCGCGAAAACCTTCGCGTGCCAGCGCCTGCCAGTTGTTGGCCACCGGCAGGTTGGTCAGTTGGTGCAGATACCACGGCAGCTCCAACGCCCCGCCGACGGCGAAATAGGCCGCGGCGACCTGCGCCGGCGCCTGTCCGGTCTCGTCCGCCGCTTCGAGGATCGGCAGCAGCGTGTACAGATGGCTGGTTCCGGCCACCATCCGCGCCAGCAGCTCCGGCACGCCGGCCTCGGTGTACTGCTGATAGCGGGTCTGCCAGCGCTCGCGCGTGGCGCCTTGCAACAGCTCGTCGAGCTTGAGCCCGAGCGCGGCCACCCGCGGGCCGAAATGGGCGACGTCGCGGGCCGCATCCAGCTCGTTGCGCCGGTTGCGCAGGAACCAGCGGGTCGCCCGCCGTCCCAGGCGCATCAGCTCGTCCATCAGGGTCAGCTGCAACTCGGCAGGCACCTTGTAATCCAGCGCCTCGACCTGACGGAACCAGTGCGGCAGATGGAAGATGTCGCGCACGATGACGTAGGCGCCCGCGACGTTGGCCGCACTCATCCCGGTGGCTTCCTTGAGCCGCTGGACGAAGGTGATGCCCATGTCGTTGACCAGGTCGTTGGCGATCTGCGTGCTGACGATCTCGCGCTTGAGGCGATGCTGCAGCATCGCCTCGCGAAAACGCTCGACCAGCGACTGTGGAAACGCGCTGTCCATTTCCCGGGCCAGATAGGCATCGTCCGGCACGCGCGACTCCAGCAGCGCCCTCTTCAACTCGATCTTGCTGTAGGAGATCAGCACCGACAGCTCGGGACGGGTCAGCCCCTTGCCCAGGTTCGCCCGCTCGGCCAATTCCTCGTCCGACGGCAGGAATTCCAGGCTGCGGTCCAACTGGCCCGCGGCCTCCAGCGCGGTGATCAGGCGGATGTACTCGCCGCCACGCTCGCGCGCACGATACTGCGCCTGCGACAACGCCTGGGTCTGCTTGTAGTTGTTGTGCAGCACCAGCTCGGCCACCGCATCGGTCATCTCGAACAGCAGCTGGTTGCGCTGCTTGCCGGTCATGTCGCCGACGCTGACCACCTCGTTGAGCAGGATCTTGATGTTCACCTCATGGTCGGAGCAATCTACCCCGCCGGCGTTGTCGATGAAGTCGGTATTGCTGGCGCCGCCATGCAGGGCGTACTCCACCCGGCCCAACTGGGTCATGCCGAGGTTGCCGCCCTCGCCCACCACCTTGGCGCGCAGTTCGCTGCCGTTGACCCGCACCGCATCGTTGGCCTTGTCGCCCACCTCGGCATGGCTTTCGCCGCTGCTCTTCACATAGGTGCCGATGCCGCCGTTCCACAGCAGGTCCACCGGTGCCTTGAGCAGGGCATGGATCAGCTCGGCCGGCGTCAGCTGGTCCGCTTCGATGGCGAAGCGCTGCTTCATCTGTGGCGTGATTTCCACGCGCTTGGCCGAACGCGGGAAAATGCCGCCGCCGGCGGAGATCAGCGAGCGGTCGTAATCGGTCCAGGACGAACGCGGCAACTCGAACAGGCGCTTGCGTTCGATGAAGCTGCGGGCGGGATCGGGATCCGGGTCGATGAAGATGTGCATATGGTTGAACGCAGCCACCAGTTGCAGCGTTTCGGACATCAGCATGCCGTTGCCGAAGACGTCGCCGGCCATGTCGCCAATGCCGATCACGCTGATGGCGTCGTTCTGCACGTCGATTCCGCGTTCGCGGAAATGCCGCTGCACCGACACCCAGGCACCCCGTGCGGTGATGCCCATCTTCTTGTGGTCGTACCCGGCCGAGCCCCCGGAAGCGAAGGCATCGCCGAGCCAGAAGTCGTACTCGCTGGCGATGCCGTTGGCGATGTCCGAGAAGCTCGCCGTGCCCTTGTCCGCGGCGACCACCAGATAAGGATCGTCATCGTCGTAGCGCAGCACGTTGGCCGGCGGCACGACCCGACCTTCCTTGAGGTTGTCGGTCACGTCCAGCAGCCCGCTGATGAATATCCGGTAGCAGGCGATGGCTTCGGCCTGGATATCGTCACGGGTGCCGCTGCCGGGCAGCCGGCGCGGAATGAAGCCGCCCTTGGCGCCACCGGGCACGATCACCGCGTTCTTCACCTGCTGGGCCTTGACCAGGCCGAGCACCTCGGTGCGGTAGTCCTCTTCGCGATCGGACCAGCGCAGCCCTCCGCGCGCCACCTTGCCGCCGCGCAGGTGCACACCCTCGACACGTGGCGAGTAGACGAATATCTCGTACAGCGGCGCGGGCCTCGGCATTTCCGGGATCGCCCGCGGGTCGAGCTTGAGGCTGAAGTAGTCCTTCGCCCGGCCGCTCGCATCCGGCTGGTAGAAGTTGGTGCGCAGCGTCGCCTTGATCAGCGCCAGGTAGCGCCGCAGGATGCGATCCTCGTTGAGCACCGCGACCTCGTCCAGCGCACCGAGGATCGCTTGCTCGAGTCGTTGCTGCTTGTCGGCGAGATCCTCGTCGCCGAGCTTGCGCGCCAGGTAGAAACGCATCTTGAACAAGCGCACCAGCTCACGGGCGATGTCGGTGTGGTTGAGCAAGGCGCTGGCGATGTAGCCCAGGTCGAAGCCCATGCGGATCTGCTTGAGGTAGCGCGCATAGGCACGCAGCAGCGCCACTTCGCGCCAGGTCAGCCCGGCGGTCAGCACCAGCCGGTTGAAGGCGTCGTTCTCCGCGAGCCCGGCGTAGATATGGATGAAGGCGTCCTGCAGCGGCTCGTTGATTTCCAGCAGGTCGATTTCCAGGCCGGCGGCATAGGTGAAGGCGAAGTCGTGCATCCAGTATTCGCGGCCGCTCTTGTTGCGCAGCCGGAAGGGAAACTCGCCGATCACCCGCAGCCCGAGGTTCTCCATGATCGGCAGGATGTCGGACAGCGGCAGCGGCGTGTCCATATGGTAGAGCTTGCAGTGCAGGCGGTTTTCGTCGGTGCTGATCGGCTGGTAGAAGCTCATCACCAGCGGGCGCTCCTCGCTCAGGGCGAGCACGTGCTGCATGTCCACCGTGGCCGACTGCGGCGAGAAGCGCTCGCGATAGCCGGCCGGAAAGCCCTTGGGAAATTCGTTGAGCAGGTTGGTTCCCTGCGCCTCGCCGAAGCGCTCGACCATCAGGCTGACGTAGTCGTCGTGCCAACTGCGGCACGCCTGCAGGACTTCCTGCTCGAGGCGCGTCGGGTCGACCTGCACCGGCCTGTTGGGGTCCAGGCGCAGGATGAACTGCACCCGGGTCAGCACCGATTCGGAAAAATAGGTGGAGAACTCGCAGCCGCTGGCCTCGAGCCGGTCCAGCAGGACCTGCTGGATCTTCAGCCGGGTCTCGGTGGAATAACTGTCACGCGGCACGTATACCAGGCAGTAGCAGAAGCGCCGGTAGGGATCGAAGCGCAGGAACAGCCGCAGCCGGTTGCGCTCCTGGATCTGCACGATGGCGATGGCGTTCTCGAACAGCTCGTCGATGGGCGCCTGGAACAGCTCGTCGCGCGGCAGCACCTCGAGCACCTGCACCAGCTCCTTGGCCAGGTGCGCCGAACTGCCGAAGTTGGCGCGCCGCACCACCGCCTCGACCTTGCGCCGGATGAACGGAATGCGCCGCACGCTCTGGGTATACACCGACGAGGTGAACAGGCCGAGGAAGCGGCATTCGCGGACCACCCGGCCTTCTTCGTCGAACTCGCGAACCGACACGAAGTCCGGATAGGCCGGGCGATGCACGCGGCTGGGCATCGCCGCCTTGGCGAACGAGAGCAGCAAGGGTTCGCGCAGATAGCTGACGGACAGGCCGGTGAGCGTTTGCTCCTCCCTGGACAGCCCGGTGCGCATGCTGCGCGACAGCCCCAGCAGCGACCCCTCGTCATAGACGATGCGCCCACCTTCCGGCTGCTCGACGATGGAGAACTCCTCGTAGCCGAGGAAGGTGAAATGGTCTTCGGCCAGCCAGCGCATGAAGTCCCTTATCTCGTCCAGCTCGTCGGCGTCGATGCGCAGGTTGACCCGTTCCAGGCGCGCCTGCAGTTCTTCGGCCTTGCCCTTCATCGCGGCGAAGTCGGCGACCACCTGGCGCACGTCGGCCAGCACACCCTGCAGCGACTGTTCCAGTTCGCGCAACGCGGCGGCACTGGCACAGCGGTCGATCTCGACGAAGATCAGCGATTCGGCGTGGCTGTCCGGCGCGCGGGTGTCCTTGGGCAGCAATTCGAGCAGCGTCCCGTCGGCATCGCGGCGGACCTGCAGCACGCTGGTCTGCAAGGTGTGGATGCTGTAGCCGCGACGGGTCAGCTCGATGCGCACCGAGTCGACCAGAAACGGCATGTCCGGATGCAGCACCTCGACCACGCTGTGGGTCGACTGCCAGCCGTGCTTCTCGTAATCGGGGTTGAAGACCTGTACCTCGGGCGTGGCCGGATCGAAGCGCTCGAGCAGGCGCCAACTGGCCAGGGTCGAGCCGACCAGGTCGGTCATGCGCCGTTCGGTGAGTTCGCTCAGGGCGACGATGCCGAAGAACTGTTCGGCGAACAGGCCTAGTTGCGGCAGGAGTCGGGGGTCTACGTGTTGCGCCAGCGCTGTCTGCAATTGCTGCTGAAAGTCGGCCTTGCTGGCCGCTGAGAAGAACGCCATGTATGGCTCCGCTTGGCTTGCTGGGGAAGGTTGCCGGTAGTGACTGGCACCACAGGACGAAGGTTCAGGATAGTCTAGGGGCTGTTGCCATTTCGTTCACGGCTCGCGACGAAACGGCAACAGCCCCTAACACGGCTTAATACAGTAAAGTGGCGCATTCCCTCCGCCCCTCTGCGAGCGTTCGTTGCAGCCGGCTACGGCAAGCGGGTCCGCCGGTACGGCGGGCCGGGTCACCGCCACCTGGAAGAATCGAGACGATGGATCACCGTGAATCGATAATCGCGTTGCGACAGTTCCTTTCCACCCAGATCCTGGGTCAGGAGCGGCTGATCGAGCGCCTGCTGATCGCCCTGCTCGCCGACGGCCACATGCTCGTCGAGGGTGCTCCCGGGCTGGCCAAGACGCGCGCGATCAAGGAGCTGGCCGAAGGCCTGGAGGCCGAGTTCCATCGCATCCAGTTCACCCCGGACCTGCTGCCCGCGGACATCACCGGGACCGAGATCTACCGCCCGGAAACCGGCAGTTTCGTCTTCCAGCAGGGGCCGATCTTCCACAACCTGGTGCTCGCCGACGAAATCAACCGCGCCCCGGCCAAGGTGCAGTCGGCGCTGCTGGAGGCCATGGCCGAGCGTCAGGTCAGCATCGGCCGCAGCACCTACGATCTGTCACCGCTGTTCCTGGTGCTGGCCACGCAGAACCCCATCGAGCAGGAAGGCACCTACCCGCTCCCCGAAGCGCAGCTCGACCGCTTCCTGTTGCATGTGAAGATCGGCTTCCCGGACGCCTCGGTGGAGCGGCGCATCCTGCAACAGGCCCGTGGCGAAGCGATCAATGGCGAGGCGGCGCCGGAACAGCGCGTCAGCCAGCAGGCGATCTTCGCCGCACGCAAGGACATCCTCGGCCTGTACATGGCCGACGCGGTGGAGGAATACCTGGTGCAACTGGTCATGGCCACGCGCACGCCGGCCAAGTTCGACGCCGAGCTGGCCGAATGGATCGCCTACGGCGCCAGCCCACGCGGCTCCATCGCCCTGGACCGTTGCGCGCGCGCGCACGCCTGGCTCGCCGGGCGCGACTTCGTCAGCCCCGAGGACATCCAGGCGATGCTCTTCGACGTGCTGCGCCATCGCATCATCCTCTCGTTCGAGGCGGAGGCCGCCGGCATCGATCAGGAGCGCGTCATCCAGCGCGTCCTCGACGTGGTGGCGGTGGCCTGATGCAGGCGCAGGCTCGCAACGCCGGGCAGCCGCTCGAAGACGAGGCCGGCATCAGGGTCACCCTGGCCGAGCTCATCGATATCCGCCACCGGGTCCGTGAAGTCCCGCTGTTCTCGACGCCGCACCGGCGCAGCCCGCTGGTGGGCCTGCATCACTCCAAGCTGCGCGGCCGCGGCGTGGATTTCGACCAGGTACGCATCTATCAGGCCGGCGATGACGTGCGCACCATCGACTGGCGGGTCACCGCCCGCACCCAGGAGCCCCATACCAAGCTCTTCCATGAAGAACGCGAGCGGCCGATCTACATCGTCGCCGAACAGAGCCGGCGTCTATTCTTCGGCAGCGGCCGCGCCTTCAAGTCGGTGCTCGCGGCCCAGGCCGCGGGCCTGATCGGCTGGGCCGCGCTGAGCCACAACGACCGGGTCGGCGGGCTGGTGTTCGGCGGCAGCGAGCAGCAGGAAATCAAGCCACGGCGCAGCAAGCAGAGCCTGCTGCAGCTGCTGGACCGGCTGGCCAGGGCCAACCGCCAGTTGCACCCGGAAAGCCCCTGCGATCCCGAAGCGTTCAGCCTCGCGTTGCGCAGGACACGCGAAGTGCTGCGGCCCGGCAGCCTCTCGGTGATCCTCTGCGACGAGCGGACCCTGGACGATGCCGCCGAGCAGCAGCTGAGCCTGCTGGCGCGCCACGTCGACCTGTTGCTGCTGCCGCTGTTCGATCCGCTCGACCACGCGTTGCCCGCCGCCGGGTTGCTGAGTTTCAGCCAGGGCGCCGCGCACCTGGAACTGGATACCCACGATGCCGCGCTGCGCCAGCGCTACCGCCAGCAGGGCGAAGCCCGCAGCGCCCGCTGGCAGCGGCTGGCCGATCGCCTGCGGGTGCCGCTGATGCCGCTCGACACCCAATACGATCTGGTCGAGCAGTTGCGCGATCATCTGAGTGTACGGCACCCGAGCGCCCGCCCATGAACCCGCTCGACCAACTGGCGCCGCTGATCAGCCCGCCGCCGATCTCCTGGTGGCCTCCGGCGCCCGGCTGGTGGCTGCTGGGGCTGTTGTCGACGCTCTGCCTGGGGCTGCTCTGGCGGCTGCGCCATCGTCTGCCGCGGCGCAACCCCCGCGCCGCGAGCGAGCCGCCGCTGGCGCCGCAGCGCCAGGAAGCCCTCGATGAACTGGCGCGCCTGAGCAAGCCCTACGGCGGCCAGCCGGCCAGCCACTGGCTGCAGCAGCTCAACGCGCTGCTCAAGCGGCTGTGCCGCATCCGCTACCCCGGCGACCATCCGCACACGCTGAGCGGGCGCGCCTGGCTGGCGTTTCTCGACAGTCGCTGCCCGGCAGCCGGATTGACCCGCTGGATGGTGCTCGTCGAAGGCGCCTATCGCGCCGAATGCCGGCTGGACGACAAGGCCATCGATGGTCTCGAGCAGGCCGTCGATACCTGGATTCGCAAGCATGTTTGAGCTGGCCTGGCCCTGGGTCTTCCTGCTGCTGCCGCTGCCCTGGCTGCTGCGCGGGCTGCTGCCGGCCGCGGATCGCGGCGAGGCGGCCTTGCGGGTGAGCTTCCTCGATGAGTTGCAGAGCCTCGCCGGCCGGCGCGCCCGCGTCGCCCTGCCCGCCTGGCGCCAGCAATTGCCCTACCTGGCCATCTGGCTGCTGCTGCTGTTCGCCGCCGCCCGCCCGCAATGGCTCGGCGAGCCCCTGCCGCTGCCCGTCAGCGGCCGCGACCTGCTGATGGCGGTGGATGTTTCCGGGTCGATGGACTACCCCGACATGCAATGGAACGACGAGGAACTCACCCGCCTGGAACTGGTCAAGCGGCTGCTCGGCGACTTCATCGAGGATCGCCATGGTGATCGCGTCGGCCTGATCCTGTTCGGCAGCAAGGCCTACCTGCAGGCGCCGCTGACCTTCGACCGGCGCACCGTGCGCATCTGGCTCGACGAAGCCCTGGTGGGCATCGCCGGCAGCAATACCGCCATTGGCGATGCCATCGGCCTGGCGGTCAAGCGCCTGCGCGAGCGCCCGGCCGACAACCGTGTGCTGGTCCTGGTCACCGACGGCGCCAACAACGGCGGCGAAATCGAGCCCCTGCTGGCAGCGACCCTGGCCGCCGAGGAAGGCGTGCGAATCCACACCATCGGGATCGGCGCCGATCCCGAGGAAGGCGGCGTGCTCAGCCGCTTCGGCTTCAACCCCGGGCTGGAGCTGGACGAGCCGACGCTGCGCGCCATCGCCGAGCGCACCGGCGGCGAATACTTCAGGGCACGCACCAGTGCCGAGCTCGAAGCGATCGGCGAAACCCTCGATCGCCTGGAACCGGCCGCCCAGCAGCCGACCCAGGCGCGCCTTGCCGAGGCCCTGTACGCCTGGCCGCTTGCGGCGGCGCTGCTGATCAGCCTGTTGCTGGTGGCCGCCAGCCTGTGGAGCGCGCAGCTGCAACGCCTGGCCTGGCGCCGGGAGCAACGTCGATGAGCGACTGGCTGCCGCACCTGCTCAGGCCCTTCTGGCTGCTCGTCCTGCCAGCGCTGCTCTGGCTGCTGTGGCGCCTCTGGCATCGGCAACGGCAGGTTGGCCGCTGGCAGCGCCTGCTGCCCGAAGCCTTCCATGCCGCCCTGCTGACCCGCGGCCAGTTGCGCGACAGCCGCCTGCCATGGATCGTTCTGGGTCTGGCCTGGCTGCTGGCCGTGCTGGCGCTGCTCGGGCCCAGTTGGCAGCGACTCGAGCAGCCCAGCCTGAAACGCGCCGACCCGCTGGTCGTGCTGCTGGAACTGACGCCCGCCATGCTCGCCGGCGACGCTCCGCCCACGCGGCTGGAGCAGGCCAAGCGCAAACTGCTCGACCTGCTGGAAAGCCGACAGGACGTGCAGACCGCGGTGGTGGTGTTCGCCGGCAGCGCCCATACCCTGGTGCCGCTGTCGGACGATCTGGCCACCACGCGCAACCTGCTCGATGCCCTGCACCCGGCGCTGATGCCCGAACCGGGACAACGCGCCGACCTGGCGGTCGCCCAGGGCCTCGCGCTGCTCGAGCAGGCCGGTCAGGGCAAGGGCCGGTTGCTGTTGATCGGCAGCGGCCTGGACGGCCAGGAGCGCAGCGCCATTGCCACGCTCATGCGCGACCAGGGCCAGCGCTTGCTGATGCTCGGTGTCGGCACCGAACAGGGCGCGCCGATCGCCGGAGAGAACGGCAGCTTCCTCAAGGACGAACAGGGCGCGATCCTGATTCCGCGCCTGGACAATGCCGGCCTGCGGCGCTTCGCCAGCGAGCTGGGCGCGCGCTATCAACAGGCGCGCCTGGGCGATGGCGACCTGGCGGCGCTCGGCCTGCTCGACGAAGCCGGCGCGCTGCTGCAGCACGACGACGTCACCCGCCTCGAAGCCTGGCTGGATCAGGGCCACTGGCTGCTGCTGCCCCTGCTCCTGCTGGCCGCCTGTGCCGGCCGCCGCGGCTGGCTGTTCTGCCTGCCGTTGTTGCTGTTGCAGGCGCAACCGGCCAGCGCCTTCGAGTTCGGCGATCTTTGGTTGCGTCCCGATCAGCAGGGCCAGCGTCTACTCGAAGCGCAGCAGCCGGAACAGGCCGCCGAGCGCTTCACCGATCGACGCTGGCAGGCAGTCGCCCGCTATCGGGCCGGTGACTATTCAGGCGCGGCCGAGCTTTTCGCCGAGGGTGCTAGCGCCGCCGATCATTACAACCGTGGCAATGCCCTGGCCCGCGGCGAAGCCTTCGAGGCGGCCATCGAGGCCTATGACCAAGCGCTCGAACTGCAGCCCGACCTGCACATCGCCCAGCGCAACAAGGCACTGGTCGAAGAGCTGCTGCAACAACGTCGGCAGCAGCCGCAGGAGGGTTCGCAGCCCGACGAGCCGCAGCCGGAGCAGCCACGGCAAGGCAGCGCTGCCGCCAGCCCGCCGACGCCGGAGAGCGCCAGCGGCGAACCGACCAGCGAGCCCGGTGAAGCCAGCGGCGCCTTGCCGCCGCCCCCCACCGCTGAGCAACGGTCGCACGCAGCGGACTCGACCACCACCCAGGCGCAGGTGCAGCACGAGGCGCTTCCCGACATGGAGCGGCAGCAGGCCATGGAGCAATGGCTGCGGCAGGTCCCGGACGATCCCGGTGAGCTGCTGCGGCGCAAGTTCCTCTACGAACAACGCAAGCGCCAGGAAGTGAACCGATGATGCGCCTGATGACTTTTCTTCTGCTCGGCATGCTTGCCGCCCAAGCCAGCGCTTCCGGGCTGCTCGCCAGCGTGGACCGTACCCAGCTGAGTATCGACGAGACCCTCGAACTGAGCCTCGAATCCCAGGGCAATACGATGTTCGGCAGGCCCGATCTGCAACCGCTGGAGCAATCGTTCGAAGTCTTCGACACGCGCCAGGTCAACCAGCTTTCCAGCAGCAACGGTGAAACCCGGGCGATCACCCGCTGGCTGATCACGCTGCGCCCGCGGCAGACCGGTTACGTCATCATCCCGCCGCTGCAACTCGGCGAATGGCGCAGCGAACCGATCACCCTGCTGGTGCAGGAATCACGCGCCAAGGATGAGAGCGACCAGTTGGCGCCGATTTTCATCGATGCCAGCCTCGACCAGGACAGCGTCTACGTGCAAGCCCAGGTCACCCTCACCCTGCGCATCTATCACTCGGTCTCGCTGTACGACGACAGCAGCCTGTCGCCCCTGCAGATGCCCGACGCGCTGGTGGAAAGGCTCGGCGAGCCGCGTACCTACGAGAAGACCATCAACGGCATTCGTCACGGCGTCATCGAAGTCCGCTACGCGCTGTTTCCACAGCAGAGCGGCGAGCTGACAATCCCCGCCCAGCTCTTCAGCGCCACCACCGTGGCGACCGGTAACGACTCGCTGTTCGGACCCCGGCCGGGCCGCTCGACCCAGGTCAGATCGCCGAGCATTCCACTGTCGGTCAAGACCAAGCCCGCGGACTACCCCGCCGATGTGCCCTGGCTGCCGGCACGCAGCCTCACCCTGGTCGAAGCCTGGAGCCCCGAGCCGGACCAGGCCCAGGCCGGCGAATCCCTCACCCGTAGCCTGCTGCTCAAGGCCGAAGGCCTGACCGGCACCCAGCTGCCGGCCATCGGCTCGCCACAAAGTGCCGAACTGCGACGCTATCCGGACCAGCCCAGCCTCGCCAACGAGGTGAGCCCGACAGGTATCGTCGGCAGTCGCGAACAGCGCGAAGCGCTGATTCCGACCCGCAGCGGCACCCTGCAATTGCCGGCGCTGGAAGTGGTCTGGTGGAACACCCTCGAGGATCGTCTGGAACGCGCCACGCTGGCCGAACGCACGCTGCAGGTCGCCGACAATCCGGACCTGCTGCAGCCGCCGCCCGAGCAACCGATCATGCTGCAATCCGGCGCCGAACCGCCGCCGCTCTGGCCGTGGCAACTGAGCACGGTACTGCTCGCGGCCAGTACCCTGGCCGGCTTCGGGCTCTGGCTGCGCGCACGGCGGCAACCGGCGGTGCAGCGCGCCCTCCAGGCCGGGCCGACGCCGCGCAGCCTGCTCGACGACCTGCGCCGCGCCTGCCAGGCCAACGATCCCCAGGCCACCCGCCAGGCCCTGGACGCCTGGGCGCGCCAACAACCGGAGACCCTCGCGGACATGGCTGCCCGCTTCGTACCGCTGTCCGATGCGCTGGACGGCCTCAACGGCGCGCTGTACAGCGAAACCGGCCAGCGCTGGCAGGGCGAGGCGCTGTGGCAGGCGATCCAGGCGTTGCCGCCGGCAGCCAGCCCGAGCGCCGAACAGGAACAAAGCGCCCTGCCACCGCTGTATCCGCGCTGATCCCTGAACGCCGCTGCGCAGATATCGCTGCGTGAAGCGCACCCTACGATGGCCGGCCCTGCCGCTGTATCCGTATCCTTTTGCCCCACCGCTAGGAGCCCGCCTGCGGGCGATCGGCCGCAACGCCGATGATCGCCGCGTGCACATGCGGCTTTCTCGCGGCTGCACCCTGTTTGCTGCGCGACAGCGCTGCGACGAAGACACGCAGGCGCCTCCTACGGAATGCTCGCCAGGGAGGCCGGGGCCACCCCCTGGCATATCGCTTGCTACGCTCATGGCAGCATTCCTTCGACGCCACCTGCGATCCGCAGTGCGCGCCCGCACTTTCACAAGGTACGCCCTGCATGACTGACTCCGCCACAGCACCCCGCACCGACGCCCTGGCCTGGGTCGCCGGTAGCGATGCCCCGGAAAAGAGCACGGTGAACCTCGGCTTTTTACCCCTCACTGACGCCGCCTCGCTGATCGTCGCCGCCACCCAGGGCTTCGCCCAGCCGTTCGGCCTGACCCTCAACCTGCATCGGCAGAACTCCTGGTCGGGCCTGCGTGACAAGCTGATCGGCGGCGAACTCGACGCGGCCCACGGATTGTACGGGCTGATCTACGCGGTGCACCTGGGTATCGGCGGCAGCCCGGCGGTGGATATGGCCGTTCTCATGGGGCTCGCGCAGAACGGCCAGAGCATCAATCTGTCCGCACCATTGAAGGCCGCTGGCGTGACCGATCCCGAGGCATTGCGTGACCGAGCGCTCCAAAGTGGTGCCCAGCTCACCCTCGCCCAGACGTTCCCCACCGGCACCCATGCCCTCTGGCTGTATTATTGGCTGGCCGCCCACGGTATCCACCCGCTGGAGGACGTCAGAACCCGGGTGGTGCCGCCGTCGCAGATGGTCGCGCACCTGCGCGCCGGGCGCATCGACGGTTTCTGCGCAGGTGAACCCTGGGGCGCCCAGGCGATCGCCGAGGATGTCGGTTTCACCCTGGCGACCAGCCAGTCGATCTGGCCGGATCACCCGGAGAAGGTACTCGGCTGCACCCGCGCCTTCGTCGAGCAGTACCCCAACACCGCGCGCGCACTGGTAATGGCCGTGCTCGAAGCCAGCCGCTTCATCGACCAGGGCCAGGAGAATCGCAGCAGCGCGGCGCAGTTGATCGCTGGCGGCGAGTACGTCGATGCGCCGCTGGCCTCCATCGAGCCGCGCTTTCTCGGCCTCTATCAGGACGGCCTCGGCAACGCCTGGCAGGACGCCCATCCCCTGCGCTTCTTCGCCGGTGGCGCAGTGAACATGCCCTACCACTCCGACGGCCTCTGGTTCATGACCCAACTGCGGCGCTGGGGCCTGCTGCGCGAGGATCCCGACTACCTCGCCGTCGCCCGCGCCGTACAGCAGACCGCCCTCTACCGACAGGCCGCCAGCGCCCTGGGCATCAGCGTTCCCGAGAGCCCGATGCGCACCTCCATCCTGATGGACGGCAGCTGCTGGGACGGTACCGACCCGGCCGGCTATGCACGCAGCTTCGCCCTGCACGCCCTGGCAGACGACCCCATGGTCCAGGCGCTCTGAAGGAGATCGGCATGCTGCGTATTCTCCTCATCGACGACACCCCGCGTAAGGTCGGCCGCCTGAAAAGCGCGCTGATCGAGGCTGGCTTCGAAGTCATCGAAGAAACCGGTCTTACCATCGACCTCCCCGAGCGGGTGGAAGCGGTTCGTCCGGACGTGGTGCTGATCGACACCGACTCGCCCGGCCGCGATGTCATGGAGCAGGTGGTACTGGTCACGCGGGACCAGCCGCACCCCATCGTCATGTTCACCGACGACAGCGACCCGGACGCCATGCGCCAGGCGATCCGCGCCGGCGTCAGCGCCTATATCGTCGAGGGCATCCAGGCCCAGCGCCTGAAGCCGATCCTCGATGTGGCCATGGCCCGCTTCGAGAGCGACCAGGCCATCCGCGCGCAGCTACAGGCGCGCGAACAGCAGCTGGCCGAACGCAAGCGCATCGAACTGGCCAAGGGCATGCTGATGAAGATGCGCGACTGCAAGGAGGAAGAGGCCTATACCCTGATGCGCCGGCAGGCGATGAGCCGCCAGCAGAAGCTGATTCAGGTGGCCGAGCAGATCATCGCGATGAACGAACTGCTGGGCCAATGAAGACATCGGGAGCGGCGAAGCGAGCCTCAGGACTGCCGACGAAGCTCAAGCCGGAGCCGTTCGCCGCAGAAAACGTACTGCCCTAGAATGCACGCCATACCTCCCCGACCGAGCACATCATGGCGCGCCTCACCCTGCAGTTCCCGGAAGACCAGTTCTGTTTTTCCACCCAGCTCACCGTGCGTATCACCGACATCAACGCCGCCAACCATCTGGCCAACGATTCGATGATTTCGATGATCTCCGAAGCGCGGGCGCGCTTCCTGTTCGCCTACGGCATCGCCGAGACCCGCAAGGATGGCAACGGCATCATCGTCACCGACCTCGCCACCACCTACAATGCCGAGGCCCATGCGCGTGACGCACTGCTGTTCGAGGTCGGGGTGATGGATTTCAACAGGTACGGCGGCGACATCACCTTCCGCATCACCCGCCCGGCCGACGGCAGGCTGATCGCCATGGCCAAGTCAGGCTTCGTCTTCTACGACTATGTGCAAGGCCGCGTCATCGCCATGCCCGAGGAGTTCGCCGCCAAGTTCCCGCGGGTCAATCGCGTCGACTAGGGGCTGTCGAGTAGGTTGGGTTGAGCCTGCGAAGCCCAACGAGCGAGGTATCAGGCGATACATTCGCAAAATATGAATTTCTCGGCATACGGGAAGCCGGCCTGGGCTCCGTGCGATGTTGGGCTTCGCCGCTGCGCGGCTCAACCCAACCTACGTGACTGCAAGCTCTAAAGGCCAGTGCGGCCGAGCTCGGCAATCAGTCGCTGCACGTCCTCGCGATGGCAGAGCTCGGTCCCCGGACGCATCACCGTGGCGGCCCCCGCGGCGACGCCGCAGCGCACGGCAGCACCGAGCTCGCGGCCTTCGGCCAGGGCCAGGACGATGGCGCCGAGCATGCTGTCGCCCGCCCCCACGGCGCTGAGCACCGGGACGTCCGGCGAGGGCACCCGTTCCAGGTGCTCGCCGCAGGCGACCAACGCCCCCTCCGCGCCCAGCGACAGCACCACGATCTCGGCGCTGCCTCGCGCGATCAGGCTGCGCAACGCCTCCTCCTGCCGAGCCGCGTCCGTTACCGGGTGGCCCATGATGCTGGCCAGCTCGTTGAGGCTCGGCTTCATCAGGTAGATACCACCCTGGCTGGCCGCATACGCCAGAGGTTCGCCGGACAGGTCCACCACCAGCCTGGCGCCGATGCGCCGGGTCAGTGCGAGCAACTCGTCGAAGAAGCCGATACCCACCCCGGGCGGAAAGCTGCCGCTGAGCACCAGGTAGTGCGGCGTGGGATGCAGCGCCGCCAAGGTGTCCAGGCAGCGCTGCAGTTCCTGTGGTGCGAGCGACGGGCCGGGCAGCACGAAGCGGTATTGCAGCCCCGTTTCCAATTCGTCCACGGTGAAGCTTTCCCGCGTGTCGCCGCCGATGGGCACCGGCCGGTGCACCAGGCCGAGCTCATCCAGCGAACGCTGCAACAGCTCGCCGAAGGGCCCGCCCGCCGGGTAGACGGCCAGCGCCTTGCCACCCAGAGTCTTGACTACCCGCGCGACGTTGATACCGCCACCGCCCGGATCATGACGCGGCAGCGAGCAACGCAGCTTGTCGGTACTCACCACCCGGGCGGTACCGACCGAAAGATCCATCGCCGGGTTGAGGGTCAGGGTCGCAATAAAGGGCATCGCTCGTTCCTCGTTTCGCACGCCAAGCCTATCAGCAACCGCAGCGGCTGCGCTCGCCCGGCCGCATTGGATCACCTGCCCCGATTTGGCCCAGGGATGCGCGCTAATCGTGCAGCAGATCGTCCAAACTGCGCCCCGCGGCCCATTGGACGCCTGCTGCGCGGCTCGCATGCGGACTGGCACGCTAGATGCTTGATCGTTGTCACGGCAGGCCAACGGCGGTCTCCGACACACGACAAAGGCGTCGCAACACCCTGCTCCGGCAGGCGTGCTGCGGCGCCTTTTTGTTTTTCCGCCCCACTGCCGGGGCGGCTTGAGCAGCATTCGCGGGCATTGCCGCGTAACGAACGCCCTGGAGCCGATCCGATGAATACGAGTTTCTGGAAAGCCGGCCACACGCCGACCCTGTTTGCGTCCTTCCTCTATTTCGACCTCAGTTTCATGGTCTGGTACGTGCTCGGCCCGCTGGGCGTGCAGATCGCCGCCGATCTCGGGCTGACCACCCAGCAGCGCGCCTTGATGGTCGCCACGCCGATTCTCGCCGGCGCGGTACTGCGCCTGGTGCTGGGCATTCTCGCCGACCGCACCTCACCCAAGACCGCCGGCCTGTTCGGGCAGAGCGTGGTGATCGTGGCCCTGTTCATCGCCTGGTTGCACGGTATCCACAGTTATGAGCAGGCCTTGCTGTTGGGGCTGTTCCTCGGCATGGCCGGCGCCTCCTTTGCCGTGGCATTGCCCCTCGCCTCGCAATGGTACCCGCCGCAGCATCAGGGCAAGGCGATGGGCATTGCTGGTGCCGGCAACTCCGGCACGGTGCTGGCCGCGTTGTTCGCCCCGGTGCTGGCTGCCATGTTCGGCTGGAACAATGTCTTCGGCCTGGCGCTGATTCCGCTGACGCTGACCCTGATCATTTTCGCCAGCGTGGCGAAGAACGCGCCCAACCGCCCCGCGCCGAAGTCGCTGGGTGACTACCTGAAAGCCCTCGGCGACCGCGACAGCTGGTGGTTCATGTTCTTCTACAGCGTCACCTTCGGTGGCTTCCTCGGCCTGGCCAGTACCTTGCCCGGTTACTTCCATGACCAGTACGCCTTCGACCCGGTGAAGGCCGGCTACTACACCGCCGCCTGCGTTTTCGCCGGCAGTCTGCTGCGCCCGCTGGGCGGTGCGCTGGCCGACCGCATCGGCGGCATTCGCGCGCTGCTGGTGATGTACACCGTGGCCGCCATCTGCCTCGCCGCGGTGGGCTTCAACCTGCCCAGCGCGACCGCTGCCCTGGCATTGTTCGTGGTCGCCATGCTCAGCCTCGGCGCCGGCAACGGCGCGGTGTTCCAATTGGTACCGCAGCGTTTCAACAAGGAAATCGGCGTGATGACCGGCCTGGTCGGCATGGCCGGCGGCATCGGCGGCTTCCTCCTGACCGCCGGCCTGGGCGCGATCAAGCAAGCGACCGGCGACTACCAGCTCGGTCTCTGGCTGTTCGCCAGCCTCGGCGTGCTGGCCTGGTTCGGCCTGCATGGCGTCAAGCGTCGCTGGCGGACCACCTGGGGCTCGGCGGCCATAACCGTGGCACGGGTTTGAATCTACCTGCACCAACCGCACCGGAAACCCGTATGCCCCTGCACCTTAGCTACGGCGAGGCCAGCGCCGCCGGGCCTCGCCCGGAGAATCAGGACGCGATCCGCATCGTCACGCCGGCCCCTTCACTGGCAACCGGCAAGGGCTATCTGTTCGCCATCGCCGATGGCGTCAGCCAGTGCGCCGACGGCGCGCTGGCCGCTCGCACCACCCTGCAGACGCTGGCGTTCGACTATTACGCGACACCGGAAACCTGGGCCGTGGCGCAATCGCTGGACCGCGTGCTGGTGGCGCACAACCGCTGGCTGCAGGCCAATGGTGGCGGCCAGCCGCTGCTGACGACGTTGACCGCCCTGGTGCTGCGCGGCCGCCGTTTCACCCTCGCCCATGTCGGCGACTGCCGCGCCTATCGCTGGAACGGCGCGCAACTGGAACGCCTCAGCGAGGACCATGTCTGGGAGCAGCCGGACATGCAGCACGTACTCAAGCGCGCGCTGGGGCTGGACCAGCATCTGCTGATGGACTACCTGGACGGCGATCTGCGCGAGGGCGACTGCTTCGCGCTGCTGAGCGATGGCGTCTGGTCGAGCATTACCGAGCGCGACCTCGCACATGTGCTGCACGACCAGCCGGACCTGCCCGCGGCGGCGCGCGCCCTGGTCAATCTCGCCCACCAGAGCGGCAGCCAGGATAACGCCAGCGCGCTGTTGCTGCGCGTCGACAGGCTGCCCGAAGCCGTGCTGGCGGACGCCCTGGCGCAACTGGACCATTGGCCGCTGCCGCCACGCCTGCGCCCTGGCCAGACGTTCGAGGGCTGGCAGGTCGAGGCGCTGCTGGCCGAATCCCGGCAATCGCTGCTCTACCGGGTGCGCGACGCGCACGCGCAACCCTGGCTGCTGAAGACGCTACCGTCGAGCCGCCAGGACGAACATGACGCCGCGCCCGCCCTGCTGCAGGAGGAATGGTTCCTGCGCCGGGTCGCCGGACGCAGCTTCGCCGAAGTCCATCCGCTGCCGCAGCGCCAGCACATCTATTACGTGCAGCGCGAATACGCCGGGACGACGCTGGCGCAGCGGTTCCAGAGCCAGGGCCCGATGCCGCTCGCCGACTGGCTGCAGTTGGCGCCGCGGCTGATCCGGGCGGTAGGCCTGCTGCACCGGCGCAATATCCTGCACCGCGACATCAAGCCGGAAAACCTGCACCTGGGCGAGGATGGCGAGCTGCGAATACTGGATTTCGGCCTGGCCTTCTGCCCGGGATTATCCCGCGACCAGCCGCACCAATTGCCCGGCACACCCAGCTTCCTCGCCCCGGAAGCCTTTGCCGGCGGCGCGCCGAGCATGAGCCTCGATCTCTATGCGACCGGCGTGACGCTCTATTACCTGCTGACCGGCCACTACCCCTACGGCGAGATCGAACCGTTCCAGCATCCGCGCTTCGGCAAGCCGACGCCGGCCAGCCGCTATCGCCCGGACGCCCCCTCCTGGCTGGACGAAATCCTCGAGCGCGCCCTGGCAGCCGACCCGCAGCACCGTTTCGAGACGGCCGAGCAATGGCTGTTGCAACTGGAACAGGGCGAGCGCCAGACACCGAACCCACGGCCGCGGCCGTTGCTCGAACGCGAGCCGCTCAAGGTGTGGCGCAGCGTGGCGTTGATTTCGCTGCTGCTGAACCTGGCGCTGCTGATATTGCTGACGCGTGCGCAGTAGGCATTGATGATCTGCGGGGATGCCTCAGTCAGGGATGAGCGCATCGGCAAGGCGCTTCGCCTGCCCAGGCCTGGCGGCCAGCCACGCCTCCAGCTCCGCGGGTGGCAGTGGCGCGGAGAACAGATACCCCTGCCCCACCTGATAGCCCAGCTGTTCCAGGATGCGCCGCTGCGCCTCGGTCTCGACCCCTTCGGCCACCACCGACAGCCGCAGGCTCTCGCCGAGGTGGAGCACGGCATCGCTCAGGGTCCGGCTGGCACCATCGTGCTCCAGATCGAAGACGAAGCTGCGATCCAGTTTGAGCTCCTGCACCGGCAGGCGATGCAGGTGGCTCAGGCTGGAAAAGCCGGTGCCGAAATCGTCCATCGACAGCAGGACGCCCTGGGCGTGGACCTCGCGAAGTATCTTCAGAAAAGAGGGGTTGGTGTCCATCAACACGCTTTCGGTTATTTCCAGCATCAGCTCGGCGGGCCGGATTCCGTGCTGCGCGAGCGTGCGGGCAATCGTCGCCGGCAAGTCGGCATCGTGAAAGTTCGAGGGCGACAGGTTGACCGATATCGCCGGAATCGCCAGCCCTCGACGCCGCCAGTCAGCCAGTTGGCGACAGGCTTCGTGCAGCACCCAGCGCCCGAGTTCGTCGATCAGCCCGCACTGTTCCGCCAGGACAACGAAGCGGGCGGGCGATATATCGCCCAGTTGCGGATGATGCCAGCGAGCCAGCGCTTCCACGCCACGCAACCGACCGTCCTTGAAATAGACCTGCGGCTGGTAATGCAGCCGCAGCTGATTCCGTTCGATGGCGACCCGCAGCGCCTCTTCCAGCGACAGCTCCACAGCCGAGCGTTTCAGTTCCTCGCTGAAGAAACAGAAGCGGCCCAGTCCGCAAGCCTTCGCCCGTTGCATGGCCATGTCGGCACGATGGATCAGCGTATCGATGTCCTGCCCGTCGCCGGGAAACAGGCTGATCCCCAGGCAGGCCGACAATCCGAGCGGTACGTCGGCAATCCGGCAAGGCCTGCTCAGGGCCGCCAGCAGGCAGCGCGCCGATGCAGCGGCCTGCTCGGCATCGCAGTACGGCACCACCAGCGCGAATTCGTCCGCCGACAGGTGGGCGACGATATCGCAGAAACGCCGGCCCTCCTCCAGGCGCCGGGCGACGAGGCGCAGCAATTCATCGCCACCGGGCTGACCGAGGGCATGGTTGATCCGCTTGAAGCGGTCGAGGTCGATGACCAGCACTGCGAGCGGGCTCCTGTCGCGCTGCGCCCGGGCGATGGCCTGCTCGGCCCGGACCTGCAGCAGGCGGCGGTTGGGTAGTCCGGTCAGCTCGTCGTAGAACGCCAGCCGATCGATTCGCGTGCGGCTTTCCTCGCGCTCCAGGGCCAGGGCACAGAGCGGGAGGCAGGTATCGATCAGGCGCCGATGCAGCGCAGTAAGCGTAGCCGTCTGCTGCGGCTGTATCGCCAGCATGGCGAGCACCCGGCCATCGCCGGACCGTACCGGTGCCGCCCAGAAGCGTTTCGCTCCGTGCGACACGCCGAGGTCATGCAGGCCCGGTTGCGCCGCATCTTCTGTACCAACCGCCAGCGCGTCGTCTGCAATACCGTACAGGCTGTCGATGGCCAGCCCCTCCAGCGCCAGGATCTGCCGGGCAGACAGGCCGGAGCCAGCCAGCGGACGCAACGCCCCCTGCTCGTCGGCGCGCAGAATGAAGGCGATGATATCCGGGGCGATGCGCTCGATCTCCTGGCAGATCAGGGTCACCTGCTCCTGCAGGGAGACCGCCCGCAGCAGGCTGGCAATCGCCTTGCGGGTCAGGTCCATGAGTTCGCGTGCGCTTGGCATAAGACGGTTCTCTGATGGCCTCTGCTCGAAGGAATGGGCTGGCGACCTTAGAGCTTGAAGTGCATCACCATCTCATTGAGCTCCACCGCCAGGCGCGACAGCTCGTTACTGGCCGCACTGGTCTGGTTGGCGCCCGCCGCGGCGCCGGTGGAAAGGTCGCGGATATTGATCAGGTTGCGATCCACTTCGCGCGTCACCTGGGCCTGCTCCTCCGCCGCACTGGCGATCACCAGGTTGCGTTCGCTGATCTGCATCACGCTCTGGAAGATATCCTCCAGCGCCTGGCCCGCACTGCGGGTCGAATCCAGCGAGGACCGGGCCCTGCGGGTGCTGACCGTCATCGACTCGACGGCCTCCTCGGTGCCGTTGCGGATACGGTCGATCATCTGCTCGATCTCACCGGTCGATTGCTGGGTCCGCTGGGCCAGGGTGCGCACTTCGTCGGCGACCACGGCGAAACCACGCCCGGCCTCGCCGGCACGCGCAGCTTCGATGGCGGCGTTGAGCGCCAGCAGGTTGGTCTGCTCCGACACCGCACGGATCACGTCGAGCACCTTGCCGATGCTATACGCCTGCTCGGCCAATTCCCGCACCAGTTGCGAGGTGCCCTCGATATCCTGGGTCATGGCCTCCACCTCGGCGAGGGTGGCCTGAACCTGGACGCGGCTCTGCTGCGCCAGTTCATTGGAGTCGTTCGAGGCTTGCGCCGTGGACACCGCATTGCGCGCCACTTCGTCCACGGCGGTGGTCATCTCGTTCACTGCGGTCGCCGCCTGCTCCAGTTCCTGGTGCTGCTGGTGCAATCCGCGATTGGATTCCTCGGTGACGGCACTGAGTTCTTCGGCCGCCGAGGCGAGCTGGTTCGACGAATTGGTGATCCTGCCGATCGTTTCGCGCTGACTGTCCTGCATGCGTGCGAGCGAGGCGAACAGCACGCCGATCTCGTTGGTGGAGCGCACCTCGATCCGGCTGGTCAGATCGCCCGTGGCGATGCGGCCGAAGATGCTGCCGACTTCACGTAGCGGCACGAGCACGCGGGTAGCGATGAACCATCCGCAGCCAGCCGCCAGCAACAGGGTAACGAGGGTCAGGACGATGGCCTCGGTCAAGGCCAGGGCATAACGATCATGGGCGTCCTGCATGACCGCAGCGGTATGGCTGTCCATGCGCTGCTCATAGGCCTGCAGCGCCTTGTCGAAGCCGTCGTTCGCCGCACGGGCCGTCAGGTTGACCTCGATGTAGCGGCTTTGCGAACCGGCTTGCAGCGCCCGCAGCTGTTCTTCCAGGGTCGCCTGGTAGGCGACGAACGCCTGCTGCAGGTTCTGCTCGAGAGCCTGCCAGGAATCCCCGGCGCTGTTGCCGATGAATGCGGCGAAGGCGGCGTCCGCCTCGTCGACCAGTCTCTGGGTGATGGCCAGGGTGGCCTGCGCCTTGTCCAGCTCCCCGGCGCTGGTCTCCAGGAAGGCTCCGGCCAGGCCGACACGGGCGCGCAACAGGCGCGCATAGGCCTTCTGCAACTGGCCGCCGCGCTCGATCCCCTGCTGATACAGGTTCTGGATCTGCTCCATGCTGGTCTTGGCGCCTCTCCAGGCGGTGAACGTCGACACCAGCAGGGCCGCAATCAGCGTGAGAAGGACGATCGATATCCCTGTGCGTATTTTCAAGTTGGCCAGCATTCCATTTCCCCGTGAAAGCTCCGGCAGCGCTCTCTAGATAGCGCCTCAAGGGCACAACTATCGCTCCCCGCTGTGAGGAGGGTCAACAGCAAAATGACTTATAGCGTCTATCATGTAGACGTTAAACGTCCTTCGCTTGTGGCGCTTGCACTCAGAAAATAACTCAAAACGTCATATGCAATGACGTGAGAGGCCAAGCGCATGAAGGACAGAGGATTGATATACGAGGTGGGCATGGTGATCGCCGTCCGCCGCAAGGCCAAAGGGCTGACCCAGGCACAGGTAGCAGAAATCATGGGCGTCGAGAAGGAAACGATCAGCCGCATGGAAAACGGCGTGATATCACCGACACTACCCCGGCTGCAGCAGATCGCCGACATTCTGGAATGTTCGCCGAGCGATCTTTTCCGCACCGGCCCCACCAACGCTGCCGACCACGCCCAGTCCATCGGGGAAATGATTCAGGACCTGCCCGAAAACGAACGGATGCTGGTGGTGAGTTTCGTCAGCGAGGTGGTCAAGGTATTCAAGGCCAGGGGGACGCCATGTGGTAAGGAGGAAGATGCCGCGCGCTGATGGCCGGCAATGGCCGCGCATTGCAGTTGAAGGACTGGCAAGTTCAGGTGAGCAGGACGTCAGCCCTGCGGTGCGCGGAGTATCTACGAAACGCCCGGGCACCGCAGCGGGACGGGCCCATCGCTGCCGTCCCTTTCGTCGCCAGCCGCCTGGCTGCAGCTCGTAGCGGAATATCAACGGCTCTGGATGTTTGTTGGGTGGGGGCGCCTAGCCTGAGCCTGCGAAGCCCAACAAGCGAACCAGCCGGCTAGCGCACAGGCCGGGCGGACAGCCCACCTGAAATCCGCAGCATCAAGCCCACCCCACACGAAAGCACCGCCTGGCATCACGTTCGCTGGGCTTCGTTACGTTCAACCCGACTTGCGAAGCTGGAGCTTCTGGCACCTGTATGCACCCAAGCGTGGCTCATTGCGCGGGGGTGCCGAGGCCTGCGCAACAAGCGCCGGTTCGTAGGGTGGGCAACGGCGAAGCCTTGCCCACGCGTCTGCCGGGCATGAACGCGGATCACCCTTTTGCCCACCGTAGGAGCCCGCTTGCAGGCGATCGGCCGCAACGCCGATGATCGCCGGCAAGGACTCGGCGTCCCTCCGGGCTCCTACGGGCGCGGTGTGCACAGGCGGCTTGCTCGGGAGTGATCTGAGGCTGCCCCCTGAAGCCCGTGCAGACCACTAGCGCCGGACGATCAACCCTTGCCGCGCCACCCGTGTCAACTCGCGGATACAGTCCTGCAACGCTTCGGCCGCAGGCGCCTGGATCACCGCCAGGTCGAAGCTGTCGCTGGCGAAACGTGCCAGCGATTCATCCGCCGTAGCGAACTGCACGAGCAATGCCCTGGCTTTGCCGTTGCGGCGCGGCCAGCCGTCGAGGTAGCGCAGCAGGGACGGCTGGTGGGCACCGCCGAGAAGGACTTTGGAATGGGATCGGATCGGCCCGCTGGTGATCGGGGCCAGGCGCAACTGGGCGTGCTTCACGTTCATGCTGTTCGACTTCCGCCTCGAGAATTCCGCTGGGCAGCGGTGGGAGGCGACACCGGAACCAGCGCTTTAGCGGTATTTCGAAGCCATCGGCTCCAGGCGCCCCGCAAGTAGCTGACTAAATCGGCGCATGGGCGAAACTTTAGGAAGCCGACCGCCAACTGTCAATCGGCAATATCCGCCCAGCCCATCCAGCGAGTGGCTGGCGGCCGTCGCCATTGGGCTGCCCTGCCCGCCCGAATATGCACCATGGCAGCGCAAACCTGCCGCATAAGGGTGCATCTCGAGCACCGTCCCGGTTCGCAGAGCCGCTCATAACCTATTGAAACAAGGGTTTTGCCAAGTTGGCACAACCTCTGCAAAGCGAATGGCGAAGAAAACATACGACCTGACCCTCAACGTGGAGCGGCAGGTTTCCCGACTGAGCGGGACACGGACAAAGGCGTCCTCACTGGGTAACCAGTGGGACGCCTTTTTTGTTGTTGAAATTTTGGGGCCGGGTAACGGCAACCGTCAGACGCTCCGGCGCGGAGAACGGCATGAAGAAACTCAAACTGGTGATGATCGGTAACGGCATGGCCGGCGTGCGGACGCTGGAAGAACTGCTCAAGCTCACCTCCGATCTCTACGACATCACGGTGTTCGGCGCCGAGCCGCACCCGAACTACAACCGCATCCTGCTCTCCCCGGTACTGGCTGGCGAACAGCAGTTCGAAGAGATCGTGCTCAACGATCTGAACTGGTACGCCGAGAACGACATCCGCCTCATGCTCAACCGCAAGGTAGTGGAGATCGACCGGGTCAAACGCCGGGTCATCGCCGACGACGGCAGTGAGGCCGAATACGATCGCCTGCTCATCGCCACAGGTTCCAATCCCTTCATCCTACCGATCCCCGGCAACCAGTTGCAGGGCGTGATTGGCTACCGCGACATCGCCGACACTCAGGTGATGATGGAAACCGCCAGAACCCACAAGCACGCGGTGGTCATCGGTGGCGGCCTGCTCGGCCTCGAGGCGGCCAACGGCCTCAAGCTGCGCGGCATGGACGTCACCGTGGTGCACATCGGCGACTGGCTGATGGAGCGCCAGCTGGACAGGACCGCCGGCACCCTGCTGCAGAGTGCGCTGGAAAGCCGCGGCCTGAAGTTCCTGCTGCCCAAGCACACCGCCGAGCTGCTGGACAACGGCGAAGGCCGGGTCTGCGCGGTCAAGTTCAAGGATGGCGACGTGATCCCCGCGGACCTGGTGGTGATGGCCGCCGGCATTCGACCCAACAGCGAACTGGCCGAGCAGGCCGGCATCCCCTGCAACCGCGGCATCCTGGTCAACGACACCCTGCAAACCTATGACCCGCGCATCTATGCCGTGGGCGAATGCGCCAACCATCGCGGCACCGCCTATGGCCTGGTCGCGCCGCTGTTCGAACAGGCCAAGGTCTGCGCCAACCATCTGGCCATGCTCGGCTTCTCCCGCTACCTGGGTTCGGTGACCTCGACCAAGCTCAAGGTGACCGGCATCGACCTGTTCTCCGCTGGCGACTTCATCGGTGGCGAGGGGACCGAAACCATCACCCTTTCCGACCCCATCGGCGGCGTCTACAAGAAGCTGGTGATCAAGGACGACGTACTGGTCGGTGCCTGCCTCTATGGCGACACCGCCGACGGCGGCTGGTACTTCCGCCAGGTGCGCGAGGGGCAGAACGTCAGCGAGATCCGCGATCATCTGATGTTCGGCGAGAATGCCATCGGCGATGCCGGGCATCAGGGCCAGAGCAAGGCCATGTCGATGCCCGACGATATGGAAGTCTGCGGCTGCAACGGCGTGTGCAAGGGCACCATCGTCAAGGCGATCCAGGAACACGGCCTGTTCTCGGTAGACGAGGTGAAGAAGCACACCAAGGCCGCCAGCTCCTGCGGCTCCTGCGCCGGCCTGGTCGAGCAGATCCTGATCAACACCGTCGGCGGCGCGGCGGACGTCAAGCCGAAGAGCGAGAAGGCCATCTGCGGTTGCAGCGATCTCAACCACGGCCAGGTGCGCAAGGCCATTCGCGAGCACCACCTGACCAGCATCCCGGCGGCCATGGCCTTCATGGAATGGCGCACGCCGAACGGCTGCGCCACCTGCCGGCCGGCGCTGAACTACTACCTGATCTCGACCTGGCCGGGCGAAGCCAAGGACGATCCGCAATCGCGCTTCATCAACGAACGCGCCCACGCCAACATCCAGAAGGACGGCACCTACTCCGTGGTGCCGCGGATGTGGGGCGGGGTCACCAACGCCGCCGAATTGCGGCGCATCGCCGACGTGGCGGACAAGTACCAGGTGCCCATGGTCAAGGTCACCGGCGGCCAGCGCATCGACCTGCTCGGCATCAGGAAGGAAGACCTGCCCGGCGTCTGGAAGGACCTGGATATGCCCTCCGGCCACGCCTACGGCAAGTCCATCCGCACCGTGAAGACCTGCGTCGGCAGCGAGTTCTGCCGCTTCGGTACGCAGAACTCGACGCAGATGGGCATCGACCTGGAGCACGCGCTGTTCAACATGTGGTCGCCGCACAAGGTCAAGCTGGCGGTCTCCGGCTGCCCGCGCAACTGCGCCGAATCCGGCATCAAGGACGTCGGCATCATCGGCGTCGATTCCGGCTGGGAGCTGTACATCGGCGGCAACGGCGGCATCAAGACCGAGGCCGGCGAGTTCTTCGTCAAGGTGAAGACTGCCGAGGACGTCATGGAATACAGCCTGGCGTTCCTGCAGCTCTACCGCGAAGAGGCCTTCTACCTCGAACGCACCGTGCACTACCTGCAGCGCGTCGGCATGGACCACATCAAGAAGGCCGTGCTGGACGACGCCGAGCGGCGCCAGGCGTTGCACCAGCGCCTGCTGTTCTCGCTCTCCTTCGAGCAGGACCCCTGGCAGGAGCAGCTCTCCAAGCCGCAGCTGAAGAAGGAATTCGACCGCATCGCCGTCAAGCAGCTGGAAACCGAAACCGCCTGAGTATCAGCCGGCCACCCTATCTGGAGAAACAGCATGAACTGGCTCGACATCTGCGCACTGGATGAGATCAACCCGCTCGGCTCGCGCATCGTTGCCGGCCCCAAGGGCGACATCGCCATCTTCCGCACCTCGGACGATCAGGTCTTCGCCCTCGACGACCGCTGCCCGCACAAGGGCGGCCCACTGTCGCAGGGGATCATCTACGGCAAGCAGGTCGCCTGCCCGCTGCACAACTGGCAGATCGACCTGCAAAGCGGCGAAGCGCTGGCCCCCGACGTCGGCTGCGCCCATCGCCACGAGGCGCGCATCGAGGCCGGCCGCGTGCTGCTGGCGCTGAATGCGCGCAAGGAATGTGCGGCATAGGACCTGCCCGTAGGGTGGGCTTCAGCCCACCGAGTCACTCGTGGCGAAAGCCGGATAACCGGTGGGCTGAAGGCTGAAGCCCACCCTACAGTCCTAACCCGACGATACTTTCCTGGAGACCACGCCATGCGTATGACAACCGCCTCGACCTGCTGCTACTGCGGCGTCGGCTGTGGCGTGCTGATCGAGCACGACGGCGAGCGCATCCTCGACGTGGCCGGCGATCCCAGCCATCCGGCCAACTTCGGCAAACTCTGCAGCAAGGGCTCGACCCTGCACCTGACCGGCGACCTCGATGCCCGCGCGCTCTACCCCGAGCTGCGCCTGGGCAAGGGCCTGGCCCGCAGCCGCACCGACTGGGACAGCGCGCTGGAGCATGCCGCCAATGTGTTCGCCGAAACCATCCGCGAACACGGCCCCGACAGCGTCGCCTTCTATGTCTCCGGGCAGTTGCTGACCGAGGATTACTACGCCTTCAACAAGCTGGCCCGCGCGCTGGTCGGCACCAATAACCTGGATTCCAACTCCCGGCTGTGCATGTCCTCGGCGGTGGTCGGCTACAAGCGCAGCCTCGGCGCCGACGCCCCGCCCTGCTCCTACGAGGACATCGAGCAGAGCGACTGCCTGCTGATCGCCGGGAGCAACATGGCCTACGCGCATCCGGTGCTGTTCCGTCGTCTGGAGGAAGCCAAGGCGAAGCGGCCGGACATGACCATCATCGTCGTCGACCCGCGGCGCACCGACACCAGCGAGCTGGCCGACCTGCACCTGCCGATCCTGCCGGGCACCGATGTCGCGCTGTTCCACGGCCTGCTGCATATCCTGATGTGGGAAGGCTGGATCGACCGCCGCTTCATCGACACCCATACCGAAGGCTTCGATGCGCTGAAAAGCCTGGTGCGCGACTATAGCCCGGCCATGGTCGCCGAGCTTTGCGGCATCAGCGTCGACGACCTGCAGAGCTGCGCGCGGCTGATCGGTAGCGCACCGACTTTCCTCAGTCTCTGGTGCATGGGCCTCAACCAGTCCACAGCCGGCAGCGCGAAGAACAGCGCACTGATCAACCTGCACCTGGCCACCGGACAGATCGGCAAGCCGGGCGCCGGGCCTTTCTCGCTCACCGGCCAGCCGAACGCCATGGGCGGCCGTGAAACCGGCAGCCTGTCCAATCTGCTGCCGGGTCATCGCGACGCAACCAATGCCGAACACCGCGCCGAAGTCGCTGACTACTGGGGCGTAGAGCAGTTGCCCAAACAGTCTGGACTTTCCGCCATCGAGCTGTTCGAGGCGGTACGCGACGGGCGCATCAAGGCGCTGTGGATCGCCTGCACCAACCCGGCGCAATCGCTGCCGGACCAGCAGAAGGTTCACCAGGCCCTGGCCGCCTGTCCCTTCGTGGTGGTGCAGGAAGCCTTCTTCACCACCGAAACCTGCCGCCACGCCGATCTCCTGCTGCCAGCCGCCAGCTGGGGCGAGAAGGAAGGCACGGTGACCAACTCCGAGCGCCGCATCAGCCACGTGCGCCGCGCCGTACCTGCACCGGGCGAGGCCCGCGCCGACTGGGCGATCACCTGCGATTTCGCTCGGCGCCTGGAGCGCCGCCTGCGCCCGGAACAGCCGAGCCTGTTCGCCTTCGAGAATGCCGAAACGCTGTTCGAGGAGTACAAACCGCTCACCACCGGCCGCGACCTCGACTACAGCGGCCTGAGCTATGCGTTGATCGACGAGCGCGGTCCGCAGCAATGGCCATTCCCGCCGGGCAGCGAACAGGGCACGCCCCGCCTGTATGCCGACGGCCTCTTCCCCACCGAAAGCGGCCGTGCGCGCTTCGTCGCCGAGCAGTACCAGGCGCCCAAGGAAAAGCGCGAGGCGCGTTTCCCGCTGACCCTCAACACCGGCCGCCTGCGCGACCAGTGGCACGGCATGAGCCGCACCGGCACCGCTGCCCGGCTGTTCGGCCACGTCGAGGAAGCGCTGCTCGGCATGAGTGGCGACGACATGCGCCGACGGCGCCTGCTCGATGGCCAGTTGGTGAAGGTGAGGAGCCGCCGCGGCAGCCTGATCCTGCCGGTACAGAAGGACGACAGCCTGCGCACCGGCCAGGCCTTCCTGCCGATGCACTGGGGCGACCGTTTCCTCAAGGGCCTGGGCAGCAACGTACTGACCCTGGCCAGCGTCGATCCGCTGTCGAAACAGCCCGAACTCAAGCATGCCGGCATCGAGGTGGAAGCGGTCGAGCTGCCCTGGCAGTTCTTCGCCCTGGTGGAAGGCTCGGTACAGGAACGCTTCGAGGCGCTGCGGCCGCTGTTCGAGCGGTTCGCCTACGCCAGCTTCAGCCTTGGCGGACGCGAGCGGCCGGCGCTGCTGATCCGTGCCGCCAGCCACGAGGCGCCTACCGCCGCGGAATTGGAAACCCTCGATCGCCTGCTCGGCCTCGAGGCAGGGCCGGTGCTGGCCTACGACGACCCACGCCGCGCGGTCGGCAAGCGGGTGCGCATCGAGAACGGGCGGATCGTCGCTCTGCGTCTGGCCGGCGAGACCGCCGCGCGCCAGTGGCTCAGGTGCCTCTGGGAAAGCGGCACGGCCGATGCCGAGCTGCGCCGCTGGCTGCTGGCCCCGCTCAGCGCGCCGCCGGGCGGCGCCGCGGTGAGCACCGAACGCACGCTGTGCAACTGCATGAACGTCAGCCAGAGCACGGTCCGCGCCGGCATCGAGCGTGGCCTCGACCTCGCCGGGCTCAAGCAGGAACTGGGCTGCGGCACCAGCTGCGGCTCGTGCGTACCGGAAATCAAACGGTTATTGGCACAGGCAGCCTTGCCAGCGAGTGCCTAGATGCCTGAGCGAACGTAGGGCGGGTTGCAACCCGCCGTTCGTGGCACATGGCAGCTCCATACCGGCGGGTTTCACCCGCCCTACGATCCGCCAAGCGGTGCGCGGAGCGTACCCACGAAAACGCAGCCCCACAGGATGCGCTACGCGCACCGGGCATGACACAACGATGAGGAAGCACATATGAGCGCAAAAGTCTGGCTGGTAGGTGCCGGCCCCGGCGATCCCGAGTTGCTGACCCTCAAGGCGGTACGCGCACTGGGCGAAGCCGATATCGTCATGATCGACGATCTGGTCAACCCTGCCGTACTCGAACACTGCCCGGATGCCCGGGTGATTGCGGTGGGCAAGCGCGGCGGCTGCCGCTCCACGCCGCAGGCCTTCATCCACCGGCTGATGCTGCGTTACGCCCGGCAAGGCAAGTGCGTGGTGCGCCTCAAGGGTGGCGACCCCTGCATCTTCGGCCGTGGCGGCGAGGAAGCCGAATGGCTCGGCGCGCGCGGCATCGAGGTCGAACTGGTCAATGGCATCACCGCCGGGCTGGCCGGCGCCACCCAATGCGGAATATCCCTGACCCAGCGCGGCATCGCCCGCGGCGTGACCCTGGTGACTGCGCACACCCTGGACGACAGCAGCCCCGAATGGCAGGCCCTGGCGCAGAGCGGCACCACGTTGGTGGTCTACATGGGCGTCAGCAGGCTGGAACAGGTGCAGGCGGGCCTGCTCGAAGGCGGCCTCGCCGCCTCGACGCCAGTGGCGATGATCGAGAACGCCTCGTTGCCGCAGCAGCGCGAATGCCGCTCAAGCCTGGCCGGCATGTGCCGCGATGCCCTGGCTTTCCAGCTAAAGAGTCCGGCGATCCTGGTGATCGGCGAAGTCGCTGCGCAAGCTGCCATGCAGGCCCTGAGCCGGAGCGCCTGAGCGGCGAAGCACGGCAGCGACCTGCGGAGAAATCAACGCAAAACGCCCCNCGACCGGGGCGCTGCATGGGCCAGCCTCGCGTCCGCTCGATCAGATGTCGAAGCGATCCAGATTCATGGCCTTGGTCCATGCCTTGACGAAGTCGTCGATGAACTTCGCCTTGGCGTCGCTGGCGGCATAGAACTCGGAGAGCGCCCGCAGCTCCGAGTTGGAGCCGAACACCAGGTCGACCGGGGTCGCGGTCCACTTGATTTCGCCAGTCTTGCGGTCGCGGCCTTCGTACAACCCGTCGGTCGAGGATTTCGACCAGGCGGTCGACATGTCGACGAGGTTGACGAAGAAGTCGTTCGACAGCGTACCCGGACGGCTGGTGAGCACGCCGTGCCTGGTGCCGCCGGTGTTGGCCTCGAGTGCACGCAGGCCGCCGACGAGCACGGTCATTTCCGGTGCGGTGAGCGTCAACAGGTTGGCCTTGTCGACCAGCGCTTCGGCCGGCGAGAGACGGGCGTCCTTGCTGTAGTAGTTGCGGAAGGCGTCGGCCCTGGGCTCCAGCACGGCGAAGGAATTGACGTCGGTCTGGTCCCGCATGGCGTCCATGCGGCCCGGTATGAACGGTACCTTGACGTCGTAGCCGCCCTTCCTGGCGGCGGATTCGACGGCGTCAGAGCCGGCCAGCACGATCACGTCGGCGAGCGAAACCTTCTTGCCGCCCTTCAGGCCGGCGTTGAAGTCCTTCTGGATGCTTTCCAGCTTGCCCAGCACTTTCGCCAGTTCGGCCGGGTCGTTGGCATCCCAGTCCTTCTGCGGGGCGAGACGGACGCGCGCGCCGTTGGCGCCGCCACGCATGTCGGAACCGCGGAACGAAGCGGCCGAGGCCCAGGCGCTGCGCACGAGTTCGCCGGTGGTGAGGCCCGAGGCGAGGACCTTGCCCTTGAGCGCCTCGGTCTCCTTGGCGTCGATCAGCTTGTGGTCGAGCGCCGGGATCGGGTCCTGCCAGATCAGATCTTCCTTGGGCACGTCGGCGCCGAGGTAGCGCGTGCGCGGGCCGAGGTCACGGTGGGTCAGCTTGAACCAAGCCTTGGCGAAGGCCCGCTCGAATTCCTTCGGGTTCTCCAGGAAGCGACGCGCGATCTTCTCGTAGGCCGGGTCGAAGCGCAGCGAGAGGTCGGTGGTGAACATGATCGGCGCATGGCGCTTGCCCTGCACCGGCGATCCGCACTACAGCATCCACCGTGAACACAACCAAGAAATGCGCGAACGGACACACCACCCCGTCCGCTGCGCTCATGGGCTGCAACCTGCGCCGCGATTGATTTGACGCCAGATCATCGCCCGCTCCTGCCATGGGAGGCGATAGAGTCAATCAATAAAACGGACGAATTGATTCAATAAGTTTCATGCAGAAACATATATTTACTATTTTTAGAAGCATAGAATGCCTGCCCATCGACAGGGCGACAAATCGCCCCAGCCACAGGCTGGACATTCCAACGCCGTTCCGTTAAGGGGCCCGGCATGCCTGATGTTTCCACGGCCCATCATTGGGGCTTCGCTATTTTTCTGCTTGGCGTTCTGGGCCTTTGTGCCTTCATGCTCGGCGTATCCAGCCTGCTCGGCAGCAAGGCATGGGGACGCAGCAAGAACGAGCCCTTCGAATCCGGCATCGTCCCCACCGGCGGCGCCCGGCTGCGTTTCTCGGCAAAATTCTATCTGGTCGCGATGCTCTTCGTGATCTTCGACGTCGAAGCCCTATATCTCTTTGCCTGGGCCGTCTCGGTGCGCGAAAGCGGCTGGGCGGGCCTCATTGAAGCTACCGTATTCATAGCAATTCTGTTGGCGGGTCTTGTCTACCTCTGGCGGGTCGGGGCGCTCGATTGGGCGCCCACGAGCCGTCGCGAACGACAGGCGAAGCTAAAACAATGAGGCTTTTCCCATGCAATACAAACTTACCCGGATCGATCCGGAGGCGGCCAACGACCGCTATCCGATCGGCCAGCAGGAGACTGTTGCCGACCCGCTAGAAGGACAGGTTCATCGCAACATCTTCATGGGCAAGCTGGAGGATGTGCTGAGCAATGCGGTCAACTGGGGACGCAAGAATTCCCTGTGGCCGTATAACTTCGGCCTGTCCTGCTGCTACGTGGAGATGACGACCGCCTTCACCGCGCCGCACGACATCGCCCGCTTCGGCGCCGAGGTGATCCGGGCCTCCCCGCGCCAGGCCGATTTCATGGTCATCGCCGGCACCTGCTTCATCAAGATGGCGCCGATCATCCAGCGTCTCTACGAACAAATGCTCGAGCCCAAGTGGGTCATCTCGATGGGCTCGTGCGCCAACTCCGGTGGTATGTACGACATCTACTCGGTCGTTCAGGGGGTCGACAAATTCCTCCCCGTGGACGTGTACATACCGGGCTGCCCGCCCCGCCCCGAGGCGTTCCTGCAGGGATTGCAACTGCTGCAGGACTCCATCGGCAAGGAGCGCAGGCCGCTGTCCTGGGTCGTCGGCGATCAAGGCATCTACCGTGCCGAGATGCCGTCGCAGAAGGAACAGCGGCGCGAACAGCGTATCCAGGTCACCAACCTGCGCAGCCCCGACGACGTGTGAGCCCTGCGTTTTCCTGACAGGAACGCCCTCTCACGCCCCGACGTTGACCGAAAGCGATCGAGACCATGACTGCAGACAGCGCTCTGTACATCCCGCCTTACCAGGCTGACGACCAGCACATCGTCGTCGAACTGAATGCGCGCTTCGGCGCCGAAACCTTCACCCTGCAGCCGACCCGCACCGGCATGCCGGTCCTCTGGGTGCCGCGCGAACGGCTCATCGAGGTGCTGACCTTCCTGCGCCAGGTGAGCAAGCCCTACGTGATGCTCTATGACCTGCACGGGGTCGACGAACGCCTGCGCACCCACCGCCAGGGCCTGCCGCCGGCCGACTTCAGCGTCTTCTACCACCTGATGTCGCTGGAGCGGAACAGCGACGTGATGATCAAGGTGGCGCTCTCCGAGGGGGACCTGAACGTACCGACCGCCACCGGTATCTGGCCGAATGCCAACTGGTACGAGCGCGAAGTCTGGGACATGTACGGCATCACCTTTGCCGGCCACCCGCTGCTGACCCGCGTGCTGATGCCGCCGACCTGGGAAGGCCACCCGCTGCGCAAGGACTACCCGGCGCGCGCCACCGAGTTCGATCCGTTCAGCCTGACCGCCGCCAAGCAGGACCTGGAGCAGGAAGCCCTGCGCTTCAAGCCCGAGGACTGGGGGATGAAGCGCGGCAGCGAGCACGAGGACTACATGTTCCTCAACCTCGGCCCCAACCACCCTTCGGCCCATGGTGCGTTCCGTATCATCCTGCAGCTCGATGGCGAGGAGATCGTCGACTGCGTGCCGGAGATCGGTTACCACCATCGCGGCGCCGAGAAGATGGGCGAGCGCCAGAGCTGGCACAGCTACATCCCCTACACCGACCGCATCGACTACCTGGGCGGGGTGATGAACAACCTGCCCTACGTGCTGGCGGTGGAGAAGCTGGCCGGGATCACCGTGCCGTCGCGCGTCGAGTTCATCCGCGTGATGATGGCCGAGTTCTTCCGCATCCAGAACCACCTGCTCTACCTCGGCACCTACATCCAGGACGTCGGCGCCATGACGCCGGTGTTCTTCACGTTCACCGACCGCCAGCGCGCCTACAAGGTGATCGAGGCCATCACCGGCTTTCGCATGCACCCGGCCTGGTACCGCATCGGCGGCGTCGCCCACGACCTGCCGCGCGGCTGGGACCGCCTGGTGCGCGAATTCCTCGACTGGATGCCCAAGCGCCTGGCCGAATACGAGAAGGCCGCGCTGAAGAACAGCATCCTCATCGGCCGCACCAAGGGCGTGGCCGCCTACACCACCAAGGAAGCCCTGGAATGGGGCACCACGGGCGCCGGCCTGCGCGCCACGGGCTGTGACTTCGACATCCGCAAGGCGCGCCCCTATTCGGGCTACCAGCACTTCGAGTTCGAAGTGCCGCTGGCCGTGAACGGCGACGCCTACGACCGCTGCATGGTCAAGATGGGCGAGATGCGCGAAAGCCTGCGGATCATCGAGCAGTGTCTCGAACATATGCCCGAAGGTCCCTACAAGGCCGATCACCCGTTGACCACGCCGCCGCCGAAGGAACGCACGCTCCAGCACATCGAGACCATGATCACGCACTTCCTGCAGGTGTCCTGGGGCCCGGTGATGCCGGCTAACGAAAGTTTCCAGATGATCGAGGCGACCAAGGGCATCAACAGCTACTACCTGACCAGCGACGGCAGCACCATGAGCTACCGCACGCGCATCCGCACGCCCAGCTTCCCGCACCTGCAGCAGATCCCCTCGGTGATCCGCGGCAGCATGGTCGCGGACCTGATCGCCTATCTGGGCAGCATCGATTTCGTCATGGCCGACGTGGACCGCTGACATGAACACGCTTATCCAGACAGACCGTTTCGTCCTCAGCGACGCCGAGCGCTCGGCCATCGAGCACGAGACGCACCATTACGAAGACCCGCGCGCGGCCAGCATCGAAGCGCTGAAGATCGTGCAGAAGGCCCGCGGCTGGGTGCCGGACGGTGCCGCCGAGGCCATCGGCGCGATCCTCGGCATCCCCGCCAGCGATATCGAGGGCGTGGCCACCTTCTACAGCCAGATATTCCGCCAGCCTGTGGGCCGCCACGTCATCCGCGTCTGCGACAGCATGACCTGCTTCATCGGCGGGCACGAATCGGTGCTCGGCGCCATCGAGCGGCAACTGGGCATCGCCCCCGGGCAGACCACCACCGACGGCCGCTTCACCCTGATCCCGGTGTGTTGCCTGGGCAACTGCGACAAGGCACCGGCGCTGATGATCGACGACGACACCTTCGGCGACGTGCATGCCGATGGCGTCGCCGCGCTACTGGAGGCCTATCCATGAGCGTCACGAAGCAACTGGCCTCCGTCGGCCCGGCCAACCGCATCGCCCGCAGCGAGGAAACCCATCCGCTGACCTGGCGCCTGCGCGACGACGGCGAGCCGGTCTGGCTCGACGAATACCGGCAGAAGAACGGCTACGCCGCCGCGCGCAAGGCCCTGGCCGAGATGGACCAGGCCGACATCGTGCAGAGGGTCAAGGAATCCGGCCTCAAGGGCCGCGGCGGCGCCGGCTTCCCCACCGGCGTGAAATGGGGGCTGATGCCTACCAACGAGGCGCTGAACATCCGCTACCTGCTGTGCAATGCGGACGAGATGGAGCCCAACACCTGGAAGGACCGGTTGCTGATGGAGCAGCTGCCGCACCTCTTGATCGAGGGCATGCTGATCAGCGCCCGCGCGCTCAAGGCCTATCGCGGCTACATCTTCCTGCGCGGCGAATACGTCGATGCGGCGCGCATCCTCAACCGCGCCATCGACGAAGCGAAAGCCGCGGGCCTGCTGGGCAGCAACATCCTGGGCAGCGGCTTCGACTTCGAGCTGTTCGTGCATACCGGGGCGGGGCGCTACATCTGCGGCGAGGAAACCGCGCTGATCAACTCCCTGGAAGGCCGCCGCGCCAATCCGCGGGCCAAGCCGCCGTTCCCCGCCGCCGTCGGCGTCTGGGGCAAGCCGACCTGCGTCAACAACGTCGAGACCCTGTGCAACGTGCCGGCGATCATCGGCAACGGCGTGGACTGGTACAAGTCGCTGGCGCGCCCCGGCAGCGAAGACCACGGCAGCAAGCTGATGGGCTTCTCCGGCAAGGTGAAGAACCCCGGCATCTGGGAACTGCCGTTCGGCATCAGCGCCGGCGAGCTGTTCGAGGATTACGCCGGCGGCATGAAGGATGGCTACATCCTCAAGTGCTGGCAGCCCGGTGGCGCCGGCACCGGCTTCCTGTTGCCCGAGCACCTCGAGGCGCAGATGTACGCCGGCGGCATCGGCAAGGTCGGCACGCGGATGGGCACCGGCCTGGCGCTGGCCGTCGACCACACCATCAACATGGTCTCGCTGCTGCGCAACATGGAGGAATTCTTCGCCCGCGAGTCCTGCGGCTGGTGCACGCCGTGCCGCGACGGCCTGCCGTGGAGCGTGAAGATCCTGCGCGCGCTCGAGCGCGGCCAGGGGACGGAGCAGGACCTCGCCACGCTGCTGCAACTGGTCGACTTCCTCGGCCCCGGCCGCACTTTCTGCGCCCATGCGCCGGGGGCCGTGGAGCCGCTGGGCAGTGCGATCAAGTATTTCCGACATGAGTTCGAGGCGGGAGTCAGCCAAGCGGCTCTCCCCGCCGGACAGCCGGCTTGAACAATTGAAAGATGCTGAAGGCTGGTCGCTGGGCGAAAAAACCACTCGAACCCCGTCCGGCCTCGAGCCTTCAGCCTCGAGCGAAACGTTTTCCTATTAGCCAGACCCGCGCAGGCGGGTGAGAAGACACTAGAAATGGCCACTATCCACGTAGACGGCAAAGCCTACGAGGTCGACGGGGCGGACAACCTGCTGCAGGCCTGCCTGTCCCTCGGACTCGATATCCCCTACTTCTGCTGGCATCCGGCGCTGGGCAGCGTCGGCGCCTGCCGCCAGTGCGCGGTCAAGCAGTACAGCGACGAGAACGACACCCGCGGGCGCCTGGTCATGTCCTGCATGACCCCGGCCACCGACAAGTCCTGGATCGCCATCGACGACGAGGAGGCCAAGGCCTTCCGCGCCAGCGTGGTCGAGTGGCTGATGATCAACCACCCGCACGACTGCCCGGTGTGCGAGGAAGGCGGCCACTGCCACCTGCAGGACATGACGGTGATGACCGGCCACAATCGCCGGCGCTACCGCTTCACCAAACGCACCCACCAGAACCAGGAGCTCGGCCCGTTCATCGCCCACGAGATGAACCGCTGCATCGCCTGCTACCGCTGCGTGCGCTACTACAAGGACTACGCCGGCGGCACCGACCTCGGCGTGTTCGGCGCCCATGACAACGTCTATTTCGGCCGCGTCGAGGACGGTGTGCTGGAAAGCGAGTTCTCCGGCAACCTCACCGAGGTCTGCCCCACCGGCGTATTCACCGACAAGACCCATTCGCAGCGCTACACCCGCAAGTGGGACATGCAGTTCGCCCCGAGCATCTGCCACGGCTGCGCCAGCGGCTGCAACACCAGCCCGGGCGAGCGCTATGGTGAGATCCGCCGGATCGAGAACCGCTTCAACGGCGAGGTGAACCACTACTTCCTCTGCGACCGCGGCCGGTTCGGCTACGGCTACGTCAACCGCAAGGACCGCCCGCGCCAGCCGCTGCTGGTGAAGAAGCAGCTCGTGCTGGGCGTCGACGCCGCGCTGGACAAGGCCGCCGAGCTGCTGGCCGGCCAGCGGACGATCGGCATCGGCTCGCCGCGCGCCAGCCTGGAGAGCAACTACGCCCTGCGCGAACTGGTGGGCGCGGAACACTTCTACGCCGGTATCGCCGCCAGCGAGCTGGAAAACCTGCAGTTGATCCGCGAACTGCTCGAACACGGCCCGCTGCCGACGCCGTCGATACGCGACATCGAAAGCCACGACGCGATCTTCGTCCTCGGCGAGGACCTGACCCAGACCGCCGCGCGGATCGCCCTCGCCCTGCGCCAGGCGGTCAAGGGCAAGGCCGCCGAGATCGCCGCCCAGGCAAAGATTCCCGAATGGCACCAGGCGGCGGTGCAGAACGTCGCCCAGCAGGCGCTGAACCCGCTGTTCATCGCCAGCCTCGCCGAAACCCGGCTCGACGACGTCGCCAGCGAAAGCGTGCAGGCCGCGCCCGCGGACCTCGCCCGCCTGGGCTTCGCCGTCGCCCATGCGATCGACCCGAGCGCCCCGGCGGTGCCCGGCCTGGACGCCGACGCGGCGCAACTGGCCCGGCGTATCGCCGATGCGCTGCTGGCGGCCCGGCGTCCGCTGGTGGTTTCCGGCACGTCGCTCGGTTCCCGGGCCGTCATCGAGGCGGCCGGCAATATCGCCCGGGCGCTGAAGAACCGCGAGAAGAACGGCTCGCTCAGCCTGGTGGTGGCGGAAGCCAACAGCCTGGGCCTGGCGCTGATGCTCGCCGACGAACGGGTCGACCGCTCGGTCGATGCCGCCCTGCGAGCCCTCGTCTCCAACGAGGCCACCGCGCTGGTGGTGCTGGAGAACGATCTCTATCGGCGCGCCGAACGCCGCCGCGTCGATGCCGCACTGGATGCCACCGAGGTGCTGATCGTCGCCGATCATCAGCAGACCGCTACCGCGGCCAGGGCCGACCTGGTCCTGCCGACGGCCAGCTTCGCCGAAGGCGATGGCACCCTGGTCAGCCAGGAAGGCCGCGCGCAGCGCTTCTTCCAGGTCTTCGAGCCGAGCTACTACGACGGCCAGATCCTGATTCGCGAGGGCTGGCGCTGGCTGCACGCCCTGCACGCGACCTGCCAGAAGCGCGCCGTCGACTGGACCCGGCTCGACCCGGTCACCGAAGCCTGCGCCGCGAGCTTCCCGCGCCTGGCCGGCATCCGCGACGCCGCGCCGAAGGCGGACTTCCGCATCAAGGGCCTGAAGCTCGCCCGCGAGCCGCACCGCTACAGCGGTCGCACGGCCATGCGGGCGAACATCGCCGTCAGCGAACCGCGCCAGCCGCAGGACAACGACTCGGCCTTCGCCTACTCCATGGAAGGCTACGCCGGCAGCGCGGAAAACCGTCAGCAGATTCCCTTCGCCTGGTCGCCGGGCTGGAACTCACCGCAGGCCTGGAACAAGTTCCAGGACGAAGTCGGCGGCCACCTGCGCGCCGGCGATCCCGGCGTGCGCCTGCTCGCGCCGAGCGGGCGCTCGCTCGACTGGTTCGCCGTCAACGCCGCCTTCGCCCCGCAGAAGGGCCAGTGGCAGGCCGTGCCGCTGTATCACCTGTTCGGCAGCGAAGAGACCTCGGCGCTCGCCGAGCCGATCCAGGCCCGCATGCCGACGCCCTACGTGGCACTGAACAGGGCCGAAGCCGAGCGCCTGGCGGTCGACGAAGGCGCCCTGCTCAGCCTCGAGCTCGACGGCGACACGCTGCGCCTGCCGCTGCGCATCCTCGACGAACTGGCCGTCGGCCTGGTCGGTCTGCCGGCCGGGCTGCCGGGCATCCCGGCGGTGTTCGCCGGTGCCACGGTCACCGCCCTGAAGGAGGCTGCGCAATGAGCTGGCTGACACCCGAACTGATCGACGTGATCGTCCAGGTCCTCAAGGCCATCGTCATCCTGCTGGTGGTGGTGGTCGCCGGTGCGCTGCTCAGCTTCGTCGAGCGCCGCCTGCTGGGCCTCTGGCAGGACCGCTACGGCCCCAACCGGGTCGGCCCCTTCGGCATGTTCCAGCTCGCCGCGGACATGCTGAAGATGTTCTTCAAGGAGGACTGGACGCCGCCGTTCGTCGACAAGCCGATCTTCACCCTGGCGCCGGTGGTGGCGATGAGCTCGCTGCTGATCGCCTTCGCCGTGGTGCCGGTGACCCCGACCTGGGGCGTGGCGGACCTGAACATCGGCCTGCTGTTCTTCTTCGCCATGGCCGGGCTGACGGTCTACGCGGTGCTGTTCGCCGGCTGGGCGAGCAACAACAAGTTCGCCCTGCTCGGCAGCCTGCGCGCCTCGGCGCAGACGGTGTCCTACGAGGTATTCCTGGGCCTGTCGCTGATGGGCATCGTGGCCCAGGTCGGCTCGTTCAACATGCGCGACATCGTCGAGTACCAGCAGCAGCACCTGTGGTTCATCATCCCGCAGTTCCTCGGCTTCGCCACCTTCTTCATCGCCGGCGTCGCGGTGACCCACCGCCATCCGTTCGACCAGCCCGAGGCCGAGCAGGAGCTCGCCGACGGCTACCACATCGAATACGCAGGCATGAAGTGGGGGATGTTCTTCGTCGGCGAGTACATCGGCATCGTGCTGGTCTCGGCGCTGCTGACCACGCTGTTCTTCGGCGGCTGGCACGGCCCCTTCCTCGATGCCCTGCCATGGCTGTCGTTCGTCTGGTTCGCGCTCAAGACCGGCTTCTTCATCATGCTCTTCATCCTCTTGCGCGCCTCGATTCCGCGGCCGCGCTACGACCAGGTGATGGCCTTCAGCTGGAAGTTCTGCCTGCCGCTGACCCTGCTCAACCTGCTGCTGACCGGCACGCTCGTGCTGGCCACGCAGTAAGGAGGACACGACATGTTCAAGTACATCGGCGACGTGCTGCACGGCACCTACACCCAGTTGCGCAGCCTGGTGATGGTCTTCGGCCATGCCTTTCGCAAGCGCGACACGCTGCAATATCCCGAAGAGCCCGTCTACCTGCCGCCGCGCTACCGCGGCCGCATCGTCCTGACCCGCGATCCCGACGGCGAGGAGCGCTGCGTGGCCTGCAACCTCTGCGCGGTGGCCTGCCCGGTGGCCTGCATCTCCCTGCAGAAGGCCGAGACCGAGGATGGCCGCTGGTATCCGGAGTTCTTCCGCATCAACTTCTCGCGCTGCATCTTCTGCGGGCTGTGCGAGGAGGCCTGCCCGACCACAGCGATCCAGCTCACGCCGGATTTCGAGATGGGCGAGTACAAACGCCAAGACCTGGTGTACGAGAAGGAAGACCTGCTGATCGCCGGTCCCGGCAAGAACCCGGACTACAACTTCTACCGCGTCGCCGGCCTGGCGATCGCCGGCAAACCCAAGGGAGCCGCGCAGGCCGAGGCGGAGCCGATCAACGTCAAGGGACTATTGCCATGATTCGATGTGCTTCGCATTGCCATGGGGCGGTCATCGACTCGTTCAGCCGATCCGTCGCAGGAGCGGGCCATGCCCGCGAAAAAAACAGCCGCACCGATGTGGGGGCCCTGTTCGCAGGCGTGGCCTGCTCCTACGAAAGCGGGCCAGGTGCTGCAGGCTCGCACCGGCGCAGGCGTTCAGCGCTGCGGACACGAGCCAGGGCACGCGGTGCGAAATGGCAACAGACCCCGGACTCGTTCAGCCGATCCGTCGTAGGAGCGGGCCATGCCCGCGAAAAAAACAGCCGCACCGATGTGGGGGC
>NZ_JADDIX010000011.1:48175-55494 GCF_015070855.1 Pseudomonas lopnurensis
GCAGGCGTGGCCTGCTCCTACGAAAGCGGGCCAGGTGCTGCAGGCTCGTACCGGCGCAGGCGTTCAGCGCTGCGGACACGAGCCAGGGCACTCGGTGCGAAATGGCAACAGACCCCGGACTCGTTCAGCCGATCCGTCGTAGGAGCGGGCCATGCCCGCGAAAAAAACAGCCGCACCGATGTGGGGGCCCTGTTCGCAGGCGTGGCCTGCTCCTACGAAAGCGGGCCAGGTGCTGCAGGCTCGCACCGGCGCAGGCGTTCAGCGCTGCGGACACGAGCCAGGGCACGTGGTGCGAAATGGCAACAGACCCCGAGGAGCTTGTGATGGAATTCGCCTTCTATTTCGCCTCCGGCGTGGCGGTCGTATCCACCCTGCGGGTGATCACCGCCAGCAATCCGGTGCACGCCCTGCTCTACCTGGTCATCTCGCTGCTGGCGGTGGCCATGTGCTTCTTCAGTCTCGGCGCGCCCTTCGCCGGCGCGCTTGAAATCATCGTCTACGCCGGCGCCATCATGGTGCTCTTCGTCTTCGTGGTGATGATGCTCAACCTCGGCCCGGCGGTGGCGCAGCAGGAGCGCGCCTGGCTGACGGCCAGGATCTGGATCGGCCCGTCCCTGCTGGCCATCGCCCTGCTCGCCCAACTGCTCTACGTGCTGTTCAGCGATCCCTCCGGCGCGACGCTGGGACAGACCAGCGTCAGCCCGAAAGAGGTCGGCATCGCCCTGTTCGGCCCCTACCTGCTGGCCGTCGAACTGGCCTCGCTGCTGCTGCTCGGCGCGCTGGTCGCTGCCTTCCACCTGGGCCGTCACGAGGCGAAGGAGTAACCCCATGCACGCCATTCCCCTCGAACACGGCCTCGCCGTCGCCGCCCTGCTGTTCAGCCTGGGCCTGGTCGGCCTGATGGTCCGGCGCAACATCCTGTTCATGCTGATGAGCCTGGAAATCATGATGAACGCGGCGGGCCTCGCCTTCGTCGTCGCCGGCAGTCGCTGGGCCCAGCCGGACGGCCAGATCATGTTCATTCTGGTGATCACCCTGGCCGCCGCCGAAGCCGCCATCGGCCTGGCGATCCTGCTGCAGCTGTATCGCCGCTTCCACACCCTCGATGTCGATGCCGCAAGCGAGATGCACGGATGAATCTTCTATTCCTGACCTTGGTATTCCCGCTGCTCGGCTACGTCCTGCTCGCCTTCTCCCGCGGGCGGATCTCCGAGAACCTCGCAGCGACCATCGGCGTCGGCTCGGTGGGCCTGTCCGCGCTGACCAGCGCCTGGATCCTCTGGCAGTTCAATGTCGCGCCAGCGGAAGGCGGCGCGTACAGCCAACTGCTCTGGCAATGGCTGAACGTGTCGGGCTTGCAGGCTTCCTTCGGCCTGCATCTGGACGGCCTGTCGCTGACCATGCTCGGCGTGGTCACCGGCGTCGGCTTTCTGATCCACCTGTTCGCCAGCTGGTACATGCGCGGTGAAGAGGGTTACTCGCGCTTCTTCGCCTACACCAACCTGTTCATCTTCAGCATGTTGCTGCTGATCCTCGGCGACAACCTGCTGCTGCTGTACTTCGGTTGGGAAGGCGTGGGGCTGTGCTCGTACCTGCTGATCGGCTTCTACTTCAAGGAGCGCAAGAACGGCAACGCAGCGCTCAAGGCCTTCATCGTCACCCGCGTCGGCGACGTGCTGATGGCCTTCGGCCTGTTCATCCTGTTCGTCCAGCTCGGCACCCTGAACATCCAGGAACTGCTGGCGCTGGCGCCGCAGAAATTCGCCAGCGGCGATCTGTGGGTCACCCTGGCGACCCTCGCCCTGCTCGGCGGTGCGGTCGGCAAGTCGGCCCAGTTGCCGCTGCAGACCTGGCTGGCCGACGCCATGGCCGGCCCGACCCCGGTTTCCGCGCTGATCCACGCGGCGACCATGGTCACCGCCGGCGTCTACCTGATCGCCCGTACCCACGGCCTGTTTCTGCTGGCGCCTGACGTGCACGAACTGGTCGGCATCGTGGGCGGCGTGACCCTGCTACTGGCCGGTTTCGCCGCGCTGGTGCAGACCGACATCAAGCGCATCCTCGCCTACTCGACCATGAGCCAGATCGGCTACATGTTCCTCGCCCTCGGCATCGGTGCCTGGGACGCGGCGATCTTCCACCTGATGACCCATGCCTTCTTCAAGGCCCTGCTGTTCCTCGCGTCCGGCTCGGTGATCCACGCCTGCCACCACGAGCAGAACATCTTCCGCATGGGCGGGCTGTGGAAGAAGCTGCCGCTGGCCTACGCCAGCTTCATCGTCGGCGGCGCCGCACTGGCCGCCCTGCCGCTGATCACCGCCGGCTTCTACTCCAAGGACGAAATCCTCTGGGAAGCCTTCGCCAGCGGGCACAGCGGCTTGCTCTATGCGGGGCTGGCCGGTGCATTCCTCACCTCGCTGTATACCTTCCGCCTGATCTTCATCGCCTTCCACGGCGAGGCAAAGACCGAAGCCCACGCCGGCCACGGCATCGCCCACAATCTGCCGCTCGGTGTGCTGATCGTGCTCTCGACCTTCGTCGGCGCACTGATCGTGCCGCCGCTGGCCGGTGTGCTGCCGCAGAGCGTCGGCCATGCAGGCGGCGAAGCCAAGCACAGCCTGGAGATCGCTTCCGGCGCCATCGCCATGGCCGGTATCCTGCTCGCCGCCCTGATGTTCCTCGGCAAGCGCGGCCTGGCCACGCGCATTGCGCAATGCGCGCCGGGACGTTTCCTCTCCGCCTGGTGGTTCGCCGCCTGGGGCTTCGACTGGCTCTACGACAAGCTCTTCGCGCAGCCCTACCTGTGGCTGTGCCGCCTGCTCGCGCGCGACCCCATCGACGCGACCATCGGCCTGGTACCGCATACGGCGCGTGGCGGCCATGCCCTGTTGAGCCGCAGCGAAAACGGCCAGTTGCGCTGGTATGCGCTGTCCATCGTCGGCGGAGCCGTGCTGCTGCTCGGCATCGTTCTGCTCTGACTTGCCCAAGGATTCGATATCGTGATTCTGCCCTGGCTAATCCTGATTCCCTTCATCGGCGGCTTGCTCTGCTGGCTGGTCGAGCGCTTCGACCAGACCCTGCCGCGCTGGATCGCCCTGTTCACCATGGCGCTGCTGTTCGGCCTCGGCCTCTGGTTATGGAGCAATGGCGACTACAGCCTGGCGCCCGCACCAGGCGCCGCGACGAACTGGGCGGTGGAATTCAAGCACGTCTGGATCGAGCGCTTCGGCATCAACCTGCATCTGGCCCTCGACGGCCTGTCGCTGCTGATGGTGCTGCTCACCGGCCTGCTCGGCGTGCTGTCGGTGCTCTGCTCCTGGAAAGAGATCCAGCGCCACGTCGGCTTCTTCCACCTCAACCTGATGTGGATTCTCGGCGGCGTGGTCGGGGTGTTCCTCGCCCTGGACCTGTTCCTGTTCTTCTTCTTCTGGGAAATGATGCTGGTGCCGATGTACTTCCTCATCGCGCTCTGGGGTCACAGTTCCAGCGAAGGCAAACGCTCGCGGATCAACGCCGCCACCAAGTTCTTCATCTACACCCAGGCCAGCGGCCTGATCATGCTGGTGGCGATCCTCGGCCTGGTGCTGGTGAACTACCACAACACCGGCGTGCTGACCTTCGACTATGCGCTGCTGCTCGAAGCCGATCTGGATCCGAAGATCGAGTTTTTACTGATGCTCGGCTTCTTCATCGCCTTCGCGGTGAAGTTCCCCATCGTGCCGCTGCACTCCTGGCTGCCGGACGCTCATGCCCAGGCACCGACCGCCGGCTCCGTCGACCTCGCCGGCATCCTGCTGAAGACCGCCGCCTACGGCATGATCCGTTTCGCCCTGCCGCTGTTTCCCGATGCCTCGGCGGACTTCGCCCCGATCGCCATGGCCCTCGGTCTGCTCGGTATCTTCTACGGCGCGCTGCTGTCGTTCGGCCAGACCGACATCAAGCGCCTGGTCGCCTATTCCAGCATCTCGCACATGGGCTTCGTGCTGATCGGCATCTACTCCGGCAGCGAGCTGGCCCTGCAAGGTGCGGTGGTGCTGATGCTCGCCCATGGCCTGTCGGCTGCCGCGCTGTTCATCCTCTGCGGCCAGCTCTACGAGCGCCTGCATACCCGCGACATGCGCGAGATGGGCGGCCTGTGGTCATGCCTGCCGTGGCTACCACCACTGACCCTGTTCTTCGCCGCCGCCTCCCTGGGCCTTCCCGGCACAGGCAACTTCATCGGCGAATTCGTCGTGCTGTTCGGCGCCTTCGCCCACTGGCCGTGGATCGTGGTGATCGCCACCTTCGGCCTGGTGTTCTCCTCGGTCTATTCGCTGGCGATGGTCCATCGCGCACATTTCGGCCCAGTCAGGGTGCAGGGGGCACTGCGCGGACTGGATGTCCGCGAGATCGGCATGATCCTCTTGCTCGCGGCGCTGCTGATCCTGCTCGGGGTCTACCCGCAGCCGGTATTCGACACCTCGCTCGCCACCATGAGCGGCGTGCAGCAGTGGCTCGATGCCGCTTTCTCCCCACTCGTTTCGGCCCGGTAGTCGCGCTATGGAATTCACTCAGGAACACTTCATCGCCCTGCTGCCGCTGCTGGTCACCAGCGCCACCGCCATCGTGGTGATGCTGGCGATCGCCTGGCGGCGCAACCACGGCATGACCTACGTGCTGAGCGCGGCGGGTCTCGTGCTCGCCCTGCTGTCCATCCTGCCGGCGCTGCAGGTGACGCCGCTGGATGTCACCCTGCTGCTGCAGCTGGACCGCTTCGCCTACTTCTACATGGCGCTGCTGCTGCTGGCGACGCTGGTCTGCATCACCCTGGCCCACGCCTACCTGGGCGAGAAGTCTGGCAGCGAAGGCTTCCCCGGCAACCGCGAGGAGCTCTACCTGCTGATGGTGCTGTCGACCCTCGGCGGCCAAGTGCTGGTCGCGAGCCAGCACCTGGCCGGGCTGTTCATCGGCCTGGAACTGCTCTCGGTGCCGGTCTACGGCCTGGTGGCCTACGCCTTCTTCAACCGGCGCTCGTTGGAAGCCGGCATCAAGTACATGGTGCTGTCGGCCGCCGGCAGCGCCTTCCTGCTGTTCGGCATGGCGCTGCTGTACGCCGAATCCGGCAGCCTAGGCTTCGCCGGCATCGGCCTCAGCCTGGCGGCCCAGGGATCGTCCATGCTGGTCCAGGCCGGCATCGGCATGATGCTGATCGGTCTCGGCTTCAAGCTCTCGCTGGTGCCCTTCCACCTGTGGACGCCGGATGTCTACGAAGGCGCCCCGGCGCCGATCTCGGCATTTCTCGCCACCGCCAGCAAGCTCGCCGTATTCGCCGTGCTGCTGCGCCTCTACCAGCTGTCGCCGGCGACCAGTGGCGGCTGGCTGAACGACAGCCTGAGCCTGATCGCCATCGCCTCGATCCTGATCGGCAACCTGCTGGCGCTGAACCAGAGCAACCTCAAGCGGCTGCTCGGTTATTCCTCCATCGCCCACTTCGGCTACCTGCTGGTGGCGCTGATCGCCAGCGAAGGCCTGGCGGTCGAAGCCGTGGGCGTCTACCTTGCCACCTACGTGCTGACCAGCCTCGGCGCCTTCGGCGTCATCACGCTGATGTCGAGCCCCTACCGGGGACGCGACGCCGACGCGCTGTACGAATACCGCGGCCTGTTCTGGCGCCGCCCGTACCTGACCGCCGTGCTGACCTTGATGATGCTGTCGCTCGCCGGTATTCCGTTGACGGCCGGCTTCATCGGCAAGTTCTACGTGATCGCCACCGGCGTGCAGTCGCAGCAGTGGTGGTTGCTGGGCGCACTGATCGTCGGCAGTGCCATCGGGCTGTATTACTACCTGCGCGTGATGGTGACGCTGTTCCTGCTCGAGCCGGGCATTCGCCGCCACGACGCGCCCTTCGACTGGGGCCAGCGCGCCGGCGGTATCATGCTGCTGGCGATCGCGGTGTTGGCCTTCTTCTTCGGAGTCTATCCTCAGCCGCTGCTGGAGCTCGTGCAGCAGGCGGGCCTGGCGGCACTCTGACACGCTCGATGTAAACGTAGAACGCCCCGGCCAGCCGGGGCGTTCTAGATAAGTATTTCACCATCTTCAGCGTCTGACGCCTTCTCGTTCTTCAATACCTAAAACGAAGGGTGGCACGATCCAACGCGAGCCGAAGCAGGGCCTCTGCCTCATGTCGCCGCCGCCGAGTCGAAGCCACGAGTGTCGAAGTAGTGCTGGCCTCCCAGCGACTTGGCCGAGCGCTGGGCTGTGCTCTGCACCAACTGGTCATGGACGAAGTGGCTGAACAACAGGCTAACTTCGTCCGGCAGTGGCCAGGGGCGTTCGTTGAACCATTCGTGATCCAGCAGTACGTTCCATACCTCGAGTTGCCGCGGGCTGCCGGCCGCCGCGTAACCGTGCGCCGCCCGGGCCGCGCGCATGCGGCGGGCCTCGCTGTCCACCTCCTCCAGCCAGCCCAGTTGCGCCCGCAGCGCCTCGCGTTCGGCTTGCAGTGCCCCGCTGCGTTCGAGGCGGGCCTGTCTGCGCGCCTGGCTTTCCTGCGGGAGCCCGAGCAGGCCGCGGCTATTGCCCGCCTGGAACTGGCTGGCGTGCAGGCGGTCTTCCTCTTCGCCGATCTCGCGCAGGCGCTGCGCATAGGGCCGCCAGAGCGATGCCAGCCAGCGGACGTACAGGCGCATATGGCCCAGGAAGACGCCCTGCTGCCCCAGGCCGATCTCGCGCAATTGCGCGATGCTGGGTTCCGCCGCCCGCTGGTAGTGCCTGACCAGCGCATGGGCGCTCTTGCCGGCGATATGGTCGTTGAAGGTGAACAAGGCGGCGGTATCGGCATCCTTTTCATGCAGATCTTCGAGATGAGGGAAAGGCACACCGGCGCGGAACGCCGCCTGGTACATGCGGTGCAGGCTGACCAGCGCCAGTTCGGCGCTGGGCTTCTGCTCGCCGGGCAACAGGCTACCGCCGACGTCCTCGCTGACGCCGGGCATCAACTCCTCGCGCCATTTCGGATTACCCGTGCCAAGCAGATGGGCGCGACGATAGAAACGCCGTTCATGGGCCGCGACCAGATGCAAGGCCTGGCGTACCTGTGGGGGCAGGCCATCGGCATTGCCCAGCACGTTACGCAACGGGCCGAGCAGCAACTCGTCGAGTAGCGGAACCTCGATATGGCTGCGATCCACCGCATCGAACAAGCCGGCGAACAGCACCACCAGACGAATGCCCTGGTACTCCACCTTCTCGCCATCGATCAGGCAGCGCGCCAGCAGGCGGTGCAGAAAGCCACGTGCCAGGGTGACGCCGTAGTCGAAGCCATGGACCGACAGTTCGAT
>NZ_JADDIX010000012.1:0-28252 GCF_015070855.1 Pseudomonas lopnurensis
GCTTTTAACCAATTGGTCGTAGGTTCGAATCCTACACGACCCACCATAATTCTCCCCGTGAGAACGAAGAGCCGGACATCCCGCAGGGTGTCCGGCTTTTTCATATCCGCAGTCTGCGAAAAGATAAGCCTGGATACGCCGGTCGGTTATAAGCGGCATATTTCACTACGACCTTAGTAGATGGCCCAAGCCTTTTTAAACGTAATAGACTGCGGCCTTCCGATACTCCGTTGGTTCGAGGCTCAAATGTCTTATTCTGATCGCATCCGCTTGTCCTCTCTGCAGAGCAAGGTCATGAGCGCCCACGAGGCCGCTACCCTTATTCGCGACGGCATGACCGTCGGCATGAGCGGCTTCACCCGCGCGGGCGAAGCCAAGGCTGTGCCCCTCGCGCTGATCGACCGCGCGAAGGACGAGAAGCTGCAGATCAGCCTGGTCACCGGCGCCAGCCTGGGTAACGATCTGGATGGAAAGATGGCCGCTGCCGGCCTGCTGGCCCGCCGCATGCCTTTCCAGGCCGATCCGGTACTGCGCAAGGCCATCAACCAGGGCGAGGTCATGTTCATCGACCAGCACCTGTCGCACACCGTCGAGCAGATGCGCAACCATCAGATCAAGCGCCCGGACGTCACCATCGTCGAGGCCCTGTGCATCACCGAGCAGGGTCATGTCGTCCCGACCACCTCCGTGGGCAACTCGGCGAACCTGGCCATGTTCGCCGACAAGGTGATCATCGAACTGAACATGGCGCACAACCTGAACCTGGAAGGCCTGCACGACATCTACTTCCCGGGAGACCGTCCGAACCGTGGTCCGATTCCGCTGACCCAGGTCGACGACCGCATCGGTAGCGCAGCCATTCCGGTCGATCCGGCCAAGATCGCGGCCATCGTCATCACCGAGCAGCCGGATTCCTATTCCACCGTCACCCCGCCGGATGAAGAAACCCAGGCCATCGCCAATCACCTGGTCGAATTCTTCAAGAACGAAGTGACTGCCGGTCGCATGGCCAAGAACCTCGGCCCGATGCAGGTCGGTATCGGCAATATCGCCAACGCCGTGATGTGCGGCCTGATCGACTCGCCGTTCGAAGATCTGGTGATGTATTCCGAAGTACTGCAGGACTGCACCTTCGAGCTGATCGATGCCGGCAAGATGAAGTTCGCCTCCGGTTGCTCCATCACCCTGTCCGAGCGTTGCAACGATCGCGTGTTCGGCAACCTGGAGCAGTACAAGGACAAGCTGGTGCTGCGTCCGCAGGAGATCTCCAACCATCCGGAGCTGGTACGCCGCCTGGGCATCATCGGCATCAACACCGCGCTGGAATTCGACATCTACGGCAACGTCAACTCCACTCACGTGGGTGGCACCAAGATGATGAACGGTATCGGCGGTTCGGGTGACTTCGCTCGTAACGCACACCTGGCCATCTTCGTGACCAAGTCGATTGCCAAGGGCGGCAACATTTCCAGCGTCGTACCGATGGTCGCCCATGTCGACCATACCGAGCACGACGTGGAAATCCTGGTGACCGAGCAGGGGCTGGCCGACCTGCGTGGCCTGGCTCCGCGCGAGCGTGCCCGCGTCATCATCGATAACTGCGTGCACCCGTCCTACCGCGACGCGCTGAACAAGTACTTCGATGACGCCTGCAAGAAGGGCGGGCAGACGCCGCACCTGTTGGGTGAAGCCATGCAGTGGCACATCAACCTGGAAGAACGCGGTCACATGCTCAAGGGCGAGTGATCCAAGGAACCGCCGGCTGATGCCGGCGGTTTTCATTTCCTCTGTAGGAGCGGGCCATGCCCGCGAATAATCCAGCGCACAAAAGCTTTGCGGGCATGGCCCGCTCGTACGGACTTTCAGAACACCTCGGCACTTCGAGCAACACGCAATCGGGACAGAGCCTTTCATTTCAGGGGGCGAAACTGCTCTCGGTCCCTCTTGTCCCCGCTTTCCCTTTCGCAGACGCTTCGGCTAGTATTCGTGCCCCCTTGTAACGGCAGGGTGGCGAGTCTGCATTCCGCATCTCCTTGCCTCTCGCCTCGTCCGAATCGACCCGGTTGACCGGGTTATACTCGGCGCATCATGCAAACACGTGCTGGCAGGACCCGCGACCATGACGCAGATACCCGAACGCATTCTCGTGCAGGCTCATCTGGCGGCCAAGCAGCCGAAGCCGCTGACGCCCGAGCAGGAAGCGCAATTGCGCAGCGACATCGCCGCCGAGTTGAAGCGGCAGAATGCGGTGCTGGTGGCGCATTACTACACCGATCCGGTGATCCAGGCGCTGGCCGAGGAAACCGGTGGCTGTGTCTCCGACTCGCTGGAGATGGCGCGCTTCGGCAATGAACATCCGGCGCAGACCGTGGTGGTCGCCGGCGTGAAGTTCATGGGGGAAACGGCGAAGATCCTCAACCCTGAGAAGCGCGTCCTGATGCCGACGCTCGAGGCCACCTGTTCGCTCGATCTGGGCTGCCCCGTGGAGGAGTTTTCCGCGTTCTGCGATCAGCACCCGGAGCGTACCGTGGTGGTCTATGCGAACACCTCGGCGGCGGTCAAGGCGCGCGCGGACTGGGTGGTGACGTCCAGCTGCGCGCTGGAGATCGTCGAAAGCCTGATGGATAACGGCGAGAAGATCATCTGGGCGCCGGACAAGCATCTGGGCAGCTACGTGCAGCGCGAAACCGGCGCGGACATGCTGCTCTGGGACGGTGCCTGTATCGTTCACGAGGAATTCAAGGCCAAACAGCTGGCCGACATGAAGGCCTTGTACCCGGAAGCCGCGATCCTGGTGCATCCGGAGTCCCCCGAGGCGGTCATCGAGCTGGCCGATGCGGTGGGCTCCACCAGCCAACTGATCAAGGCTGCGCAAACGCTGCCGAACCAGACGCTCATCGTCGCGACCGATCGCGGCATCTTCTACAAGATGCAGCAGCTCTGCCCGCAGAAGACCTTCGTCGAGGCGCCGACCGCCGGCCAGGGCGCGACCTGCCGCAGTTGCGCGCACTGTCCGTGGATGGCGATGAATACCCTCGAGCGCACCCTGGAGTGCCTGCGTGCCGGCAGCAACGAGATCTTCGTCGATCCGGCGCTTATCCCGCGTGCGGTCAAGCCGCTCAAGCGCATGCTCGATTTCACCCACGCGGCGCGGCTCAAGCAGGCCGGCAACGCCTGAGGATTGAAAAGGTGGTCACAACGCCGTTCGCATAAGCGCCGCGGCAAGTGATCGGGGCCGCAGGCGCGAGCAGCGCCGCGAGGGGGCGCAAAGGTCGCGAGCGCCACCGTCCTCCTGTTGCGGGCGCGCCCTCGGGGCGACCGCATGCGGCAGGCCTGCAGAAAGCCAAGTTCTCGCCCGGCATGCGTTCGCCCTTCCTGTGCGTCGAGATCGCCTGCTTACGACCTTGCCGGCCTCAGCGCAGCATTTCGTCGATCATGCGTTTTTCGTCGGTCAGCTGTTTCTGCCGAGCGTCTATGCGCGATGCGATCTGGAAATTGCTGGCGCGACGCTTGGCGAGGCCCAGTTGTTCGATGGCCTGGTCGTAGTCGCCTACCAGGGCGAAATACTCGGCGCGGGCCTGGTGCAGGCCAACGATGTTGCCGCTGAGCCCGCGGACTTCGGCCACCTGGTACCAGATGTCCGGATCCTTGCCGCGCTGCTCGACCAGTCGGTCGAGTTCGCGCTCCGCCTGTTGCGTCTGGCCCTGCTTCATCAGCAGGTCGATGTGCATCTGCCGGGCCGGGTAATTGCCCGGATACAGCTGCAGCAGCCGCTGCAGGCGGGTTTCTGCCTGCTGCAGGCGGTTCGAGGTGATCTCCAGTTCGATCTGGGCGAGGTTGTAGATCAGGTCGTCCGGCTCTTTGGCGAGCAACGGCTCCAGGCTGCTGCGCGCTTCCTCGAGCTGGCCGCTCTTGATCTGGGCCAGCGCGAGGCCGTAGCGGGCCGCATCGAGTTCGGGGTTCTCGCTGAGCATGGCGCGAAAGCGCTTGGCGCTGACGCCGGGCGTGCTTTCGAATTTCAATTGCGTGCGCGCCCGTATCAGCTGGTAGCGCAGGCTGTCCTGGGCGCCGCCCGCGGGATACTGTTCGGCGCGGTTGGTGGTGTCGGCGATGCGCGACTCGCTTACCGGGTGGGTGAGGAGGAATTCCGGCGGCTTCTGGTCGTAGCGGTACTGGCGCAACAGGCGCCCGAACATGGCGGGCATCGCGCGCGGGTCGTAGCCGGCTTTTTCCAAGTTGACGATGCCGATGCGATCGGCTTCCTGTTCGTTCTGGCGCGAGAAGCGCCGCTGAGCCTGAATGGCGGCGGCCTGGCTCGAGACGATCGCGGCAATGCCGGCATCGCCGGCCCCGGCTGCCGCGGCGACGACACCGGCGAGCATGGCCGCCATCATCGGGATCTGCATGCGCTGCTGGGCTTCCAGCCCGCGGGCGAAGTGGCGCTGCGAGAGGTGCGCCAGTTCGTGGGCCAGTACCGAGGCGTATTCGGCTTCGGTCTGAGCGTGGATGAACAGGCCGCCGTTGACCCCAATGATTCCACCCGGCGCGGCGAAGGCGTTCAGTTGCGCACTGTCCAGCAGCACGAACTCGAGGCGGCGGTCCTGCAGTTGGCTGGTTTCGGCGAGGCGATACACGCTGCTTTCGACGTAGTCCTTGAGCAGTGGGTCGGAAAGCTGTTGCACCTGCCCGCGTAGCAGGCTCAGCCAGGCCCGCCCGAGTTGATGCTCCTGTTCCGGTGAAACGATGCCGGAACTCGAATCGCCCAGCGACGGCAGGTCGTTGGACAGTACCGGTTGCGCGCTCAGGCAGGCGAGCATCAGCAGGGTAGGGCGCAGGAATTTCATCCAGACAGGCTCTTGTAAGTGAGACCGCTACTGTAGCCTTGACCTTGTCCGGCTGGCCAGAGGCCCGCTGTGCTAGGTATCCTGCGTGACTTTCTGCGGAGATGACCATGACTGACGCGCGACCCGGCACCCTCGAGTGCGATGCCGAGCTGGACGCTGTCGGGCTCGATTGCCCGATGCCCTTGCTCAAGGCCAAATTGGAGCTCAATCGCCTGGCCAGCGGCGCGGTCCTCAAGGTCACGGCCAGTGATCCGGGGTCGCAGCGCGATTTTCGCAGTTTCGCCACGTTGGCCGGGCATGCGCTGCTGCATGAAGAGGTCGAGAACGGCATTTATCGTTACTGGCTACGCAAAGCCTGATTCGTTTCGAGGGGTTTCATGCTCAAGGTCTTGCGCGGTTGGATGCATCGCTACTTCTCCGATGAGGAGGCGGTCGTACTTGCGGTCCTGTTGTTCCTGGCGTTCGCCGCCGTGCTCACGCTCGGCAACATGCTGGCCCCGGTTCTCGCCGGTCTGGTGCTGGCGTTTCTCATGCAGGGGCTGGTGGGGCTGCTCGAGCGTCTGCGGATGCCGCATTTGCTGGCGGTCTGGCTGGTCTTCCTGATGTTCATCGGGGTGCTGGTGGTGTGCACCCTGTTCATCGTGCCGCTGCTCTGGCAGCAGGTGCTGACGCTGTTCAACGAGCTGCCGCGGATGCTGGTGGAGTGGCAGTCGCTGTTGCTGCTGTTGCCGGAGCGCTACCCGCAGCTGGTGACCGAGGATCAGGTGCTGCGCGGTATCGACTTCATCCGCGGGGAGATCGGCCGCTATGGGCAGCTCGTGCTGACCTCGTCGCTGTCGAGTCTGCCGTTGCTGCTCGGGCTGATGATCTACCTGGTGCTGGTGCCGATCCTGGTGTTCTTCTTCCTCAAGGACCGCCAGCAGATCGGTGACTGGATCAAGGGCTATCTGCCGCGCGAGCGCGGCCTGATCACTCAGGTCTCCCAAGAAATGAACCTGCAGATCGCCAACTACATTCGTGGCAAGGCGATCGAGATCCTGATCTGCGCGGTGGTGTCCTACGTGGTATTCGCGTGGCTGGGGCTGAACTACGCCGCGCTGATGGCCATGCTGGTCGGTGTGTCGGTGGTGGTGCCTTACATCGGTGCCACCGTGGTGACCATTCCCATCGCGCTGATCGGTCTTTTCCAGTGGGGGCTTGGCGACCAGTTCATTTATCTGATGGTCGCCTATGCGATCATCCAGGCGCTCGATGGCAACGTGCTGGTGCCGCTGCTGTTCTCCGAGGCGGTGAACCTGCATCCGGTGGCGATCATCTGTGCGGTGCTGCTGTTCGGCGGGCTCTGGGGGTTCTGGGGCGTATTCTTCGCGATTCCGCTGGCGACGCTGTTCAAGGCCGTGCTCTATGCCTGGCCGCGCAAGCCGCCCGCGGCCGGGTGAGCGGGCGAGAAGGGCCGGCCGCTTGCCGTAATGCCGTTCACTTAACGGCTCGAGCTGGATGCCGGATCACATGTAGGAGCGGGCCACGCCCGCGATTCGCGCGTATGGCGCGCTCCTGCAAAGTAGTCTCTGTGCTTATCTGAGCAGCATTACGGCCGCTTGCCGGTCCATTCTGTTTCAGCCCTGGTTCAACGCCTGCGCGGCCTGCAATACCGCTTCGACATGGCCGGGAACCTTGACGCCCCGCCACTGCTGGCGCAGCACGCCGTTGCGGTCGATGAGAAAGGTGCTGCGGTCCACGCCCAGGTATTCCTTGCCGTAGAGCTTCTTCAGCTTGATCACGTCGAACAACTGGCAGAGCTGCTCGTCCTTGTCGCTGATCAGGTCGAATGGAAAGCCCTGTTTGGCGCGGAAGTTCTCGTGGGTCTTGAGGCTGTCGCGCGATACCCCGAACACCAGGGTGTTGGCTGCGAGGAAGGCTGCGTGCTGATCGCGAAAGCCCTGGCCTTCGGTGGTGCAGCCCGGCGTGTTGTCCTTCGGGTAGAAGTACAGCACCACCTGCTTGCCGGCCAGCGACTCGAGGCTGACCTGCTGGCCGCTGGTGGCCTGGGCCTGGAAGGGCGGGACGGGTTGGTCGAGTTCGACGGCCATATGGACTCCTTCTCCTTGTAGTTCTTACGGGTTCTGCGGGCGCCAAGGCTCGATCAATGCGTCGAGATTCAGCGCATCGGCGAAATCGAGGAACTGGTCGCGCAGCCAGCTGATCTGGGTGCCGGCAGGGAGGGTGACCGTCAGGGTGGCGTTGAGCATGGTGCCGCCGGTCTGAGGGGCCTGGTAGGTATCGCAGGTCAGGCTTTCCAGCTCGATGCGGTGATCGATGAAGAACTGGCACAGCTCGTTGAGAATGTCCGGGCGGTAGGCCGCGCTGACATAGGCCACATAGGGCAGCGCCTGCGGCCGGCTTTCCAGCGCTTCGCTGCGCACCACGTTGGCGGTGAAGGCGTGCTTCTTGGCCAGCCCGGGCAGCGCGGTTTCCATGCGGGCCAGCGCATCCCAGCTGCCGGCGACTTCCAGGACCAGCGCACTGCATTCGCCATGGCGCGTCAGCCGGGTGCTGACCACGGCGCAGCGATTCTCGTTGGCGGCCCGGCAGAGCACATTGGTCAGCTCCATGGGATTGGCGCCGAGGGCGCTGATGACGAGAAATTGTTCGCGGGGTACGGGAGGGGTGGACATGCAGCATTCCTGGCGGTGATGAATCGGTCGGCCAGCCAGGCCGAAAACGGCTAAGGGTAGCGAAAAGCACGGCCCGAGGGAATGCGTACCGCCAAATGGACGGCACTGATCGGTCGTTCGTCCGAGGATGGCGACCTGCATTGTACGCCGAGCTTGCAGGCCACTCGCAAAGCGCCTGGGAGCCTTGTACCATTACGCCTCTTTTTTTATTTATCCGGCAGGAGTGGTTGCATGATTGCGGGCAGTATGGTGGCGCTGGTCACGCCCATGGATGCGCAGGGCGGTCTGGACTGGGACAGCCTGAGCAAGCTGGTGGATTTCCATTTGCAGGAAGGCACCCATGCAATCGTTGCTGTCGGCACCACGGGCGAGTCGGCCACGCTGAGCGTCGCCGAGCACATCGAGGTGATCCGTCGGGTCGTCGATCAGGTCAATGGGCGCATCCCGGTGATCGCCGGTACCGGTGCCAACTCCACCAGCGAAGCCGTGGAGTTGACCGAGAATGCCAAGTCCGCCGGTGCCGATGCCTGCCTGCTGGTGACGCCCTACTACAACAAGCCGACCCAGGAAGGCCTTTACCTGCACTTCAAGCACATCGCCGAAGCCGTGGCGATTCCGCAGATTCTCTACAACGTACCCGGGCGCACCGTATGCGACATGCTGCCGGAAACCGTCGAGCGCCTGTCGAAGATCGGCAACATCATCGGCATCAAGGAAGCCACTGGCGACCTCAAGCGCGGCCAGGAGGTGTTGGATCGTGTCAGCAGCGATTTCCTCGTCTATTCCGGTGACGATCCGACAGCCGTCGAGCTGATGCTGATGGGCGGAAAGGGCAACATCTCGGTGACCGCCAACGTCGCCCCGCGCGCGATGAGCGATCTGTGCACCGCGGCGATGGCCGGCGACGCCGAAACGGCGCGCGCCATCAACGAGCGCCTGATGCCCCTGCACCGTGCCCTGTTCCTCGAAGCCAACCCGATCCCGGTCAAGTGGGCGCTGCACGAGATGGGCCTGATGGGTAATGGCATCCGCCTGCCATTGACCTGGTTGAGCCAGAGCTTCCAGGAACCGCTACGCCAGGCAATGCGCCAAACCGGTGTGCTGGCTTAACAACGAAGGAATACGCATGAAGCGACTGGCCGGACTCTCGACCCTAGCCCTGATCATCTCTGCCACCAGCGGCTGCGGCTGGCTGTGGGGCGAAGACGGATACTTCCGCGACCGCGGTAGCGACTATCTTTCGGCGCGTCAGGTCGCGCCGATGCAGGTGGCAGTCGATGGCGAGACCCGCCCGCTCGACCCGCTGCTGCCGATTCCGCAGCAGGTCGCCGACAACAGCGTCAGCGGCAAGTACGAAGTGCCGCGCCCCCAGCGTTTGCAGGTCGCGGCCGAAGTCAGCGACTTCAGTATCCAGTCCTCCGGCGATTCCCGCTGGCTGGTCGCGCAGCATGCGCCTTCGCAGGTATGGAGCGCGGCGCGGCAGTTCTTCACCGACAACGGCTTCAGCATCGCCGAGGAACGCCCACAGACCGGCGAATTCAGCACCGCCTGGCAACGTAGCGACCAGCTCGACCAGGCCCTGGTGCGCAACCTGGGGATCCAGGATGGCGAAACCCGCGTGCGGGTGCGCGTCGAGCCGGGCGTGCAGCGCAACACCAGCGAAATCTTCCTGGTCAGCGCCAAACGTCCCGCCGGCAGTACCGCCGATGTGGCCTGGCCGGAAACCTCCAGCAACAAGGAACTCGATCGCGTGCTGCTCGACGAGCTGCAGGCCAGCCTGAACCGCAGTGCCCAGGAGGGTGGTTCCGTATCGCTGCTGGCCGAGCGCGATTTCGATGCGCCGAGCCGGGTCAGTCTGATCGAAGACGGCAGCGGCAACCCGGTGCTGCAACTGGACAGCGACTTCGATCGCGCCTGGTCCAGCATCGGCCGCGCCCTGCAGGCCAGTGACGTGCGGGTCGACGATCTGGATCGCAGCCTGGGGGTGTACTACGTCAACCTGGCCGAAGGGGCCGAGAATGTGGACGACAAGCCCGGCTTCTTCTCCCGGCTGTTCGGCGGCGCGCCGGACAAGGACGAGATCGAGGCGCGTGCCGAGCGCTATCAGGTCAGGCTCACACGTGCCGCCAGCAGCATCCAGGTGACGCTGGACAAGAGCATCGACACCGTTGCGCCCGCCGATGTCGCTCGCCGCGTGCTCAACCTGATCAAGGACAACCTGGGCTGAGCGCAAGCCGCAGCCCCTGCTCCGATCCAATAGGCGAAACCCCGGGTTTCGCCTGTTTCGTTTCTGATGACCTGCTAACCGCGGAAATTGCCCTATGACCACTTCCACTGCCCTCAGCCTGAAGAAAATCTACTCGGGCAAGGTTCGCGATCTCTACGAGATCGACGAGAAACGCATGCTCATGGTCGCCACCGATCGCCTTTCGGCATTCGATGTGATCCTCGCAGAGCCGATTCCGGAGAAGGGCAAGATCCTCACCGCCATCTCCAACTTCTGGTTCGACAAGCTCAAGGACCTGGTGCCCAACCACTTCACCGGCGACAAGGTCGAGGACGTGGTGCCGGCTGCCGAGCTGCCGCTGGTCGAGGGGCGCGCGGTCGTGGCCAAGCGCCTCGAGCCGGTCGCCGTGGAAGCCATCGTGCGCGGTTACATCGCCGGCTCGGGCTGGAAGGAATACCAGAAGAGCGGGACCGTTTGCGGCATCCAGCTGCCGGCCGGGCTGAAGGAGGCGGCCAAGCTGCCGCAACCGATCTTCACCCCGTCGACCAAGGCGGCCGTCGGCGATCACGACGAGAACATCTCCTTCGAGCAGTGCGAAGCCCTCGTCGGCAAGGCACTGGCGGCCAAGGTGCGCGACGTTTCCATCGCGCTGTACAGCGCGGCGGTCGAATACGCCGCCACCCGCGGCATCATCATCGCCGACACCAAGTTCGAATTCGGCCTCGACGAAGACGGCACCCTGACGCTGATGGACGAAGTGCTGACGCCCGATTCGAGCCGTTTCTGGCCGGCCGACAGCTACGAGGAAGGCAAGAACCCGCCGAGCTTCGACAAGCAGTTCGTCCGCGACTGGCTGGAGTCCACCGGCTGGAACAAGCAGCCACCCGCGCCCGCGGTGCCCGCGGACGTGGCACAGAAGACCGCCGACAAGTATCGCGAAGCGCTGACCCGGCTGACCGACTGAGCAAGCGCCGGCCATGTCGTGGCCGACTGCAACGTGCTGAAAAGCTGTAAAAATGTGCGCAGTTGGGGGTTCGCCAAACCACGCCGAGCTGCTATGATGCGCGCCGCTGGAGAGATGCCGGAGTGGCCGAACGGGACGGATTCGAAATCCGTTGTACCCTCGCGGGTACCTAGGGTTCAAATCCCTATCTCTCCGCCACTACATGAAAACCGAAGCCCCTGATTTCAAAGCAGAAATCAGGGGCTTCGTGTTTCTGCGCCCGGTGTTCAGGGTAAACCGGAAAGCCAGCGCATCTCCATTATGGGGCCATGCTCCAGATATTCGGCAAGCAGGCGTTGCTATAGCCGGAAATGAATGATTTCTCACTGCCGTCCATTCCATAAACGGCACGCTTCACCGCGCCGATGTTGCCACCATAGACATGGATGCTGATCGAGACACGATCGTCGAAGGCGTTGCTGACCTGATGGATATCGCCGATGGTCGGCGACACGCATTCGATGTCGCCATGCTCGAGTCGCAGCGGTTCGCCTTCGGGTTTCAGCGTGCCATCGGCCTGGCGTTCGAAGCGTTGGCCAAGCTCGGCGCCACGCAGCATGCCGATCATGCCCCAGACCCGGTGATCGTGCACCGGTGTACGTTGTCCGGGCCCCCAGACGAAGCTGACCACGGAGAAGCGCTGCAGCGAGTCGGCATGCAGCAGGTATTGCAGGTAATGCTCGGGATGCGGCAGCGCGAACTGCTCGGGTAGCCAGTCGTCGTGTTCGACCAGTTGCCGCAGCAATCCCTGACCCGCGCCGAGAATTGCCTGTTCGTCGCGCTGGCGCTCCAGCAGGGCGGCGAATTCGGTGACGAACCGGCGAAGGCGGTCCAGGCGTAACGGCTTGCTCATGCCGGTTGCTCCTGCTGGTTGTAATTGTTCTGTTTGCACACGTCGTCCGAGCATCGATCCGGTTCACGCGGCTGCGTGACCGGCTGCGCCGGCGATCGTGAGCCTGGCCCGTGGCCGCGCCTTCCATAGGTGCGGATGGGAACGCCGAGTTCATGCCCGCGAATGACCGCCACGCTCGTGTATGGCCTCGTTCGCGGGCATGGCCCGCTCCTACAGGGGAGTTATATACGAATCAATGGCGACAGGGGGCGGGCAGTGTCGCCGCCCGTCCCCTGGCACGTTCCTCAACGGGCGGACATGGCGCCCAGTTCCTCGTCGCTCAGTTCCGGGCCATCGAGCGTGATGTGCTTTTCGCCCTTCCTGAATTTCGCGATGACCGGCTTGAGCTCTTCCTTGACGTGCTTATCACTGTAGCCGTTGAACAGATGGCCGAGCAGCCCGCGGCGCAGGTCCGTGGTACCCATGAACCAGTCGGCGATGGGGAAGGTGAGGTTCATGTTGTATTTCATCATGATTCCCCAATTGTGATGGGCCGTATGGTGGCGGCGAATGGTGTTGATGAACGGCACGTTGCGCACGAACCAGTTTTCCCGCACATGGCAGCAGTAATGGAAGGTTTCGTAGATGAGGTATTGCGCGACCATCGTCAGGAACACGATGTAGCCCGCGTTGGCGTTGAACATCAGGGAGGTCAGGTAGCCGAGCGTGGTGCCCGCTACGCCCAGGGTCGCCAGCACTCGCCAAGGGAAGAAGACGATACGGAATTCCCGGGTGGAGTCGATGGTCGGTTCGACGTCGGTGAAATACTGGTGGTGCTGGCGCGTATGGCGTTCGTAGATGGCACGCAGCGCGAAGACGTCGATGCGCTTGTGCATCACGTAGCGGTGCATGAACCATTCGACGAAATTGCCGGCGATGAACACCGGAACGATCAACAGCCATTCCCAGCGGGCGCCCTGTATCTGCGAAAGGCAGTACCAGGCCGCCGCAAGGCCCACTGCATACATCACCGCGACATGCAGCAGGCCGTTGTAGTGAGGGCTGATATCGGCTTTGTACTCTTCACGGAATTTCCGCTGGCGTTCGGTCATCATGGTGGTGTTCTCCGATTTTTGTTGTTGTACACGACTAATATATTAGCTTGACTCCTAGCTTACGCTAGCACATTTTTCGGATGCAGCTAATATATCAGTGGCGTGCAAGCTTCCTGAAGACAACAACAATAGATGGAGAAGGTCTATGACCACGATTGCCTATATCGCGGCCCGTTTCGAGCGGTTACCCATGTCGGGCTATCAACGAAAGCTCTTTGCGATCATCGCGACCGCATGGTTTTTCGATTCGCTGGACCTGGGCATGATGACGTTCATGCTGGGTTCGATAAAAGCCGAATTCGGCCTCACCTCGGCGCAAGCGGGCCTTCTGGCCAGTTCCAGTTTCGTCGGGATGTTTCTCGGTGCGGCGATCGCCGGTATCCTCGCCGATAAATTCGGCCGCAAGCCGGTGTTTCAGCTGAGCATGGTTTTCTGGGGCGTAGGCAGTCTGCTCTGCGGCCTCGCCGACAATGTCGAGCAACTGATCATGTTTCGTATCCTGCTCGGCTTCGGCATGGGCATGGAATTTCCCATCGGGCTGTCGCTGGTTTCGGAGATCGTCCCGGCCAAGAGCCGTGGCCGTTACATCGCCATTCTCGAAGGGTTCTGGCCGCTGGGCTTCATCTGTGCCGGCGTGATCGCCTATATCTTCATGCCGATCATCGGCTGGCGCGGCATTTTCATCGCCCTGGCCGTTCCGGCCGTGTTCGTCTTCGTCGTGCGTCGATACGTGCCCGAGTCGCCGCGCTGGTTGGCTGAGGTGGGGCGTAACGATGAGGCCGACAAGATCATGGATCGCTTCGAGACATCGGTGATGCGCTCTGCCCAGATGAATGCGCTGCCTGTGGTTACGCGGAACATGGAAAACGCGGCAAGTGCTCTGGTCAACAAGGCGCGCTTTCGGGATATCTGGCAGGGTGAGTATGCCCAGCGCACCCTCATGTTGTGGGGGCTCTGGTTCTTCGCGCTGCTAGGTTATTACGGCCTGACGGCTTGGCTGGGCGCGCTGTTGCAGGATGCCGGATATGAAGCCACCCAGTCGGCGCTCTACACGGTCTACATTTCTCTGGCGGGTATACCGGGATTCATCTTCGCGGCTTGGCTGGTCGAGGCATGGGGGCGGAAGCCAACCTGTGTGCTGATGCTTCTGTGCAGCGCCGCCTCGGCTTTCCTCTACGGCCAGGCCGCTGCAACCAGCGCACCGCTCGCACTGCTGATCAGCGCTGGCCTGTGCATGCAGTTCTTCCTGTTCGGTATGTGGTCGGTGCTTTACGCCTATACCCCTGAGCTCTATCCGACTCGTCTCCGTGCGACCGGTACCGGCTTCGCTTCCTCGATCGGCCGTTTCGGCGCGCTACTTGGCCCTTACATTGTCGGGGTGCTGCTGCCGATCACCGGCCAGGGAGGTGTTTTCTCGATGGGCGCGATCTCGTTTGCCATCGCCGCGCTGTTGATCATTTTCCTGGGTATCGAGACGAAAGGGCGCTCGCTGGAGGATGTCTCCAACTGACGGCAACTGGCAAAGGCTATTGAAAACGCCCCGTCGAAGTCGATTCGGCGGGGCGTTTTCGCTTTTGCTTCGCGCACCAGGGCCTCGGTGCACGCGGTGCGCGAAGCGCACCCTACGCGGGTGTTGCGTCCGCCGAATGCGTTCGCCGGCAAGCCGGCTCCCTACATGAGCGCGTGCCGCTGCATGCTCTTGTGTAGGCGCGAGCTTGCTCGCGATCGGTTTGCACGCGGTCTGTGTGGAAAACGCTTCGCGGTTTTCCACCCTACGCGGGTGTTGCGTCCGCCGAGTGCGTTCGCCGGCAAGCCGGCTCCTGATATGGGCGCGTGCCGCTACATGCTCTTGTGTGGAGCGAGCTTGCTCGCGATCGGCTTGCACGTGGTTTGTGTGGAAAACGCCTTGCGGTTTTTCATCCTACGGGGTCGTGTCGAGGGTATGAAAAAAAGGCGCTGCTCCAGGCAGCGCCTTTGTCAGGCCGGATTGGATCGCGGTCAGGCTTGGCCGCTAAGACGTCCTTCCCAGGCGTTCAGCACGATCTGGCGATAGGCGAGGGCGGCATCGGCCACCGGAAACGCCTCGGCCAGTCGCGTTACCGCGAGGGCATCGGTGACCAGAGCGTCCAGCATTCGTTCTTCGACGCCGAAAGCCCTCAGATCGGTTGGAATATCCAGGCGCCCGATCATGGCGCGAACCGCGACGGGCACTCTGCGTGCGGATTCGTCCGGACAGCTGGTCGCCAGGCCCATCAGGCCGGCGACTTCGGCCAGTTCGCTCTGGCGGGTGCCACATAGCGCATCGAGCACGTAGGGGAGCATCACCGCATTGGTGCTGCCGTGGCTCTTGTGCGTCTGGCCCGCGACCGCGTAGGCGATGCCGTGCCCTGCGTTGAGCCCCGCGGTGCCATAGGACAGCGCCGCATAGATGCTGGCATAGGCCATGCCGACACGGGCCTCGGTATCGCCGCCGTGCTGGTAGGCGCGCTCCATCCAGGCGAAGCACAGGCGCATCGACTCCTTGGCGAAAAGCATGGTCAATGCCGAGCGGCCGCTATAGCCCGGGTCAGGACTGCCGCCACGGTCGAACCGCGCGCAATCCAGTGTCAGGAAGGATTCGATCGCGTGAGTGAAGGCATCGATGCCGGCATCTGCCGTCACTTTCGGCGGGCAGGTGTAGGTGAACTCCGGATCGATCAAGGCGATCTGCGGGCGCAGCGCGTTGTCCATCACCGCTATCTTGGTCGCGTTTGCCGGGTCGAGCAGAATCGCACCCGGTGTCGCTTCCGAGCCCGTGCCGGAGGTCGTCGGCAGGGCGATCAGCGGCAGTGGCCTGCAACCGCCGATGTCGCCGGTGAAGGCGCCGATCGGCTGTCCCTGCGGCAGGGTCAGGCTCAGGGCCTTGGCCAGGTCGATGTTGCTGCCGCCACCCAGGGCGATCACATGATCGGGCTGTTCGCCGCCCAGTTGCTGGCGCAGGATGGCGGTGGCTTCGTCGCACAGCTGCGTGGTGGGGTCGGGCAACCCGCCGGGATAGACCAGCGTGGCGATGCCCAGCCGTCCGGCAGCCTCGGTGTATTCATGCACCCAGGGCGTTTTCTCGACGAAGAAGGCGTCGGTGACCAGAACGCCGGAGCGATAGCCCAGCCTGGCCAGCAGCTGGGGTAGCTGGTGGCGGGTGCCGTTGCCGATGATCAAGCGTCCGGGCGCGCAAAAATGAATCAGGTCTTCGGTTCTCATGTTCGCTCCTGAGGGATGTGAAGCCGGGCGATGAACGCCTGGATGTGCTGCGCCACGGCGGCGGTATTTGCCGTCAGCAGGCCGTGCCCGGCGCCTTCGATGACGTGCAGCTCGGCATTCGGGAGGCCTTCGGACAACCAGCGGGCATGCTCCAGAGGCGTGTCCCGGTCGGCACTGCCGTGGATGATCGATGTCGGTAATTCGATATGCCGGAGATCGGCGCAGTGGTCGGTTTCCTGTATCGCTTCCCAGGTCCAGGCGACCGCCTGGTGGTCGGCGGCCGTGGCCAGGCCCAGGCGCTTCTCACGCACGGCGATTTCTTCCAGCAAGCGATCGCCCTGTTGCGTGAACCAGGACGCCAGCCCGGGGCGGGGGGTTCCGGAAAGTAGAATCAATCCACATGGCTGCGGACCGTCGGTCCGACGCAGGTATTCGAGCGCCACGGATACCCCCATGCTCCAGCCCGCCAGGACAAAGGGCTTGCCATCGAGGTGTCGCTTGGCGGCTTCCGACAGATCGCGACTGAAGGCCTCCAGCCTGTAGTCCTGGGGACACTGCCCGCGTTTGGCGTCACCGCGACCGCGCAGGTCGGGAAGAATGAAGTCGGCTTGGGTTGCGCAGGCCTTGGCGACCGGCATCCAGGCGGCAGACGTGCCCTGGATGCCATGGACGGCCAGTACGGTGGTTCGGCCCGTTTTCATCGATGCGTTAGTCATTGTTTTTCCTCTCGATGTACAGCTGATATATGAGTGTAGTCGAACACTTTCCGCTTTTGCTATGCTGCAGGCAGATTTCAAAGGACGTCGAAATGGAAAGCAGCACCCTCGAATCCCCCCTTTTCAACCTGACGGGGAAAACCAAGGCGAAGCTCACGGACATTGCCTACCAGCAACTCGAGGAAGCGATCGTCACGCTGCGGATTCCGCCCGGCACGCTCATTTCCGAACAGGCGCTGAGCGAGATGACCGGCATCGGCCGGACGCCGCTGCGCGAGGCCGTGCAGCGCCTGGCGCGCGAACACCTGATCCTGGTCATGCCGCAACGGGGCCTGCTGATCCCGAACATCGATATCGGTAAACAGCTGAGGCTGCTGGAAACCCGCCGGGAAATCGAGCGGCTGGTCTGCCGCAGTGCCGCCAAACGGGCGAGCGAACAGCAACGCGCGTCCTTCGTGCGGCTGGCCGAGGCGTTCAACGCGGCGGCCATCGATGGCGACGACGTCGCCTTCATGCGCTCCGACCGCGAATTCAATGAACTGTGCCTGGTCGCGGCGAGGAACGAATTCGCCGAAAGCGCGCTGCGTTCGCTCAACGGCCTGTCTCGACGCTTCTGGTATCTGCATTACAAACAGGCCGCCGACCTGCCGGAAATGGCCCGTCTGCACGCGAGCGTCGCCGGCGCGATCGCCGCGGGCGATCCGGCCGAGGCGGCGCGATGCCTGGATCGGCTGATCGACAATATCGAGACCTTCACCAAGGCGACGGTGCTGCTCGACCAGCTCTGAGCGGCTGTGAAGCACGTCGCCGTTGCGGCGGGTTGCCGGCTGCTCGAAGCGTCTGTTGCGCGTGCTAAGGGCAGGGATCAGACCGGAGGTGGGACACTCATCGGCATTGGCGCCGGCTCGCTCGAACGTGGCCGGTGACATCGGGTCCATTGGCGTGTTCTTCACAGAAAAGAGTCGAGGTGATGCCCATGACGTTGGCCATCGAGGTGACGGACAGGGTGGGTCCAGCGGCATAGATGTGGCTCAACGAAATGGACGACGGCCTTGCAGTGAGCAGCCCGGAACAGGCCTATGCATCGGCGCAGAAAACGCCGCGCATCTGGTCACGCAACTACCTTGCTCACCCCGGCGATCTTCTACGACGGCTTTCCATCCCGCCGGGCAGTGAGCAAGGCGCGCACAGGTGCAGCCTTTCATGAACAGGATCCTGGCGCGGTGAGCAACCCCGCTGGCGACTGGGACGGATCGCCGAGGCGACCTTCGAGCCACTGGTGCGCCGTATCGACTCCCGGGAAGTGAAGAAGCTGGCCGGCATTTTCCGGTCGAGCTGCGCGCGCCCTGGCCCGAGCAGGCGGCGTAGCACTGACATTCACTGAACGGCGCCTGTCGGCGCTTGGAGATGCATATGAAAGTCGCTGAATGCATGACCCGCGAGGTAAAAATGGTGCGCCCGGAAACCACGATTCAGGACGCCGCGAGGACGATGACCGATAGCGATGTCGGCTCGCTGCCAGTGAGCGATGGCGAGCGGCTGGTCGGCATGGTCACCGATCGCGATATCGTCACGCGTGCCGTCTGCACCGGCAAGGGGCCCGATACCCCGGTTCGCGACGTCATGACCGATGACGTCAAATACTGCTTCGATGATCAGGATATCGGGGAAATCGCCAGCAACATGGCCGATATCCAGTTGCACCGCCTGCCGGTGGTCAACCGCGACAAGCGCCTGGTGGGCATCATCGCGCTGGCGGACGTGGCCGTCGCGGCCAACGACCAGACCGCCGGCAAGGCGGTCTCGGGGATATCACAAGGCGTTTGATCAACGCACCTCTGCCCTCGGCGAGCCTTGGCGCTCGCCAAGGACACCGATGACGATGGACGGCTTGCCGAGCAGCCGGCCGCGGGCTCACGGCTGGCCATTGCCGCCGGAAGCGCCGAATACCTGTCCGGTTACGTAGCTGGCTTCGGTCGAGGCCAGCAGCACGTAGAGTGGCGCGATCTCCACCGGTTGGCCGGGTCGACCGAGCGGTGTGTCGCCGCCAAAGGTTGTCAGGTTTTCCATGCTCTGCCCACCGCTGACCTGCAGCGGCGTCCAGAACGGGCCCGGTGCCACGGCATTGACCCGAATGCCCCGCTCGATCAGTTGCTTGGCCAAGCCCTTGCTGAAGTTGGCGATGCCGGCTTTGGTCAGCGAATAGTCCAGCAGATTGGCCGGTGGATCATAGGTGGTGACCGACGACGTGTTGATGATGGAAGAGCCTGCTGGCATGTGCGGCACGGCGGCCTTGGTGATCCAGAACATCGCGTAGAGATTGGTCTTGAGCGTCCAGTCGAACGCCTCGGTGGTGATGTCCAGGATCGACTGTGCGCTGTTCTGCCGCGCCGCATTGTTGACCAGGATATCGAGCCCGCCCAGACCCTCGATGGCCCGCTCCACCAGTGCTTGGCAGAAGGCTTCGTCACGTATGTCTCCGGGCAGGGCGAGCGCCTTGCGGCCGGCGCCGCGGATCAGCTCGACGACTGCCTGGGCGTCCGGCTCTTCGTCCGGCAGGTAGCCGATGGCGACATCGGCGCCTTCGCGTGCGAAAGCGATCGCCGCGGCGCGCCCGATCCCCGAGTCGCCGCCGGTGATCAGGGCCTGCGGCCGGCGAGGCGGTTGGAACCCTGATAGCTGGTCTCGCCATGGTCGGGCCGCGGTTCCATCTGCCGGGCAAGCCCCGGCCAGGGCTGCGACTGCTTTTCGAACGGCGGTTTCGGGTGGATGGCCTTCGGGTCGCGTAACGGGGCCGGTGTCGGGCGTGTCTCGCTACCCGCGCCGCCCGATTGCGCGAAGACCGGGAGCGCCATACCGGCGGCGAGCGTGGCGGCGGCGCCCTGAATGACTTTGCGTCGTGAATCGCAGTGGTCGTCGGCGTGCATGGTGGGCTCCTGTCTGGGGCGGTGCGCATCCGGCACTGCGTTACCGATGCGGGAACAAATGTGCCGTGTAGACGCATGATCGAAAGGCACGTTCCCTGGCCAGATGCCGGGATGCCTTGCCTTGAGGCCTGGGGTCAGCGTGCGGCGGGCCCCGGGCCTCTCGCCGCGGGCAGGCAGACCAGGCCGCTCGCGCCCCTGATCGGCCATCGCAGGCGTCGATCACAGGGATTTCCTGGCCAGTGGCTGGCGTGCCGGGCCGTGGATCACCTCGCCGTCGGCCTGGAAGATCGAGCCGTGGCAGGGGCAGTCCCAGGTGCGGTCGGCGTTGTTCCAGGTGACCGTGCAGCCCATGTGCGTGCAGGCCGCGGCGACGCCGCGCAGGACGCCGCCATCGTCGCGCCAGACGGCGATCTTCTCGTCGCCGCGGCTGATCACGCCGCCTTCGCCGACGCCGAGCGCCTGCGGGTCGTCCAGCTCGGACTGGCTGTCGCCGCTCTGGTTGAAGTCGTCCGGCATCGGCCGCCTGGGATCGTAGAGCGCGCGCCAGGGCCGGCGGCCGGTGACGATCTGGCGGGCGATGCCCAAGCCTGCGGCGGTGCCGTTGCTGATGCCCCAGGCATTGAAGCCGGTGGCGACGAAGTAGCCGGGCGCCTGCTCGGGGTCCGGCTCGCCGACATAGGCCATGCGGTCCGGGGTGTCGTAGTCCTCGTTGCACCAGCGCCAGACCGGCTCGGCGACCGGCAGGTTGGCGCGCGCCCAGTCCTGCAGTTCGACGAAACGCCGTGCGACGTCGCCGTCCTGGCCGGTATTGAAGCGCGGGCCGAGCACCACCAGCAACGGGCCTTCGGCGTCGCGGCCCATGCGGATCGAATGGGTCGGCTCGTCCACCGCGATGAACATGCCCTCGACCCGCGCGCCTTCCTGCGGCCGGAAGGCCATCGCCACGTGGCAGCGCGGCTGCGTCGGGCTGACGTAATCGACCGGCGTCTGCACCGGCATGTGGGTGGCGAGGATCACCTGCTCGGCGCTGACCGTGCCGCCGTCGAAACCCACCTGCCAGCGTTCATGGCGCTCGAAGCTCTGCGCGCGCGTCTGCTGGTGGATGCGCCCGCCCTTGGCCTGCACCGCGGCGGCCAGGCCCAGCAGGTAGCTGGCCGGGTTGAACTGCGCCTGGTCGGGAAATTCCAGTGCGCCGGCGGTCTCGAAGGGCAGCGGCGCGCGCTCGAGCACGCGGGTGGCGAATCCCAGGCAGCGGGCCGCCTCGGCCTCGCGCTCGATGGCTTGGCGTCCATCCGGCGAGCAGGCGTAGGCGTAGGCCGACTGCGGCTGGTAGTCGCAGTCGATTCCGTGCGCCTCGATCCAGCGGCGGATCTTCGCCACCGCCTCGCGATTGACGTCGGCATAGCACTGCGCCAGCTCCTGGCCGAAGGTGTCGATCAGGTGCCGGTAGATCAGCGCGTGCTGGGTGGTGATCTTCGCCGTCGAGCGGCCGGTCACCTGACGGCCGACCTCGCGCGCCTCCAGCACCACGACGGACTTGCCGGCCTCGCACAGGGTCAGGGCGGCGCTCAGCCCGACGATGCCGGCACCGACCACCACCACGTCGCATTCGCTGACGCCGGAGAGGCGCGGAAAGTCGCTGTGCGGGGCGCTGGCGGTCCAGCAGCAGTCGGGGGTTGCGGATAGCGCGGCCATGGCGGTGTCCTCCTCGGCGTGACGGATGGCTGTTTCAGTAGAACGGCCACGCTCGGCCAGGTTCGAGCGCAACGGCTCGAATGCGCGCAGGGATTCCACCGGTCCCCGCCGCGCGGTCGCGTCGAAACCGATGCCGCCGGCATGGGTCACTTTCCCTGAAGCCAGCCCGGAGCCGACGTCATGAAACTCTATTACTACGACCACTGCCCCTTCAGCGCCCGCGTACGCATGTTGCTGAACCTCAAGGGAATCGAAGCCGACCAGGAAGTATTGCCGGCCGATGACGAACAGACCGTCACCCGTCTGATCGGCAAGCACCAGATCCCGGTGCTGGTGCTCGACGACGGCACGCCCATGGCCGACAGCATGGCGATCGCCCGCTACCTCGACCGGCTGGACGGCAAGCCGCTGATCCGCGAGCCGGACAGCCCCGCCGTGCACGAATGGCTCGAACCCTTCGTGCCGACCTTGCAGTACCTCGGCTATCCCCGCTGGACGCGCATTGGCCTGGCCGAATTCGCCAGCCCCTCGGCCTACCGGCACTTTCGCGAGAAGAAGACCCACACCATCGGCGATTTCGACGAGGCCGTGGCCAATACCGAGGCCAAGGCCCGCGAGGTGGACGCGCAACTGCAGCGCCTGCCGCAGATCATCGACCTGACGCCGACCCACGAGCAGCCGCGCTGGGACGACGTCACGCTGTTTCCCATGCTGCGCAGCCTGAGCGTGGTGAAGGCGGTCCAGTGGCCGGAGGACGTGCGCGCCTATACCGTGACCCTGGCGCAGCGCTGCGGCCTCGACACCTTTTTCGACCGGGCGCTTTGAGCGCGGCGGTCATCGACAGTGGGCTGGAAATGAGCGAAGGAAGAACGGGAATGGGTTGCGAAGCGCAGTGGCGCCTGGACCATGGTGCCGAAATCCCACGCATGACGGATGCATCGTCTGCTGCCTGGCCCGTTGGGCTTCACTGCGCTCAGCCCAACCTACGCCGCTGCGTCATCCACCCATGGCGCAATGCGGCGCTGCGCTGAGGCGACGAAAGGCGGGCGCTCCCGGCCAGGATGACCGGTCCCACGCTTTACCTTTCTCGATTCGGCCACACCGGCCGGCGCATGTGCGGAGGTTCGTATGGGCAAGCTCAACGGCAAGATCGCCATCATCACCGGTTCCGATTCGGGCATCGGGCAAGCCATGGCAACCGCTTTCGCTCGCGAAGGCGCGGACGTGGCGGTCACCTGGCATACCGACGAGGATGGTGCGCAAATCACCGCCGAACGCGTGCGCCAGGCCGGCGGGCGCAGCCTGGTGTGCCGGCTCGAGGTCACCGATGAAGCCAGCGTGCAGGCCCTGTTTCGCGCCGTCGACGAACAACTGGGTGTGCCCGACATCCTCGTCAACGACGCCGGCGTCGGCAAGAGCAAGGCCTTCACCGAGCTGACCTATGAGGACTTCGACCGGGTGCTGAAGACGGATCTCTACGGCCCCTTCCTCTGTGCCCGCGAGTTCGTGCGCCGACGCCAAAATGCCGGGGGTGGCGGCACGCTGCTGAACGTCACCTCGGTGCACGATGCCATCCCCAGCCCGAACAACGTGGCCTACGGCGCTGCCAAGGGCGGGTTGCTGCTGATGACCCGCAGCCTGGCGATGGAACTGGCGCCGCTGAAGATCAACGTCAACGCCATCGCCCCTGGCCTGATCCGTACCCCGATGACCATGCAGCGGGTGGACGACCCCGCGCAGCGCGAACAGGAAATGCCACACATCCCCTGGCACCGCCCCGGCCAGCCCGAGGAGGTCGCCGAGTTGGCGCTCTACCTGGTCGGCCCGGACGCCGACTACATCACCGGCCAGGATTTCGTCATCGACGGTGGGCTGGAAATGAATTGGGGGCAGGGCGCATAGGTTGGGTTGAGCCGCGTTGGTTGGTGAAACGACGGTGCTCTGTTGGCCGCCCGGTGATGCTCGCTCAGCAGGAAGCCTCGTCTTCAGATTTCGGCTATGGAGCTGGGCGGCCGCCTATAGATCAGGCGCGACTGAAGAAGTGTTAGGCTGTGTTTCGTCGCATGTGTGGATTTCTTGATTCACGGATTCACGCGAAACGTCATTCAGCGAGGCAAGCCGTTGTTATCATATGGCTTCTTTGCAAGCACGTTCCTGCTGGCGGATAGCTCCCTTAGGCTGCCGAGAAGGAAATGAAAGGAACTCAGGGAAGACCTATATGAAAAGTATGCTGTGGGCACTGTTGGGCTTGGCGGGGGGAATCGCCGGGGCCTGGGCGGAAGAGTTGCCGACCCATGACCCACTACTCGACGTCTCCGCCATCGTTGGCGAGAGTTCCGCCCGCGGCGTGCTGCGCGCGCGCGACCGGGCCATGCTGTCCAGCGAATTGCCCGGGCGTATCGTCGAGATGCCGTTCGCCGACGGCCAGGACTTCAGCAAGGGCGATGTGCTGGTGCGTTTCGATTGCAGCGCCTACCAGGCCCAGCTCAATGCCGCCCAGGCCGCAGTACGTGCCGCGCGCGAAGAACTGGGGCACAAGCAGCAACTGGCCGCGCTGAACTCGGTAGGGCGCTTCGAAGTGGCGCTGGCCGAGGCACGCCGGGCCCAGGCGATGGCCGAGGCTCAGGTCTATCAGGTGCAGGTGAAACGCTGCAGTGTCAGCGCCCCGTTCGACGGCCGTGTGGTGCAGCGCAAGGCGCAGCCGCACGAAAGCGTGGCCAGTGGCGCACCGCTGCTGGAAATCGTCGACAACCGCACCCTGGAGGTGCACCTGCTGGTGCCTTCGGCCTGGCTCGGCCGGCTCAAGCCGGGCGAGCCCTTCGAGTTCGTCCCGGACGAAACCGGGCAGCCACTGCGGGCGACGATCAAGCGCCTCGGCGCGCGCATCGACGAAGGCAGCCAGACCCTGTTGCTGATCGGCAGCCTGCCCGCCGACGCTACCGGCCTGCTGGCTGGCATGAGCGGCAGCGCGCGCTTCACGGAGTCGCCATGACCGCCCAGGTGCCGGGCCTGGCCGAGCGGGTCGTCGCCCAGCTCCTCGCCCTGGAGCGCCAGGCCCGTGGCGCCGCCACCCTCGACCAGTTGGCCTACTGCCTGGTCAACGATGCCCAGCCGTTGTTCGGCTACCGACACGCCGCATTGCTGATCGCCGGCAAGGTGCGGGCGCTGACCGGTATCAGTGTGGTGGAGCCGCATGCGCCCTTCGTCGCCTTCGTCGAGCACGCCGCCGGGCAGTTGCTGGCGCTGGGCCACTCGACGCAGGCCCAGGCCGTTTCTCCCGACTCGCTCGACGAGCAGATTCGCGCCGACTGGCGTAGCCTGTCGGCCGCCGCGGTGTACTGGCTGCCGCTGCTCGACCGCCAGGGTCAGCCCTTCGGCGGCCTGTGGATCGCCCGCGAGCAGCCGTGGAACGAGGCCGAGCAGGCCCTGCTCGGCCAACTCGGCGACTGCTACGCCCATGCCTGGCTGGCCCTGCAGCCGCGCAAGCCGTGGCGCCTGCGCTGGCCGCGGCGACGGATTGCCGCCGTGGTGGCCGCCGCCATGCTGCTTTTGCTGCTGCCGGTGCGCCAGTCGGTGCTGGCGCCGGCCGAAGTAGTGCCGCTGGGCGGCCAGGTGGTAGCCGCGCCGCTGGACGGGGTGATCGCCGAGTTCCTGGTCGAACCCAACCAGCCGGTACGCCAGGGTGAAACCCTGCTGCGCTTCGATGCCACCAGCATCAGAGCCCAGGCCGACGTTGCCGAGCGCAGCCTGCAGGTGGCCGAGGCCGAGCTCAAGGCCAATGCCCAGCGCGCCTTCAGCGATGCCGAATCCAGCGCGCGCATCGACCTGTTCGCCGCCCGTGTCGAACAGAAGCGCGCCGAACGCGACTATGCCCGCGAGTTGCTGGCGCGCAGCGAGGTCAAGGCCGAGCGTGACGGCATCGCCGTGTTCGCCGATGCCCAGCGCTGGATCGGCAGGCCGGTACAGACCGGCGAACGGCTGATGGAAATCGCCGAGCCGAGCCAGGCCGAACTGCGCATCGAACTGGCCGTGGCCGACGCCCTGGACTTCACTGCGGATGCGCCGGTCGCCCTGTTCCTCGACAGCGATCCGCTGCGCCGTCATCACGCCCACCTGCGTCGCAGCGCCTACGAGGCGCAACAGACCGCCAGCGGCCAGCTGGCCTACCGCCTCGACGCCACCTTCGACGCGGCACCCCCGCGCATCGGCCTGCGCGGCACCGCCAAGGTCCATGGCGAGTCCGTGCCGTTGGGGCTCTACCTGCTGCGCCGACCGCTGGCAGCGTTGCGCCAGACACTGGGCCTGTGACATGCACCTGCCAGCCCTGCGTCCCGACCTGCAACTGTCCAGCGCCACGCCAGCGGCCAGCGGCGCCCCCCGCTGGACCCTCGCCGACCCGTTGCGCGGCCGCTACTTCCAGTTGGGCGAGGCGGCCATGCGCCTGCTGCGCCACTGGTCGCTGGGCGATGCGCCGCGGGTGCTCGCCGCCGCCAACCGCGAGCCCGGTGCGGCACTGGGCGACGACGACCTGGGCCAGATGCTGCGCTTCCTGCGCGAACACGACCTGCTCGCCGCCAGCGACGCCGAGCAGCGCGCCAGCTACGCGCTCAAGGCTGCCCAGCAACGTCAGTCGCCCTGGAAGAAACTGCTGCACCAGTACCTGTTCTTCCGCATCCCGCTGTGGCGCCCGGATGCCTTCCTCGGGCGCACCTGGCCCTGGCTGGCCCGCTTCGGCCCCGGCCTGTTGCGTTACGGCCTGCCGACCATCCTGATACTGGGCGTGCTGCTGGCCGCGCGGGACTGGGAGCGTTTCATCGGCTCCTTTCCCCACCTGTTCAGCCTCGGTGGCATGCTCGCCTTCGGCGTGGCGCTGGTATTCGCCAAGCTGTGCCACGAATTCGGCCACGCCTACATGGCCAAGCGCGCTGGCTGCCGGGTGCAGAGCATGGGGCTGGCGTTCATGGTGCTGTTCCCTCTGTTCTATACCGACGTCAGCGACGCCTGGCGGGTCAACGACCGTCGTTCGCGACTGCTGATCGGCGCCGGCGGCATGCTCGCCGAGTTGCTGCTGGCCTGCATCGCCTTGCTCGTCTGGTCATTGCTGCCGGACGGGCCGGCGCGTACCGCTGCCTTCATGCTGGCCAGCGCCACCTGGATCACCACCCTGGTGGTCAATCTCAACCCCTTCATGCGCTTCGACGGCTATTTCCTGCTCAGCGACCTGTGGGGCATGGAAAACCTGCAGGGTCGCGCCTTCGCCCTGTGCCGCTGGCGTCTGCGCGAGGCCCTGTTCGATTACGGCGAGCCCATACCGGAGCCCCTGCCGCCGGGTTTGCGGCGGCGCCTGCTGTGCTGGGGCTACGCCTCCTGGTTGTGGCGGGCGCTGCTGTTCCTGGGTATCGCCCTGGCGGTCTATCACCTGTTTTTCAAGTTGCTTGGCATCGCTCTGATGCTGCTGGAGCTGGCCTGGTTCATCGGCCTGCCGATCTGGCGCGAGATGCGCGAGTGGTGGCAACGGCGCGGGCAGGCGCATCCGCCCCGGCTGCTGCTGAGCGCCAGCTTGGCGCTCGCCCTGCTCGCCGCACTGGCGCTGCCCTGGAGCGCTAGCGTCGACGTGCCGGCCCTGCTCGAAGCGCAGCGGGTCAGTGCCGTACATGCGCCGCTGGCTGCCCGCGTGCGGGCCCTGCAGGTTAGCGATGGGCAGAGCGTGCAGGCCGGCGAGGTGCTGCTGGAGCTCGAATCGCCTGACCTGGATTCACGGCTGGCCATCGTCCGCCGCGAGACCGAGATCCTCCAGTTGCAACTGCGCCGCCAGGCCGGACGCAGCGAAACCGTGGCCGACGTCGGCATCCTCGAACAAAACCTCGCCCAGGCCCTGGCCGAGTACCGTGGCCTGGCCGCCCAGCGCGAGCGCCTGCTGCTGCGCGCACCGCACGCCGGTACGGTGCGCGACCTGCAGGCGGACCTGCGCGCTGGGCGCTGGCTGTCTCCCCGGTTACCGCTGCTGCGGGTGGTCGAGCCGGGCGTGCGCCTGCGCGGTTACCTGGCCGAGAAGGACCTCTGGCGCATCGACGGCGCCGCCGAGGGACGCTTCATCGCCGACGACCCGATGCGCACCGCCGTCCGCGTGCGCCTGGAGCAGGTGGATGCCACCGGGGCGGCCTACCTGCAACTGGAAGCGCTGGCTTCGGACCGGCAAGGCCCCATCGCCGTGCGTCGCAACGAGCAGCAGCGCGCCGAACCCCTTCAGGCCCAGTATGGCGTGCACCTTCAGGCGCTGGAGGCGCAACCAACGCCTGCCCAGCCACTACGTGGCATCGTGCAGTTGCAAGGGCGGGGCGAATCGCTGCTGAGCGCCGCCTGGCAGCGGATCGCCGCGCTGGGGATCAGGGAAAGCGGGTTCTGAAACAGACCCTAGGGTCTGTTGAGATTCATCCGCAAGCTGCAGCCACGCGGTTCGCGACGAAACAGTCCGGCCGTGGTGGAGCCGCTTCACTGCATTACATGAGCTTTTCGTAGGGCTATGTCCCACTTGCGTGTTGCATGGGCGCCGTAGGAGCGTAGGTTGGGTTGAGGAGCGAAGCGACGAAGCCCAACACGTCATACCCGTGCCTGTTGGGCTTCGCTGCGCTCAGCGCCAACCTACCGGCGTGCGCCCAATCGCCCGAACATCGGGCTGCCGCACGCAAAATCCGGGGCAAACACGTCCAACAAGACCCTGCAACACGTATGCCGTAGGTTGAGTTGGGGCGCGCAGCCTGTGTAGGTTGGGTCGGGGCACGTAGCCTGAGGAGCGAAGCGACGAAGCCCAACACGTTCGTGCCGATCCCAGTTGGGCTTCGCTGCGCTCAGCGCCAACCTACCCGCGAGCGCCCGATCGCTCGAACATCGGCTGTTGCAAGAACTCCGAGCCAGACACTTCCAGCAAGGCCCTGCAACACGTAACGGGGACATAGCCTTTCGTAGGGTGCGCTCCGC
>NZ_JADDIX010000012.1:28268-60367 GCF_015070855.1 Pseudomonas lopnurensis
CGGAGCGCACCCTGCACGGCTACACCCCAGACCCTAGTCGTCGGCGCGCAGCACGCCACACTCGCCAAGCCAGCGCAGCAGCCACGTCACGTTCTCTTCTACCGGGCGGCTCTCGCAGTCCAGCACCAGGTCGGGCGCGGCGGGGGGCTCGTAAGGCGCAGAGATGCCGGTGAAACCGGCCAGCGTTCCACGGCGCGCCAGGGCGTAGTGGCCCTTGGGATCGCGCCGCTCGCAGGCTTCCAGGGAGGCACGACACCAGATCTCGCGGTAATCGTCGCCCAGGCGGCCGGCCAGCAATGCCCGCTGGCTCGCCAGCGGCGCGATCAGCGCCAGGATCACGATGACGCCCGACTCGACCAGCAGCGCCGCGACCTCGCCGGCGCGGCGCAGGTTCTCCTGGCGCTCCGCCTCGGAAAACCCCAGATCCCGGCACAAGCCGCCGCGCAATGCATCGCCGTCCAGCACCAGGCTGCGCGCGCCCCGTTCGAACAGCCTGGCATGCAGCGCTTGCGCGAGCGTGGATTTGCCGGCGGCCGGCAACCCTGTCAGCAGCAAGGCTGCGCCGGCATGCGCGTTGCGCGACTCGTGCCGGGCACGGCTCACCGCCTGTTCTGGAGCCAGCAGATGACGCTTCCCTGACATGATCGCCTCCTGGCAACCGGAACGCAGAGGGGGGATTTCAACAGAGCCATGGCAGGCCCTGCAAATTCTGCCGGTTTCATGGCTCGGGCCGACGGCATAGAATGCAGCGCATACGGGCCGGCGACGGATGCGGCCCCCGAGACGAGGCTCGCATGATGCGTCCATTTCCTCCGCTCCCCGCCTATGCCCGCCTGCCACCGCGTTTTCCGGTCAGCGACCTGCAGGCAGCCGTGCGCGCTCTGCCTGACCCGGCATGGACGCCCCATTTCAACAGCGGTTACCACAACGGCGGCTGGAGCGGCATCGCTCTGCTCGGCCCGGAGTCGCCCCATGACCCGCTGTTGCCCGCCCACGGCGGTATTTCCCCTGCGGTCCGCGCCAGCCAGTGGTGCAGCCCGTTCTGGCAGGCCCTACTGGAACGCATCCCCATGCGCATCAGCAGCGCCCGCTTGCTGCGCCTGGAGGAGGGCGGCTGCATTCGCGAGCACTGCGACCCTGATCTGGGCGATCCACAAGGTGACGTGCGTCTGCACATCCCGATCCACAGCCATCCTGCCGTGGAGTTCATGCTCGAGGGTTTGGTGGTGCCTATGGCCGAAGGCGAATGCTGGCTGCTCGACCTGGCCCGCCCGCACCGGGTCGAGAACCACGGCGACCGACCGCGCATCCACCTGGTGATCGACGCCCGGCGCAACGACTGGCTGTATCGGCAGATCGCCTGCGGCCTCGTCGACACACCCACCGCGCAACCCGCACGCTCGACCCTGGCGTTCGCCGCGTTCCGTCGCCAGGTGCACGAGCGGCCGGCGCTGGCCGAGGCGCTCTGCCGTCTGACCGACGCGGGCCAGTTCGCGGCGCGCGCGGTAGAATTCGGCGATCGGCTCGGCCTGCGCTTCAGCGTGGACGACGTGCGCGCCGCCATGCGTCAGGGACGGAACGACTGGAGTGGCCAATGGCGCGCCTGAATCTGCAGGGCTGGCTGCCCATCCGGCTGTTCGAACGCGACGGCGTTCCACGTATAGACTGGTGCTGGTTCGGCGACTGGCGTCTGACACACCCCTTCTTCCAGGACGACGTAGAGACGGCGCTACGCCTGCCTTTCAATCAGGCCCTGCGCCAGGACACGGCGCTGCACGACCTGCTCGACTGGCAGCAGACCAGCCCTGGGCTGGAGCCGAATGTCTTCATCTTCCACGCCTCGCGCTGTGGCTCGACGCTGTTGGCGCAGATGCTGGCCAGGCTCGACGACCATGTGGTGCTGTCCGAGCCGCCACCGCTCGACCAGGCGCTACGCGCCCACTATCGCAGTGGCTTGCACGGCGAGGCACAACATGACGCCGTCCGCGCCATGCTTTCCGCTCTCGGCCAGCGTCGTGCCGGCTCCGAGCGGCGGTTGGCGGTCAAGCTCGACGCCTGGAATATCTTCGAACTGCCCCTGCTGCGCCGTTGCTTCCCCACCACGCCCTGGCTGTTCCTCTACCGCGACCCGCTGGAAATCGCCGTTTCGCATCTGCAACAGCCCGGCATGCATATGATCGCCGGCATGTTGGGTGCGTCACCGCTGAATCAGGTGGAGGATGCCCCCGCCCCCCGCGAGACGTTCATCGCTCGTCGCCTCGGCCGGCTGCTGGAGACGGCCGCCCATCTCTGCCGGGAGCACGATGGCCTGGCGCTCGAGTACAGTGAACTGCCCATGGCGCTCGACGGCCGGCTGCGCGAATGGCTCGGCCTCGACGCGACGCAGGTGACCAGGGCCCTCGAAGCCTGCGGGCGACACGCCAAGCGGCCCGCCCAGGCATTCACCGCAGACGGCCAGCGCAAACGCGCCGAAGCCACGTCGCAACTAGGTGCGGCCATCGAACGCTGGGCGGATGCGCCCTACCGGGAACTGGAGAGGTTGCGCCTGGAGCAGGGCGGCTGAGCCAATTATCGCGGGAGCGTTCCGGCCGACTGGACAGGCTCGGAACAATGCCACTCCAGATAGCGCTGTACCCCATCCCCACCTCTATCGAGGAAGCCGAGCCGACGGTAGAGATCGTAGGCGCGATTATGTGGCAGTACATGCAGCGACAGCGCTTGGCCGCGCTGACCGGCCAGCGCCTGCAAGGTGCGCAGCAGGATCGTCCCCAGGCCCCGGCCACGCACCTGCGGGCGCAGGACCAGCTCCAGAAGGTGCAGCCTGTCGGCGCCATCGTGCAGGGTCAGCATGCCCTCGGTCCTGTCCTCTGCCTGTACGAGCAGGGTCGCATGGCCGGGATAACCGCTGGCATAGGCCTGCTGGCGCAGCCGCCACTGCTGCTCCAGCAGCACCGCCGGCAACGGCGCATCCTCGCCATAGCGCCCCGAGGCGAACAGGCTGTGCAGCAGGGGTTCGTCATCGGGTAGCGCCTCCCGTACGTGCAGGACGCCATCCACGGCAAGAGCGGACAACAAATCGGCTTTAACTGTCGAACCGGTATTTATATGCTGCATGGGCCTATATTCCGAAGGTTCCTGACATGAGCACACTGATCGAAAACCTCGCGCCGACCGATCTATCCTCCCTGATCGGGAGCGACTTCACCGCCCTGACGGTGCCGCAACCGGTCACACTGACGCTGGCCAAGATCGACATCGGGGTACCCCGTCCGGGATTTCGCACCCCGTTCGCGCTGACCTTCACCTCGGACTGGTCGGTACTGCTGCTGGAGGCGCAGTACCGGTTGGTGGACGAGAACCGCCGCGAACACCTCATGCATCTGGTTCCCGTAGGCGACACGCCCAACCGACAACGGTGCTACATGGCCTATTTCAATTGATGGCCGGGCGCGGCTTCCCGTGGCGGGGCCGCGCCGCTCTCAGTTGCGACTGGGAAAGACGCCATAGATGCAGATGCACATGCTCAGTGCCAGAAACGGCTGCGTCAGCGCGACCGGCTGGTTCGCCCCCGTCACCTCCAGTTGCGGGTTCAGCGTGGCCGTAGCCGGGATGCTGGTCGTGCCCGGAGCGGGCGCGTAGAGGTTGACGGTGACCGGGTCCCGACCGGAATTGCCGTTGGCGCTCGCGAGCGTGGAGCTTGCGGCAGGGACACCGAGCGTCGCGGCACTGCTCGACGCACTCAGATTGACGCTGGCCGTCGCTGTCGCGGTATGGGTATGCGCCGCCATATTGCTGGGCAACAGCGACACATTTTCCGTACCGGCTACTTCACCTTGTGTGTAATGGGTGCCGCTGGTGGAATCGCCAGCGCCCAGCGCCATGCGCCCACCCAGGTTGGGCAGGGCGAACGTCTGGACGCCGTTGCCCCCATAGGTCGTGCCAAGCAGCGCAAACAGCGCGGTATTGGACGGGATGCTCAGCAACTGCCCCTGGCAGAGCAGCCAGTTCTTCGGGGCGAAGTTGCCGGCAAACGGCGCAACCACCCCCATGTAGGATTCGTAATCCATCTCAACCTCGACAGGTGGACCATCAGTTACGGGAAGGGAAGTAACCTTCGATGCAGATGATGTAGTTGATGACGGTATAGGGCTGCAGTACCGAGAAGGGGGCGTTGTTACCCGTGGGGTCGACGGTGATGTTGGCGCTCGCGGTCAAGGGCAGATTCACGGTGCCCGGTGCCGGCGCATAGATATTCACCGTCACGGGATTGCGACCAGAAGCTCCATTGGCTGCGGCCAGCACATGGTCGGCATCGGGCGTGGCGGTATCGGCCAGCGCACTGCTGACCGGCAAGGAGGCGGCCACGGTGCCGGTGGCGACATGGGTGTGCGCGGGCAGGTTGTCCAGGGTCAGCGTCACGCTCTCCACCCCGGCGCTTTGGCCCAAGTCGTAATTGGATGTGCCGGGCGACTGGCCCTGGCCGATGGGCACGCGGCCACGCAGGTCGGGCAGCTTGAAGGTGGTCTGGCCATCGCCCCCATAGGCGACGCCCAGCAGGGAAAACAAGGCGCTGTATTGAGCAATGGACATGGTCTGCCCAGCACAGAAAGCCCAGCCGCGCGGGGCAAAGCTCGGGGCCCAGCCACTGATGGACCCCAGATAGGACTCGGTGCTCATTAATCACTCTCCATATGAACTGGCAAAAAGACCGGGAAGGATGTGCAAACCCGAAAGCTGTCGCTTTGCCAGCATAGACGAAGGGTGCTGATTGCAACAGTAGACTCATCGGGATGCCGTGCGCCCGGATACGACGGAGAGCCCCATGCCAGTTGGCCCCCAAAATGTCGGCCTTTGTAGGAGGAGCGGGGGCGCCTAGTGTCAGGTCTGGTTAGTTTGTTAACTCACTGGGCATTAAGTTGTGGAGCCAGCTTGCTGGCGATCATCGGCAATGGTCGGGATCGCCAGCAAGGACTAGGCGTCCCCCAGGCTCCTACGCTCGAAAAGCTCTTGCGCTTCTCCCGAGTCGCAGCAACGTATGGATAACGAACTTACAAGACAGCCCACTAGCCTTGCTGGCGATCAGCCTTTCAACGGCATCGCCAGCAAGCTGGCTCCTACAAAAGCGTGACGGCCCATGACCTGGCTATCGGAACGGTCGCAAGACCACTCTCACTTTCCGGTTGCCATATCCGGGGAATTGTGAAAATACTGCGCCGCTGAAGGTGGCATTCTGCCGCACGATGACCATGGCACAAGGAGGTCCGCCGTGAAGTTGTTCAATCTGTTCCGCAGCAGAACCGGCGGCTTTACCGCCCAACGCTCTCCTCTCGCCACGGCCCTCGAACCACGGATGATGTTCGATGGTGCGGTGGCCGCCACCGTGGCCGAGGCGGCCACTACGCCCACTGCGGACGCACCAGCCGCCCAGGACGCCGACTCCAGCCAGGACACTCTGGCCGCCGTCCCCTCGGCGACAGCCGATCAGCGCCAGGAAGTGGTGTTTATCGTCGGCAATGTCGCGAACGCCCAGCAACTGGTCGACGCCATCGAACCCGGTACGGAAGTGGTGGTGCTCGACGGCAACCAGGATGGGCTGCGGCAGATCGCCGACTACCTGGAGGGGCGTGAGGGTATTGACGCCATCCACATCATCAGCCACGGGGCCGAGGGCCAATTGCACCTGGGCACCGTCACCCTGGATCAGGCCAACCTGGCCAGCCGCGCCGGCGAACTCGCGGTCATAGGCCGGAGCCTGAGCGACGATGGCGATATCCTGCTCTATGGTTGCGATGTGGCGCGCGACGGCGATGCCTTTCTCAGCCAACTGGCCACGCTGACCGCTGCCGATGTGGCGGCCTCGATCGATGCGACGGGCGCGGCTCTTCATGGCGGCGACTGGGTGCTGGAGGCCCATGCAGGCACGATAGAAACGGATTCCCTGCTACTCAGCGACTACCAGTGGCTTCTCGCCCTTCCCACTGATGGAACCTACACATTCGCGGGAGCCGAGCAAAACCCCGATGGCACGGCCACGACAAGCGATGGCTTCTTCACGATCAGCGCAGTGGACGGCACCGGCGGCAACAATCCGATCACGGCGGACGGGTACGGCGCCTACATCGACGGTGGAGTATCAGCCGCAGGTCCAGGCTTCACCTCGTCCATCATCATCACCACCACTGGAAGCTTCTACCTGACGAGCGCAGTGATCGGTGAGTACACGCCCCCGCCAGGCGGCTCAGCTAATAACGATTTCGAGGATATCGTGGTGATCGGCTATGCCGGCGGCATCGAAGTGGCCCGCACCACCGCGGTCAGCAGCATTGGTTCATACCAAACTGCCTACCCGATAGACTACACACCTTTCAACGGCAAGCTGATCGACAAGATGGAGGTGCAATTCACCGTTCTTGGCGAAGGCGGCGGTGAAGCGAATCATCAGAACACTTTCAACATCGAAAGCCTGAGCATCGCAGGCGCCGCTCTCACCCCCGCGCCCCCGCCCGATGTCGGCAACCAGCCTCCTACACTGAGCGCCGTGGGGCAAAACCCGGTGTTCCAGGAAAATGCCTCTACCCCGGCAGATTTGTTCCACTCGGTGCTTGTCAGCGCTGTCGAGGGCTCGCAGAACATCGATCGGATCACCTTGAGCGTCGCCGGTCTGGCCAACGGTGCCGAGGAAATCCTGCGGATCGATGGCAGCAACGTAGCGCTGATCGATGGCACCTCGGTAACCGCCAATCTTGGCCTTGAGGTCACCGTCAGCGTAAGCGGTACCACCGCTACCGTCATCCTGGCCAAAACCGGTGGCATCACTGCGGCCCAGGCGCAGACCGTGGTCGATGGCCTGGGCTATCGCAACACGGCCGACATCAGCGCCGACAGCACCCGTACCGTCACCCTGATCGACATCCGCGACACTGGCGGCACCGCCGATGGCGGTGTAGACAGCACCGTGCTGTCCATCGTCTCCACCGTAAACCTGCAGCACGACGACGGCTCGTCGACTGAGGGTGAACTGGTGGATGTATTGCAAAACCACACGCTGAGCAACTTCGCCAACGGCTTCACCCTGGCCACCAGCGGCCCGCTGGGTTCGGCCAACGATCCACTCGGCATCTATCTGGACAACGGCACCAGCGGCTGGTTCGAGGTATCGGCGGACGATATAGACATCGGCACTTTCGACCTGACTGCGATCAAGCTGGCCAAGTATGCAGCCCCTGGGGCCTTCAGCATCACCGTCACCGGTATCAAGAGCGACGGCAGCGCCGACGTCACCACCAGCTTCACCAGCGCCGACGGCTCCACCAGCTTCACCAGCGGCGACTTCAGTACGTTCACTGGGCTGAGCAAGTTCCGTATCGACATCACGGCCGACGGCCCTACCGATCAGAACGTCAACCTCATAACCTTCGACAGTTTCCACGTCAGCGGAGTGATCGCGCCACAGGATGCCCCCATAGTTGGCAATCTCGATGGCGCCAGCGTGAACTACCTCGAAGGCAGCGCCGCCGTGCTGCTGGATGTGGGCTCCGACGCCACCGTCACCGACACCGATTCCAGCGATTTTTCCGGCGGTAATGTCACCGTATCCATTGTAACCAACCGGGCGAGTGGCGAAGACGTACTCGCGATCCGAAACCAGGGTGCTGGCGCTGAACAGATTGGTGTCTCCGGATCGAATGTGACCTACGGCGGCACTGTCATCGGTAGCTTCAGCGGTGGCACCGGCAGCAATGACCTGGTAGTGAGCCTCAACGCCAGCTCAACCCCTGCGGCCGTTCAGGCGCTAGTGCGCAACCTGACGTACTCCAATAGCAATATCAGTGATCCGAGTAGCGCATCACGCACCGTCCACATCACCGTCAATGACGGCGATGGCGGCATCAGCGCCGCCTCCGCAGTCACCGTCAGCATCACCCCGGTCAACGACGCCCCGGTATTGACCGCCACCGGCAGCACCCCCACCTACACCGAGAACGGCGCGGCGGTCGATCTGTTCAGCGACGTGATCATCAGCACCGTCGAAGATGGCCAGTCCATCACCGGCTTGAGCCTGACGGTGGCCAACCTCGCCGATGGCGCCAGCGAAATCCTCACCATCGACGGCACCGATATCGCGCTCACCAACGACACCAGTGGCACCACTACCGGCGGTAGTGCGGTTGGCTACAGCGTCACTGTGGTCGGCGGTACCGCCACTGTCACGCTTACGTCAGCCGGCCTGAGCACCGCCAATGCGCAAACGCTGGTGGATGGGATCACTTACCGCAACAGCAGCGAGGCACCCGATATCGGCAGCCGCGTGGTCACCCTGACCAGCATCACCGACAGTGGCGGCACCGCCAATGGCGGGGGCGATACCAGCACGCTGGCCATTGCCGCCACCGTTGCCATCAACGCCGTCAACGATGCCCCCACGCTGTCCGGTGGCCCCTACAGCCTGACCGGCACCGATGAGGACAGCAGCTCCAGCGGCACCCTGGTGTCGACCATCCTCGCCGGACTGACCCATGCCGACGTGGATGGCCCGGCTTCCGGCATCGCCATCACCGCCAGCATCGGCAATGGCACCTGGCAATATTCGATCGATGGTAATACCTGGAGCGACATAGGCAGCGTATCCGGCAGTGCCGCGCTGCTGCTCTCCAGCAGTACCCAGCTGCGCTATGTGCCCGACGGGGCGAATGGCGAAACCGCCACCCTCAGCTTTCGCGCCTGGGACCAGACCAGCGGTGCCGCCTCCACCAGCATGACGCGCAGTACCGCCGATACCACCAGCAACGGTGGCTCGAGCGCATTCTCCAGTGGCACTGCGAGTGCCAGCCTGGTGGTCGCCGCCGTCAACGACGCGCCGGTACTGACGCCGGTCGCCCCCGCCCCCATCCTGATCGGCCTGAACGACAGCGATATCGACAACCCGGGCCAAACAGTGGCCAGCATCGTCGGCACCAGTATCAGCGATGTGGATATGGGGGCGATTGAAGGTATTGCCATCACCGGCCTGGACTCCGGCAACGGCACCTGGCAATACAGCCTGGATGGCAGCGACTGGAGCGATATCGGCAGCGTGTCGAGCGGCGGCGCGCTGCTGCTGCGCGCGACGGATCACGTACGCTTCGTACCCGACGGCGTCAACGCCACCACGGCCAGCTTCACCTACCGGGCCTGGGATCAGAGCGGCGCCAGCGCCGGCCAGCAGGGCAGCAAGGTCGACGCCACGGTTTCCGGTGGCAGCAGCGCCTTCTCCGCCACCAGCGACACCGCCAGCATCACCGTCACCGCCATCAACGATGCGCCGATTCTCACTACCAGCGGCGGCACCACCGCCTTCGTCGAGGGCGACAACGTTGTCTCCACCCCGGTGGCGATCGATGCCGGGCTCACCCTGAGCGACCCGGACAATGCCACCCTCGCCAGCGCGACCGTGGTGATCACAAACAACTTCCAGCCCGGCGAGGACGTGCTGATCTTCGCCAACGATGGCAGTACCATGGGCAACATCTCTGCCAGTTACAATGCCGGCAGCGGCGTGCTGACACTGACATCGGCCGGGGCCACCGCCACGCTGGCCCAGTGGCAGGCGGCCCTGCGTACAGTGGCCTACACCAACGGCAGCGACACCCCCAACGAAGCCACGCGTACCATCAGCTTTGTCGTCAACGATGGTCAGGACAGCAGCACCGCCGCCACCAAGGCCATAGGGGTGACCAGCGTCAACGACACGCCACAGGTCTCGGTGCCCGCGACCATCGACGTGACCGAGGATGTCGCCAGCGCCATCACCGGCATCAGCTTCGGCGACGCCGATGCCGGTAGCGGCTCGGTCACCGTCACCCTCGCCGTCGACTCGGGCAGCCTGAGTGCCACCAGCGGCGGAGGCGTTATCGTCGGCGGCGTCAGCAGCAGTCTGACCCTGACCGGCAGCATCGCCGACATCAACGCCTTCATCGCCAGCAGCAATGTCAGCTTTGTCACCTCTCTCAACGCCACCGCCAACGTCACACTGATCGCCAGCATCAACGATGGCGGCAACACCGGCAGCGGTGGAGCCAAGAGCGACAGCGACACCACCACGCTGCAAGTCGCCGCCGTCAACGACGCGCCGGTCATCAGCGCGCCCGCTACCATTGCGGTCGACGAGGACGTAACCACTGCGCTGACAGGCATCTCCTTCAGTGACGTGGACGCCGGCACGAGTCCCGTCACCGTGACCTTCAGCGTCCCCAGCGGTACGCTGGTCGCCACCGGCGGCGATGGCGTCACCGTGGGCGGTACCAGTGGCAGCATGACGCTGACCGGCAGCATCGCGGACATCAATGCCTACATCGCCGCCGGCAATGTGACCTTTACCACCGCTGCCAACAGCACCAGCGACGTGACCCTGAGCATGGCTATCAACGATGGTGGCAACACCGGTAGCGGTGGTGCGCAAACCGATGCCACCACGGTGACCCTAGCAGTGACCGCGGTCAACGATGCCCCAGTCAACTCGGTGCCCGCCGCGCAGGCTATCGATCAGGATGCGGTGCTGGTGTTCAACGATGCCAATGGCAACCTGATCAGCATCAGCGACGTGGATGCAGGCTCCAATACCGTCGAAGTGACCCTGACCGCGAGCAATGGCCTGATGACCCTTGGTAGCATCGCGGGGCTGTCATTCAGCACCGGCGATGGCAGCGCTGGTGCGACCATGACCTTCAGCGGCAGCATCGCCGACATCAACAATGCCCTGAACGGCCTGGTCTTCAGTCCCACCGGCGGTTACAACGGTCCGGCGAGCATCCAGATCGAAACCAATGACCAGGGCTGGAGCGGTAGCGGCGGCGCGCAGAGCGACGTCGACACCATCGCCATCACGGTCAGCCCGCTGAACCCGGAAGTGGTCAGCGTCCAGGCGGTATCGCCCGATGGCGGCTACAAGGTCGGCGACACCGTCACCGTGACCGTCACCTTCGACCAGGTGGTGAGCGTCGATACCAGTGGCGGCGTACCGACACTGCTGCTGGAAACCGGCAGCATCGACCGCAACGCCATCTACGTTTCCGGTTCGGGCAGCAACACCCTGACCTTCAGCTACGTCGTCCAGGCGGGCGACGTGGCGGCCGACCTCGACTACCAGTCCACCGCTGCACTGGCCCTGAACGGCGCCACCATCCGCAGCGCTGGCAACAATGACGCCATCCTCGTGTTGCCGGTGCTGGGTGGCGCCGATTCGCTGGCCGGCAACAGCGACATCCTGATCGATGGCGCCGCCCCCAGCGTCGGCTCGGTCAGCGTCCCCGCCAACGGCACCTACGTCGCCGGACAGAACCTCGACTTCACCGTCAATTTCGACGAAGCCGTGACCGTCGACGCCAGCGGCGGCACGCCGCGCCTGGCCGTTACCCTGGATACCGGCGGCACCGTCTATGCCGACTACCTAAGCGGCTCCGGCAGTGGCGCCCTGGTGTTCCGCCTGACCATCGCCAGCGGTCAACTGGACAGCAACGGCGTCAGCCTCGGCAGCAGCATCCAGCTCAACGGCAGCACGTTGAAGGATGCGGTGGGCAATGAGGCCAACACCATACTCAATGGTGTGGCGAGCACCGCGGGTGTGCACGTGGATGCCGTACGCCCAACTGCCACCATCTCCGTCGCCGACACCGCGCTGGCAGTCGGCCAGACCTCGCTCGTTACCATCACCTTCAGCGAGGCGGTCTCCGGTTTCACCAGCGCCGACCTGAGCGTCGCCAATGGCACGCTCGACGGGCTATCTTCGTCAGACGGCGGCATCACCTGGACCGCCATCCTCACACCGGCCGCAGATATCGAGGACAGCAGCAACCTCATCACCCTGAACAACGCCGGTGTACAGGATCTGGCGGGCAATACCGGTAGCGGTACCACCGACTCCAACAACTATGCCATCGATACCCTCAGGCCCACTGCTACCATCGTCGTTGCCAACCCTATCCTGGCCGCTGGCGATAGCTCGCTCGTCACCATCACCTTCAATGAAGCGGTGACCGGCCTGACCACGGCCGACTTGAGCATCGCCAACGGCGTGCTCAGCGGCCTGTCATCATCTGATGGCGGTATCACCTGGACGGCCACCCTGACCCCGAATGCCAATGTCGCCGACACCAGCAATCTCATCACGCTGGCCAATACCGGCGTGCAGGATGCCGCCGGCAATACCGGGTTGGGGACAACTGACTCCAACAACTACGCCATCGATAGCCAGGCGCCTGCCGTTTCCTCGGTCAGCGTCCCCGCCAACGGCACCTACGTCGCCGGACAGAACCTCGACTTCACCGTCAATTTCGACGAAGCCGTGACCGTCGACGCCAGCGGCGGCACGCCGCGCCTGGCCGTTACCCTGGATACCGGCGGCACCGTCTATGCCGACTACCTAAGCGGCTCCGGCAGTGGCGCCCTGGTGTTCCGCCTGACCATCGCCAGCGGTCAACTGGACAGCAACGGCGTCAGCCTCGGCAGCAGCATCCAGCTCAACGGCAGCACGCTGAAGGATGCGGTGGGCAATGATGCCAACACCGTACTCGATGGTGTGGCGAGTACTGCAGGCGTGCATGTCGACGCCCAGGCGCCGAGCATCGCCAGCGTCGGCGTACCGGTGGGCGTTCCCTACAACGCAGGCGACGTGCTCAGTTACACCGTCAATACCAGCGAAAATGTCGTGGTCGATACCACGGGTGGCACGCCGCGTCTGGCAATCGATATCGGCGGCGTGACTCGCTATGCCACTTATGTGGCCGGCTCCGGTACCTCCACCCTGGTGTTCCAGTACAGCGTGCAGACGGGCGATAACGATGCCGATGGAATCACCCTGGCCGGCACGCTCGACCTCAACGGAAGTGCCATTCGCGACGCCGCGGGCAACGCCCTGCTACCGACGCTGAACAACCCGGGCGATGCCAGCGGCGTGATCGTCGATACCGACGCCCCGGCGGCCAACGCCATCGTCACCCTGGATGCCAACCCTACCAGCGCCGGCTCGGTGCGCTACACCGTGACCTTCGACGAGGCCGTTACCGGTGTCGACACGAGCGACTTCAGCCTGGTGCCCACCGGCAGCGCATCCGGCAGCATAACCACGGTGACTCAACTGGACGGTCGCACCTACAGTGTGCTGGTGAGTGGGCTGAGCGGCGAAGGCACTCTGCGCCTGGACCTGAACGCCAGCGGCACGGGGATTGTCGACAGTGCCGGCAATGCTATCGTAGGCGGGCTCAGCGGCCAGAGCTACCAACTGGTTGCAGCACCACTGGACCATGGCGATCCGGAGTTCCGCGTCAATCCGCCGACCAGCCTCGTAGAGGCTCCCAACGCGCCGCTGCAGCCCGCACTGCCAAGCGCGCCGCTACCGCCCACTACCTCGCCGCTGCTACCGCCGCCCCTGTTCGAGGTGCCGACCCTGGGGAGCGGCATTCCAACCCTGGGCAATATCTTCATCAATCAGAATGCCCTGGCGCCCAGCTATATCGCTCAGGTCTTCAGCAGTTCCGGCGATGTCGGAGGGGATGGCGCAGGTGTCGCCATCCCCGGTTTCGGCGGTGGCGTATTCGGTTCCAGCAGTCTGTCCAGCGTCTTCGGCAGAGACACCCCGCAGGACGCCGCGCCGCTGGAGGTGTTCGATGGCAAGAAGTGGGGCAGTGGTGGTGCGGCAGGCTTCGGTGCACCGACGCTGGGTCAGCAACTGCGCGACATACGTGAAGGCGAGCAGCGTCCGCTGCGTGAACTGGCCCACGCCCTGCAGCAGATCTCGGCGGCTCAGGCACAAACCTGAGCCGCGACGGATAACAAGCACGGAAAAACCATAGATCGGTGCCGTAGCAAGGAGGCGGCCCAAGGATGAAAAAAAGTCAAACACTATTTGCCGTCAGCTTGCTGGCGCTGGCCATCAGCGGTTGTGCGGTCACCAGCGAACCCATCGAGCGCAGCGTCAGCGAACAGCGGGCACAGAGCGATCTGCAGACCATGTTCGCGGATCAGGAGCCGCTGAGTGGCCCCTTGACGCTACACCAGGCCATGGCCCGTGCGGTGAAGTACAACCTCGAGGCGCGCCTGAAGGTAATGGAGGAGGCCATGGCCCAGCGTCAGGTCGACCTGGCCCGCTTCGACATGTTGCCGCGCATGGCCCTTTCCGCCGGTTACGCCGGGCGTGACAACGTCAGCGCCTCCAGCAGCCAGAGCATCGAGACCGGTACCCAGTCCCTGGAACCCTCCACCTCGCAGGACCGTGATCGCGGCGTCGCCGACCTGACCATGGTGTGGAACGTGCTCGACTTCGGTGTCAGCTACGTCAGCGCCAAGCAGCAGGGCGACCAGCGCCTGATCGTCCAGGAGCGGCGTCGCAAGGTGATCCACACTATCATCCAGGACGTACGTTCCGCCTACTGGCGCGCGGTGGCCGCCGACAGCCTGCTGAGCCAGATCGACACCCTGATGGCCCGGGTCGAGCAGGCCCGCGACAACAGCCAGCGCCTGAGCGAACAGCGCATCGGCGATCCGATCCAGGCGCTGAGCTACCAGCGCGCCCTGATCGAGGCCACCCGGCAACTGGAAGAACAGCGCCGTGCGCTGTCACTGGCCAAGACCGAACTGGCCACCCTCATCAACCTGCCCCTGGGCACCGATGTCGAGTTGGCGCCTGTTGCCGACTATCAGGTCCCGGAGCTCAAGGTCGAACTCGATCTGCTCGAGCAGGAAGCTCTGGCCAGCCGCCCCGAACTGCGCGAACAGGACTACCAGGCGCGCATCAGCGCCGCGGAAACCCGCAAGGCCATGCTGCGTCTGCTGCCCGGGCTGGAGTTCTCCGCCGGTGGCCACTACGACAGCAATTCCTTCCTGGTCAACCAGAGCTGGGCCGATTACGGCGTCAAGGTCACCTGGAACCTGTTCAACGTGCTCTCCGCGCCGGCTGCCATCGACGTGGCCAAGGCTGGCCAGGAAGTGGCCGACGCTCGCCGTCAGGCGATGTCGATGGCGATTCTCGCCCAATTGCACGTCGCCAACGCCAACTTCCGTGAAGCTCGCCGTCAGTTCCAGACCAGCCAGCAGTTGGCCGGCCTCGACGGGCAGATCGTCGAACAACTGCGTAACCGCTACCAGGCGCAAGGCATAGGCGAGCTGGAGTTGATCCAGGGCGAGCTGAATACTTTGCAAGCCGAGCTGCGCCGCGACCTGGCTTACGCTGAACTGCGCAACGCCTACGCCCAATTGTTCGTCAGTGCTGGAGTCGATCCCTTGCCTGAAGTCTTGCCGGACGACAAAGTCTCCACCATCGCCAGCGCACTGGCGAGTAATGAATCTCGCTGGGCCGATGGACGTATGGGAATGCGATAGGTTGCGAGGCACGGGTAGCGGAGGGGAGGATACTGCGACAACCCAGGATCAGGGGAGGGCCGCCACCGATCCGCCCTACAATAATCCTTTACCTGGAACAGTGACCTCCTTGCCCGCCAGCTCTTGATCAGAGATGGCGGGTACGAAGATAGCAGGGGCACAGACCAGCCGCATGTCCGTGGTGCCGTAAGGCGGCGCTACCTCACCGGCCGGGGTGGATAACGGTAAAGCCTTATCCATCCTTTTTGACCGCTCCTCAAAGCTGCCTCGGCGGACAACGCATCACGGCTTTCCGCCTGCGCCTCGGCTACCCTCATGGCATTGACTTAGGCGCGTGTGAATGAACCCGTTGGGCTTCGCCGCTGCGCGGCCCAACTAACGATCTACTCCGCTTTGCTTGCACAGAGTGCTTTTGTTCGATAATCGAACATTGAATCGATTATCGGATTGTTCCGCTCCGAGCCGCTGTTTAGTGTTCGTTCCAGGCGCGACTTCGTTCGCGCATTCGGATACCCACACGAGACCAGAACAATGGCCGAGCTTCTTTCCCTCCACGAGGCAATCGATCGCTTCGTCGGCGATGGCGACTGCGTTGCCCTCGAAGGCTTCACCCATCTGATTCCCACCGCCGCCGCGCACGAAATCATTCGCCAGGGCAAGAAGGACCTGACCCTGGTGCGCATGACGCCGGATCTGGTCTACGACCTGCTGATCGGCGCCGGCTGTGCCAGGAAGCTGGTGTTTTCCTGGGGCGGCAATCCCGGCGTCGGCTCGTTGCATCGTCTGCGCGATGCGGTGGAGAAGCAGTGGCCGCAGCCGCTGGAAATCGAGGAGCACAGCCATGCCGACCTGGCCAATGCCTATGTCGCCGGCGCTTCCGGGTTGCCGTTTGCGGTGTTGCGGGCCTACCTCGGCTCCGACCTGCCCAAGGTCAACCCGATGATCCGTTTCATCGAGTGCCCCTTCACCGGCGAGACGCTGGCGGCGGTGCCGAGCGTGCGCCCGGACGTCACCGTGATCCACGCGCAGAAGGCCGACCGCAAGGGCAACGTGCTGATCCAGGGCATCCTCGGCGTGCAGAAGGAAGCCGCCCTGGCGGCCAGACGCTGCATCGTCACCGTGGAGGAAATCGTCGACGAACTCGACGCGCCGATGAACGCCTGCGTGCTGCCGACCTGGGCGCTGACCGCTGTCTGTCGGGTACCGGGCGGCGCGCATCCATCCTATGCCCATGGTTACTACGAGCGCGACAACCGCTTCTACCAGCAGTGGGATCCCATCGCCCGCGACCGCGACACCTTCAACGCGTGGATCGACGAGTTCATCCGCGGCAGCGAAGACTTTTCCGCGTTCCAGGCCAAGCTGGCCGCGCAGCAGGAGGCCAACCGATGAGCTATTCCACCAACGAAATGATGACGGTGGCCGCCTCGCGCCGTCTCGGCAACGGTAGCGTCTGCTTCGTCGGCATCGGCCTGCCGTCCAAGGCTGCCAACCTGGCGCGCCTGACCCATGCGCCGGACGTCGTGCTGATCTACGAATCCGGCCCGATCGGCGCCAAGCCCTCGGCGCTGCCGCTGTCGATCGGCGACGGCGAGCTGGCCGAGACCGCCGACAGCGTGGTACCCACCAGCGAGATCTTCCGCTACTGGCTGCAGGGCGGGCGCATCGACGTCGGCTTTCTCGGCGCCGCGCAGGTCGACAGGTACGGCAACATCAACACCACGGTGATCGGCGACTATCACCAACCGAAAGTCCGCTTGCCAGGAGCGGGCGGCGCGCCGGAAATTGCCGGTTCGGCGAAGCAGGTGCTGATCATCCTCAAGCAGTCGCATCGCACCTTCGTCGACCGGCTGGCATTCATCACCTCGGTCGGTTTCGGCGAGGGCGGCGACCACCGCCAGCAGCTCGGGCTGCCGGGCAATGGGCCGGTCGGCATCATTACCGACCTGTGCATCATGGAGCCGGAGGCGGGCACCCACGAGTTCGTGGTGACCTCGCTGCATCCGGGCGTGACCCGCGAGCAAGTGATTGAGAACACCGGCTGGGCCATCCGTTTCGCTGCCGAACTGGGCGAAACCGCGCCGCCGACTGCAACCGAACTGGAGGCACTGCGCGCCCTGGAGGCCCGCACGGCCGCCGCCCATGGACAATCTGGAGGTGACGAGTGACCCGCGAAGTATTCATCTGCGACGCCGTACGCACAGCCATCGGCCGCTTCGGTGGTGCCCTGGCCGCGGTACGCGCCGACGACCTGGCCGCCGTGCCGATCAGGGCGCTGCTCGAACGCAATCCCGAACTCGATCCCGCCGCGATCGAGGAAATCTTCCTGGGCAGCGCCAACCAGGCCGGTGAAGACAACCGCAACGTAGCGCGCATGGCCGCGCTGCTGGCCGGGCTGCCGGAAACCGTGCCGGGGGTGACCCTCAACCGCCTGTGCGCCTCCGGCATGGATGCGGTGGGCAGCGCCTTTCGCGCCATCGCCTGTGGAGAGATCGAGCTGGCCATCGCCGGCGGCGTCGAGTCCATGAGTCGCGCGCCCTATGTGATGGGCAAGGCCGACACGGCATTCGGCCGCACCCAGAAGATCGAGGACACCACCATCGGCTGGCGCTTCGTCAACCCGAAGATGAAGGCCTTGCACGGCGTCGACGCCATGCCGCAGACCGCTGACAACGTCGCCGAGGAGCATCGCATCAGCCGTGCGGACCAGGACGCCTTCGCCCTGCGCAGCCAGCAACGCGCCGGCAAGGCCCAGGCGGCCGGCTTCTTCGCCGAGGAAATCGTCCCGGTGCTGATCGCCGGCAAGAAGGGCGACACCGTCGTCGATCGCGACGAGCATCCGCGCCCGGACACCACCGCCGAGGCGCTGGCCAGGCTGAAGCCGGTCAACGGCCCGGACAAGAGCGTCACCGCCGGCAACGCCTCGGGCGTCAACGACGGCGCGGCGGCGATGATCCTGGCCTCGGCCGAGGCCGTGCGCCGATACGGCCTCACGCCACGCGCCAGGGTGCTCGGCATGGCCAGCGCCGGCGTCGCGCCGCGCGTGATGGGCTACGGGCCGGTGCCGGCGGTGCGCAAGCTGTGCGAGCGGCTGAACCTCGCGGTGAACGACTTCGACGTGATCGAGCTGAACGAAGCCTTCGCCGCCCAGGCCCTGGCCGTCACCCGTGACCTGGGCCTGCCGGATAACAGCCCGAAGGTGAACCCCAACGGCGGCGCCATCGCCCTCGGCCATCCGCTGGGCATGAGTGGCGCGCGGCTGGTGTCGACCACGGTGCATGCGCTGGAGAAGTCCGGTGGCAAGCTCGGCCTGGCGACCATGTGCGTCGGGGTGGGGCAGGGGCTGGCGCTGGCGGTGGAAAGGGTATGAGGCTGGCGGTGCGCATGATCGGGGCGCGTAGGTTGGGGCGGGCGGCGTTCCGCTGAGGCGCGCAGCGACGAAGCCCAGCATTCACCAACGCGTCATGCCCGTGCCTGTTGGGCTTCGCTGCGCTCAGCGCCAAGCTACCCACCGAACGCCCGATCACTCGATCATCGGCCGTTGCACCGAGCCAGACATCTCGCCGTTTTCCACCCTGCACTTGCGGGCTCCTTCATTCGAACGCATGAGGACTTTTTCATGCCCACCGTGAAACTCGCCGATGGCGAACTGAACTACCGTCTCGATGGCCCGGCCGATGCGCCGGTGCTGGTGCTGTCCAACTCGCTGGGCACCTCGCTGGAAATGTGGGATGCGCAGGTCCCCGCATTCGGCGAGCATTTTCGCCTGTTGCGCTACGACACCCGCGGCCATGGCGGCTCCTTGGTCACGCCGGGGCCATACTCCATCGAACAGCTCGGCGGCGACGTGCTGGCACTGGTCGATGCACTGGGAATCGAGCGCTTCGCCTTCTGCGGGCTGTCCATGGGCGGGCTCATCGGCCAGTGGCTGGGCATCAACGCCGGCGAGCGACTGACGCGGCTGGTGCTGTGCAACACCGGGGCGAAGATCGGCAACGACGAGGTCTGGAACGAGCGCATCGAAACCGTGCTGCAGGGCGGCGAGCAGGCCATGCGCGACCTGCGCGATGCCTCCATCTCGCGCTGGTTCACCCCCGGCTTCGCCGAGCGGCACCCGGCACGGACCCTGCGCCTGACCGAGATGATCGCCAGCACCTCGGCGCATGGCTACGCCGCCAACTGCGCCGCCGTGCGCGATGCCGACCATCGCGAGCAGCTGGACGCTATCAGGGCGCCGACGCTGATCGTCTGTGGCCGCGAGGACCCGGTGACCACGCCGGAACACGGCCGCTTCATGCAGCAGCGTATCGCCGGCGCGCAACGGGTCGAGCTGGAGGCGGCGCACCTGTCGAACGTGGAGGCCGGCGATGCCTTCACCCGTTCCGTGCTCGACTTTCTCTTGCAGGCCGGTTCTTACAGGCCGGCGTAGACGCACGCCCAGGCCAGGCCGCCGGCGGCCGGTAGCCAGAGCGCCAGGCGCGGCGCGTACGGCAGGAGCATGAGCAGCGCCAGCCCGCCGAGGGAGATCAGTCCGAACCAGGCGACCACTGCCATGCCGCCGGGCCAGACGAAGCTGGCCGCATGGATGGACAGGCCGAGCAGGCCGCCGCCCAGCGGTGCGCAGAGGCGTCGGCAGAAAGCCGGCAGGCGCGGGCTGGCGAGCTGTTTCCAGTGACGTTCCATGCCCAGGCAGAGGCCGAGCATGCCGGCATAGGCCAGCAGCAGGCTGGCGATCAGTGCAAGATTCATTTCAATTGGCCTCCGCCAGGGTCTTGGCCGCGCGCCGTGCCGGGCGCTCCTGCGGCGGTTGGCCGACTTTCCAGCAGGTCCAGGCCAACAGCGCGCCGAGCGCCACGGCGCTGGCCTCCAGCCAGAAATGGCTGCCCCGGACCATGCCCGCGAGGTTCAGCAACGGCAGGCCGAGGCACAGCGCCGCCGCCAGGCCGAGCTGCTCGCGCCAGGCCTGCAGCCAGGGGCGGACGATGGCGTGGCCGAGGGTCGCCAGCCAGACCAGGAAGAACACCCGCACCTCCCAGCCACCGCGCTGCGCCAGCTCCACCGGCAACAGGCGATTGGCCCAGAGCAACCCCACGCAGGCCAGCGCCAGCCCCGCCACCACGGCGATATTGAGGCGCTCGGCGACGCGGTACAGCAGGGCGCCGACGGCACCTTCGGCCTCGTGCCGGCGGCGGCGCTTGACGGTGAACAGCACCAGCCCGGTGGCGATCATCGCGCAACTGGCCAGGCTGCAGAGGAAATACAGCCAGCGCATCGGGTAGCCGCCGAACTGGGCGAAGTGCAGGCCGGCCATGACGCGCTGGGTCAACTGGCTGGGGCGACTTTCCGTCGGCATGCGCAGTACCGCGCCGCTGACGCCATCGAACTGCATGCTCTGGCCCTTGGTCAGCTCGATGCGGTTGCCGAGCACCGGGCGCGCCTCGATGCGCGCATCGCTGCGGCCGGGATTCTGGATCGACAGGCCGGCGACCGGCCCGATGACGCGCTCGGCCTCGGCCAGCAGCGGGCCCAGCGCCGTCAACGGTGCCGCCTCGGCCGCTGGCCTGGATTGCTCGCCGGCCCGGCCGCCCTGGCCATTCGGGCGTTCGCCACGTCCGGCCGGGCGTTCGCTGGCGCCGTTCTGCCGTTCAGCGCGTTCGCCCGACTGCTCGCCGCGCTGGGCGAGGGTAGGCTGGCGTCCCGCTTCGGCCCGCTGTTCGGCCGGGGCGCCGCGCAATTCGCGGAACAGGGCATCGCGGTCGCCATCGAACAGCGCGTCCATCGCCGCCGGCATGTAGATGAGGTAGAAGATCACCAGGCCGGTGTAGGTGATCATCAGGTGGAACGGCAGCAACAGCACGCCGGTGGCGTTGTGCGCATCGAGCCAGGAGCGCTGGCCCTTGGCCGGCCGGAAGGTGAAGAACTCCTTGAAGATTTTCTTGTGGATGACGATGCCGCTGATCAGCGCCACCAGCATCGCCATCGCCGCCAGGCCGACGACCCAGATGCCGATGTTGCGCGGCATGTTGAGGGTGAAGTGGAAGCGGAAGAAGAAGCCGCCGCCGGCCGTTTCGCGCGCCTCGAGGGGCTCGCCGCTGTGCGGATCGAGATACTGGCCGCCGCCGCGACGCTGTTCGCCGGCGGACACGCTCAGGCTCGGCGAGCGCTCGGTGGGCAGGCCGATGTTCCAGGTGCTGGCGTCGGGGTGCCTGGCCGCCAGGTAGTCGAGGGCACGCTGCGCGGCCTCGGCCTGGTCGATGAGCTGGGTCGGCAGTTCCGGGCGCATCCAGGCGTCGATCTCCTTGTCGAACACCGCCAGGGTGCCGGTGAGGAAGATGGCGAACAGCAGCCAACCGAAGATCAGCCCGCTCCAGGTGTGCAGCCAGGACAGCGATTGGGTGAGGGTTTTCTGTTTCATCCCAGCGTCTCCAGCAATTGTGGCCAGAAGCCGATGACGGCCAGCGGCAATGCCAGCGCCAGCCCTGCCCAGGCCCGCCGGGCGCTGCGGCAGCCGAAGGCCCAGAGAATGGCCAGGGTGTAGACGAGGAACGAGGCCAGGGTGGCGACCACCAGCGCGTCGACCTTCGCCAGCGGCAACAGGCGCGCCAGCGCCGCGGTGAACGCATAGGTGAACAGGTAGCCGCCGAGCACGGCGGCCAGGATGCGGGAAATCACCGGCCAGGGTGGGGTAGTGGCTTTCATCGGTCGTTCTCTTCGGTTATCAGGCGTAGCGCCGGCAGGATCGATGCCGGCAGCATCGGGCCGTGGCCGAGGCCGGCGAGCTCGCGGTACTCGACGCGCATCCGGGGATAGGCGGACAGCCGCGCCGCCATCTGTGGCGCCGCATCGGCGGGGACGGCGGCCATGGCCTTGGCCCGAGCAGACGGCATGTCATCCGCTGCGCGCGGGCGCGCCTCATCGCCACCGCGCAGAATCAGCAGACGTGCCGCCGTATCGGTGGGCAGGCGCTGTTCGATCTGCAACAGCAGGCCGGACTGCCACCACAGTGAGGGGCTGGCCGCGATGTAGCTCTGGAATGCCTGCGGTCGGGTGAACAGGGTGTCGAGTACGAAGGCGCCGCCATAGGAATGGCCCCAGAGCCCCTGGCGCCGACGGTCTACCGGCTGGCGCGCCTCGACTTGCGGCTTGATGCGCGTTTCGATCAGTTCCAGAAACTGCGCGGCACCGCCCGCCGGGCGCCGTCGCTCGTCGTCCTCCAGCAACGGCTGGCCGGGCTGTGGCGCCGGCGTGTAGTCGTAGACACGGGCGTCGACATCGAAACGCAGGTCGGTGGCATAGCCGATCATGACCAGCAACGGCGGGCCACGCTCGTCCATTTCCGCCAGCCAGTCTTCCTTCAGCGCGGCCAGCGCGGCATTGCCGTCCAGCAGGTAGAGCACCGGATAGCCGGCAGCCGGCGCGGCGCGCCTGGGAACGGCCAGATCGATACGGTAGTGGCGGCGCCCGTCGGTGGAGTCCAGTTCGAAACGCTCGAAGCGGTAATGCGCCGAGCCGGTGTCGGCCAGCGTCGGCCCGACCTTCTGGCTGAGATCGGGTTTGGCCAGGGCGGTCAGTGGCAGCAATGCCGCCAGTAGCAGCAGGGTTTTCATCGGCCCACCACTCCGAGTCTCAGCCAGACGGCGAGGGTCTGCTCTTCGAAGTCGAGCAACTGTCTTACCTGCGTCTCGCCGGCCGCCTGCCCGGTGCGCCTCAGCAGTGCCAGTACCGTCTCGCGCAGCAGCTCGCCGCGCAGTTGCGGATGTTCCAATAGCACCCGCGCTGCGGCCATCTCCAGCAGGTCGACGGCAATCGGTGCCCCCAGGCTTGGTGCGGCAAGGTAACGATAGCCGGCTCCGTGTAGGGCTCCTTCAGCCAATACTCTGTTCAGCGCCTGGCAGCGTTCGATCGCAACGGCGCCGTTCAGCAACGGGTGGATGTGGCCGGCCCAGGTCAGCATCTGCAAGGCGGCGCTGAGGTTGCCAATCTGCTCCGCCAACGCCGGCCGACGCGCCAGCTCGGCGAAGCTCTGGGGGCCTTCGGCCAATGCCGCGAGCAGTGGTGCGAAAAGTCGCTCGTCACCTTGTACCGCACCGATTCGGGTGTCGAAGGTCAATCCGCCGTTGGCCGGCGCTCCCGGCAGAGCGGCCCAGCAGCTTGCAAGCAGCGCCTGGCGATGCTGGTCTGCCGTCAATGCCTGGGGCTCACGCAGGTACAAATCATGGCGCTGTGATTGGTTGCGTGCCATGTCCTTGACCGTTTCTCGCTGTGCAATGTCGGCGATGCCCGTCAGCAGTGGCAGGCAATGGCCGGGCAGCGACAGGGCGTCGATGTTTTCCAGCGGTGCTGCGCTGCCGACGAAGTGGCAGCCGAGTTTGCCGAAATCATCGATCACGTCGCCTGCATGCAGTGGGGTCCAGTGTTCGCAAAGCAGTTCATGGGCAAGGAAAGCCAGGTCTTCGTCGTTGGCGCGCGCCAGTCGGCGTGCTACGTCCGGATGATCGACGAAGTAGCCGGCACCGGCACTCTGCCACTGGCGTAAAGCCTCCAGTCCGGCGCGCAGGCGGCTCTGTGGGTCACCCGGCACATTCTGCGCGACCTGCCAGAGAAAACGCTGCGCACTGACCATTGCCGACATGCCCGGATGGCTCATGTAGGCGAGATAGATCACTCCACCGGGCTTGATGTTGCGCTCGATGAAACGCTGGATTGCGGTGCGATTGGCCGGCGATACCCAGGAATAGACACCATGCAGGACGATGAAGTCGAAGCCCTCGGCGTCCGTCTCGTCAGCCAGTTCGGCGAAGCTCGCCTGACGGAACTCCAGGTTGTCCAGCGCTGCTGCGGCAGCTTGGCGGCGGCCATGATCGATATGCCGGGCATTGAAATCCACCGCGAGAAACTGGCCGGCAGGATTGGCTGCGGCCAGCAGCAGGCTGTTCAGGCCTTGGCCACAACCCAGTTCGCAGTAGCGCAAGCTGGTAGCGATATCCGGAGCGCGCTGGCCAAGGGCGGACAGGACCGTCCCCAGCCAGCTCGGTGACAGCTCGGGGTGCACATGGTGGGGATAAGGGAGGTCGGCCAGATAGCCGTCGGTCCATAACGTCATGTTCGATTCTTCGCGAAAAAACTCTGCCAGGTTTGGCCTGGCAGAGCGGAATGCCCGCCGCGAGCGGCGAGCAAGGAGCACAGTTGATCAGAACGAGGCGGTAACCGATGCGAAGTACGCGCGTCCTGGTTCGTTGTAAGTGGCGGCCCCGGCACCACCAGAGTTGTTCTCGCGATACAGGCGCTTGTCGAACAGGTTGCTGACTCCGGTGGTGAAGCTCCAGGTTTCGTCCAACTCGTAGTTGGCGGTTACGCCGTAGAGGGTGTAGCCGCCGCGAGTCTTCAATTCATCGCCGCTGGCCGCCGCGCCGCGTGAGGTCAGGTTGCGCGGCTCCTGCTCGCCATAGTGGGTCATGCTGAACGACAGATCCAACGACTGGGTGACCGCCCAGTCCAGCATCGAGTTGATGGTGTATTTAGGGATCACCGACAGCGGTTCGTTGGTTTCCTTGTTGTGGTTCTCGATCATGTAGGTGAAGTTGTTGTTCCAGCTGAGAATCTCGCCTGCGGTTCCGAGCAGCGGTACGTTCAGGTTGCCTTCCCAGCCGGCCACTACGGCCTTGGGCGCATTCTCCCACTTGAAGATGCGACCGTCGGCACCGGTCACCCCGACGGGTTCCATGCCAGCGGTGATCTTGTTTTTGTAGTCGTTGTGGAAGTAGGTGATCCCTGCGTTCCAGCCGTCGTTGTCGTAGGTGATGCCGAGTTCCTTGTTGACGCTGATTTCAGCATCCAGGTTGTCGTTGCCTTGCACATAGCAGCCGGCCCCCAGACTGGGAAAGTCCACCGGGCAGCCGTTGCCCATGGTGTAGTAGAGATAGTTGGGATTGGACTGATACAGGTTCGGTGCCTTGAACGCGCGGGCAATACCGCCTTTGACGGTGATGGTGTCGGTAACTGTGTAGGAGCTGTTCAGGCTGGGGCTCCAGTTGTTGCCGAATTCGCTGTGGCGGTCGAAGCGTACGCCGGGCGTGAGTATCCAGCGCGGATCGATCTCGATGTTGTCCTCGATGAACAACGCATAATTGTCGGCATCCGACTGGCTGTCACGTACCCCGGTATCGGCACCCGGCACCGCACCGCCGGAGCCGGTGCCCTGGGTCATGGAGAAGGGATCGTCCAGCTCGTCGCGGGTGTACTCGGCGCCGAGGGTAACGACCTGGTTGAAGCCCAGCTCCAGCGGGATATTCAATTCGCCGGCCAGACGATAACTGTCCAGTTCGGAGGTGGACATGTCGGCGTCGGTGTTGATGCTGCCTTCACCGCCACCAGCCAGTCCTTCGTTCAAGCGGCGATTGCGGGTGTTCTCGTAGGCGGCAACCAATTGCGAGGTGCCGAAATCCCAATCGCCGCGATGGGTCACCGAGGCGGATTGACGATACATGATGTTGGTTTCCTTACCGCCCTCGGCGAGTTCGGTAAGCAGGTCTGAACCCGTGCCGGAAACTGCGCGGTCACCGGCATAAATGTTGCCTTGGCGGCTGAATCCGCCTTCGAATTCAAGGACCTGTTGCGGGTCGAGGTCCCAGCGCAGCAAGCCATTGAGGTCTTTATTGCGTACCCCCTCGCGGCCGGCCGGCGGTGTGGCATCGGGGGCGGCCGCGAAGTCCTGGTTCAGCGACAGGTCATCGGCATCGGTCTTGTTCACGTTGCCATACAGGCGATAGGACAGGGTATCTACCAGCGGGCCGGCGAGACTGAAGCCCAGGCGGCGGGTGTCACCTTCGGCGCTGTCCTCGGGGATATTGGTGTACGCGGTGACCGAACCGGTGTGTTGATCGCTTGGCGCCTTGGTGATGATGTTGACCACGCCCCCCGCCGCGCCTGAACCATAGCGCGCCGCTGCCGGGCCGCGAAGTACTTCGATGCGCTCTACGGCATCGACGGGCACCCAGTTGGTATCGCCGCGCGTGTTGCGCTCGCCGCTACGCCCCATCCTCACGGAGTTGCGTGAGCCGACCGGTTTGCCATCGATGAGGATCAATGTATTTTCCGGGCCCATGCCACGCAGGTCGATCTGCCGGTTGTTGCCGTACTGACCCGTGGCGCTGTTGCCGGTGAGGTTGACGCCGGGCATTTTGCGGATGATGTCGGAGAGGTCGTTGACTGGCGGGCGCTTCTTGATGTCTTCGGCGGTAATGATCGAAACGCCTGGCGCCTGCTTCAGCTCTTGTTCGGCAGTGCCCAACACATAGACATCCTGCAATTGCACGGCATTCTCGGCCGATTCCACCTTGGCATCTTCGGCTTCTGGTTCCGAGGTTTGGGCCAGCAAGACCGGGGAGGCGGCCATCAGAGCCAGGAAGAGAGGGCTGAACTTGAATCGTGGATGCATCGACAACGCTCCTGTTGCAATGTGAAACATGCGTAGGGAGCGAGCAGTGTTGGGCTGAAGGAGTTTTGGACTCGCTCATGGCCTACGCGGGTTGAGCGCAAATGCTAGTCATTCTCATTCAATAGTAAAGATCATTTACAAACTATACATCTCGCAGCCGGATGACCACGCGCAGCCCGTTGCTGCCGTTCTCCGCCCAGATCCGGCCACCCTGCATGTGCACCATGCCCTGTGCGATGGCCAGGCCCAGGCCGAAGCCGTCGCCACCCGGCCGCGCCGCGCTGAGACGGGCGAAGGGGCGAAAGATCAGTTGCAGCTCGTTTTCCGCCACACCCGGCCCCTGGTCCTCGATGCTCAGGAGCCACCACGCGCCCTCGCGCCTCGCCGACAGGCAGATGGTGCCTTGCGCCGGCGAATGGCGGATGGCGTTGCGCAGGATGTTTTCCATGGCCTGGGCCAGTGCGTTGAGGTTGCCGAGCACCTGGCAGCCCTCCGGCAGGGCCGAGCGGATGCGCTCGCGCGGCCAGCCCGATTCGAAGCAGGCGTCTTCGCAGAGCACCTCCCACAGCGCTTCGATATCCACCGGCTGGCATGCGAAGCGCGGCTGCTCGCTGTCCAGCCAGGCCAGTTCGAGGGTGTTATTCACCAGTTGCTGCATGCTGCCGATTTCGCGCTCGACCCGGTTGCGCAGCTCGATGTCGCGCAGGTCGCTTTCGCAGGCGACTCGCAGGCGGCTCAGGGGGGTGCGCAGCTCATGGGAAAGGTCGCGCAGCAGCTGTTGCTGTTGAGTGACGGCGTCGCGCAGGCGCTGGGTGAGGTATTCGAGCGAGCGGCCCAGCTCACCCAGCTCGTCGCGGCGTTTGGCGATGGAAGACGGTACCAGCGTGTCGAGATCGTTGGCGCGCACGGCGTTGGCCTGTCGGCGCAGCCGCTCGAGCGGGGCAATCAGCAACGCATACAGAAGCCAGCAGAACAGCACCGACAGTACGATCGGTGGCAGATACACCGCCAATGCGGTGAGCAGAGCATGATGGCGCCAGGGGCGGAACCGCTCCGGCAGGCGCATGATCAGCTTTTCGCCGGCATCGCCGAAAGGAATCGAAACCAGTGGCAGGCCCTCGCCGCGGCGGCTCATCGGCCATTCATAATGGCGTACGAACGTCAGCAGGCGCAGCTCCTCGTTGCTTAGCGTCTGGTTGCCCCGGGGGTGCAGATGGCTGTCCACCACGGCCATCCAGCCGGGCTCGCGCTGTCGCATGTCCTGCAGCCAGCGCTGCAGCGCATCGGGCCCTTGGTTCATGGCCTGCCGGGCCTGTGCACCATAGTCGGCAAGAACGCTCCGGGCTTCGTTCGACAGGTAGGAGGCCTGGTGGTCGATGTACTGGCTGATGTGTCTGGCCGCCCAGATCATCGACAGGCAGAAGCCCGCGACCAGGACGACCAGCTTCCAGAACAGCGAGTGACGGCCAGGCATTCAGTCGTCCTGCCGGGTCAGCAGATAACCCTTGCCCCACACCGCTTCCACGCGCAGCCCGGGAGCGTTCGTGCGCGCCAGCTTGCGGCGGATATTGCTGATATGCATGTCCAGGCTGCGGTCGTGCTGCGAATAGCCCCGATGCAGCACCTGCTGGTAGAGAAACGGCTTGCTCAGCACTTCGTCGGCGGAACCGTAGAGCAGCTTGAGCAGGCGATATTCGGTGGCGGTGAGACCGGTCCAGCGTCCCTCGTGGCTCAGGTCGCTGCGCGCGTCGTCGAAAACCAGCGCCCCATCGTTCGGCGTGTGGGGGGCAGAGCGCTCGTAGGCGACCCGGCGCAGGATCGCCGCCATGCGCACCTGCAATTCTTCCAGGCTGAAGGGCTTGGGCAGGTAGTCGTCGGCCCCGCAATCGAAGCCCTGGATGCGGTGCGCCTCGTCGCCCAGCGCAGACATCATCAGCACCGGCGTGCGCTGTTTGCCGCGCAGACGGGTCAGCACCTCCAGGCCGCCGAGCCTCGGCAGCAGCACGTCCAGCAGGATGAGGTCGTAATGCGCTGCGCAGGCCAGCGCCAGCCCGGTTCCACCATCGCAGGCCAGCGTGACCTGGAAACCGCAGGTTTCCAGCGACGTCTTCAAGTGCCCGCCAAGAATGGGGTCGTCTTCGATGGCGAGGATCCGTTGGCAACAGGGCTGCACGACACGAACTCCATAAACAAAATGAGAATGATTATATACACGATGTGTCGAATCGAAGCAGTGCGGAACGTGTGAGTGGGTTACGTGGGTGGATGACGGCGCGCGTGGTTTATCCGTCTTGGAAGCCGCAATGGTGTCTGTTCGTAGGCGCGGGCCATGCCCGCGATGCTTTTGCGTGGCCGGTTTCGCGAGCATGGCTCGCTCCTACGTGATCGCCGAACGGCGCAGCCGAGCGCAGTACCGTAGAATTGCGCCGCAACCCGGACAGCGAGTGCGATGGTGGATATACGGCGGGGTTTCATTCTGACCCGGCACTGGCGCGATACTCCCGCCGGCACGGAAGTGAGCTTCTGGCTGGCGACCGACGAGGGCGCTCGGCACATTCGGCTCTCGCCGCAACTTTCGGTCGCCTTCGTTCCCGAGGCGCAGCGCGCCAGGGCCGAGGCCCTGTTGCGCCGCGAGCGCGACGCCGAGTTGCGGCCGCTGGCGCTGTGCGATTTCCAGCATCGGCCGGTGCTGGGACTGTATTGCCGGCAGTACCGCCGCTTGCTGGACTGCGCCCGGCTGCTGCGCGATGGTGGCGTGGATGTCTACGAGGCCGATATCCGCCCGCCGGAACGTTACCTGATGGAGCGCTTCATCACCGCGCCGGTGCGCTTCGACGGCTCCCCGGGCGAGGGCGCGATGCTGGTCGATGCGCAGATGGCGCCGGTGCCGGACTACCGGCCGATGCTCGAACTGGTCTCGCTGGACATCGAGACCAATGCGCGCGGCGATCTCTATTCCATCGCCCTGGAAGGTTGTGGCGAGCGGCAGGTGTACATGCTCGGGCCGGCGAACGGGCAGGGCGCCGCGCTCGATTTCCGCCTCGATTACTGCCAGACGCGCGCCCAGTTGCTCGAACGGCTGAACGACTGGCTGGCCCGCCACGATCCGGACGCGATCATCGGCTGGAACCTGGTGCAGTTCGATCTGCGCGTGCTGCGCGAGCATGCCTTGCGTCTGCAGGTGCCGCTGCGCCTGGGGCGCGGCGGCGCGGAGATGGAATGGCGCGAGCATGGCAACCGCCGCAACCATTTCTTCGCCGCGGCGGCGGGGCGGCTGATCATCGATGGCATCGAGGCGCTGCGCTCGGCGACCTGGAGCTTCCCTTCGTTCAGTCTGGAGAACGTCGCGCAGACGCTGCTCGGCGAGGGCAAGGCGATCGACAACCCGTACCAGCGCATGGCGGAGATCGACCGCATGTTCGCCGAGGACAAGCCGGCCCTGGCCCGCTACAACCTCAAGGACTGCGAGCTGGTGACGCGCATCTTCGCCAGGACCGAGTTGCTGACTTTCCTGCTGGAGCGGGCGACCGTCACCGGCCTGCCGGCCGATCGCAGCGGCGGTTCGGTGGCCGCGTTCGAGCACCTGTACATGCCGCTGATGCATCGCAAGGGCTTCGTCGCGCCGAACCTGGGCGAACGCCGGCCGGAAGCCAGCCCCGGCGGGTTCGTGATGGATTCGCAGCCCGGCCTGTACGAGTCGGTACTGGTGCTCGACTACAAGAGCCTGTACCCCTCGATCATCCGCACCTTCCTCATCGACCCGGTGGGGTTGATCGAAGGGCTGCGCCAGCCGGCGGACAGCGAGTCGCTGCCGGGCTTTCGCGGAGCACGCTTCTCGCGCACCCGGCACTGCCTGCCGGCGATCGTCGAGCGCGTCTGGCAGGGGCGCGAAATGGCCAAGCGCGAGCACGACAAGCCGCTGTCGCAGGCGCTGAAGATCATCATGAATGCCTTTTACGGCGTACTCGGCTCCAGCGGCTGCCGTTTCTTCGATCCGCGTCTGGCCTCGTCCATCACCCTGCGCGGCCACGAGATCATGCGCCGCACCCGGGAACTGATCGAGGCGCAAGGGCATGCCGTGATCTATGGCGATACCGATTCCACCTTCGTCTGGCTGCGCCGCGCGCATACCGACGAGGAGGCCGCGCGGATCGGCCGCGCGCTGGTGCGGCATATCAACGACTGGTGGCGCGAACGGCTGCAGCGCGAGCTCGGCCTGGACAGCGCGCTGGAGCTGCAGTTCGAGACGCATTTCCGCCGCTTCCTGATGCCCACTATCCGCGGCGCCGAGGAAGGCAGCAAGAAACGCTACGCGGGGCTGGTCACCCTGCCGGACGGCAACGACGGCATGATCTTCAAGGGCCTGGAAACGGTGCGCACCGACTGGTCGCCGCTGGCCCAGCGCTTCCAGCAGGAGCTGTACCAGCGCATCTTCCACCGCCAGCCGTACCAGGATTACGTGCGCGACTACGTGCGCCGCACCCTGGCGGGCGAGCTCGATGAACTGCTGGTCTACCGCAAGCGCCTGCGTCGACGGCTGGACGACTACCAGCGCAACGTTCCGCCGCACGTGCGCGCGGCGCGCCTGGCCGACGACTACAACGATCGCCAGGGCCGACCACGGCAATACCAGAATGGCGGCTGGATCAGCTACCTGATCACCGTCGCCGGACCCGAGCCGCTGGAGAACCGGCGTGCCGCGATCGACTACGACCACTACGTGACGCGCCAGCTGCAGCCGGTGGCGGACGCGATCCTGCCGTTCGTGGGCGACGATTTTTCATCGTTGATCGATGGGCAGCTGGGGTTGTTCTGATCGGGTTCGGGCGGGAGCGATCGCCGGCAAGCCGGCTCCTACGGGGAGGCGTGTCGGCGCATGGGCTTGTAGGAGCGAGCTTGCTCGCGATTGGCGTGCACGGGGTCCGGTGGAAAACGCTGCACGGTTTTCCACCCTACGCGGCTGTTGCGTTCGTCGAATGTGATCGCCGGCAAGCCGGCTCCTACAGGAGAGCGTGTTGGCGCGGGCGCTTGTGCGGGCGCGGGCTTGCTCGCGATTGGCGTGCACGGGGTCCGGTGGAAAACGCTGCGCGGTTTTCCACCCTACGCGGCTGTTGCGTTCGTCGAATGTGATCGCCGGCAAGCCGGCTCCTACAGGAGAGCGTGTTGGCGCGGGCGCTTGTGCGGGCGCGGGCTTGCTCGCGATTGGCGTGCACGGGGCCCGGTGGAAAACGCTGCGCGGTTTTCCACCCTACGGGGGTGTTGTGTTCGTCGAATGTGATCGCCGGCAAGCCGGCTCCTACAGGAGAGCGTG
>NZ_JADDIX010000013.1 GCF_015070855.1 Pseudomonas lopnurensis
CCAGACCGATGCTGAACGGGATCGGATTGCGCATGGAGTTGGCCACCGGCGAGTAGAAATTGGCCTGGCGCACGATCTCCTCCAGCTCCTCGCGGCTCGCATCGCCCTCCACCAGCACCTTCACGCGGATTTCCTGGAAACCCATCTGCGCCGGCTGCATCTCTGCGCCACCGGCGCCCCAGGCCGCCGGGTTGCCGATGTCCGCCTCGAGAAACACCTCCAGCCGGCTCAGCTTCACCTGTTTCCAGGTCGCCACCGCCGTGATGCCCACCGCCAGGCAACCGCCCAGGCCGGACAGCACGATCTCGCCCGGCGCCGGGGCGGTATCCTCGCCGAACAGGTGCAGCGGTTCGTCCACCACCACCGGCGTGTGCTCGCCGACGTAGCTGAGGCTGCGGTACATCCCCTGCATCACGGTGTGGACTTTGTTGGTGCCCCGGCTGGCGGGGTTGTTGCGGCCCTTCTCGGCGAAACCCATCAGGCCGTCGCGATCGATCGGCTTCAGGTAGCTCTTGACGCTGGTGGCACAGGTGGCAGGGGCAGCAGGCATGACATTTCTCCATTGGGATGAGCAAGAGATGCTTTCTGATCTCGACGATGCTTTTGCAGCCGCTGTGCCAAAACGTACGAAATTCGTTAAATTTATTTAAAATCAATAAGTTAATGAAATTACCAAGAGCCGCCTGCACCTCTTTGGGCCATGAGGACGCAATTGCCAAAACAAACAATGAATACATTGTTTACATTTTGGACGACTCATGGCCCGGTGCCGGTCAAACCAGCTTGCGACAGGCGCAATAAACGAACGCCTGCTCGGCACCGCCAGGCGTACGGTGGGACTCCTTCTGGTGTTCGAGCAGCAGGAAGGGGTCGCCGAACTCCGCGTGCAATTCATCCGGGGCATAGCGCCTTACGGACAATCCGCTGCACTGGTTCGGGCCGTCTTCGGCAAAAGTCGCGACGATGACGAGCCCGCCCGGCTTGACCGCCCGGAGGACCTTCTGCACGTAGGCACGTCGCTCGCGAGCCGTCACCAGGAAATGGAACACCGCTCTGTCGTGCCATACATCGTAGGCATGCGCCGCGAGATCGATTTCGAGAATGTCGGCCTCCAGCCACGTCACTGCCGCGGCCCGGTCCGCCAAGCGCGCCTGGGCTCGGCTCAGGGCAGCGGCGGAGAGGTCGAGCACCGTGTTGTTCTCGAAGCCTTCGGCGATCAGATCATCGACCAGCGTCGACGCGCCCCCGCCGACGTCGATGACCGAGGCCGTCAGCGGTACCCCGGCGTCGCGAATCAGCTTGAGCGAGAGCCCCGCATGCGCCTGGAACCAGCTGACCTCGTCCACGGCCTTGGTCGTGTACACCTTTTCCCAATGTTCTTTGGTACGCATGGAAGCTTCCTCACCGGTTGGTTGCACGCCATGGCGCCCATTGTGCGGCGCCAGCTTCCGCTCACAGCCCGTCCAGCGGCACCTTCAGATAGCGCAGCCCATTGCTTTCCGGCTCCGGCAGCAGGCCCGCACGAATATTCACCTGGATCGACGGCAGCAGTAGTGCGGGCAGTTCCAGCTGCGCGTCACGCTGGCTGCGCATGACGATGAAATCCGCTTCGCCGACGCCGTCGCGCACATGGATGTTGGCCGCCCGCTGCTCGGCAACCGTGCACAGGGCACATGGTGCGCGTTCAGACGGCGGATAGTCATGGCACAGGAACAGGCGGGTATCCCCGGGCAGGTCGAGCAAGCGGCGAATCGAACGGAACAACTGCACGGCACTGCCGCCGGGAAAATCGCAGCGAGCGGTGCCGACGTCCGGGGCAAACAGCGTGTCGCCGACGAAGACCACGTCATCGCCGACCCGGAACGCCAGGTCCGCCGGGGTATGGCCGGGCACATGCAGTGCCCTGGCCTGTAGCTCGCCGATGGCGAAAGCCTCGTCCGCGCGGAACAGGTGGTCGAACTGGACGTGCGCCTGGCAATAGCTCTCGGGCAGGTTGTAGAGTCCCAGAAAGACCTTGCGCACCTGCTGGACCGCCTCGCTGGCGGCGATCCGCCCACCGGCCTGCGCGCGCAGATAGGCGGCGGCAGAGAGGTGGTCGGCATGCACGTGGGTTTCCAGCAGCCAGTGCACGGCGAGGCGCAGGTGCTGTACGTAACCGAGGATCGCATCGGCGGCGCGAGTATCGGTCCGCCCGGATTTCGGCTCGTAGCCGAGCACCGGGTCGATGATGGCGCAGGGGGTGCCCGGCCCTGCATGCACCACATGGCTGAAGGTGGAGGTCGGGGCGTCGAAGAAGCTGTGCACGTGAGCTTGCATGGCAGGTTCCGGGAAAGTCAGGAAAGCGGGGGAAGGGATGCGAGCGCCTTGCCCAGCAGCATCAGCGCGGCCAGCCCGGCGAGCAGGGCGAAGCCCAGTTGCAAGGCACGAGCCGATACCCTGGGCGCCAGCAGCCGGCCACCGAGCATCCCGCCGCCGGCAGCGGCAATGAAGGCCCAGGCGGCACTCGGCAGGCTGCCGCCCGCCCACCAGAAACCGGCGACGGTGCCAGCGGAGATCAGCGCGATCACCAGCAGCGAGGTGGCGACGATACCGTGCATGCCTAGGTCGCTGACCTGGCGGATACCGGGAACGATCAGGAAGCCGCCGCCCACGCCCAGCAGGCCGCTAAACAACCCCGACAGGGCGCCGATGAACGACAGGCTGAGAAAGCAGCGCGGCGTCCAGCGAAAGCGCCCGGTGGTGTTGTCCAGCCGGCAGCTCTTGCACGACACGGCGGAGGCACCCTGCGCAACGGTGCGCGCCAGGGCCTGCCCCACCATACGCGCGGCGATCAGCAGCAGCACGGCGCAGAACAGCAGCATCAGCACCGCCACTGGCAGGACCTGCGCCAGCAGCAGGCCGAGCGGCGCGCAGAGGGCGCCGCCGCCGGCCATCAGCAGCGCCGCCCGATAGCGCACCAGCCCACGGCGTAGACCATCGAGACCGCCGAGCAGGGCCGAGGCGCCGACCGCGACCAATGCCACCGGGGTCGCCTCGGGCAGGCTGTAGCCCAGGCCGAGCACCAACGCCGGTACGGCCAGCACGCCGCCACCACCGGTCAATCCCAGGGCCAACCCCACCCCCACTCCGTACAGGCTTTCCAGCAGCATCCATCCTCCCCACGCCCGGCGGCGCCCGTCGCGATCAGTAGCGGTATTGCAGCTGCAGCCAGAACTTGTCGGTGTCCACGCCGAAAGCGTCGGCGTCATAGCGGGCGTACTTGGCCATGGCGCTGAGGTTCTTCACGACAGGAATCGCCCGGGCATAGGCCACGTCCAGTTCCGTGCCATAACGATCCCCGCCCTCGTCGGCACGGAAGTGGTGGTACCAGGCCTGCAGGCTGCCGCCGAGCAGCGGCAAGCTGCCGCCGAGGTAACTGTCGCGGATACCTTCGGCGGGGGTGATCAGGAACAGGTCGGCCCAGCCCTGGAACAGGTGCTTGGTCGCCAGCGGAGTCTGGAAGGCGCGATTGCCGGGGCCGTCGCCGCCACTCAGCACTTCGTGGCCAGCCTTGAGCAGGTAGCCACCCTGCTGGTAGCTCAGCTCACCGAGGAAGTAGTGGCCGTTCAGGCTCAGGGGGTTGCCGGCGTAGTCGCGCTGGCGTGCGTATTCCAGGGTGTAGCCCACGCTTTGCAGGGCGCCGCTCAGGCGCAGGCCGGTAGTACGGCTGGACTGGCTGCCGGGCGCGGCGGTCGGCGCCACCGCCAGGTTGTCGAGGCCAAGCAGGTAGCTGTAGGCGGCCAGTTTCAGCTCCGGGCGCCAGGCATAAGCCAGGTTGAACAGATGGCTGTGGCCCTCGATGTCAGCCGGGTTGGTCGGATAGCCATGCTGGCCGTCGGGGCCGAACGGGGTGTTGATGTTGGCCAGGTAAGCGTAGGTCAGGCTCAGGCCGTCGAGCGGCTCGAACCGGCCGAGCACGCCATCGTAGGTCTGCTCGTTCTGCCGCCAGGCGACACCGCCGACGAAGCGCTGGTTGTCCAGCTCGATGCGCTGCCGGCCGACCACGACATGGCCGAGCGCCGTGTCATAGCGCAACAGCGCCTGGTTCACCTCGCTACCGTCCGGGTCGGCCACCAGCGCGTAGCCGGCGCGGCCATTGCGGCTGTCGTTGAAATCTGGGTCACCGAGGCGGCTGACGTTGTCCACCTCGATCAACGCGGAAAGCCCGTACCAGCTACCGCTGTGCAAGCCGACACGGGTACGCAGGGTCTGAGCGTTGGCGTTGGCCAGGGCATTGTCCTGGTCGACGTGTTCGTAGCGGTAACGCAGGTCGAGCGAGGCCTTGCCTTGGGTTAGCAGGTCGGAGAAGGCGTCCCCGGCCTGGGCCACGGGGGCGATGAGCAATGCCAGCAGCACAGGACAAGGCAAAAGCAGATGAGCACGCATGGGTTTTTCCTTGGTTTTCGGGCAATGAATATCCATGCCGCGAGCATCGGATGCTCGCGGTCGTGAATCGGTGCAAGGGAACTGGCGGTGCGCTCAGGCGACGACGCGCATCCGTGAGCTCTGCGGCTGGTCCGGACCCGGTGGCGGCCCGTCGTCCTCGAGGCCCGGCCTGACCACCAGCGGCTCGCCGCCGCTCGCGGCTGGGCCGCTCTGCTGGATGACCTTGGAGCGGTGCACGAGGAAATCCACCAGGTGGTTGCGGATGCGATAGAACTGCGGATCGTGGTGCATGGTTTCCCGGGTGCGCGTCCGCGGCAGGGTGTTGATCACGATCTCGGCCACCCGGGCCTGGGGGCCGTTGCTCATCAGCATGATCTTGTCGGCCAGCAGAATCGCCTCGTCGACATCATGGGTGATCATGAATACCGTCTGCCGGGTCGCTTCGCAGATTTTCAACAGCTCGCTCTGGATGACGCCGCGGGTCAGCGCGTCCAGCGCACCGAACGGCTCGTCCATCAGCAGCATCTTCGGTTCCACGGCGAAGGCGCGAGCGATGCCGACGCGCTGCTTCATGCCGCCGGACAGCTCGCTGGGCTTCTTCCGTGCGGCGGCGGCGAGGCCGACCATCTCCAGGAAGCGTGCGCCATGCTCGGCGATCTGGCGGCGCGACCAGCGCGGATGGCGCGAGCGCACGGCGAAGGCGATGTTCTGCTCCACCGTCAGCCAGGGCAGCAGCGCATGGCTCTGGAACACCACGCCGCGGTCCAGGCTGGGGCCCGCGATCTCCTTGCCGGCCATCACCACGCCGCCGCTGGTCGCCTCTTCCAGGCCGGCGAGGACGTTGAGGATGGTGCTCTTGCCGCAGCCGGAGTGGCCGATCACGCAGATGAATTCACCCTGCTGGATGCTGAAGTTGATGTTTTCGAACACCGGTGGCTGGTCGTCACGGTAGCGCTTGCCCAACCCCTCGACCTTGATGAAGGGAACGGCCTGCGGATGGGTTTCATTCGACATAGGTCACCTTCCTTTGCAGAGCGGCGAAGAGAAGATCGAGGAGCATGCCGATCACGCCGATCATCAACACGGCGAAGATCACGTTGCCCAGCGACAGGTTGTTCCACTCGTTCCAGACGAAGTAGCCGATCCCGGTTCCGCCGATCAGCATTTCCGCCGCGACGATCACCAGCCAGGCGATGCCCATGGAGATGCGCATGCCGGTGATGATGGTCGGCGCCGCAGCCGGCAGGATCACCCTGAATGCCTTGCGCAGCGGGCCAACCTCGAGGGTGCGGGCCACGTTCAGCCAGTCGCGGCGCACGCCGGCGACGCCGAAGGCGGTGTTGATCAGCATCGGCCACACCGAGCAGATGAAAATGACGAAGATCGCCGAGGTGGTGGAATCCTTGATGGTGTAGAGCGCGATCGGCATCCAGGCCAGCGGCGAGATCGGCTTGAGCAGCTGGATGAAGGGATCGAAGGCCTTGTACAGCAGCGGCGACATGCCGATCACGAAGCCCAGCGGGATGGCCACCAGCGCCGCGATCAGGTAGCCGAGCCCCACCCGCGCGAGGGAGTGGGCGAGCTGGATGCCGATGCCCTTGTCGTTCGGGCCATTGTCGTAGAACGGGTCGCTGATCTGGCGCCAGGCCAGGGTGGCGAACTGCGTCGGCGTCGGCATGCCGTTGACGGTTTCGCTGGCACCACCCGCCGCCTGCCCCATAAGCAGGGCGTACTCGTCGTCCACCGCACCGGCGGCCTGCTGGCCCGGGCGGGTCGCCGCCTGCCAGACCATCAGCAACACCAGCAGCATCACGCAGGACAACAGCGCGGCCTTCAGCCGAATCGAAGTATTCATGATGCCTCCTTTCAGACACGTTTGATGGCGAAGCCATCCAGATAGGCTTGCGGCTGGCCCGGATCGAACGGCCGGCCCATCACGCTGAACGCCTTGTAGCCGCTGGTGGGCTCGGCGCCGGCCTCGGCCAGACCCAGCTCGGCCATGTGACGGCGGGCGTCGGTCATCAGGAAGACCTGCTCGGCCAGGCCGTTGAAGTCCACCTCGCCCTTGACGTAGCCCCAGCGCTTCATCTGGGTCAGCATCCAGGTGGCCATGGAGTACCACGGCATCGGATCGAACCCGGAACGGTCCGGCACGTTCTGCACGCCCCCCAGCCCATCCGCGTATCGGCCGGTCAACGCCTGGCGCACGACGATCTCGGGCTGGTTGAGGTAGTTCGGCGTGGAGATGGCCTTCGAGATTTCCGGCAGGTTCTGCGGGTCGCCGGCGGCTACCGCTGCGTTGAGCACGGCGCGATAGAGTGCGGCGAAGGTATTGGGGTTCTCTTCGATGAACGCCTGCGAGGCCCCGAAGGAGCAGCAGGGATGACCGTTCCAGAGGTCCTTGGACAGCACGTGCAGGAAGGCGATGCCGTCATAGACCGCGCGCTGGTTGAACGGCTCGGGGCCGAAGAAGCCATCGATGTTGCCCGCCCGCAGGTTGGCGATCATTTCCGCCGGCGGTGTCACCCGGAGTTGCACGTCACGGTCCGGGTCCAAGCCATGCTCGGCCAGGTAGTAGCGCAGCAGGAAATTGTGCATCGAATACTCGAAGGGAATGGCGAACTTGAAGCCCTTCCAGTTGCGCGGATCACGGTTGTCCTTGTGCTTGAGCGCCAGGGTGATGGCCTGGCCATTGATGTTCTGGATGGTCGCCACGCGCATCGGCTGAGCACTGGAACCCAGGCCCATGGAGATGGCCAGGGGCATCGGCGCGAGGAAGTGCGAGGCGTCCAGTTCCTTGTTCAGCATCTGGTCGCGGACCAGCGCCCAACCGGCGGTCTTCTGCAGGCTCACCGCCAGGCCCTGCTCCCGATAGAAGCCCATGGGATCGGCCATGATCAGCGGCGTGGCGCAGTTGATCGGGATGAAGCCGATCTTCAGGTTCTTCTTCTCCAGCGGGCCCCGCTCCTCGGCCATCGCCTGCAGCGACTGCAACGGCAACACGCTGGCGATGGCTGCCATCGCCGTGCCCATGCCCACCGCCTGGAGGAACCGCCGCCGGGTGGCATCGTGGGGGAACAGCGCGCGCACGGCGGCCGCCTCGACGAAATCCTGCGACAGGGTCTCGCTGTCGCGCCCGCGCGCCAGGCGCGCCTGCTCGGCCCGCTTGTCGTGTTCCCGCTGGCTGGCATGGGCGCCACAACTGCAGCCGGCCAGGCTGCTGTTCGCCGAGTAGGGACGGTAGAAATTCTTGTCGGTCATCACGATGCCCTCTTTTGGGTCGAGCGGTCAGGCAGCGCTGGCCTGGCCGACACGCAAGGTTGAAGTGGTATGCCCAGCGACCCGCTGCTCCATGAGCAGGTAGTCGTCGTTTTCGCTCACCACACGCCATTGGCCATCTGCACAGGGTGTGCCATGCAGTTCGATGGGAAGGCTGCGGGTCTTGAGACGGATCACCGGGACGCTGTGGCGATAGTCGCCACCGTCGCCGCCCAGCAAGGCCTGGGCGATTGCCCGGGCCTGCCGGCCGATCGGTTCGATGAAGCGGCAGGGGGCGCCGTCCAGGCTGATGCAGTCGCCCAGCGCATGGATGTCCTCGGCGCTGGTACGCAGGCTGAGCGGATCGACGCGGATGCCCTGGTCGAAGGCCAGCCCGGCCTGGCGCGCCAGGCGTGGGTCGGTGACCAGCCCTGTGGCGGCGACGATCTGGTCAACCACCAGGCGCTGTCCGCAGCGGGTCTCGATGCATTTGCCGCCATCGGCCAGGACGCTGACCGCGGTCACATCCACCTCGCCACGGTAGTCGATGCCGAGCTCCGCCTGGCTCTGGCGCAGGCGCCGCGTTGCCGGCTCCGGCAGCAGGCGGCCGAGTGGCTGGGGCTGGCGGTCCAGCAGTACGACCCGGTGGCCGGCGCGGGCGAAATCCTCGGCCAGTTCACAGCCGACCATGCCGGCACCAACGATGGCGATCCGCTGCGGCCCCCTGGCCAGCTGCGCCTGCAGACCACCCCAGCCGGCCAGGTCGTTCACCCGCCAGCACAGTGCCGGCGGCAATACCGCCGGAAGTGCCGGGCGCGCGCCCTGGGCGAGCACCAGACGGGTGTAGCCCAGGGTGCCGCGAGTGGTGCGCAACTGGTGCAGTGCCGGGCTCAGGCCCACCACGAAAGTTTCGCTGTACAGCCGCACGCCGAGCCGGCGCGCCGCTGCGGCGGCCGTCTCACGCACCAGCGATTCGGCCGTCAGGCCGCGGCTCAGCGCCAGCGACAGCTCCGGCTTGTGATAGCGGTCGCCCCTGCAGGCACTGACCAGGGTGATCGGCACCTCGGCATCCAGCTCGCGCAGCGCCTCGACGGTGGCCCAGCCGGCCAGGCCGGCACCGACCACCACGATGCCGGTGCCGCGCGGCCCGACCGCCACCGTTGCGGCCGGCGCCGCCTCGCGACGCACATAGGGCTCGAAGTCCAGCTTGGTGACGCCACACAGCGGACATTCCCAATCGTCGGGGATGTCCTCGAAGCGGGTTCCCGGCGCCAGTCCGCTGTCCGGGTCGCCCAACTCCTCGTCGTAGATCAGGCCGCAGGCACGACAGATGAACTGCCGCCAGGCCCGGGTCATGTCGCTCATGCCGGCAGCTCCTCTTTCATCAGGCGGGCCATTTCCCAGCGCAGGTGCTTGATCGCCGGGGTGACGATGGCGATGAACTGCGCCTCGCGCATGCGCCGCTGGGGCGCCGCGCTGCGCAGATAGCCACGTGCGCCCTGGTGCATGAGCGCCGACTGGGTGGCGCGCAGGGCCAGTTCGGCGCCCTGGGTGCGGGCGTCGAGCACGTCCAGCAGGTAGTCCTTGCTGCCATCGAAGGGGTTGCGCGCCAGCTGCATGATTCGCCCGCCCAGTTCCTCGAACTCGGCCTGGATCTCCTCGGGCCGATCGTGCAGGAAGTGATTGACGTGGCCCAGCACCGGCTCGACCTCGCGCATCGAATCCAGGCTGCCCTGAACCAGGCCGGTGGCCATCCCGGCCTGCAGCAGGATGAAGGCCGCACGGATGCGCGCGATGAACGGCCGGGCCGGATCAGCGATCAGGCCGTCTTCACCGACGAAATAGTCGTCGAGCTGGATGCGCCAGGTGCTGGTGCCTTCCATGCCGGAAAAGGCCGGGCAGGCGCGGAGCTCCACGCACGCATCGATGTCGAGCAGAAACATGATTTCGTGGGACCGCGAGCCATCGTCACGCTCCACCGCGGCGATGGCTCCGCAGTACTGGCCCGGGGCAATATGGCTGACCCAGGGCAGCGAGCCGCTGATGCGGTAGCCGCCCGGCACCTTGCGCGCGCGCAGCAGCATGTTCTCGATGCCGGCCAAGGCTTTCATCGGGTTCGACAGGCCAGTGCCACCGAACGTCCGGCCCTGCGCGTGATCGGACAGGCGCGCCAGCAGCGCCGGGTTGTCCGACTGCTCCATATAGAGGCCGCAGACGTCCTGGCACCAGACAAGGAAGCCGGTGGAGCCGCAACTGCGACTGACCTCCTGCATGGCGGCCAGGGCAATATCGTAGCGCCCACCCCGGCACTGCAGGTGGGCGCCCAGGGCTCCCGCCTCGCCGAGCTGGGCCATGATCTCCAGGGGGTAATGGCCTTCGTGGTCGATCCGGTTGGCCAACTGGGCCAGCGGCCCCGCCGCGATGCGGCGGACCTCGGCGAACAGGCGCTCATCGGCCAGGCCGGCGACGGACGAAGGGGAAAGGGCAACGGCGCTGTTCATGGCAGCATTCCTCCTGCGGGATGAGGCTCAGTCGGCCAGACCGATGCTGAACGGGATCGGATTGCGCATGGAGTTGGCCACCGGCGAGTAGAAATTGGCCTGGCGCACGATCTCCTCCAGCTCCTCGCGGCTCGCATCGCCCTCCACCAGCACCTTCACGCGGATTTCCTGGAAACCCATCTGCGCCGGCTGCATCTCTGCGCCACCGGCGCCCCAGGCCGCCGGGTTGCCGATGTCCGCCTCGAGAAACACCTCCAGCCGGCTCAGCTTCACCTGTTTCCAGGTCGCCACCGCCGTGATGCCCACCGCCAGGCAACCGCCCAGGCCGGACAGCACGATCTCGCCCGGCGCCGGGGCGGTATCCTCGCCGAACAGGTGCAGCGGTTCGTCCACCACCACCGGCGTGTGCTCGCCGACGTAGCTGAGGCTGCGGTACATCCCCTGCATCACGGTGTGGACTTTGTTGGTGCCCCGGCTGGCGGGGTTGTTGCGGCCCTTCTCGGCGAAACCCATCAGGCCGTCGCGATCGATCGGCTTCAGGTAG
>NZ_JADDIX010000014.1 GCF_015070855.1 Pseudomonas lopnurensis
GTGGTCGACTACAACGTCAAGGTTCGCGTCAAGGCGGACGAGTCCGGCGTCGATCTCGCCAACGTCAAGATGTCGATGAACCCCTTCTGCGAAATCGCCGTGGAAGAAGCCGTGCGCCTGAAAGAGAAGGGCGTGGCGAGCGAAATCGTTGTCGTCTCCATCGGTCCGACCGCTGCCCAGGAGCAACTGCGCACCGCGCTGGCACTGGGCGCCGACCGCGCCGTGCTGGTCGAGTCCAGCGAGGAACTGAATTCCCTGGCCGTGGCCAAGTTGCTCAAGGCGGTGGTCGACAAGGAGCAGCCGCAACTGGTCATCCTCGGCAAGCAGGCGATCGACAGCGACAACAACCAGACCGGGCAGATGCTCGGCGCACTGACCGGTTACGCCCAGGGCACCTTCGCCTCGAAGGTGGAAGTGGCGGGCGACAAGGTCAACGTCACTCGCGAAATCGACGGCGGCCTGCAGACCGTTGCGCTGAACCTGCCGGCGATCGTCACCACCGACCTGCGCCTGAACGAGCCGCGCTACGCCTCGCTGCCGAACATCATGAAGGCCAAGAAGAAGCCGCTGGAAGTGCTGACCCCCGATGCGCTGGGCGTCACCACCACTTCCACCGTGAAGACCCTGAAAGTCGAAGCGCCGGCCGGCCGCAGCGCCGGCATCAAGGTCAAGTCCGTGGCTGAACTGGTCGAGAAATTGAAGAACGAGGCGAAGGTAATCTAAATGGCTATCCTGGTTATCGCTGAACACAACAATGCCGTCCTCGCGGCCGCTACTCTGAACACCGTCGCTGCCGCTGCCAAGATCGGCGGAGACATCCACGTGCTGGTGGCCGGTAGCGGCTGCGGCGCCATCGGCGAGGCGGCCGCGCAGATCGAAGGCGTGGCCAAGGTGCTGGTCGCCGACGATGCCGCCTACGCCAACCAACTGCCGGAAAACGTCGCGCCGCTGATCGCCGGCCTGGCATCCAATTACAGCCACGTGCTGGCGGCTGCCACCACCAACGGCAAGAACTTCCTGCCGCGCGTCGCCGCCCAGCTGGACGTCGACCAGATTTCCGAAATCATTTCGGTGGAAAGCCCGGACACCTTCAAGCGCCCGATCTACGCGGGTAACGCCATCGCGACCGTGCAGTCCAGCGCCGCGATCAAGGTCATCACCGTGCGTGCCACCGGCTTCGATGCCGTGAATGCCACCGGTGGTTCGGCTGTGGTCGAGCAGATCGCCGGCACTGGTGACGCCGGCAAGTCCGCCTTCGTCGGCGAAGAGCTGGCCAAGTCCGACCGTCCCGAACTGACCGCTGCCAAGATCGTCGTTTCCGGTGGTCGCGGCATGCAGAACGGCGAGAACTTCAAGCACCTGTACTCGCTGGCCGACAAGCTCGGCGCGGCAGTCGGCGCCTCGCGTGCCGCGGTCGATGCCGGTTTCGTGCCGAACGACATGCAGGTCGGCCAGACCGGCAAGATCGTCGCGCCGCAGCTGTACATCGCGGTCGGTATCTCCGGTGCCATCCAGCACCTGGCCGGCATGAAGGACTCCAAGGTGATCGTCGCGATCAACAAGGACGAGGAAGCGCCGATCTTCCAGGTGGCCGACTACGGCCTGGTGGGCGATCTGTTCGAGATCGTGCCGGAGCTGGAAAAAGTCATCTAAGGGACGCAGCCGCCCCGCGTGGATATACGCGAGGGTGGCATTCAGCATTAAAAGGTTAGTTGTGTGAACCTTTGCCCGGCATCTTGATGCCGTGCTGATTCACGCGGCGGTACAACGTAGCACGCGAAATCCCGAGCTCCTGGGCGGCAAGGACCGGCTTCCAGCGATTGCGTACCAGCGTGTCGATCAGCGCCTGACGCTCCGGGCTTCCCGATGTCGTTTCTTCCCCATTCACCGGGGCGCTGATAGCGAGCGCCACCGGCAAATCTTCGACACCGATAACCTGGCTGGCGCACACCGCACAGGCATACCGCAGCGCGTGATGCAGCTGACGCATATTGCCCGGCCAGCTGTAGTTCAACAGCATCTCCAAGGCCGCCTCACTCAGCTCGAAGCGCTCTGCGGACCGCGTGCATTCTTCGTCCAGGAGCTTATTGATCAAGGCCAGTTTATCGGTGCGCTCGCGCAGTGGCGGAATGTCGAAGCGCGCTCCGCTCAAGCGGAAGTACAGGTCTTCGCGAAAGGTACCTTGCTCGACCAGCATCGCGAGATCGCGGTGGCTGGCGCACACGACCTGAATGTCGATGGTCTGGCGTCGGGCGGCACCTAACGGCGACACCTCACCTTCGCTCAAGGCCCGTAGCAGGCGGGTCTGCAGCGTCAGCGGCATGTCGCCGATTTCATCAAGGAATAGCGTGCCGCCATCGGCCTGTTGCAACAAACCCCGCATGCCTTTGCTGGACGCGCCGGTGAACGCACCGGCGGCATAACCGAAGAGTTCGCTCTCGATCAAAGTCTCCGGTATCGCCGCGCAATTGACGGCTACGAAAGGCTTGTCCTTGCGTTTGCTGGCGGCATGCAGTTGCAAGGCGAAATGCTCCTTGCCGGCTCCGGTTTCGCCGTGGATCAACACTGGCAGCCCGCGGTCCTTGACGCGCACGGCCAGTTCAAGGGCTCGGGCGACGGTAGGATCGAGCGCCTCGTTCACCTTGTCGGCCATGGCTACGCGGGCCGTGCGCCGCGGTGCTTTCAGGCGTACGTGCAAACCCAGCGCGGGGAGGTAATGAACACTGTCATCGCCGTGAGCAGGAAGGCGTGCCGAGGCGAAGGCTTCCTGGAAGGTATCCGGGATCCGGCCGTGGCGCTGCAACATCAACCGGCGCGCAGCGGGATTGAGTGCCTGAATCACCCCATCGCCATCCCATGCGAACAGTAGCTGCGGTTGGCTATCGACATAGCCGGGCAGCGGATGCGCGCGCAAGACCCACAGATCCTGGGTGCTGTACATGAAGTATGCGTTTTCGATCTCGGCGGCGCTTTGGATGACCATCTGACGAATCAGATGCTGGCTGCGCCTGTCGTCCGGCGAACGAATGGCGGATACGTCCAGGACGGCGAAAAGCTCGCCGGAGGGGGAAAAGACCGGGGCGGCAGAGCAGGTGTTGCCGATGAACGCCGCGCGAAAGTGATCCTGCTTGTGCACGGTGATCGGCTGCTTATCGATCAGGACGGCACATACGGCGGTGGTGCCTTCTTCTCTCTCCGTCCAGCACGTGCCCAGATCGATGCCTGCACGGCGATACTCGCCGCGGATGGTTGAATCGATGCAGTAATCGACGGTACACCCCAAGGTGTCGGTGAGCATCACGCAATAATCGGCGTCGCGCACCCGATGGTGTAGACGACCAATCTCATCGCCTGCCAGGCGCAGGAAATCATCGATCCGTTCGCGGTGTTCCTTGAGCTGATGTGCTTCGAGGACTCGTGGGCCCTGCAGCGAGCCCGGGTCGAGTTGGTGGTGCTGCACCGAACGGCGCCAGGAGTCGAGGATGCTGCTCGGAACGGGAAGCGTCGGTGCGCTTTGGGCAGTGCGTAGCACTCTGCTCACGTGTTCCACATGAGCCTTCGAGTAACCAGAGGACATGGTACCTCCGCATGGTCAATTCTAATTTTTGTACGGCCATTTAATGCATGTTGCCCCCTGTCCACAAGCTGAATCGATTGGCGGGTGCGGTGTGAGACATAACGTCTCACGCGTCTCTCCGGGTCTCGCTCACAGGGAGACATAACGTCTTGATCAGCTGCGCCGGAGCGCTACTGCTTTGTATCCATGAACCGCTCTGGTTCGGTGCTTTCAGCCGGTATTCCGGATATTGGCATCAGGTTTGCTCCAGCCTGTCTCAGCGAACCGCCGCAAGCGGTCGCATTCAACAACAATAATTAGAGGCATCTCATGAGCGAATCTATTGCTGTCGATTTCTCCCTGGTCGGCAAGGTTGCCCTGGTCACTGGCGCTGGCCGCGGTATCGGACAAGGTATCGCCTTAAGCCTGGCCAAAGCCGGCACCGATCTGGTAGTCGCCGACTATGACCTCGGCATCGCTGAAGAAGCTGCCGCCAAGGTCCGTGCCCTGGGCCGCCGCGCCATTGCCTTGCAGGTGGACGTAAGCCAACCCGACAGCGTTGGGGCAATGGTCGAGCAGGTACGCGAGCACTACGGCCGCCTGGATGTCGCCGTCAACAACGCGGGCGTAGTGAGTTTGGGTAAGGTCGACGAGCTGCCAGTCAGCGAGTGGGACCGCATCATGAACATCAATGCGCGCGGCGTATTCCTCTGTTGCCAGGCTGAGCTGCGGCTGATGCGTGAGCACAGGTTCGGTCGCATCATCAATCTGGCCTCGATCGCCGGCAAGGTCGGCTTCCCGGACCTGTCGCACTACAGCGCATCCAAGTTCGCGGTCATCGGTTTTTCCAACGCTTTCGCCAAAGAAGTCGCCCGTGAAGGCATCACGGTCAACGCGCTGTGCCCCGGTGTCGTGGGTACCGGCATGTGGCGCGGTGACGAGGGGCTGTCCAGCCGTTGGGCTGAGCCGGGTGAAACCGAGGAGCAATCCTGGGAGCGGCATCAGGCGGCCCTGTTGCCGCAAGGCGAAGCGCAAACCGTCGAGGACATGGGCCAGTTGGCCGTTTACCTCGCCTGTGCACCTCATGTCACAGGCCAGGCAATCGCGGTAGATGGCGGCTTCTCGCTGTAAGTACGAGCGGAGCGGGTCGGACTGATCCGCTCACTTCAACCATCGAGTTCCAAAGGTCCCCGGCCCAGTGTTCGGGGAGACGCTACCGGCTTGCCTGGATATTCCGTTAGCGAGCCCGCGTAGCAAGGATTTCAGGCGCACCGATCACTCAGGAGAACACAATGACAACTACCGTTCTGGCTAAACGCTCCGTTGGCACCAGCGTGACCAATTTCGACGCGATCATCATTGGTGCCGGTTTCGGCGGCATCTACATGCTGAAGAAGCTGCGCGACGAACTGGGCCTGACGGTCCGGGCCTTCGACAAGGCTGGCGGCATAGGCGGCACCTGGTTCTGGAATCGTTACCCGGGCGCCTTGTCCGATAGCGAAACCTTCGTGTACTGCTTCTCGTGGGACCGCGAGCTTTGCCAGGAGTGGGACATCACCACGCGCTACGTCGACCAGCCGCAGATCCTGTCCTACCTGAACCACGCGGTTGATCGCCACGACCTGCGCAAGGATATCCAACTGGAAACGGCGATCACCTCGGCCGTGTTCGATGAACAAACCAACCGCTGGTCCGTCACCACCGACGATGGTCATCGGTACAGCGCCAAGTACCTGGTCACCGCGCTTGGCCTGCTGTCGGCCACCAACGTGCCGAAGATCAAGGGGATGGAGCAGTTCAAGGGCAAGATGTACCACACCGCCAATTGGCCGGCCGATGCCGTCCTGGAAGGCAAGCGCGTCGGCGTGATAGGCACGGGCTCGACCGGATGCCAGGTGATTACCGCCATTGCGCCAACCGTCGACCATCTCACCGTGTTCCAGCGCTCCGCGCAGTACACCGTCCCAGTGGGCAACGGTCCGGTGAGCCGCGAGTACGTCGATGACATCAAGCGTAATTACGATGCGATCTGGCAACAGGTCCGCTCGTCTCGCCTGGCGTTTGGTTTCGAAGAAAGCGATATCCCCACGATGAGCGTGTCGCCGGAAGAGCGTAAACAGATCTTCCAGCGTGCCTGGGACGGCGGCGGCGGATTCCGCTTCATGTTCCAGACCTTCAACGACATCGCCACCGACGAACAAGCCAATCGGGCCGCCCAGGATTTCATACGCGAGAAAATCGCTGAAATCGTCAAGGATCCGGAAACGGCGCGCAAGCTGATGCCGCGCGACCTCTATGCGAAACGTCCGCTGTGCGACAGTGGCTATTACGCCACCTTCAACCGTCCGAATGTCTCCCTGGTGGACGTCAAAGCCAACCCGATCAAGGAAATCACCGCAGCGGGCATTCGTACCGCCGACGGCGTGGAGCACGCGCTGGATGTACTGATATTCGCCACCGGTTTCGACGCAGTGGACGGCAACTACAAACGCATCGATATCCGCGGCCGGAATGACGTCAGCATCAAGGATCACTGGAGCGAAGGGCCGTCCAGCTACCTGTCGGTGGCCACCGCCAACTTCCCCAACATGTTCATGATTCTGGGCCCGAACGGTCCGTTCACCAACCTGCCACCCACCATCGAAACAGAGGTGGAGTGGGTATCCGACATGATCGGTTTCATGGAAGCAAAGGAGCTGGCCTGCATGGAGCCCGACGCCGAAAGCGAACGCCAGTGGGGCGTGACCTGCCGTGAGATCGCCGACCAGACGCTGTTCGCCAAGGCCGATTCCTGGATCTTCGGCGCCAACATTCCTGGCAAGACCAACTCCGTCTACTTCTACATGGGCGGTTTGGGCCCGTTTAGAGACATTCTCGCGTCAGTCCAGAACGAAGGCTATCGAGGCTTCAAGTTCACGAGCCTGAGCCCGTCCGGTAGCTACGCCCAAAAAGCCCAGCATTGACCGTAATGTTGTTCACTTTGCTGAGGGCAGCCCAGGAACCCTTTGGCTTTTTGCGGGGCTTGCAAGCCTGAATTCGCCGCGAGGGCGCGCCTCCCACGGGGCTCGGTGGGCAACGTCGCTTTGTGGGAGGCCCGACCTCGGGGCGAGCTTGCCTAAGTGAACAGCATTACAGCATTGACCGGAACATCAACGCGAAGAAAGCGCACTCGCTGCCGCCTCGCGAGGGCGAGTGCGTTCGTACGGCACCCGTGAGGCGCCGCATATCCGACGGAGAACATGCAGTGAACCTGAAAAAAACCGAACTGTTTCGTCAGCATGCCTATATCGACGGCAAGTGGATCGGTGCCGACAGTGCCGCCACCATCACTGTCGTCAACCCATCGACCGGCGCAGTCATTGGCCATGTTCCGCGCATGGGCGGGGCGGAAACCCGTCGCGCCATTGAAGCCGCCGATCGTGCCCTGCCTGCCTGGCGCGCCCTCTCGGCAAAAGAGCGGGCCATCGCATTACGCCGCTGGTACGAGCTGATCATCGAAAACCAGGATGACCTGGCCCGCATCATGACCCTCGAACAGGGCAAGCCCCTTGCCGAAGCGCGTGGTGAAATCGTCTTTGCGGCTTCCTATATCGAGTGGTATGCGGAGGAGGGCAAGCGCATCTACGGCGATGTGATCCCCGGTTCGGCAGACAAGCGTTTGTTGGTACTCAAGCAACCCGTGGGTGTGTGCGCCGCTATTACGCCGTGGAACTTCCCCAGCGCGATGATTACCCGCAAGGCAGGCCCGGCGTTGGCCGCGGGTTGCACCATGGTAATCAAGCCGGCTTCGCAAACGCCCTTTTCGGCGCTGGCCTTGGTGGAGCTTGCCGAGCAAGCCGGTATTCCGAAAGGTGTGCTGTCGGTAGTGACCGGCTCGGCCGCCGAGATTGCCGAAGAGCTGAGCAGCAACCCGGTGGTCCGCAAGATCTCCTTCACCGGCTCTACCGAGATTGGCCGCACGATCATGGAGAAGTGCGCCCATGACATCAAGAAAATATCCCTCGAGCTCGGTGGCAATGCGCCGTTCATCGTCTTCGAGGATGCCGATCTGGACGCCGCCGTAGAGGGTGCTCTTGCCTCTAAATTTCGCAACGCCGGCCAGACCTGCGTATGTGCGAATCGCCTGTACGTTCACGACAAGGTCTACGACGCGTTCGTCGACAAGCTGGCCGCAGCAGTGGGCAGTTTAAGACTCGGAGATGGCATGACCGAGGGCACCACCATTGGCCCGCTGATCGATGAGAAGGCGGTTGCCAAGGTTCGCGAGCATATCGAGGACGCCATCGAGAAGGGGGCCAAGGTGCTGGCGGGCGGTGCTGCGAATCATCTAGGAGGCAACTTTTTCCAGCCGACGATCCTGGTCGACGTGCCGGATAACGCTCGCGTATCGAAAGAGGAAACCTTCGGTCCCCTGGCCCCGGTGTTCCGCTTCTTCGATGACGCCGAAGTCATCCGCAAGGCCAACGATACCGAGTTCGGGCTGGCCGCCTACTTCTATGCGAGCGATCTGGGGCGCGTTTTCCGCGTCGGCGAGGCGTTGGAGTACGGCATCGTCGGCGTGAATACCGGAATCATCAGCTCCGAGGCGGCGCCCTTTGGCGGCATCAAGGCGTCCGGCGTTGGGCGCGAGGGTTCCAAGTACGGGATCGAGGACTACCTCGAAATCAAATACCTGTGCCTGGCTGGAGTCTAGCGGGCTTGGCTGGGCATCGAGGTCGGGCCACGCTCGACCGGTATTGATCGCTACTGCTTCCCGGCCCGCAACGGCGCTGCCCTGCGGGCTGGATAACGCTGTGTCGTGACCATAACAACAAGGACCAATCGACATGAACAACCTCTGGCGCCTGCCCATAGGGCTAAGCCTTTTTGCCTGCATCGCCTTTCCCGCTTCTGCTGCCGGCGAGTCGTCCCGATGGGGCTTGGGGGACTGGGGCGGCACTCGCACTGAACTGCTCGAAAAAGGTGTGAACTTCACCATCGGCTACGTCGGTGAGGGTGCTGCCAATCTCAGGGGTGGTTATAACGATGACCGCACCGCCCGATACACCTCCCAATGGGCCTTGGGCGCCAATCTGGACCTGCAGAAGCTGTTCGGCTGGAACGCCGCCGAGTTCCAGTTGCTGGTCACCGAGCGTAGCGGCAACAACCTGTCCAACGAACGCATCGGCGATCCACGTACCGGGCAGCTCAGCTCCGTGCAGGAGGTATGGGGGCGCGGGCAAACCTGGCGCCTGACCCAAATGTGGTATCGGCAACGGTTTTTCGATGAGGCGCTGGGTCTCAAGATTGGGCGCATGGGCGTCAACGAGGACTTCAACAGCTTCCCTTGCGACTTCCAGAGCCTGGCGTTCTGTGCTGCCCCCATCGGCAACGTAGCGGGGGATGTCTGGTACAGCGGTCCCGTCAGCCAGTGGGCGCTGCGTGCCAAGTACAACCTGGATGAACACTGGGCGGTGCAGATCGGGGTGTTCGAGCAGAACCCCTCGAACCTGGAAACCGGTAATGGCTTCAAGCTCAGTGGCAGCGGCACCCAGGGCGCGTTGGTCCCGGTAGAGGTGATCTGGAAGCCGACGGTGGGCGCCCATGCGCTTCCCGGCGAGTACCGGCTGGGCTATTACCACAGCAGCGCCAGTGCCAACGACGTGTATGAGGACGTGGACGGCCGCCCGCAGGGAGTGACCGGTATGACCGCGAAAAGCCGTAGCAGCAAAAGTGGTTGGTGGGTCATGGGCCGACAGCAGCTGACGTCGCGAAACGGCGATGCGTCCCGTGGCTTGAGCGTTTTCGCCAGCTTCACCTTCCATGACCGGGAAACCAGCAGCATCGAGAGTTTTCAGAACTTAGGGCTGGTCTACAACGGTCCGTTCGATGCTCGCCCCAAGGACGATATCGGACTGGGGGTCGCTCGCATCCATGTCAACGACGACGTCACCAAGCGTCAGCGCCAGATCAATGCTGCCAGCGCCATCACCGACTATGACAACCCGCTGTACGTTCCCGTGCAGCACAGCGAATACAACATCGAACTCAACTACGGGGTGCATGTCACCGACTGGCTGACCGTGCGCCCGAACCTGCAATACGTCCGCCACCCGGGCGGTGTTTATGAAGTCGATAACGCACTCGTCGCTGGCGTGAAGCTACAGGCAAACTTCTAATCTCGCGAGATCCCGTGCGCAGCTGTAGCCGCTGTTTGATTTCCCATAACAATCTAGAAGGAAACCGGAAATGACCAAGTCCCAAGGAAACGTTGCATTTGTTACTGGCGCCGGCCAAGGCATTGGTGAGGCCATTGCATTGCGATTGGCAACCGATGGTTTTGCGGTGGCATGCGCCGATATGAATATTGAAACGGCCAGCCAGGTTGCCGAGAGAATCAAATCGAACGGCGGAACTGCCCTGGCGATCAAGGTGGATGTCGCCGATCGCGATGATGTATTCAAAGCCGTCCAGCAAGCGGTCGATGGGCTGGGCGATCTGCACGTGGTCATCAACAACGCAGGTATCGCGCCGATTGCCCCGATCGAAACCATCACCCCGGACATCTACCGGAAAACCTTCGACATTAACGTAGGCGGGGTCCTGTGGGGCATCCAGGCCGCTGTAAAAGCGTTCAAAACACTGGGGCACGGTGGGAAAATCATCAGTGCTTCATCGCAGGCAGGGCATGTCGGCAATCCGGACCTGGCGGTCTATGGCGGCACCAAATTCGCGGTGCGCGGCATCACCCAAACGGCAGCTCGAGAGCTGGCGCACCTGGGTATAACGGTGAACGCGTACTGCCCCGGTATCGTGAATACACCGATGATGCGCAAGGTCGCCCAGGACGTGGCAGACAACGCCAACCAGAGCTTCGAGTGGGGCATGGAACAGTTCGCCCAACACATCACCCTGAAGCGCCTGTCTCAGCCGGAGGATGTCGCTGCCTGTGTGTCGTTCCTTTGCGGGCCGGATTCGGACTATATGACTGGGCAGGCTGTAATCATTGATGGTGGGATGGTGTTTAATTAAACCGAGCCCAGATTGATTGAGCACCATATTGCCACTGTGTTGAACGCTAACTTTTTTGAGCGTGCGTGCTGAAGTATCGGGCGCGTTGTGTTGTTCCGGCCCTCCTGAAAATCAGGACGGCCGGTTCTTTTTTGGCAGATATTGGCTAGTGCGCTGTCTGGTTAGCTTGTTAACTCACCGGGCGTTATGTTGTAGGAGACGGCTTTCTGGCGATCATCGGCAATCATTCAGCTCCTCAAGGCCGGTTTCCTGATAGCGCTTGCGTAACCTGAAGATGTGAAGATGCACCGGGATCCCCGAGACCGTGGGATCACACGCCATGCAGCAGGATTCCTCGCTGGTCTGGGCGGCTCGTGGGCTGAGAAACACGGGTCTGCGCCGGCCCGTCGCCTCCTAAGGTCGCCGGTACGAGCACTCGCGAGAAAGAACCGCCGAGTCGGCGTCTTAAAAAGAAACTAAAGCGCTTGCTTCATGATTCCTTGAAAACCCGATGTTCAGGTATGGATAGATGTGACATGAACCTTCTCCTTGTAGAAGACGACCAGATGCTGGGCGAGACCATTTGCGACGGAGCACGCCAGAGCGGATGGCACATCGATCACGTCGGCGATGCGAATTCCGCCCGCAGTGCTCTTGTGGATCACACCTATGCGGCAGTCCTGCTTGATATCGGGCTTCCTGGGGATTCCGGCCTGGGGGTTCTGCGCTCGATGCGTGCCCGCTACGACGCCACGCCCGTTCTGATCCTGACCGCACGCGGTCAACTGAGCGAACGGATCGCAGGCCTTGATGCGGGCGCCGACGACTACTTGGTCAAACCGTTCCAGTTCGACGAACTCTGGGCGCGCGTGCGCTCCGTCATCCGACGCAGCCAGGGGCATGTCATTCCGGTGTACATCCACGGGGATGTGCGGATCGACCGCAGCCGACGCGTCGTCACGAAGGCTGGGGTCGAGGTCGTCCTCAGTGCCCACGAGTACCGCACGCTGCTTGGGCTGGTGGAGCGTCCCGGCCATGTCGTGACGCGCGACCACTTGCACGACATCGTGTACGGCATGGCCAGCAACGTGGAGAGCAACACCATCGCCGTCTTCATTCATCAGCTGCGCCGCAAGCTGGGCGACGATCTGATCCGGACCGTTCACGGACTCGGTTATGTCGTCGGACAGCCGAGCGCATGAAGTCACGATCCTTCAACGCGCAGTTGGTCCTGGTGATCGTCGGGGTGATCGCGCTGTGCTGGACTGTCGTGCTCGCTACCGTTCTCACACAGCTCTCGCTCAACCGCACCAGCACCTGGGACGAGAAGCTCGCGGGGGTTGCCACCCAACTGCTTGTCACCATCCCTGCCGATAGCCGCTTCGAAGGACGCGCCGGACCGGGGCTGAAACTGCGCGAGTTTCCTGATGCCGGATACGAGCCGTTGGCCTTTCAGATATGGGTCGATCGCAACAGACTGATCGCGAGTACCCCTGGAGCACCCGAATCCCCGCTTCAACCCGGTTTTGCCGATGGCGCTGCCTCGACCCTCGTCGAAGGGAGCCAGTGGCGCGTCTACTCCGCCTCGGACAGTAGCGGACGGGTAACCGTCCAGGTGGGCAACCTGCAAAGCGTCGTGGACGCGGACATGCGTCACGAGGCGGCACATGCGTTGATCCTGGCAACCGTGCTGCTGGTGATTGGGGGCTTCGTCATGTGGGCCGTGAGCCAAAGCACCCTCAAGCCCGTACGCGCGCTCGGGGCGGCCATGCGCCATCGCCGCAGCTTAGATTTCACGCCCTTGCCCCTGGACGGTTTGCCTTGGGAACTGCATCCACTGGTCGACTCTTTCAACCATGTGCTCAGGCAACTCGACGAAGCCATCGAAGGCGAGCGCCGCTTCATCGGCGATGCGGCCCATGAGCTGCGCACGCCGCTGTCGGCCTTGCAGGCGCAGGCCGAGATCGCCCTGCGCGCGACCGATCCTCAGGACAAGGATGCCGCCCTCAGGAAACTGCTGGTGGTGGCCAGGCGCAGCACCCGGCTGTCCGAGCAATTGCTCGATCTGGCGCGTATCAATGCCGGCGCCAAGATTCCCAAGCACGCACAGGCCGACCTGAGCACGCTCGTGCAGCACGTCGCCCAAGAATTCGAGGTTTACGCCAGTCAGAATCAGCGCTCGCTCTTCCTGGATGTGCACGCCTGCACGATTCCGGGTGATGTCGATGAGATCGGCATTCTGCTGCGCAATTTGCTGCACAACGCCATGCGTTACACCGCCGAAGGCGGCAATGTGCTCGTGCGCTGCGGCTATGAACCCCCTGCGCCGACCGGGGCAGCGCCCACGGTCTATCTGGAAGTCGCCGACGACGGCCGGGGTGTTCCGGCCGCGGAGTGCGAGGCCATTTTCGAGCGCTTCCACCGCGCCGCGGGCACCCCTGTGCGTGGCAGTGGTATCGGCCTGTCACTGGTCGCCGGAATTGCCAAATCGCACAACGCCACCATCCAGACCGATACTGGCCTTGAGGGCCGTGGGCTCATGGTGCGCGTCGTGTTCCCTGGCATGGCTGCTTCGCCACGCGCGGACTGATCCGGTCCGGCTCCGACCTTGAAGCCAACCATCTTCACCGACTCGCTGCCATGCATGGTGTCCGGTACTTGGCATGCAGGTGCCTCTCACATCTTTTTTGCTTCGCAGCCGGTTTCTTAACGAAATCCTAAAAGCGCTAAAAAAGGGCTAAATCCGCTTGGGCAGTATCCCGCCTCACCGGTGCGTCGTGTCGACGTGCCACGAGATCGGAAAGCTTCATGCTCCCTAGCACACCATGTCCGGGCATACGCCCCCAACTGTTCTGCATGCAGCGCATTCCGCGCAGGCAATCGCAGGCCGCACCGCGTTTATACCGCAAGGAATTGGTCATCCACGCGTCGCGGTATCGCTATGGGCATACGTTTCCGCCTGGCGTGGGCACGCCGGTGCTCCTGGCCGCAAGCCGGGCCTCCCCTGCGCCACGGCTCGGCGTCGAACGGCGGTGCATTGCGCCGGCTGCCCAAGCGCCCTGAGGTGCGACAAGGCTCCAGCCGTCCGGTACCCGCAGCTTGGCTGCAAAGGACAACGATTTTCCTCCCCGAAGCCTTACAGGAAGGGCACCCCATGTATCAACGCAAACTCTCCCGCGCCTCGCTCGCTGCGAACAACCTGGGTCTCATCGCCGCCGTAGCGTTTTCCGCTGCGTGGATCCCCTCGGCATTCGCACAGGACAATGACAATAGCGGCCACTGGTCGCTGGGCATCGGTGCCGCGGTCATCGACAAGCCCTACCGCGACTTCGATCGCGAAGTGAAGCCCCTGCCGGTCGTTTCATACGAGAACAAATGGGTTAGCGCCTCCATCCCGACCTTCGACGTCAAGCTATACTCGACCGAATCCCTCTCGTTCCGTCTACGTGCCCGCTGGGCAGGCGATGGCTATGAAGCGGAGGACTCCCCGGTCCTGGTCGGTATGGATGAGCGCGAGGCCAGCATCTGGGCCGGCGGTGCAGTCATCTGGAAGGCGGATTTCGCGAATGTCTCTGGTGAAGTGCTAGCCGACGCCATGGGCAACAGCAAGGGAGCGCGCGCCAAGCTACTGATCGATCGGCGCTTTGCAGCGGGCAAGTTCGGCTTCACACCGCGCCTCGCCGCGGAATGGGTCGACGGCAAGTACGTCGACTACTACTACGGCGTGAGGCAGTCGGAAGCCCGGGCCGATCGCGCCTTCTATGAGGGCAAGGCCACCACGAACATGCAGTTCGGCCTGCGCATGGACTACACGCCGACGCGCCACCACAGGGTGTTCCTCGATGCCGGCGCCACGCGCTTCGGCAGCACCGTCAAGGACAGCTCGCTGGTGGACAAGGCCAACCAGACTTCTTTCGCGCTCGGCTACGTCTATCGCTTCTGACATTGCCAACCCCACCCGCCATAGGGACTTGTTGCCTATGGCGCAGGAGATCTGTCGGAATGGAGAACATCCAATCACACCTGTTGGCTGAGATCGTGTTGGCACCGGCGGCTGCCAGCAACACCGTCAAACAGCAGCCCGTGCCTGCCCTGACCGATTTGCCTTCCACCTCCAGCACACGTCGACTCTGCGACCGATGTGCCACAACCATCGGCGTCCGCCGTACCCTTGACTCCGCGGGCAACACAGTACGTCGGCTCTAGCTCTCATTAAGGAGAGCAACGCCTATGCTATGTGGTGTCGACCCGAGTTGCGGCCCCGTCATGGCCGCCTAAGCGTAGATGGCCGGCCTCAACTCGCCCGAAGCCGCCACACAGACGGAGCAGGCTCCGATGCTTCGTATACCAAGCCGCCCGCTCGGGATCTTTGACAAGATGCCAATGGCGCGATACACAGCGTCAACGATGTGTTCGACCGGTTGGTACTTCTTCCATGGCGGTCGCTGTAACACGGATTCCCGACCCGTTTGCATCGGCTTGGGGAACGCTTCGTCTTAGACCTGCGCCTGCCGCCACCTTGCCAACAGGACCTGCCGGGCACGTCGCTTGGGCGGTTCGTCCTGACGGTCCTGACCGAGCGTTGTAGCTCCGATAACCAGTTGGCTGATGGTGGACATGGCTACCTACTTGCCCAGGCTGGCGATTGACACTGAAACTAACAAAGCTCTCTGCATTTGCCCTGCCAGCTTGGGGCGAGATATGGGCGAAGGCGGGGACGCTTAGGTCTTCTGAACGCTCAGTTACGGACCGAGCGCTTCAACGCAAACGCGCCGTCATCCAGCAGCGCCAAGGCCAGCGCGGTGAAGGCCAGAAACACCGGGTATTCCCAGCCGCCGTTGGCGTTGGTGAAGCTCCAGCCATTGCCGAAATGCACGCTTGCCGCGGCCAGCAATTGTACGGTGGCGATTGTGGCTACCCAGCGGGCAAACACGCCGAGAATCAGAAACAGGCCGCCGACGACTTCGAAGGCAATGACGGGATAGGCCAGAAAGCCAGGAAACCCAACGGACTCGAAGAAGCCTGCAGTGCCCGCTGGGGTGAATACCAGCAGTTTGGTCAGGCCATGGGCGAGAAACATGACGCCAAGGATCAAGCGCAGAACGAGGGGAGCGTAGGATTGGGTGCGGTCAGGAGTGGTCATTTGTTTTCCAATGTGTGAGGGATGTCTATCTGGCGCCGCAGCAATTCACAGCGGCGCCAGGTTGGTTTGAGAGGGTTAACGGCTGAGCCAGGCCGGTGCGACTTGTGTGCCGAGTCCTGCGCCGTAGCCGAGGTAGATGTTCAGCCCGGCCAGCGCCTCGAGATAACGCGCGTTGACCAGGCCGCCGGCATCCACGGTCCGCCACCCCAGGCTTTCTGCCAGGGCGGCAGCGGTTTGCTTAGCCCTCGCGCTGTCGCTTGCCAGGAATACACTGCCCTGCTGGCCGTTGGCAAAGTTGGGGCCGGAGGCCAATACCTGAGCGAACAGGGTGTTGAAACCTTTAACCAGTTCTACGCCGGGCAGCGCCTTGGCAATTTCCTCGGCGGCACTGGTGCTGTGGCCGATGGTTAGGCCCATGTAGTCGGCGGTCAGCGGGTTGGTGATATCGATCACCACTCTGCCGTCCAGCCTGCCCAGGCTACTCAGTGCGGCTACGGCGTCTTGGTAAGCGGTAGCGACGATCACTACTTCGTTCTGACCAAGGGCTTGGTCGGCGGCGAACGCTTCGACGTTTTCATGCTGTGCTGCGACGGCACGTGTCTTGTCCAGATCACGGCCGGTGAGGCGAACCTGATGGCCTGCCTGGGACAACTGTTGAGCAAAAGCCGAGCCCATGTTGCCGGTACCGATAAGGGTAATGTTCATGCGGTATCTCCTGGTGTGCGTTTTGATAGGCTCAGTTTAAAGATTCGATATTCGAGATAAAGCTGCTCTAATGTGACTTATAATTCCGTAAAGTGAGGCAATAATGGATCGGGCACTGGAGATGCAAGTCTTTTGCGCGGTGGTCGACAAGGGCAGCTTCGTCGGCGCCGTTGAAGCATTGGAAATGTCCAAAGCCGCCGTTTCGAGACACGTTAACGCGCTGGAGGAACGTCTGGGCGTGCGCTTGTTGCAACGCACGACACGACGCTTATCGCTTACTGAAGAGGGGCGGGTTTTCTACCAACAAGCGCGGGAAGTGTTGGCGTTGATGGGGGAAGCGGAAAACGCGGTTTCGTCGGGCTCCCATGAGCCTGCTGGTGTCTTGAGAGTGAATGCGCCGGTGAGTTTTGGTGTGTTGCATTTGGGACCGCTCTGGACGGCTTTTCTGAATCAGCATCCCAAGCTCGAACTGGACATCAGTCTCAACGATCGTCAGGTCGACCTGGTGGAAGAGGGGTTTGACGTCGCGGTACGGATTGCGCGAATCGAGAGTTCGTCACTCGTGGGACGGCGTTTCGCGAGCACGCGGATGCGTCTGTGTGCGGCACCGGACTATCTGACAAACCATCCTCCGCTCAAAAAACCAGAAGACCTGATTGATCACCGCGTGATTGCCTATAGCAACTTTTCGAGCGGTAACGAATGGCGCTTTACCGGGCCCGATGGTGAGCATAAGGTTGACACGCGCTCAATCATCCGTTGCAACAATGGTGATACCTGCCGAGCCATTGCGTTGAAGGCTGGCGGCATTTTGCTGCAGCCGAGCTTCATGGTGAGTGAGGATCTTCGTCGTGGCGAGCTGGTGGAGCTGCTGCCGACTTATCGTTCGATAGAGCTGGGCATATACGCTGTGTATCCGACCCGCAAACATCTGCCATCCAAGGTGAGGGCATTCATCAATTTTCTGGTCGAGCAGTTCGAAAGCGTTGACTGGGAGTCAGGCTGCCCGGTTGAACGGACCGAAGCCTGGGCTACAAAGAAGGAGTAAGGTCCCCTTGCAGCCATTGGCTCTTAACGCCGAAGGACCTTAGCTCTTCTCAGGATCGCCGCCAAACAATTTGCCTGCGCCGGCCCAGTCCGATGGCGCCACGTCTTCAAAAATGACGTAGATATAGTTGGCATCGGTACCGGTGTTTTTCACGATGCTTTGGGTGATCTCGGCAGCGACAGCCTCCTTCGCAGCGTGGTCTTTCCCTTCGAACCAGCTAACTCGTACGACAGGCATGGGGGAATCCTCTTTTCAGGTGGGCGCGAATTCATCATTAGGTCTAACCGCACGGTTATTCCGGGCTCAGCCGTATAAGCGCCGAGCGGCAAGAGAAGAATAGGAGAGATCCTGAGGGTGATAAATGCGCTATAGATCGCCTATATGTAGAGATTATTTCTCCAATCAGGCGGAGCCCCCCGCAGTAAGCGCGATGAAGTTCGTCTCGATGAAGCGCGTGCTGATAAACGCAAGCGCAGCGGGCGGACACGGTATGCCGTTGGCGCTGGAGCTTTCGTGGCTGACGAACCAGCAGCTCGCCGAGCTGCTGGTTTCGATTCGTAGTGGCTGCGATAACCCACACGTTGAGCTTGTCGCGATGATTTGTCGGCGACCGGAGCGAGGTGGTCCGAGGCCGAGAAGCTGAGCCGGGTCCATCCGAAACGGCATCATCACATCAGCGGGACGAAGAGTGGGCAAGATCAACGGATCGCGCCATGGACATATGCGTGAGCTGAGAACCCAGCACAACGGGCGCCCGATACGGACACTGTACGCATTCGATCCCAGGCTCGGCGATCCTGTTGATCGGTGGTGACAAGACGGGCGACAACCGTTGGTACGAAGTCAATGTTCCGTTGGCGGGTCGTTTCTACGACGAACACTTGGAACAGCTTCATGAGGGCTGGTCGATGGCCAAAGTTCGCAGACTTGCGCGCAAAGATGGCGCCGGAGGCTCAGGCGCGCGTGGAGGTCAAGGCCCAGGAGCTGCTTGCTGAAATGCCGCTGAACGAGCTGCGTCAGGCGCGTGGCTTGTCGCAGAAGGTACTGGCCGAGCTGTTGCACATGCAGCAACCGCCGATCGCGAAAATGGAAAAGCGCACCGAGATGTATATCTCCACGCTGCGTAGCCACATCGAAGCGATGGGTGGGCAGCTCGAGGCCATTGCCTGCTTTCCGGATGGTTCGGTGAAGATCAGCAACTTTGCCGAGGTCGAAGCTGCCGCTCAGCAGGCGTAAGTTTTCGATACCGCTAAACAAGAAGCCCCGAAAATCTCTTATTGCACGTGCTTGATAGGGCCTGGGTACTTCGCGATGGCCAGGTTGCTCGTGACGAGGATAAATCCCTCCACACTGGCTTGGCCGATGAGCATCCGATCAAACGGGTCATTGTGGACTGGCGGGAGAGCAGCCGCGGCGATCCCGTGAGTGCCGGTCATTGCAAGCTCGTGATAGTCGGCGTCCAGCAAGGCTCTCCTGAGGACCGCGGGATCGAACTCGAAATTGGCCTTGCCCATGGCATTCTTGATTCCGACTTCCCAGATGCTAGCCGCGCTGAAAAAAAGTTCGTAGTTGCGATCTTCAATCAGCGCGGCTGCTGCGGACGGCAGTGAAGAAGGGGCTGCGCAGGCCCAAAGCAGTATGTGAGTATCGAGCAGCAGCTTCATGACCCGAACATGGCCTCAATATCACTTTGGAAGGGCGTATCGATATCATCCGGAACGACAAACGAGCCCTTTAGCATACCTAATCGAGGCTTCGGCTCGTGATCAATCGCGACGACCTTTACCATCGGCTTGCCGGCTTTCGCGATGATGAACGGATGGCCCTGGCTGGCCTCAAGGACAAGCTTCGACAGGTGGGTTTTCGCATCGTGAACATTCACTGTTTTAGGGCTGGTATCGGGGCTGCTCTCTACCTTCATGGCCGTGCTCCGGTTAGCTAACAAGGTTAGTCTATTTGCCCTGGGGCGTGATCGCAACGTCCGTCAGCACGCCCGATCGGCGGTCAGCTGGCGCGCATCAATCGGGATGGTGGTATGTACTGAGGACGAGCCTCCGTCAGGGCAGACCACCCGCTGATACCCGAGGGTATTACAGCTGTCGTGGGAGGCTTGAGGACATCAGCGTGGTCGGCGAAGCTTCCAATGGCCTGGAGGCAATTCGGCTATACCGGGCGACGCAACCCCATGTCACCCTCATGGACGTACAGATGCCGGAGTTCAACGGCATCGCTGCAATCAGCTCTATCATGGCGGAGTTTCCACAGCTGCGCGTCGCAGTACTTATGGCTTACCGAGGCGATGTCATAGCGTTGCAAGCAATCAAGGCGCGCGCGGCTATCTTTCGAAAAGCACACTGCGCCATGAACTCATTGAAACCATACGCGTGCTGGCGGCCGGTCAATTCCACTTCCCCCGGAGATCGCGTCGGAATTTTCGGTTCACATCGATCAGGACGGTTTCTCCAACAGAAAAGTTCAGGAGCTGCAACATGTCGCCAATGGGTTGTCCGCAAGGAGATGGCTGTTGCCCGGGCAATAGGTGAAGAGGCAGTCAAAGGGCATCTGAGAAAGATCATGGACAAGCTCGGATTCAATAGTCGGGAGCGCGCCGTGATACTGGGCACCGAACGAGGGCTCGTCGAGCTTTCGCAGTAACTGGATCTCCCCCATTTTAGTGTTGGTACAAGCTCCCCTGTTTGGGGCTGTGCCACGCTCGGCCACACTGCCATATTGTGATTTCATGTTGGCGAGTTTGGCGTGCCACCATGTTCTGACCCCGCGAGAAGCATGAGTCTGGAAGTCCGGCTTTCTCGATCGTTAATTATGTAACTTGGTCGCCCGAAACTTCTGTTCGGAAAAACGAACTCCAAAGAGAGCGGAGAAGGACCATGGCTTTTGAATACAAGGGCGTTTGGATAAAGACAACGTGGCTCCGCTGATGGGCGACCATCAGGCTGGGCTAAATAAATTGGCGAGGCATTTCTCCCCTGCTGAATTCGAGGATAACGATTCTCCTGGGCTAGGGTTCTCTAAATGGAGAACGCTCATGGTCACGATTGCTCAAAGCAAGTCGCTCGTTGCAGCAATTGCGCTCGTCGCGTCCATTACAACTATCACCCCTGTGGTCGCACAGTCGAATAGCGAAACGCAGTCTGCTGCCTCACTCTCGGTGGCCATGGACTTCTTGTCCAATACTGCGCCCGATAAAGTTGAAGCCGCCGCTGAGAGACTGGTCACTCCAGACGCAACCTACGTTTCGCTCAACTTCGAAAACCCGAAACTCAAGAAAATCCTACCTTGGACCGGCACATACAAAGGCCCGGAGGCCTACAGCTAAACATTTCTGCGGGTCGCGAACTATTGGAAAATCGAAGACTTCACTGTCACTGATAAAATCGCTTCCGGAGAGAATGTCGCGATTTTTTGGTAAGTTCACCTACCGGTCCGTAACGGTTGGCCAAGTGTTCACATCACCGTTTCCCATTCTCGCCAAGGTCCATGATGGAAAGATCACTTATTTTCAGTTCATGGAGGATACCTATGCCTCTTCCAGCTCGTTTCGGCAGGCCGCTCATGCGCTGCGGCATACCTTCGCCAGTCACTTCATCCAGAACGGCGGCAACATCCTCACGCTACAGAAGATCCTGGGCCATTCGAGCTTGGCCATGACGATGCGGTATGCGCATCTGGCGCCAGATCACCTCCAGGATGCGGTACGGTTAGGGCCGGCTTTTTCCTAGAGCGTCATCATTCCATTGATGGGATATTCCGTGAGAGCTATATTCCGCATGACTTGGGACGTTGAGTACACCGAAGAGTTTGGTGGCTGGTGGGAATCGCTCACGGCTGAGGAGCAGGAGTCCATCGCGGTCTCCGTGCGTTTGCTGGAAGAGCGTGGGCCTCGCTTGGATTCCCGCATAGCAGCGCTATCAATGGCTCACGTCATGGGCATATGCGAGAGCTGAGAACCCAGCACAGCGGGCGCCCGATACGGATACTGTACGCATTTGATCCCAGGCGCTCGGCGAACCTGCTGATTGGCGGAGACAAGACGGGCGACAACCGCTGGTACGAAATCAACGTTCCGTTGGCAGATCGTCTCCATGACGAGCACCTGGAACAGCTTGAGAAGGAGGACTGAGATGGCCAAGAAATTCGCAGACTTGCGCGCAAAGATGTCGCCAGAGGCTCAGGCTCGCGTGGAAGCCAAGGCCCAGGAGCTGCTTGCTGAAATGCCGCTGAACGAGCTGCGTCAGGCGCGTGGCTTGTCGCAGAAGATGCTGGCCGAGCTATTGCACGTACAGCAGCCGTCGATCGCGAAAATGGAAAAGCGCACCGACATGTATATCTCCACGCTGCGTAGCCACATCGAAGCAATGGGCGGGCAGCTCGAGGTCGTCGCCCGGTTTCCAGATGGTTCGGTGAAGATCAGCAACTTCGCCGAGATCGAAGCTGCCGCTCAGCAGGCGTGAGTCTTCGACACTTCTTCGACACGCGCTACTCCAGAAAGCAAAAACCCCTGAAATTCTCTAGGAAATCAGGGGTTTAAGTGCTTCTAATTGGTGGGGCCGGGGGGATTTGAACCCCCGTCATATAGCTATATTCCGGGGCCTGCGGCGCAATAGCTGCCATTCTGCTGTCATTCTATGCGTCGTGGAAAATGTCCTGAGCTTTTCCGGTAGCTACATAATCCGCGAGAGCTTGAAGCCGCCGATGATAAGCCAGCACCATCTTTATTCCCGACAGAGGATCACCACCGGCCAATTCTAGGATGTGCTCTGTGCTGTCCCCAATGCCGATAGCTTCACAGCTAGCCTCCAGAATTGCATTTAAATCTTCCACCTCTTGAGCAGACAGATTTACATCGGATGCTGATTTGCCTAGCCACCCCATGTCCTGCAGGTGACGATGAGTTGTTTTATAGGCTTCAAGAGATGGACTGTTTTCTTCATTTATCAAGTTTACTAACTCCCTAATGGAGTCAGCGACATCGCCATTCATATAGAACTTAATCTCGCCTGGTGAGGCGTAGGCGATTTGTCTAATTCCTGCGCGATCCTCATTTGGGATGTTGTGATACAACTCTCTGAAGAAATTAACTGAGCTGAATCCACCTCGCCACGGATGTTTGTGGAATAGAGACGTTATTTTTTTTGTGGTGGCTTTACCAGCAGCACCTAACAATGCAAAGCCAAAGGAATAGCAGTCTTGAACTGAGTCAGAGAATGTTTTTAAATCACTTATCTCCCACTGCCCATCTATATCAACGACTTTGAAGTCGCTGTTTAGGCTTTCAGGAGCGTGGCCAGGTATAAACATGCCTGGTTCTGGAAGCACGTCTGCAGGCAGTTCGGCAGAGCCTTTAGTTTTGAATTCTTCGCCAACAGTGCCCCAAACCTCACCTAGTTCGTATTTGCCGGTATGTAGTTTGGTTACGGCATAATGTACATCGATTTTTTCAGCGTACAAAGACTTCAAGTGTTCGATTTTTATTTTGGAGAAATAGAACTTAAATGCTTTTTCGCCGTCGTCATAATTTACGCCTAAATAGCGGTCACCGTTTTTTTTCTTTGCTAATGCTATAAGTGGTACCTCATAGCTAAGCAAGATTTTTTCTATTATCAGATTAGCCATTTAGGTCTTCCACTCTACCGGCGACACCCGTCGGGCTTACAGTAAGATAGGGCCACCAGTTCACATGAGTAGGTTGGTCTTTATGCCATACACCAAGTCCTGGATCGCAAGGAACCTCAACGGCGTGAGTGAACTTCATTTTCGCCATCCGAGGACTTTTAACTGCCGCCCTGCATGCGGCCAACGATGTCATCAAAGAAACTGAGCGCGCTAAGCATTCGTCCGGATACTTATGGCTAGATAGTCGTTTGCGTTGAGAGTCAAAATCCTCCGCGGTGTGCGCACTCGCTCTCAGAAGCCTCCAAAGTACTGGCTCAGTTGGAGTGACCACTTTTTCAGGGGGGCAACTGGTAGGTAGAGGCTCTAGAAAATCAAATCCATTTGTCGGTGACATGAAGCGCGTCCGAATATAGTGGCAATGTGCTGGATGGAGGCATTTTGGGTGAGGTGCCGGACGCAGTCAAAACTTTAATTCCAGCCACGCGCTATCAGTCTGAAATTGTTGGCTTTTTAAGGTTTTCCGGTTTGAAAAATACTTCTTCGGCCTTCTCGCCTGCGCTTGCATTGGCATGTGGCATCCACCTGCCGTATACCCTTGCGATCATGGTCCAATCGGTGTGGCCCATCTGCTTGGCCACCCACATTGGATGCTCGCCGGCTGAAAGCATCATGGAGGCATAGGTATGCCGCGTTTGGTATGGCCGCCGATACCGAACACCTGCCTTCTTCATCGCCGGCACCCACATGGTTTTTCGGATCGGCCCGTCACCGGCCCAGCGGTCAAGAGTGCGCGGATTTTGGAAAACCTCGGCGTCCGCCAAGAATGTGTGTGCCTTTTGCGCCGTCAATGCCTCCAACGCCGGTTTTAGGAGTTTTACGCTTCGGCGTCCGGCGGCAGTCTTAGTGGTTTCAGCCTTCCCTTTGCCTGCTTGAGTCATGGCTCTGCTCACCATCACCTCCTCACGCAGCCAGTCGATATCGCCCCAGTCCAACGCCACCAGTTCACTTGTGCGAAGGCCCGTCCATAGCGCGAACTGCATCATGTTTCGTGCCTGGCCGGAGAGCGCACCCAGCACGGCCTGTTGCTCTTCCGGACTGAAGGGGTCGACGTCATCCTCTTTTGATGGTGCCGCTCTGCGGGAGTAAGTCCAGCCCGCGAGCGGGTTCAGCTCAATCAGCTCTTCCTCGGCGGCATCATTGAGCGCAGATCGCAGGCAACTTTGGATATTGCTGAGCGTCTTGTTGCTTACGTCAAGGGTGTCTAACCAGTCGCGCACGATCTTGCGCTTCAGGTCGACCACTAGAACGGTACCTAGTGCTGGCACCAGACGCAGTTCGACAATCTTCCGATAACCATCGTAGGTGCTGCTGGAAACGTGCTTCTTCTTTCCGGTCAGCCAGCGAGTGAGGAAACCCATCACGTTTTCCCGGCAGACCTCTGGAGCGAACCGCGCCGCACGCGGGGAGTTCGGGAAAGTAGCTAAGTAATCAAAGACGCCTGTAGCAATGTCGTGCTCAATAACATTCTTGTACCGCTCTGCGAGCTTTAAATTTGTGGTGGTAGGCTTGAGCGAGAAGCGCTCCCGGCACCTAACCCCGCGGTACATGAACGTGATTTCGATACTCGAGTCCGAGACCGCCCGAACTCCCCGCCCATCTCTACCCATGTCTCATATCCTTCCACATCAATTAAAACCCGGCCATCTGGGGCCTTGATCCATATTTCTCCGAGTCGCCAAATCCCGTCGCGAAGCTTCGAGCGGATAGCGTCTTCGGAGTAGCCAGACTCGCTGGCGAATTTCCTGACGGTCACGTAGCGCATATGTCGTTAGTCCTGACTCGTCAGGGTTTGCGACTGCGCGCAGGATGACGTATCTGTTAGTTGACTCCGGCTTGCTGGAAAAGCGTTGTCTTCCGACTTGTCGTTGACTTCGTGCATGTAAACGCAGCGGTTAACCTTGTATTGGTTCATTTTCCGAGTTCCTTTGAGCTACCCGGATAGGCTACGGGCGGCTGCCCGGCGTGTGTTTCGCTTTCAGGCAACAAAAGCGACGGAATTTGAAATCAGGATTTCCCAGCCAGGGAAAGTGGGTGAGCCTGCGCGGAGTGACGTGACGTGAGTCAGGTTGCAGGTTGTCCTGTAAAACCCTCAGGTCTGCTGCAGCCTTTTCTGCTCGTATGCAATGCGGTTCATTACGCAAACTGGAATTGCGAACCCTTGGATATTTGTTTTGAGGGTTTCGCAACCGTCTTCGACGATTCCGCAGGGCACACCCCGACGGAAACGCATTCCCCTCCCGATGTAATTCCGCAGGATGATTTCCCAGGACTCGTCGTCGTAATAGAAGCCCGAGATCTCAGCCCAGTTCGCCGTAACGCCGCTTCCAACAATGCCTGCAGCTGTCAGACAGAAAATTTCTACTTGGTTTTCCTGTGTCACAGGTACGGCGTAAATCCGGCCGTTCGGTGCTACTGGAGGGAAAGTCTGTCCATTGCCTAAGTGGCGAAATTCCATGGTGATGCTCCGCATGCATGAGGTTGCATGACACGCTATGCCAAGGTCTGGAAATCCCAAGCCTGCGGAGCTCATAGGTTTATGCCATTGGGTTTCCTGGAAGCCTTCGTAAGCTGTGGCAATCAAAACAGGGAGTGACGCCATGGGTAACAAATCAACAACGATCCGAATGGGCGTGCTGGCCGCGACAGTAGCTCTTCTGGTTGGGTGCTCTGGCACCCAGGGTGCTAGGACTGTGCAGCTTCCTGAGCCGAAGGATGTACCGAGGGAAAAATGGTCGGATGCTATGCATGTTCTGACCGCCATGGGGATTTCCGGGCAGCGTGACGTTCCAATCGAGCTGGTAGGGGCAGTTGATGGGGTGAGCCGAGCCGGCGGCTCTGGAACAGTACTCGGGGATGCTGGATTAAGTGCGGTTAGCTTCGCGTCGCCACCTACAGGGCTGAGTGGTGGCGCAGCAGCGGGAATTGGCTTGGGTCTAATGCTATTGGGCGGATCAAGCGATCCGGCGCGCGCAACTCAGATTGTTGCGTGGGTGCCTTACGATCAGGTCAGTTCCCCAGAAGAGGCATCTGCTCTGGCCCTACAGAAGGTTGAGGAGGCTCGCAGAAAGAGCTTTTCAGGTGCGCTGTCAAAGTTGGGCATGCAGACAGGTCGATACCCTGATGGCCATTCGCGCGCTTATGCGTCTCCAGCAGATATTTATGCGGAGCGCCCGATCCCGTTCGGCGATGCGGCCGCTGTATCACCAAGTTTTTTGCAGTCGCCGGTTAGCTACGGGCCGATCTTTATCCGGCACAACCAGTTCATGCTAGATGCCTACAAGAACGACATGACAACGTCGGAAGTCATGCTGCTTGCATCGCAACATCTGCCTGAGTGGATCTACATCTACCACCCTGGCCAGCGGCTGAGGAAAAACTCGATCCCTGCGGCAATCTTCAATCAGGGCAGAGCGTTCTACTTCGTAGGGAAATAATTCTGCTGGGCTGTATCGCCGTGGGTTTTCGCAAATCTGCGGCGATCCTTTTGGGTATGCCTGAGCTGATACGTTCAGGAGCAATGCTTTTCCTGGTATTTGATTTTATAAGTAACGGTCTAAGTGATACGCCAGAAGAAAAACACCCAATCTGATACATCAAAGGAATTTCCATGTTCGTTCGCGCCTACCTTCGTGCATCCACTGCGGAGCAAGACGCCAGTCGTGCCCGTAACGCTCTTCAGCTCTTCGCTGCTGACCATGGCAAGGCCATTGCCGCGCAGTATATCGAGAACGCCAGCGGGGCCAGGGCCGACCGGCCGGAGCTGTTGAGGCTGCTAGGTGATGCCCATAGAGGTGACGTGTTACTGCTTGAGAGTATTGACCGGCTCTCACGGCTGCCGGTGGCTGATTGGCAGGCGCTTAAGGCTGCGATTGACTCCAAGGGACTGCGCATCGTCGCCCTGGATTTGCCGACCAGCCACCAAGGCATGAGAGAAATGGTAGGTGATGAGTTCACTGACCGAATGCTGGCAGCTATCAACGGCATGATGATCGAGATGATGGCGGCTATTGCGCGCAAGGACTACGAGCAGCGTCGGGAGCGCCAGGCGCAGGGTATCCAGAGGGCAAAGGCTTCCGGCGCTTACAAAGGTCGGCCTGCTGACAAGGGGCTGCATCAGCGCGTTGGTGAGCTGCTCGGCGCTGGCCTGGGGATTCGGGCGACCGCTCGCCATGCAGGGTGCAGTACCACCACAGTGCTTAAAATCCGCAATCAAATTACCGAGTGACGACGCGACTTGACGTGGTGTTCGAGCAGCAGTGAGATTCGCATGAATTTTACCCAGATAGCAGGCCGCATCCGCAGCCTGGGTAGCATTCCGCTCGCCTGGAATAGACTAGTCCGTCTTACGGCCCAGGCGACAGCGCAGCGCTCGTATCATCCTGGCGCGCATGACAACGGCTGTGACTGACACCGCAAGGGCTATACCGCCCGCCAGTTCCCCGAAGCGGACGAATGCAACAATGTTCACCAGGACGAGAACCATGATGCCGTAGAACTCGGCATTGGCCTTGCTGGCAGCCAGGGCCTGACGCTCGGTGAGCATCCAGTTCGGCGACAGGCAGAAGGGACATACGGACGACTCGGGATCACGGCCGCCTACTGGGATTCCGCTGATGTAGAACGGCGCGCTGGTGATCACCTTCGGAACCATCATCTTCTTGCAGCACTGGCATTCAACTTTGCTCATGACGTGAACCTGCTGTACTTGGCACATGCCAGAACCCTACCCAAGCCCTGGCGAATCCCAAGCGACCGTCATGCGGGTCTGCCGGTGTGTTGCAAAATCACTCGGTGTGATTTTTCTTGTCGAGATGATCTGCGACCTTGTAGCCAATCACCGCCACCACTCCCAATGTGCCGACCACGCCAATGACCGCGTAAACGAGTAGTTCAATCGAGTCCATGTCTTGCACCTTCTGGGCTGATGATTTGCGCTGCATTCAGCTTCTCACCTGCTGTGCCAATCCCAAGGATTTCTTCCTCCTGAGATCCCATTCAGCCGGCACTTGGCTGATTAAATTCCAGAGCAACCGGCGCACCGCTTATATTCGCTGCGCGACACGTGTTCAAAACATGCTCACACCACCTCTCTTGCTTATGGGAGTCTGACAGTTCACCTCACATAGAGGGAATCTGCCGATTTTTGCCGAAAGGGTGTCGTGAAGGGGTGTTGCCGCTGTAACCCGCACGATTACTGGGTCTCAGGTTATTCAGAGCGTCTCGTACTGGTTAAGGGGTGTCGTAAAGGGGTGTTGTTGCCCAGGTAAGAGGTGTCGTGAAGAGGTGTTGCAGCTGCAAACCGCATGGTTGTTGGGTTTCAGGTTATTCGGGGCGTCTTGTACAGGTTAAGGGGTGTTGTCGTCGAGATAAGGGGTGTCGTGAAGAGGTGTCGTCGCAGCAGCCCCAATGGTTGCTAGGTGTTGCGCTGGACTATCCCATGAGTCGTGCTGGCGACGGCAGATCGACGGCAGATGACGACTGAGCGTCAGTGGGCATTTGTCAGGTGTACGCCGTGACAATAGATGATCGGCAAATGACGACGCTACGGGTTGAGCGAAAGAGCGCGTGCAATGAATGCACAACAGATGACGAGGGGGCCGCGTGAGTTTCGCTACTCAAATCGTAAAGCCGGCTGATCCATTACCTGCCGGACAATCACTGCATAGGTCGCTAAAACCCGATTTCAAGAAAACGTTGCAGTAGACGTGTCGTTGCTGGCGACACGCTCAAGTGTTCGGCGACCCGCTATGAGGCCCAGAAAGAAATGGCGCAATCTCACTTGTGCTGTATATTTGAACAGTGTTTTCAAGTGGATCTCGCTGATAGTGAGAGCGGGGGCACGGGTTATGCCTTGGCCTGTCCTTCAGTAGACGGCTTTGTGCTGTATGGGATCAGCTTTGTTGGGTGATACCAGTCGGTTTTACCCTCAACAAAGACTTGGCAGCCCAGTTGGGACGTGACTACCAAACGCTCGCCGAAAACGCTGCGTACCATCTGACCTGGCTCGAACTGAGGGTAATTCGGTTGCATAACTGGCGCTCCTGCGATTGTTGAGTATCACTTTATCACGCAATATTGCGCAAAAGCGGTCGGCGGGATGCCGAATCCTGTAGAATCTCGGCCCGCGAAAAAAGGGGGAAATATGACTCACACGGCACAGGCAAAACAGGCACGGCAGGCAGGCCAAACGGCTGCGGAATCCCCGAGCCAGGTACTGGCCTCCGCCAGAGTCATGGCCCGCGCCCTGGCTACCACTTTTCCAGCGGATCACCAGCTGGCCCTGGCGCGTGCGTTCGGCGTTCGCCTGATCGAGGCTTGGTGGCGTGGCCTGACCAGCGTCGACATCGTTCCCCAGGAACTACGCTCACCACTCCAGCCGTTCCCTACCGAGCCGCTGACAGAGGCCGCCGCCGCTCTCGCGGAAACCATCGGTCGCACTGCCGCGAAATTCGATGCCGAGACCGCCGCCTATCAGATCGGCCTTACCTATACCGGTATGCTCCCAGCCGAACATCGCGGGGAGTACGGCATTTTCTACACGCCGCCTGTCTTGACCGCCCGTCTGATCGACCAAGTAACGGCCGCCAATGTTGACTGGGCGAAGTGCCGCGTGCTTGATCCAGCCTGCGGCGGCGGGGCCTTCCTGGCACCCATCGCCCAGCGGATCATGGACGAGCAGAAGGATTGCAGCCCGAAGCTGCTGATGCAGAGCATCGGCAACCGCTTGCGCGGCTACGAGATTGATCCCTTCGGGGCCTGGCTCAGCCAGGTCACCCTGGATGCCGTGGTACTGCCGATTAGCCGGCTGGCTGGGCGCAAGCTACCCGTCATGGTTACGGTTTGCGACTCGCTGCGCCGCAGCCCGCCGAAAGACCGTTTCGACCTGGTGATTGGCAATCCTCCATATGGCCGGGCTAAGCTCGATGCCGAGACCCGCGAACGCTACAAGCGCTCGCTGTATGGCCATGCCAACCTGTATGGGCTGTTCACCGATCTGGCACTGCGCCACGCCAAGTTGGGCGGCGTGATTGCCTACGTCACCCCGACCTCATTCCTGGCCGGCGTCTACTTCAAGAATCTACGGGCTTTGCTGGGGCGCTCAGCGCCGCCACTGACCATCGATTTCGTCACCGCCCGTAAGGGCGTCTTTGATGACGTTCTGCAGGAAACGGCCCTGGCGACCTATCGTCGCGGCGGGGATAGCGCCCCGGTCGTCGTTGCCGAGGTTGCCCCTTCTAGGGACGGGCTGGAGGTTCAGCAGACGGGCGAGATCGCCCTCCCTGCTGATCCATCCCTACCCTGGCTCTTGCCCCGTACGACCGAGCAAAGCGCCTTGGTCGAGCGCCTGACACACATGCCCCATCGTCTGGCCGACTGGGGCTATGGTGTGAGCACCGGACCGCTGGTGTGGAACCGTTTCAAGAACCAGCTCGCGCACCGCCCAAGCGGCAAACGCCTGCCGCTGATCTGGGCCGAGGCAATCACTGCCGATGGCCGTTTCGTGTTCCGTGCAGACAAGAAGAACCACGCACCCTACTTCGAGCTGAAAGCCGGGGACAACTGGCTGGTGACTACTAAGCCCTGCGTTCTGCTGCAACGCACGACTGCCAAGGAACAGAGTCGCCGCCTGATTGCCGCAGCGTTACCCGCTGAGTTCCTAGAGAAGCATGGCGGCGTCGTCATCGAGAACCACATCAACATGATTCGGCCGACCACCGAAGCGCCCCAAGTTAGCGCCGAGGTGCTGGGTGCATTTATCAACAGCGCGGCCGCAGACCGCGCGTTTCGCTGCGTAAGTGGCTCTGTTGCGGTCTCTGCCTACGAGCTGGAGTCGCTGCCGCTGCCAGGACCCCAGGACCTCGTGGAGCTGACCTGGCTAGTCGATGCCGGTGCCGATCGCGAATCCATTGAGGCTGCATGCAGTCGATTGTTTGAAGGGGATATGTAGTGCTGCCACCGTACGTACCAAGGGAACTGGTCGCTGAAAGGCTCCCGCTGATCTTCCCGGAAGGAACTCCGAATCGGATCTACTGCACTCGCGAACTAGCAGCGAGCACTGTATTTGCCATGCTGTATATCGGGGCTATCGAGCACTCCAGCGTTCGGCTGGGGCCGGTGCATGTCTATCGCATGACCGACGTACAGGCGGCGAATGACAGCGACGAGGAGCGCCTCAGCTACAGGTCTAACTTGCGCAAGAAATCGTACGAGGTTCCCGGCAAGCGCTGGTACGCCGACAACACCCGCGAACCTATCCGCGACGAGACCCTCCGCGAAGGTCTTGTAGCAGTTGGTGCCGTCATGGAAGACAAGGACGTGCCCACTACGTCCGGTAAGCCGCGATACGCACTCAAGACTGATTTGGCTGCCTTGTTCGACCCTGCGCTCCAGGGCGAAGAGTTAGAGGGAGCTATTCTCAAGTGGCAAGATGAACACTTGAACAAAGGCGCGCTTGCGCGGATTTCGCTGATGCGTATGGGTGCTGCCGACCAGGAAGGCGTGCTTGTCCGCTTCCCCAACGGTGAAACGCGCACGCTCTCCCATGGCCCTAGCTCGCTGATTTCTCGGGCAGTCGTTGAGGTCTTCGCCAAGCAGTTCCTGGAGAAACCTGCTGTGCTTTGGCTCAGTGAGTCGAGTAACAAGGTCGCCATGCAGGACCTGCGCATGGCTTCCACCATTGGACTCGACATCGAGGCGCAGAAGAACCTACCCGATCTGATCCTGGTGGATCTCGGACCGAGCAATCCCCTGATCGTCTTTATCGAGGTGGTGGCCACCGATGGGGCAATCACCGCGCGCCGCCAGGATGCCCTGTTCGACCTGACGGACAAAGGCGGCTTCAAGCGCTCGCAAGTCGCTTTTGTCACTGCGTATGCGGATCGGGAGTCGGCAGGCTTCAAGAAGACCGTCACAGGTTTGGCCTGGGGCTCGTTTGCCTGGTTTATGAGTGAGCCCGATAAAATTTTCATGCTCCGTGACGGAGTCAGTCCTCTGTCTAGCTTGAACCAGCTACTAGCTCCTTAAGGAACACGAGCAAGGCGCGAGGGGCAACTGGATAGGATCAAATCAGTTTTCAGTTCACTGGACCAGCTCAGTGCTCCGTTTAAGCAGAGCGTTGTTGGGCTGGAGTGATTTCCAGGGAAGGCATGCTGCGAAACCTTTCTAATGCCGACTACTTGACGAACGAACCGCGAACATTATCTCTGGAAAGGTATTTTAGGGGGCCACATGGCAGATAACGATTGGGCCGAATTGGCATACGCCGCAGTGCGTCAGGTTGCTGAGAGACAATCAGAATTCACGCCTGACGACATATGGGCAACTGGACTTCAGAAGCCAAGTGAAGCGCGCGCCCTCGGTGGGGTGATGCGTCGGGCTCACAGGGAAGGGCTGATCGAAAAAACAGGACGTGCGCAACCGACTACGCAACCAGAAAGCCATGGTACCGATGTAACTGTCTGGCGTTCACTAATATATGTCGCCCCAGGTGCATAGACGCGTGCTCGTTCAGCACAGTAGGCATGAGGTCGGATATCGCTGTTGGGCCAGCAGTTTTGTATCCCAGCCAGGGGTAGGGCTACCTACAAAACCTACAGAACTAGATTTCGTAGGTTTTGTAGGTAGCCCTGCCGGCCTTTTGAGTAAACAGCTGGGTCGAGGCTACGTTTTTCGCCAGACATAGCGTGTCGATGGGCGGCCACCTTTCTCACCGGCAACCTCGTAGCCAACGATGAAGTCGTGTTCAACCAGAATTGCGAGCGCATTATTCACAGCGTCCTGCGAGCCCAATCCCGTCCAGTCCTTCTGGCGCACCTCTCGTGCGGTAAACGGCTCGGGTAATTTCTGCTGACGCTCCAGGAGCAACCGTGCCCCCAGTAGTGGCGCGTTGATTGCCGCGCCATACAGCCGCTGGGCATGGCTCATCAGGTAGTTCGCCCAGTCAATGGCGCGGTCAGTGGACTCTGGGCCCACAGCTTCGCGCCCACCTTCAATCAGCTCAAATAGCAGGGCCAAGCCCGCAATGGTTTTTGGCATTTTCAGATAATGGGATTGCAATGCCGGGTGAAGATGTTCGCTCCGGCTTTGTTGCATGTGATCGGTATACCAGACGTTAAATTTTTCCTGTGCTTTTGGGCTGAACCTGAGTGCAATACGAGGCTCGGAGGGCTGCCGGTCGAGGTGGTCCATAAGCTTTTCCACGCGCTCAGCGGCGACTGTATTCGGCCAGCGGTCGACCAGACGCCATTCACGCACATCGTCGGGATATACGGCCAGTTGCAGGCGCTGAGTCAGGCCGTCATCCAGTTCGCCGCTGACGGCGGCGTTTACAAGAGATGCGATTCGTGAGGGTTGAATACCGCCGATTAATGACAAACAACATGACTCGATGAAAATGGTTCCTCGGCCGATACGGTCATAGGTGAATGAGCCGTTGCCATCGAAACACTCCAGATAGAAGGCTCTCGCAACTGAGCCGTCTTCGCTCTGCATCGTTGCCAGCCAGCCCCCCAGCTCGTCACGCTCAAGCACTAGGCCGTTTGGATTCTCGTTGAGCAACTCGCCGAGTTTTTCGACGGTTGAGTCGTTGACGATATACCGTCGCAGGACTGGAGCCTGCATGTCGCTGGAAAGTCTGTTCAGTTCCGCCAAAGCAGCGTCCTCGTCACCACCATCGAGAAGTTTTTTGGCTTTGGCCCTGGCTGCGTTGCGCTTCATGTCGAGCAGCTCGCTGCCGGCCTTGTGCTCGGCTTGAGCCTGGCCATAGCGTTCTCGCTCTCTGGACTCTAAGTTTCGTAGTGGGAGCATTGCCTGTTTGAGTGCTGGCGTTTTCATCGCAGACGGCCGCCCGATGATGACTCCCCACTGGTTGGGAACGACCATCCAGTCGTCGTGCTGTTTCGGGTGGATGGTGAATTTGCGCCCGACTACGGTGCTGACAGCCACTACAAGCGCGACTCCAACAAAATCAGGCGGGCACTGGGTGCGCTCAGCGATATCCCGCACGTATTCCTGAAGAGCAGTAGGCAGTAGTTCGTCACGCCAGGGCATGACCCTGGCCATCCCACTCGGGAGTGGTTTTGGCATGATGCCTGGGTTCAGGTATGAGGCAAGTGCCCGCTCGGGCATCTCTGCCAAGAACGACGGTATCTGCTCGTGCGTGCTCATTGGTGTTCTCGCTCAGCGAGATCCAGAGGGGCTCCATCACGCTCGCTGATCTTTCTCTCTAACCAGGCCTCCACCTCCGCGACGACGAAGTAAACGCCAGCCTGTTTGCTCGACCCAAATTTGATGGGACGAGGGAAGCTGGGATCGGCTTCGCGCAGCTTTTCGAGGCCGGAGCGGCTCTTGTCAAAGCAGCGCTGCAGAGAGGTGTGGCTGATCAGGTATTTTTTGGGGGCGTGTGTCGGCATATGTGGGGCTCTGTGTGTAAGTCGACACAGATTTAATACCCCTGACTGACCACTGTGGCGCGATTTCAAACCGGAAAAGCGTCGGAAAACGTTTTGCCGGATGTGAGGTAAAGACGACAGCCGCGGATGGGCTTCGCGGGTAGGGACGCTGTCATAAAGCTGGCATTACCCAGCCAAAACAGCCCCAAAAGACACAAAAAAGGCACTGTAGCTATTCGCTAAGTGCCTGATTTATAAAGCTAATTTGGTGGAGCCGGGGGGATTTGAACCCCCGTCCGCCAGCTCTCCGCTATCGGTTCTACATGCTTAGCCAGATCTATTGAGTTAACTCCGCGCCGCCCGATTGGCAGGGTGCTTGGAGCGAGCTGTATGAGATTTAGCCGTTACGTCTACAGCGAACTTGGCGGCGATCCTGTTCTATCTGACGGTCATTTCGGGTTTACAGGCATCCCCTAGTGACCGCTGGCGCCGAAGCGACCAGATGAAGGTTAGGCGGCTAGCGCGTACCCTTCGTAGTTGTCGTCGTTGGCAACTATAGGTTTGCAACAGTTTATTTACGAGTTCTGTTACCAACTCGGCATGCCCCTCAAGTTTCGTTACCGGCGTCGAATCCTAATCGGCCCCTGGTGTCGCTTGTGGTGCTGGGCGCGAGTGTACGGCTATCTGCAATCCGTGTCGATCAGTTTTTAGCCATGCTGGTTGCAAAATGTACAGCTGGCAGCGGCAGGATCGCGCGAACGATCCTGCCGCGATGGCTCAGTTGCCTGCGCCGGAGCCGGAGCCGCTGCTGCCGCCGCTGCCGGTGCTACCAGGGCCCTTGAGTTCCTGCAGGGCCTTGGTGGAATGGGCGATGCAAGCCTCGGTATCGCCGGCCTGCTGTGCCTGTCGGGCCTGCTGGACGTATTCCTCGACTTGGCTCTTGGCCGGCTCGCCGAGGGTCGCCGTGGTGGTGGCCATGTTGTCGTCGATTTCCTGCAGATTGGTTTGGCACAGGTCCTGTTGCGCAAAGACGGCGGGGCTGACGAGTAGTACCGCGGATGCGAGCAGTGCGTGAATTTTCATGGTGGGTCCTCCAGTCTTGTGGACTTCCCGGGCCTGCCTGGCGGACAGCTGAAGCGGCGGCACCGAGTCGAAGTGAACCCGTCACGGGCTCTAAAATTCGGACTGCGATTGCGCTTGAGCGTTCATCGAAACGACATGAACGGGGCGGCCCCGACACCGCTGTCGGGGCCGTATGTGGCGGGTTAGAGCGTTGCGCTGGCTTTGCTGCGGGTCACCCGATCGACCAGATAGACCAGCCCGTGATAGTCGATTCCGCCATGGCGCGACAGGCCGATCTCGCAGGTGCGGCTGGTGGAGATGCCTTCGTCGCAGACTTGCACCGCGTCCTTCAGGCTGCGCAGCGCATGGCCGTTGAGTTCGGGCGTGGTGAAGCCCTTGTCGCCAGCGAAGCCGCAGCAGTGGATGCCTTCGGGGATCACCACTTCCTTCGTGCAGCGGCGGGCGATGTCGATCAGCGCCTGCGCCTCGCCCAGATGCTGGGTGCTGCAGGTGACATGCACGGCGATCGGGGCGTCCTGCGGCAGGAATTCCAGCTTGTCGAGCAGATGGGTGCGAATGAAGCGCACCGGGTCGTAGACCTGCAGGCGCTCGTCGGCCAGATCCTGCACCAGGCGCAGGGTGCAGGGGCTGGTGTCGCAGTAGATCGGGTCGAGCCCGCCGCGGCTGGCCTTGAGCAGCGCATCGAGGGTTTCCTGGCGCTTGCGTTCGGCCTGCTCGGCATAACCCTTGGAGGCGAATGGCTGGCCGCAGCAGAGGTCGTTCAGTCCGTCGGGGAAGATCACTTGGTAGCCGGCTTTTTCCAGCAGCCCGCGGGTCTTGTCGAGCAGCGGCTCCTGTTCCTGGTCGCGGGCCGCCGGGCCCATGGCGCGCGAGACGCAGGCGGCCAGATAGACCACGCGCGGACGCTCGTCCTGCGCTGGCGGCTTGGGCAGGTGCAGGCGTTGCAAGGGTTGCGGCATGGCCGGCGTCCATTGCGGCACACGGCCCTTGCTGGCATTCGTCACGGCCGCGGATGCCTTGGCGAGGCGCTGGGTGCCCAGGATCAGGTGCGCGCCGTTGGCCATGTGAAGCATGAAGCGAGTGCCCTGCACCGCGGTGCCGAAGTGCTCGGCCAGCCAGTTGGCGGTGCCTTTGTTGTTGGCTTCGCGCCCACGCAGCTTGCGCACCAGATCGCCGGTATTGATGCCCACCGGGCAGCGCTGGGCGCAGAGGCCGGTGGCCGCGCAGGTGTCGAGGCCGTGGTAGTGGTAGAGCCGTTCGATTTCGCGGGTATCGATGCCGGCGCGCTTGCGTGCCTGGATGTCGCGCCAGATGACGATGCGCTGGCGCGGCGTCAGGGTCAGGCCGTTGGAGGGGCAGACCGGCTCGCAGAAGCCGCACTCGATGCACTTGTCGACGATTTCGTCGGCGGCCGGCATCGGCTTGAGGTTCTTCAGGTGGATGTCCGGGTCTTCGGAGAGCACCACGTCCGGGTTGAGGATGCCGCTGGGGTCGAGCAGGCGCTTGATCTTCCACATCAGCTGGTAGGCTTCGCTGCCCCATTCCAGCTCGACGAAGGGCGCCATGTTGCGCCCGGTGCCGTGCTCGGCCTTGAGCGCACCGCCGAATTCGACGGCCACCAGCTGCGCCACTTCGCCCATGAAGGCTTCGTAGCGGGCGACCTGCGCCGGGTCGTCGAAGCCCTGGGTGAAGACGAAGTGCAGGTTGCCCTCCAGCGCGTGGCCGAAGAGGATCGCCTCGTCGTAATTGTGCTTGTCGAGCAGCTCGATCAGGCGGTTGACGCCCTCGGCCAGGCGCTCGACCGGGAAGGTCACGTCCTCGATGATCACCGTGGTGCCGGTCTGGCGCACGGCACCGACCGCCGGGAAGGTGTCCTTGCGGATCTTCCACAGTTGGTTGTAGACCACCGGGTCTTCGCTGAAGTCGACCTGCTTCTCCACCGGGAAGTGCGCGATGGAGGTCATGATCAGGTTGATCTGCTCGTGCAGCAGCGACTGGCTGGCCGCGCGGGATTCGATCAGCAGTGCGCAGGCGGTTGGCGACAGCTCTTTGACCCACTCGGGCATGCCGGCCTTGTGCTCGACCGAGCGCAGGCTGCGGCGGTCGAGCAGCTCCACCGCCGACACCGGTTGCTGCTTGAGCACCGGTACGGCCAGGCAGCAGGTTTCCACGTCGGGGAAGACGACCAGCGCGCTGGCCTTGTGCGGATGGTCCGGCACGGTGTCGTAGGTCACCGCGCTGATGAAGCCCAGCGTGCCTTCGGAACCGACCATCAGGTGGTTGAGGATGTCCAGCGGCTCGTCGTAGTCGACCAGCGCGTTGAGCGAGAAGCCGGTGGTGTTCTTCAGCCGGTACTTGTGGCGGATCTTCGTCGCCAGTTCGGTGTTGGCGCGGGTTTCCCGGCCCAGTTCGGCCAACTGTTCGAGCAGCGTGGCGTGGCTCTGGCGGAACGCGGCGACGCTGGCGGCATCCTCGCTGTCGACCACGGTGCCGTCGGCCAATACGACACGTAGTCCGGCGAGGGTCTTGTAGGTGTTCTGCGCCGTGCCGCAGCACATGCCGCTGGAATTGTTGGCGACGATGCCGCCGATCTTGGCGGCGTTGATCGAGGCCGGATCAGGGCCGATCTTGCGCTGGAAGGGCGCGAGGACTGCGTTGGCGTTGGCGCCGATCACACCCGGTTGCAGGCGGATCTGCTCGCCGCCGTTGCGAATCTCGCGACCGTTCCAGTTGTCGCCGAGCACGATCAGCACCGAGTCGCTGATGGCTTGTCCGGACAGGCTGGTGCCGGCGGCGCGGAAGGTCACCGACACACGTTCGGCATGTGCCAATTGCAGCAGGCGGACGACTTCGGCCTCGGATTCGACGCGCACCACCAGCTTGGGAATCAGCCGGTAGAAGCTCGCATCGGTGCCGAAGGCCAGGGTCGAGAGCGGATCGTCGAAGCGGCGCTCGGCCGGGATCAGCCGTTCGATCGCCGCGAGGAAGCCCGCCGGCAGCGGTGCGCGTTCGATCCGTGCGGCGGCGTTCATGCATCCTCCAGGATCAGCACGATCAGATCCTTAGGCCCGTGGGCACCGTAGGCCAGCACCTGCTCGATGTCGGCGGTCTTCGACGGGCCGGAAACCAGCAGCGCGTTGGTCGGCATGCCGGCGGCCCACTGGAACTTCTGCTGGATCTCGTAGAAGTTGTCGTGGATCTCGCTGGCCTTGAGGAGGGCGAAATGCACCGGCGGCACCAGGCTCATCAGGCGCGGCTCCTCGCGGGTCGGCCACATGATCAGGCTGCCGGTGGAGGCGATGGCGCCGAGGGTGCCGGTGAGGCTCGCCGGGGTGTCGTCGAACAGCTCGGCCTTCCACTCCTCGACGGGACGGTCGTAGGCCTTGAGCGTCGGCAGGCCTTCACGGCCGGCGCAATGCTCGGCAAAGCGCCGGCCGTATGGCGTGGTCGGGGCGATCAGCAGACTGGGCAGCTGGCGGTCGTGCAGCAGCTGTTCCAGCAGCCCCGGCCAGGCGGCGTCCGTGGTCAGGTGGATCTCGGTATGCACCGCTTCCATCAGCTGGCGCAGGCGGGCGATGCGCTGCTCCGGTGGATAGCTCCACGGCTGGGTCACCAGCGACTCGTCGTAGTCATCCGCGACCGGCGTGGTGCCTTCCAGGCTCTTCTTCAGCTTGGCGAGGATATTGGCCTTGGCGCTCATCGCTTGCCCTCCAGGTGCTCACGGGCCAGCTCGTGCAGCGAGCGGGCGGCAGGTTTCGGTGCGCTGTGGTTCTGCGTCCAGGGGCCGACGTTCGACGGCGTCAGGGCGCGCAGGCGGGTGGCGAAGAAGCCGAACAGGCGGTACAGCGTGGGGCTGGTATTGAGCAGGCGCCAGCCGGCCCAGATCATCCGTTCCTTCTGCGAATACTTGCTGCCCTGGCCGCGCATGACCTTGTGCGGGTCGTCCGGCGCCTTGACGTTCTCCTCGCGCAGGCGACGCAGGATGGACGGAATCGGGATCTTCACCGGGCAGACTTCGCCGCAGGCGCCGCACAGCGAGGAGGCGCTGGGATGGTCCGGGACCTTGTCCAGGCCGACCATGTGCGGGGTGATGATCTTGCCGATCGGGCCGGGATAGACCTCACCGTAGGTGTGGCCGCCGACGCGGGTGTAGACCGGGCAGTGGTTCATGCAGGCGCCGCAGCGGATGCAGTTGAGCGTCTGGCGCAGCTCGCTGTCGGCGAAGGCCTGGCTGCGGCCGTTGTCCAGCAGGATCAGGTGCACTTCCTGCGGGCCGTCCAGCTCGTGCGCCTTGCGCGGGCTGGAGATCATATTGACGTAGGTGGTGATCGGCTGGCCCAGCGCCGAGCGGGTCAGCAGCGAGAGCAGCGGCACCACGTCACGCAGGTTCTCTACCACCTTCTCGATGCCGGTGACGGCGATGTGCACCGGCGGCACCGTGGTCGACATGCGGCCGTTGCCCTCGTTCTCGACGAGTAGCAGGGTGCCGGTCTCGGCCACCGCGAAGTTGACGCCGGAGACGCCGATGTCGGCCTCGAAGAACTTCTGCCGCAGCGTGCGGCGGCCGATCTGGATGAGCTGGTCGACGTCCTTGGTGTACTCCACGCCGAGCTTGTCGTGGAACAGCGAGGCGACCTGGCCGGCGTTCTTGTGGATCGCCGGCATGATGATGTGCGATGGTTTCTCGTGGTCGAGCTGGACGATGTACTCGCCCATGTCCGACTCCAGGCTCTCGATGCCGTGGCCTTCGAGGAAATGGTTCATTTCCATCTCTTCGCTGACCATCGATTTGCCCTTGATCACCTGGCGCGCCTCGTGGGCGCGGGCGATCTCGAGGACGATCCCGTTGGCCTCCTCGATGGTTTCGGCCCAGTGCACCTGCACCCCGTTGCGGGTCAGGTTGGCTTCCAGCCGCTCGAGCAGTTCGGGCAACCTGGACAGCGCGCGGGCGCGGATATGGTTGCCCATCTCGCGCAGGCGCTCGCGTTCGTCGGCATCGCTGAAAGCGGTGGCGCGCTTGGTCATCAGCGAGTCCATGGCGGTGCGGAAATTGCGCCGCAACTGATCGTCACCCAGGGCGTTGTGGGCACGGCCCTTGAAATCCAGCTCGACGGCCGGGATGCGCTGTTCGGCGTTCATCGGGCACCTCCGGTGCGCTGCCAGAGGAAGGAGGCCAGGTGCTGGCCGCGCAGGGCTTCGCGCTGTTTTTCCAGCGCGCCGTTGATGTTCATCAAGCAGCCGCAATCGGCGCTGACCACTTGGTGCGCGCCGGATTCCTTCAGCGCGCGGGTCTTGTCCGCCACCATGGCACCGGAGATGTCGGGCATGCGCACCGAGAAGGTACCGCCGAAGCCGCAGCACTCGCTCTCGTGGTCATGCTCGACGCGCTCGACCTGGCCCAGTTGGGCGAGCAGGGCGCGGCCGTGCAGGTGGGTGTTCATCTCGCGACGGGCCGAGCAGGAGGTATGCAGGGCGACCCTGGTTGGCGATCCCGCGTCCTGGTATTCGACCTTGCAGACGTTGAGCAGGAACTCAGCCAGTTCGAAGGTGCGCGCGGCCAGTGCCTCGGCCTTGCGCAGGGTTTCCGGCTCGTCCTTGAACAGCTCCAGATAATGGTGGCGCAGCATGCCGGCGCAGGAGCCCGAGGGCACCACCACCGGCCAGTCATTGGCGAACAATGCCAGCTGCGCCCGCGCGACCCGGCGTGCCTCGTCGGTGTAGCCGGTGGTGTAGGCCGGCTGGCCGCAGCAGGTCTGGCCCTGGGGGAAATGCACCCGCAGCCCCTCGCGTTCCAGCAGGCGGATGGCGTCGAGCCCCGCCTCGGGGTAGAACAGGTCCACCACGCAGGTGCCGAACAGGTAGACCTGGCTCGGTTTGGCCGGGTACTGGCGTGGCTGTGGCAGGGGGGGCGCAACGCGGGTGGCGTTCGGCGCGGCGTCGTAGAAAAGTTCGCTCATCGGCTCAGGCTCCGGGTGGTCCCGGTTATACGCCTCGCGCGGCAATGGCGCGGGCGACGGGTCACAGTTGAAACGGCTTCGCCCCGGCTTGGCCGGGGCGAGCGTGTCATGGGGTGATCAGACACCGACCAGCGGATCGGTCACGCCCAACAGGTAGATCGCGATCAGGCCGATCGCCCCAGTGAACAGCACATAGTACAGCGTAGGCCATACGGTCTTGCGCAGCGTCTGGCCTTCGCGGCCGAGCAGGCCGACCGTGGCCGAGGCGGCAACCACGTTGTGGATCGCGACCATGTTGCCGGCGGCGGCGCCAACGGCCTGGGTGGCGACGATCATCGCGCCGGAGATGCCGAGGTTGTGTGCCACGCCATACTGGAACTGGCTGAACATCATGTTGCTGACGGTATTCGAGCCGGCAAGGAATGCGCCCAGCGCGCCGACGGTTGGCGCCAGCAGCGGGTAGATGCCGCCAACGCTATCGGCCACGTAGCGGGCCATGGCGATCGGCATGCTCGGCAGGTCGCCGGCGTTGATACCGGAGTTGATCAGGATGCGTACCATCGGCACGGTGAACAGCAGGACGAAGCCGGCGCTCAGCAGCACGCTGCTGGACTCCTTCACCGCCGCCTTCAGTTCGGCTGCGCGCATGCCGTGGAGAACGAAGGTGATCAGGACCACGGCAACGAGGATGCCGCCCGGCAGGTAGAGTGGTTCGATGCTGGCGTTGATGCCGGCCTCGCCGAGAATATTGGCGAAGGCGATGGTCACCGACTTCAGTGCCGCGCCGACCTGCGGGAAGACGCGGCTGATGACCAGCAGCAGACCGACCAGCACGTAGGGCAGCCAGGCGCGCAGCGCGCTCATCGGGCGGGCGGTCATCTCGTCCAGCTTCATCTCGATGCTGCCCATCCAGTCGCTCGGCCAGTCCTTGCTGTCAGCGAAGTCCCAGGGTGTCTTCGGCACCAGGAAGTTGAAGCGGGCCGCGGTGGTGACGATGGCCAGGCCGATCAGGCCGCCCAGCAGCGACGGGAACTCGGGGCCGAGGAACACGCCGGTGGCGACGTAGGGCAGGGTGAAGGCCAGGCCGGCGAAGATCGCGAACGGCAGCACTTCCAGGCCGGCTTTCCAGCTTTTTTCCTTGCCGAAGAAACGGGTCAGCATCATCGCCATGACCAGTGGCATCACGGTGCCGACGATGGCGTGGGTGATGGCCACGCTGCTGGTGATCTGCTGCAGAAAGATGTCCCAGCTCGAACCCTGTGCCGCCAGCTGGGCGCCGAGGGTGGCCGTGTCGAGGCCGCTGTTGATGCCGACCACGATGGGGGTGCCGACCGCGCCGAAGGACACCGGGGTGCTTTGTACGAGCATGCCCACCAGCACCGCGGCCATGGCCGGGAAGCCGACCGCGACCAGCAGCGGGGCGGCGATGGCCGCCGGCGTGCCGAAGCCGGACGCGCCTTCGATGAAGCAGCCGAACAGCCAGCCGATGATGATCGCCTGGATACGGCGGTCGACGCTGATGGTGGTGAAGCCGGCGCGGATCGCAGTGATGCCGCCGGAATGTTTAAGGGTATTGAGCAGCAGGATCGCGCCGAAGATGATCCACAGCAGACCGAGGGTGATGACCAGGCCCTGCAGGGTCGAGGCGATGATCCGGTTGAAGCTCATGTCCCAGACGAACAGCGCGATGGCGCCGGTGACCAGGTACACCAGCGGCATGGCGCGGCTGGCGGGCCAGCGCAGGCCGATCAGCAGGACGGCGGCGAGCAGAATCGGGGAGAAGGCGAACAGGGCGAGCATTCCACTGGACATGTCAGACCTCCGCCGTCACGTTGCACTGGTAATGACCCGGCAGGCCCGTGGGATGACAGCTGAACAGAAACGGCATGGATGATCCTCTTCTTGTTGGATGCTCATCTTGTAAATTGGTAATACCAATTTGCGGTAGAGAGAGGCCAGCGTAAGAGTTCGCTTGTCAATACGTCAATGCGACTTCCATAGACTTTGGTCGCAAAGGTGTGCCTTGCGGGGCACCGGGGCTCTCGCTAGTCTGAGGTTTTTATGTAGTGGTCAAACCAATCGAGGCGGAAATGGAAGTGGGAATGGTGCGCCAGCGGCGGCTGGCCGACGGCATTGTCGCGCAACTGGAAACGATGATTCTCGAAGGTACGCTCAAGGCGGGCGAGCGCCTGCCGGCCGAGCGCGTGCTGGCCGAGCAGTTCGGCGTATCGCGCCCATCGCTGCGCGAAGCGATCCAGAAGCTGGCGGCCAAGGGGCTGCTGATCAGCCGGCATGGTGGCGGCACCTTCGTCGCCGAGTCGCTGGGTTCGACCTTCAGCGATCCGCTGCTGCACCTCTTGGAGAACAACAGCGATGCCCAGCGCGACCTGCTCGAGTTCCGTCATACCCTGGAAGGCAGCTGCGCCTATTACGCGGCGTTGCGCGCCACCGAGGTGGATCGTCAGCGCCTGACCGAAGCCTTCGAAGTGCTACAGGACTGCTATGCCCGCGAGGGCAAGGTCACCCGCGCAGAGGAGGGCGCAGCCGATGCGCAGTTCCACCTGGCCATCGCCGAAGCCAGCCACAATGCCGTATTGCTGCACACCATCCGCGGTCTGTTCGACCTGCTCAAGCGCAACGTGGTGACCAATATCGGCGGGATGTACGCCTTGCGCGACGAAACCCGCGACATGCTCATGAGCCAGCACCGGGAGCTTTACGAGACGATCATGGCGCGCCGCGCGGCCGAGGCCCGCGACGTGATCCATCGGCACATCAATTACGTGCAGGAAGTGCTGGCCGAGGGGCAGCAGGAAGCCCGACGCCTGGCGCGCGCGCAGCGCAGGCACGGCGACAAGGCGAAGGGGGGATAGGAGGTTCCTGGCTGAAAGGGCAGGCTATCGCTTGAAGCCGCCTCGCCTCAGTCGTCCTTGCCCTTGCTGCGCATGGCGCGCTGGATCTCGCGGGCCGAATCGCGCTCCTTCTCGGTGTGGCGCTTGTCGAACTCCTTCTTGCCCTTGCCCAGGGCGATCTCGCACTTGACCATGTGCTTCTTCCAGTACAGCGACAGCGCGACGCAGGCGTAGCCCTTCTGCTGCACGGCACCGAACAGCTTGCCCAGCTCGCGCTTGTTCAGCAGCAGCTTGCGAGTGCGCGTCGGGTCGGCGATGACATGGGTGCTGGCGGTAGTCAGCGGGGTGATGTGGCAGCCCATCAGCCAGGCTTCGCCATCCTTGAGTAGCACGTAGCTGTCCACCAGTTGCGCCTTTCCGGCGCGCAGGCTTTTCACTTCCCAGCCAGCCAGGACGAGGCCAGCCTCGAACTTCTGCTCGATGAAGTAATCGTGTAGCGCTTTCTTGTTCAGCGCGATGGTCCCGGGGGACTGTTTCTTCTGTTTGGCCATAGGGGGCGCATTATAGGGAGTCCCGCTGCGGCTGGCGACAGCCTGCGCAGGAGGGATGGCAGAAACTTGAGGGGGCGGCACATATCCCGGACAATATGCCGGCCTTTGCGCCGAACCGGCGTCTGTCGGTGCCCGGATGGGTGTGGCCGGCGGTGCCGGCTGCGCCGGGGTCGTTCAGGATGGCGCCCAACGAAATGACGAAGAAGTAGAAGGTCTGCATGACGACGCACATTCAACGCTCGGCGCTGCTGCCATATCCGGCGCAGGCACTGTTCGACATGGTCAACGACGTAGCCAGTTATCCACAGTTCCTGCCCTGGTGTTCGGCGACCGAGGTGCTGTCCAGCAGCGACACCGAGATGCATGCCAGCATGACGGTGGCCAAGGCGGGGTTGAGTCAGCGCTTCATGACGCGCAATGCCCTGCAGGGGGGCAAGCGGATCGAGATGACGCTCGAGGAAGGGCCGTTCAGTCATCTTCACGGCATCTGGGAATTCAGGGCACTGGGCGAGAAGGCCTGCAAGATCAGCCTCGACCTGACTTTCGATTACGCCGGGCCGCTGGTCAAGGCCACGCTCGGGCCGTTGTTCAACCAGGCTGCCAATACCCTGGTGGATGCGTTCTGCGAACGGGCGAAACAACTCTATGGATAAGCAACCGATTGCCGTCGAAGTCGTCTATGCCCTGGCTGACAGGCAGAAGCTGCTGCGCTTGACCGTGCCCGCGGGCACGACCGTGCGCGAGGCGGCGTTGCGCTCGGGAATGGATGCGCATTTCCCCGGCCTGGAGCTGGCCAGCGCGCCGCTGGGCATCTTCGGCAAGGCGGTGCCCAAGCCGGACGAGCGCGTCCTGGCGGAGGGCGAGCGCGTGGAGATCTACCGCCCGCTGATCGCCGATCCGAAGGAGGTGCGCAAGCAGCGGGCTGCGCGTGCGGTCAAGAACAAGGCGGAAGACTCCTGAGGCGTAAGCTGTTGGCAAAACGCCCGGACTAGCCGGGCGTTTTCTCATTCGGTCTCCAGCGGCTCGGGGATCGGCACCGGGACGGCTTCGACCTCGTCGACTTCGCGCTGGATCTGTTCCTCCAGCGAGCCCGGGGCGGGGCGCTCCTGCGGTGCTGCGCTCGGGGCGGTGACCGCGCCCGGTTGCTGGCGACCAAGGATTTGCTCGTCGCGGCTGACGCCGGGCATGAAATCACCGGCCAGGCCGACGAGCTGGTCGGCCTCGTTGAAGACCAGGCTCACGCGCTCCTGCTGGCGCTGGCTGCCGCCGGGCTGAATGCTGTACAGGTAATCCCAGCGGTTGGCGTGGAAGGTATCGGTAATCAGCGGGTTGCCCATGATAAACCGCACCTGCTGATGGGTCATTCCAGGGCGCAACTGGTCTATCATGTCCTGCGTGACGACATTGCCCTGTTGAATGTCGACCTTGTAAACCCCGGGAAATGAACAACCGGCGAGTGCGAACAGGCCCACGAATGTGAGGCTGGCCAGCATGAGCTTGGTGTTTTGCATCGGTGGGTGACTTCCACTATCTTGGCTGGGCAAAGAACCCGGATCATACCCGTATTGAAGGAGGCTGCGAAACAGCAGCAGCGAGAAAGCCAACCATGGTTGAAAATAACGAGCTACGTAAAGCTGGTCTGAAAGTAACCCTGCCGCGGGTCAAGATCCTGCAGATGCTGGACACGACCGACCGTCGTCACATGAGTGCCGAAGATGTCTACAAGGCGTTGATGGAGGCGGGCGAAGATGTCGGGCTGGCTACGGTCTATCGTGTGCTGACGCAGTTCGAGGCGGCCGGCCTGGTAGTTCGGCACAACTTCGACGGCGGGCATGCGGTATTCGAACTGGCCGACAGCGGCCACCACGATCATATGGTCTGCGTCGATACCGGTGACGTCATCGAGTTCTTCGATTCCGAAATCGAAAAGCTGCAGAAAGAGATCGTCAAGCGGCATGGCTATGAGCTGGTGGATCACAATCTGGTGCTCTACGTGCGCAAGAAGGGCTGATCCGGCGGCATAAAAGAAAAGGCTGTCCCCCCCCCCCGATACGTGTGCACGGGCTTGTTGGGGGTGTTTGCGCTGCTTGGGCGATCGGGCGCGCATGGGTAGGTTGGTGCTGAGCGCAGCGAAGCCCAACTGGGGGCGGCACGAACGTGTGGGGCTTCATCGCTTCGTTCTTCAACCCAACCTGCGCGTCGATCGTCCGCAAGCGGGCTCCTGCAAAAAGCGTCCTCTGCCATAACACGTAGGGGATGGAGCGCATTACCTGATCAGCATTAACCCCACGGTCGCCTTTTTTATGTCGGCTGGTCAGGCCTGTGCCGAGCCGACCATCTGCCGGGCATGCGCCAGCGACTGTTCGGTCAGGTCGACGCCGCCGAGCATGCGGGCGATTTCCTCGACGCGGCCGCCGTGATCCAGTTCGGCGACCGCGGTGCGGGTTTCGTCGCTGCCGCGGGCCTTGTGCACGAAGAGGTGGTGATGGCCCTGGGCGGCGACCTGCGGCAGGTGGGTGACGGTCAGTACCTGGCCGCGTTCGCCGAGCCGGCGCAGCAACTGGCCGACGATCTCTGCGGTGGGGCCGCCGATACCGACGTCCACTTCGTCGAATACCAGCGTCGGCACGCGGGAGGTCTGCGCGGTGATCACCTGGATCGCCAGGCTGATGCGCGACAGTTCGCCGCCGGACGCGACCTTGGCCAGCGGGCGTAGCGGTTGCCCGGGGTTGGCGCTGACCAGGAACTCCACCTGTTCCAGGCCAAAGGGCTGGTACTCGCCCTCGGCGGCGGGCTTGAGCTGCACGCTGAATCTGCCGCCCGGCATGCCCAGGCGCTGGATCTCGACTTCCACGGCTGCGGCCAACTGGTCGGCCGCAGCCTGGCGGATGCGACTCAGTTCACCGGCCTTCTCCTCGTAGTGGCGCGCATAGGCGGCCAGCTCTTCGCCGAGGCGCTCGACGGCCTCGTCGTCGGCGTTGAGGTTCTCCAGTTCGTCGAGCAGTTGCTGATGCAGTGCCGGCAGTTCGGTCGGTTGCACGCGATGCTTGCGTGCCAGGGTGTAAATGGTGTCCAGCCGATCTTCCAGCGTTTGCTGGCGCTGCGGGTCGGCATCGAAGTGATCGACGAAGCGGTTCAGTTCGCCCATGGCCTCTTCGACCTGGATCTGGGCGCTGGCCAGCAGATTGACCGCCTCGGCCAGCGCGCCGGGCTGGTTCTGGAAGGCGTTCAGGCGTTGCAGGCTGCCGGTCAGTGCGGACAGCACGTTGCCGGCATCGCTCTCGCTGCACATGTCCATGACCTGGCGGCAGGCGCCGAGCAGCTGTTCGGCGCTGGCCAGGTTCTTGTGTTCGTGTTCCAGTTGCTCCAGTTCGTGCTCGCCGAGCGCCAGGTTTTCCAGTTCCTCCAGCTGATAGCTGAGCAGTTGGTGACGTGCGCGCTGTTCATCGCTGCTGTTGCTCAGGCGCTCCAGGGTCTGGCGGGTCTGGCGCCAGCGTTGCGCGGCCAGCTGCACCTGGCGGGCCAGCTCCTGGCTGCCGCTGTATTCGTCGAGCAGGCGCCGGTGGGTGTCGGCCTTGAGCAGGGACTGATGCTCGTGCTGGCTGTGAATGTCGATCAGCAGTTCGCCCAGCGCCTTGAGATCGCCCTGTGGGCAGGGCGTGCCGTTGATGTAGCCGCGCGAGCGGCCTTCGGCGGTGATCACCCGGCGCAGAATGCAGGGGCCGTCGTTGTCCAGGTCGCGCTCGGTGAGCCAGGCGCGCGCATCGGGAATGTCGTCCAGGTCGAAGCTGGCGAGGATGTCGGCCTTGTCCGCGCCGATGCGCACCACGCTGCTGTCGGCGCGATCGCCCAGGGCCAGACCGAGGGCGTCGAGCATGATTGACTTGCCCGCGCCGGTCTCGCCGCTGATGACGCTCATGCCGCGTTTGAGCTCGAGATCCAGGTGTTCGACGATGGCGTAGTTGTGAACCGACAGATGAACCAGCATGGCGAGGCTCCCAGGGTGCGTGGCTGGCTATTTATACAGTAGTTTTTCGGGCCGCTACAAGCCTCAAGTAAAAGCGAGAAAAGCAGCCTGAAGCTGGAAGCCTGAAGCTGGAAGAAGAAAGCGGAAAGCGCTTGACGAAACTTTGGTGTCGGTCCGCACGCTGGCTTCCAGCTTCCAGCTTCCAGCTTCCAGCTCGTAGTTCGGGGCACGCTTCATCGACCCGACGAGCGGAGCCACGGTGGATGTAAAAAGCGACATCCACCCTACGCTGGCTTGCAGCTTGCAGCTTGCAGCTTGCAGCTTGCAGCTTGCAGCTTGCAGCTGCTCCCCCCTTGAACCACGATTGCGCGCCCCCATATAGCCGCACAAGCGCGGGTTCGCCGCCCGCTGAACGTATGAAGAGGAGGAGCGCATGGCCGACGAGCAGAACCTGGATAACCAGACCCCGGAAACGCCCGAGAACGTAGAGGCGGACGTAGCCGAGGATCTGGCGGCTCGCGTGCAGTCGCTGGAAGAGCAGTTGGCTGCTGCGCAGGATCAGTCCTTGCGGGTGGCGGCGGAGTTGCAGAACATCCGCCGTCGTGCCGAGCAGGACGTGGAGAAGGCGCACAAGTTCGCGCTGGAAAAGTTCGCCGGCGACCTGCTGGCGGTGGCCGACAGCCTGGAGCGCGGTCTCGAACTGTCGAGCCCGGACGACGAGGCGGTCAAGCCGATGCGCGAGGGCGTCGAACTGACCCTCAAGCTGCTGCTCGATACCCTGGCGCGTCACCAGCTGGAACAGCTGGATCCCCATGGCGAGCCGTTCAACCCTGAGCATCACCAGGCCATGGCCATGGAAGAAAGTACCCATGCCGAGCCGGGCAGTGTGCTCAAGGTGTTCCAGAAGGGCTATCTGCTCAACGGGCGCCTGCTGCGCCCGGCCATGGTCGTGGTCAGCAAGGCGCCGGCGGAAGCGCCGCCTTCGATCGACGAGAAGGCTTGAATTCCGGCGGCCGACCCCCATCTGGTAGCCAAGCGTTTTTGTGTTACCCGCAGCCGGTAAAACAGGCGCGGATCAATCGAAATTTTGGAGAGATTTAAATGGGCAAGATCATCGGTATCGACCTGGGGACCACCAACTCCTGCGTCTCCATCATGGAAAATGGCAACGTCAAGGTCATCGAGAACGCCGAAGGCGGCCGTACCACCCCGTCCATCATCGCCTACACCAACGACGGCGAAACCCTGGTCGGCCAGTCCGCCAAGCGTCAGGCAGTCACCAATCCGCACAACACCCTGTATGCGGTCAAGCGCCTGATCGGCCGTCGCTTCGAGGAAGACGTGGTCCAGAAGGACATCCAGATGGTCCCGTACAAGATCGTCAAGGCCGATAACGGCGACGCCTGGGTCGAAGTGAGCGGCCAGAAGATGGCGCCGCCGCAGATCTCCGCCGAGATCCTCAAGAAGATGAAGAAGACCGCCGAGGACTACCTGGGCGAGCCGGTCAGCGAAGCGGTGATCACCGTCCCGGCCTACTTCAACGACAGCCAGCGCCAGGCCACCAAGGACGCCGGCCGCATCGCCGGTCTCGACGTCAAGCGGATCATCAATGAGCCGACCGCCGCGGCGCTGGCCTATGGCATGGACAAGGCCAAGGGCGACCACACCGTGATCGTCTATGACCTGGGTGGCGGTACCTTCGACGTATCGGTGATCGAGATCGCCGAAGTCGACGGCGAGCACCAGTTCGAGGTGCTGGCCACCAACGGCGACACCTTCCTCGGTGGCGAGGACTTCGACATCCGCCTGATCGACTACCTCGTCGACGAATTCAAGAAAGAAAGCGGCATGAACCTCAAGGGCGACCCGCTGGCCATGCAGCGCCTGAAGGAAGCGGCCGAGAAGGCCAAGATCGAGCTGTCCTCCAGCCAGCAGACCGACGTCAACCTGCCGTACATCACCGCCGACGCGTCGGGTCCGAAGCACCTGAACGTGAAGATCTCCCGCGCCAAGCTGGAATCGCTGGTCGAGGACCTGGTCGAGCGCACCATCGAGCCGTGCCGTATCGCCCTGAAGGATGCCGGTGTCGATGCCTCGAAGATCGACGACGTGATCCTGGTTGGCGGCCAGACCCGCATGCCGCTGGTGCAGCAGAAGGTCGCCGAGTTCTTCGGCAAGGAAGCGCGCAAGGACGTCAACCCGGACGAGGCCGTGGCCATGGGGGCCGCCATCCAGGGCGCCGTGCTGGCCGGCGACGTCAAGGACGTGCTGCTGCTGGACGTCTCCCCGCTGACCCTGGGCATCGAGACCCTGGGTGGCGTGATGACCCCGCTGATCGAGAAGAACACCACCATCCCGACCAAGAAGTCGCAGGTGTTCTCCACCGCCGACGACAACCAGAGCGCGGTGACCATTCACGTGCTGCAGGGCGAGCGCAAGCAGGCGGCGCAGAACAAGTCGCTGGGCCGCTTCGACCTGGCCGAGATTCCGCCGGCGCCGCGCGGCATGCCGCAGATCGAGGTCACCTTCGACATCGACGCCAACGGTATCCTGCACGTGTCCGCCAAGGACAAGGCCACCGGCAAGCAGCAGTCCATCGTGATCAAGGCCAACTCCGGTCTGTCCGAGGAAGAGATCGAGCAGATGGTGCGTGACGCCGAGGCCAACGCCGAGGAAGACCGCAAGTTCGAGGAGCTGGTGACGGCCCGCAACCAGGGCGACCAACTGGTCCATGCGACCCGCAAGATGTTGACCGAGGCCGGCGACAAGGCCAGCGAGGACGACAAGGCCGCGATCGAGAAGGCGATCGGCGAGCTGGAAGTGGCGATCAAGGGCGACGACAAGGCCGAGATCGAGGCCAAGATCGCGGCGGTCTCCCAGGCGTCCACGCCGCTGGCTCAGAAGATGTATGCCGAACAGGCGCAGGCGGGCGAAGGCCAGCCGGCGGACGACAAGGCCCAGGCTGGCGACGACGTGGTCGATGCCGAGTTCGAAGAGGTCAAGGACAACAAGTAAGCCCCGGCTTGCTTCCGCTCCAGCCCGTCCCGGCTTCGTTCGGGCGGGCATGACCGCTGCGCGGGGGCTTGCTCCCGCGTCGGCGTGTCTGGAGGGCACGAATTTGAGGGTTCAGGACAGTTATGGCCAAACGTGATTTTTACGAGGTGCTGGGCGTCGAGCGCGGCGCCAGCGAAGCGGAGCTGAAAAAGGCCTACCGCCGTCTCGCAATGAAGCATCATCCGGACCGCAATCCGGGCGACAAGGCGGCTGAGGACGCGTTCAAGGAGGCCAACGAGGCCTACGAAGTGCTGTCCGATCCGAACAAGCGGGCCGCCTACGATCAATACGGGCATGCCGGTGTCGATCCGCAGATGGGCGCGGGTGCGGCGGGTGCCGGTTATGGCAGTGCCAACTTCTCCGACATCTTCGGCGACGTCTTCAGCGACTTCTTCAATGGCGGCCGCGGCGGTGCGCGTGGCGGCGCCCAGCGCGGCAGCGACCTGCGCTATACCCTGGAGCTGGACCTCGAAGAAGCGGTGCGCGGCACCACGGTCACCATCCGCGTGCCGACCCTGGTCGAATGCAAGACCTGCGATGGCTCCGGCGCCAAGAAGGGCACCAGTCCGGTGACCTGCACCACCTGTGGTGGCATCGGCCAGGTGCGCATGCAGCAGGGTTTCTTCTCGGTACAACAGACCTGCCCGCGTTGCCATGGCAGCGGCAAGATGATCTCCGATCCCTGCGGCAGCTGCCATGGCCAGGGGCGCGTGGAGGAGCAGAAGACGCTGTCGGTCAAGGTGCCGCCGGGCGTGGATACCGGCGATCGCATCCGTCTGTCCGGTGAAGGCGAGGCGGGCACCCAGGGTGGTCCGGCTGGCGACCTGTATGTAGTGGTCAATGTCCGCGAGCACGCGATCTTCCAGCGTGACGGCAAGCACCTGTACTGCGAGGTGCCGATCAGCTTCGCCGATGCGGCGCTGGGCGGCGAGTTGGAGGTGCCGACGCTGGACGGCCGGGTCAAGCTGAAGATCCCGGAAGGCACCCAGACCGGCAAGCAGTTCCGTCTGCGTGGCAAGGGCGTTGCGCCCGTGCGTGGCGGGGCGGCGGGCGATCTGATGTGCCGGGTCGTGGTGGAAACGCCGGTCAACCTGAGCAAGCGCCAGCGCGACCTGCTCGACGAGTTCCGTGGCACGCTGCAGGGCGACACCTCCCATTCGCCCAGGGCCAGTGGCTGGTTCGAGGGTGTGAAGCGCTTTTTCGGCGATGTTTGAAAGAAGCTTCAAGCCGCAGGCTTCAAGCCGCACGAGGGTGTTGCGCTTGGCTTGCAGCTTGAGGCTTGCAGCTTGGAGCTGACTTTTATGCGACGTATTGCAGTGATGGGCGCCGCCGGGCGCATGGGCAAGACCTTGATCGAGGCGGTGCAGCAGACCGGCGGCGCCGCCGGCCTGACCGCGGCCATCGATCGTCCGGACAGCACCCTGGTGGGCGCCGATGCCGGTGAGTTGGCGGCCATCGGCCGCCTGGGGGTATCGCTCAGTGGCGATCTGGCCCGGGCGGTGGACGAGTTCGACGTGCTGATCGACTTCACCCACCCGTCGGTGACCTTGAAGAACCTCGACGTCTGTCGCCGTGCCGGCAAGGCCATGGTGATCGGCACCACCGGTTTTTCCGCGGAAGAGAAGGAGCGCCTGGCGGCCGCCGCCAAGGATATCCCGATCGTCTTCGCCGCCAATTTCAGCGTCGGGGTCAACCTTTGTCTCAAGCTGCTGGACACCGCCGCGCGGGTGCTCGGCGACGAGGTCGACATCGAGATCATCGAGGCGCATCACCGGCACAAGGTGGACGCGCCGTCCGGTACCGCCCTGCGCATGGGGGAAGTGGTGGCCGATGCGCTGGGGCGTGACCTGCAGAAGGTCGCCGTCTACGGCCGCGAAGGGCAGACCGGCGCGCGCCAGCGCGAAACCATCGGCTTCGCCACCGTGCGCGCCGGGGACGTGGTCGGCGATCACACGGTGCTCTTCGCCGCCGAGGGCGAGCGGGTGGAAATCACCCACAAGGCCTCCAGTCGCATGACCTTCGCCAAGGGCGCGGTGCGCGCGGCGCTCTGGCTGGAGCAGCAGCCAGCCGGCCTGTACGACATGCAGGATGTGCTGGGCTTGAAGTGAGTTTCGTGACGGCGGGCGCCGGCGTGCCCGCTCCTGGTGCGTCTGCAGCCCATTTTGGCTGGACCGGAAATGGGATTTTCTGTAAGCTGCTCGCTTTAGTGTGTCCACTAAAAGTTGCGCAGAAATGAATCAAACAAAAAAGCGGGATGACCTTCACACGTCATCCCGCTTTTTTACAATCTGCGTCTGCTCCAGCCTTGATCTACGGGAGGTCTCTTGACTAAGCCAGCCCTTACGCCAGCCATCCTGGCCCTTGCCGATGGCAGCATCTTTCGCGGCGAATCCATCGGCGCCGATGGCCAGACCATCGGCGAGGTGGTGTTCAACACCGCCATGACCGGCTATCAGGAAATCCTTACCGATCCCTCCTACGCCAAGCAGATCGTAACACTGACCTATCCGCATGTCGGCAACACCGGCACGACGCCGGAAGACGCCGAGTCCTGGAAGGTCTGGGCCGCCGGTCTGGTCATCCGCGACCTGCCGCTACTGGCCAGCAACTGGCGCAACAAGCAATCGCTGCCCGATTATCTGAAGGCTAACGGTACTGTCGCCATTGCGGGTATCGATACCCGCCGTCTGACGCGCATCCTGCGTGAGAAGGGCGCGCAGAACGGCTGCATCCTGGCTGGGAAGGACGCTACCGAAGAAAAGGCGCTGGCGCTGGCGCGCAGCTTTGCGGGCCTCAAGGGCATGGATCTGGCCAAGGAAGTCAGCGTCAAGGAGCGCTACGAATGGCGCTCCAGCGTCTGGTGTCTGAAGGACGACGGCCATGCCGAGATCCCTGCCAGCGAGCTGCCGTACCACGTCGTCGCTTTTGACTATGGTGTGAAGTACAACATCCTGCGCATGCTGGTCGCGCGTGGCTGCCGCGTGACCGTGCTGCCGGCCCAGACGCCCGCCAGCGAAGCGCTGGCGCTGAACCCGGACGGCGTGTTTCTGGCCAACGGCCCCGGCGACCCCGAGCCGTGCGACTACGCGATCAAGGCGATCCAGGACGTGCTGGAAACCGAGATTCCGGTATTCGGTATCTGCCTCGGCCATCAGTTGCTGGCACTGGCCTCCGGCGCCACGACGGTGAAGATGCCCAACGGCCACCACGGGGCGAACCATCCGGTTCAAGACCTCAAGACGGGCGTTGTGATGATCACCAGCCAGAACCACGGTTTCGCCGTGGACGAGGCGAGCCTGCCGGCCAACCTGCGCGCCACCCACAAGTCGCTGTTCGACGGTACCCTGCAGGGCATCGAGCGTACCGACAAGGTCGCCTTCAGCTTCCAGGGCCACCCGGAAGCCAGCCCGGGACCGCACGACGTGGCGCCGCTGTTCGATCGCTTCATCGCGGCGATGGCCGAGCGGCGCTGAGGAGAGGAGCCATGCCGACCCTGGGGATAACCGATTTCTGGGCCTACGTACTAGGCGTGGTCTTCGTGGTCCTGTTGCCCGGCCCGAACTCGCTGTTCGTCCTGGCGACCTCGGCCCAGCGTGGCGTGGCGACCGGTTACCGTGCCGCCTGTGGCGTGTTTCTCGGGGATGCCGTGCTGATGCTGCTGTCGGCGCTCGGTGTGGCGTCGCTGCTGAAGGCCGAGCCGATGCTGTTCATCGGCCTCAAATACCTCGGCGCGGCCTACCTGTTCTATCTCGGCGTCGGCATGCTGTGGGGCGCCTGGCATCGATTGCGCCATCCCGAGGCGACGGCGGCGCAAACCGAGCGGGTGGACGTCCACCAGCCGTTTCGCAAGGCGCTGTTGCTCAGCCTGTCGAACCCGAAGGCGATCCTGTTCTTCATTTCCTTCTTCATCCAGTTCGTCGATCCCGGCTATGCCTATCCGGGGGTGTCGTTCCTGGTGTTGGGGGTGGTCCTGGAGCTGGTCAGCGCCCTTTATCTGAGTTTCCTGATTTTCACCGGTGTGCGGCTGGCGGCCTGGTTCCGTCGGCGGCAACGGTTGGCTGCCGGCGCCACTTCGGGCGTCGGTGCCCTGTTCGTCGGCTTTGGTGTGAAGCTGGCCACCGCAACCCTGTCCTGATTATTGCAACGAGAGTCCCATGCCCAAGCGTACAGACATAAAGAGCATCCTGATCCTCGGTGCCGGCCCCATCGTCATCGGCCAAGCCTGCGAGTTCGACTATTCCGGCGCGCAGGCGTGCAAGGCGCTGAAGGAAGAAGGCTTCCGCGTCATCCTGGTGAACTCCAACCCGGCCACCATCATGACCGACCCGGCCATGGCCGACGCCACCTACATCGAGCCGATCAAGTGGGCCACGGTGGCCAAGATCATCGAGAAGGAGCGCCCCGACGCGCTGCTGCCGACCATGGGCGGCCAGACCGCGCTGAACTGCGCGCTGGACCTGGAAAAGCACGGCGTGCTGGAGAAGTTCGGCGTCGAGATGATCGGCGCCAATGCCGACACCATCGACAAGGCCGAGGATCGCTCGCGCTTCGACAAGGCGATGAAGAACATCGGCCTGGCCTGCCCGGTTTCCGGTATCGCGCACAACATGGACGAAGCCTACGGCGTGCTCGACAAGGTCGGCTTCCCCTGCATCATCCGGCCGTCCTTCACCATGGGCGGCACCGGCGGCGGCATCGCCTACAACCGTGAAGAATTCGAAGAAATCTGCGCCCGCGGCCTGGACCTGTCGCCAACCAGCGAACTCTTGATCGACGAGTCGCTGATCGGCTGGAAGGAATACGAGATGGAGGTGGTCCGCGACAAGAAGGACAACTGCATCATCGTCTGCTCCATCGAGAACTTCGACCCGATGGGCGTGCACACCGGCGACTCCATCACCGTCGCCCCGGCGCAGACCCTGACCGACAAGGAATACCAGATCCTGCGCAACGCCTCGCTGGCGGTGCTGCGCGAGATCGGCGTGGAGACCGGCGGCTCCAACGTGCAGTTCGGCATCTGCCCGAATACCGGCCGCATGGTGGTGATCGAGATGAACCCGCGGGTGTCGCGTTCCTCGGCGCTGGCTTCCAAGGCCACCGGCTTTCCCATCGCCAAGATCGCCGCCAAGCTGGCCGTGGGTTATACCCTCGACGAACTCTCGAACGACATCACCGGCGGGCGTACCCCGGCATCCTTCGAGCCGGCCATCGACTACGTCGTGACCAAGGTGCCGCGCTTCGCCTTCGAGAAATTCCCCAAGGCCGACGCGCGCCTGACCACCCAGATGAAGTCGGTCGGTGAAGTCATGGCCATCGGCCGCACTTTCCAGGAGTCCATGCAGAAAGCCCTGCGCGGTCTGGAAGTGGGTGCCACCGGTTTCGATCCGAAGCTGAATCTGGCCGACGCCGAAGCTGAGAGCACGCTCAAGCGTGAGCTGACCGTACCGGGCGCCGATCGCATCTGGTTCGTCGCCGATGCCTTCCGCGCCGGCAAGAGCGTCGAGGATGTCTTCGCCCTGACCAGGATCGACCCCTGGTTCCTGGTGCAGATCGAGGACCTGGTCAAGGACGAGGAGCACGTGAAGACGCTGGGCCTGTCCAGCATCGACCGCGACATGATGTACAGGCTCAAGCGCAAGGGCTTCTCCGACGCGCGCCTGGCCAAGCTGCTCGGCGTCACCGAGAAGAACCTGCGCAGCCATCGTCACAAGCTGAAGGTGTTGCCGGTGTACAAGCGCGTCGACACCTGCGCCGCCGAGTTCGCCACCGACACCGCCTACATGTATTCGACCTACGAGGAAGAGTGCGAGGCCAACCCGAGCGGGCGCGAGAAGATCATGATCCTCGGCGGCGGTCCCAACCGCATCGGCCAGGGCATCGAATTCGACTACTGCTGCGTGCACGCGGCGCTGGCCATGCGCGAAGACGGCTACGAGACCATCATGGTCAACTGCAACCCGGAGACCGTTTCCACCGACTACGACACCTCCGACCGCCTGTACTTCGAGCCGGTCACCCTGGAAGACGTGCTGGAAATCGTCCGCGTCGAGCAGCCCAAGGGCGTCATCGTGCAGTACGGCGGGCAGACGCCGCTGAAGATCTGCCGCGCCCTGGAAGAGGCTGGCGTGCCGATCATCGGTACCAGCCCGGACGCCATCGACCGCGCCGAAGACCGTGAGCGCTTCCAGCAGATGGTGCAGCGCCTGAACCTGCGCCAGCCACAGAACGCCACGGCGCGCAGTGAGGAAGAGGCCATCGCCGCTTCCAAGGCCATCGGCTACCCACTGGTCGTACGCCCATCCTACGTGCTGGGCGGTCGTGCGATGGAAATCGTCTACGAGGAAGAAGAGCTCAAGCGCTACATGCGTGAAGCGGTTCAGGTATCCAACGACAGCCCGGTGCTGCTCGATCACTTCCTCAACTGCGCCATCGAAGTGGATATCGATGCGGTCTGCGACGGCACCGACGTGGTGATCGGCGGCATCATGCAGCACATCGAGCAGGCCGGCGTGCACTCCGGTGACTCGGCCTGTTCGCTGCCGGCCTACTCGCTGCCGCAGCACATCCAGGACGAGATCCGCGAGCAGGTGCGCAAGATGGCGCTGGAGCTCGACGTCATCGGTCTGATGAACGTACAGATGGCCGTGCAGGGCGAAGACATCTACGTGCTCGAGGTCAACCCGCGCGCCTCGCGTACCGTGCCGTTCGTCTCCAAGTGCATCGGCGAGTCGCTGGCCAAGGTCGCGGCACGCGTGATGGCGGGCAAGACCCTCGAGGAAGTCGGGTTCACCCGCGAGATCATCCCGACGTACTTCAGCGTCAAGGAAGCGGTATTCCCCTTCGCCAAGTTCCCGGGCGTCGATACCATCCTCGGGCCGGAGATGAAATCCACCGGCGAGGTGATGGGTGTCGGCGACAGCTTCGCCGAGGCCTTCGCCAAGGCCCAGCTGGGTGCCAGCGAAATCCTGCCGACCTCGGGCTGCGCCTTTCTCAGCGTGCGCGAGGACGACAAGCCCTATGTCGAGCAGGTCGCCCGCGACTTGGTCGGCCTGGGCTTCGAGGTGGTGGCCACTGCCGGGACCGCGAGGATCATCGAGGCGGCCGGGTTGCCGGTGCGTCGGGTGAACAAGGTGACCGAGGGCCGTCCGCATGTGGTCGACATGATCAAGAATGACGAAGTCACCCTGATCATCAATACTACCGAGGGTCGTCAGTCCATCGCCGATTCGTATTCCATTCGTCGCAACGCTCTGCAGCACAAGATCTGCATCACCACCACCATCGCCGGTGGTCAGGCAATCTGTGAGGCGCTCAAGTTCGGTCCCGAGAAGACCGTGCGCCGCTTGCAGGATCTCCATGCAGGAATCAACGCATGACAAAATTCCCAATGACCGTCCAGGGCGCCCGCGCCCTGGAAGAAGAACTCAAGCATCTGAAAACCGTGCTGCGCCCGCAGATCACCCAGGCCATTGCCGAGGCGCGCGAGCTGGGCGATCTCAAGGAGAACGCCGAGTACCATGCCGCCCGTGAACAGCAGGGGATGGTCGAGGCGCGCATCCGCGATATCGAGGGCCGCCTGCAGAACGCCCAGGTCATCGATATCGCCAACATCCCGCATAGCGGCAAGGTGATCTTCGGCGCCACCGTGGACATCGCCAACGTCGAGACCGACGAGCAGGTGACCTACCAGATCGTCGGCGACGACGAAGCCGACATCAAGCGGGGCAAGCTGTCGGTGAGCTCGCCCATCGCCCGCGCCCTGGTGGGCAAGGAAGAAGGCGACGTGGTGACGGTCAAGACGCCCAGTGGCCTGATCGAGTACGAGATTGTCGAGGTCCGTCATATCTGAGCGCCAGCCCCCGCGGGCTGGCACCATAAGCTGGCAGCTGGCTCAGACCTTCTGGGTCGGCGGGCTCTGGCTGCTGCACTTCGTCGTCCTGCCGGCGCTGGGCAAGATCGGTCTGGCGCCCTTGCTGGTCGAGGAGATCGGCAGCAGTCTGCGCCCACTGCTGGTGGGCTTCGCCGCCTTCTGCGCGGTGCTGCAACTGGTCGTGCTGATGCTGGCCGAGGGGTTTCGCAGCCTCTGGCGGGATATGCGCGGCCAGTTGCTGATCGCGGTTGTGCTATTGGGCGTCAGCCATGGGGTGGCGGGCGCAGATGGCGGGGCGCTCTACTGGTCCAGCTTCAGCTATCTGGCCATGGCCCTGTGCGGCCTGGTCCTGGTGTTGCAACCGTTGCCGGGACACGCACGCCGATAGGTGCCGGTGGGCCGCGGCCCACCGGATGTCAGGCCTGGAAGCGGTGGATGTTGGAGAGCTGCTTGTTGGCCTTCGGGTTGCGGCGGTAGACCAGGGCCATCTTGCCGATCGTCTGGACCAGTTCGCATTTGCCGATCGCGCAGAGTTCTTCCATCAGGGCGCGGCGATCCTCGCGCTCGGTGATGCGGAACTGGATCTTGATCAGTTCGTGATCGTTCAATGCGCGCTCGAGTTCGGCCTGGACCCCATCGGTCAACCCGTTTTCGGCTACGATGAGTACCGGTTTCAGGTGGTGGCCGATGGACTTGTACTGTTTCTTCTGCTCGTTGGTGAGCGGCATATTTCGACCCTTGCGTCAGAACCCTTGAAAAACGGCCGCTAGTGTAACCGAGAGGTACCGGGCCGCACAGATGAGGTATCAGCTTGGCACGCTCCAAGACCAGCCCGCGTTGGCTGAAAGAACATTTCGATGACCCCTACGTGAAGATGGCGCAGCGCGACGGCTATCGCTCGCGTGCCAGCTACAAGCTGCTGGAGATCCAGGAGAAGGACCGCATCCTGCGGCCGGGCATGACCGTGGTCGATCTGGGCGCCGCCCCGGGCGGCTGGTCGCAGGTCACCAGCCGGGTCATCGGTGACAAGGGCCGGCTGATCGCCTCCGATATCCTGTCGATGGACAGCATCGCCGATGTGACCTTCATCCAGGGCGATTTCACCGAAGACGAAGTGTTCGGCCAGATACTGCAGGCGATCGGCGACAATCCGGTCGACCTTGTGATTTCCGACATGGCCCCCAATATGAGTGGAGTGCGGGCCGCGGATCAGCCGCGGGCGATGTTTCTCTGTGAACTGGCATTGGATCTGGCCTCGCGCGTGCTGCGTCCGGGCGGGGATTTCTTGATCAAGATATTTCAGGGCGAGGGCTTCGACGCCTACCTGAAAGAGGTGCGGCAGAACTTCGAGAAGGTGCAGATGCGCAAGCCGCTGTCTTCTCGCGACCGCTCCCGGGAGCAATATCTGCTGGCGCGCGGCTTCAAGGACGAGCAGGCCGAGTAGGCCGTGGTGTCGAATGCCGGCCTTTGTGGTCCTATTGGCAAGGCATAGGTCGGATGGCCCCTTCGGCGATACAGGGGCTAGACTGTTTCATAGGGTTACAGACCGGCTGCCAGTTCCAGTGCGTTGTGTAGTAAGTTAGGCCGAGCAAGCAATCGGCCGTCATGCGGGCCCGCGGATAACGGGCTTGCTCCAGAGGGTAGTTAATTTGAACGACATGGCAAAAAACCTGATCCTGTGGCTGATCATCGCCGCCGTCCTGGTCACGGTGATGAACAACTTTTCCAGCCCGAGCGAGCCGCAGACGCTGAATTACTCGGATTTCCTCGAGCAGGTCAAGGAAGGTCGGGTCGAGCGCGTGACCGTCGACGGTTTCGTGATCATCGGCAAACGCAGTGACGGCGATACCTTCAAGACCATTCGCCCGGCGATCCAGGACAATGGCCTGATCGGCGACCTGCTCGACAACAATGTGCTGATCGAAGGCAAGCAGCCGGAGCAGCAGAGCATCTGGACCCAGTTGCTGGTGGCCAGCTTCCCGATCCTGGTGATCATCGCCGTATTCATGTTCTTCATGCGCCAGATGCAGGGCGGCGCGGGCGGCAAGGGCGGGCCCATGAGCTTCGGCAAGAGCAAGGCGCGTCTGCTCTCGGAAGATCAGGTCAAGACCACCTTCGCCGACGTCGCCGGCTGCGACGAGGCCAAGGAAGAGGTGCACGAGCTGGTCGAGTTCCTGCGCGATCCTGGCAAGTTCCAGCGCCTGGGCGGCCGCATTCCCCGCGGCGTGCTGATGGTCGGTCCGCCCGGTACCGGCAAGACGCTGCTGGCCAAGGCCATTGCCGGCGAGGCCAAGGTGCCGTTCTTCACCATTTCCGGTTCGGACTTCGTCGAAATGTTCGTCGGTGTCGGTGCCAGTCGCGTGCGTGACATGTTCGAGCAGGCGAAAAAGCATGCGCCGTGCATCATCTTCATCGACGAGATCGACGCGGTCGGTCGCCATCGTGGCGCCGGCCTCGGCGGCGGGCACGACGAGCGCGAGCAGACCCTCAACCAGTTGCTGGTGGAGATGGATGGCTTCGAGATGAACGATGGCATCATCGTCATCGCCGCGACCAACCGTCCCGACGTGCTCGACCCGGCGCTGCTGCGGCCGGGCCGTTTCGACCGTCAGGTGGTGGTCGGGCTGCCGGACATCCGTGGTCGCGAGCAGATTCTCAAGGTGCACATGCGCAAGGTGCCGGTCAGCGAGAACGTCGAGCCCGGGGTCATCGCGCGGGGCACGCCGGGCTTCTCCGGCGCCGACCTGGCCAACCTGGTCAACGAGGCCTCGCTGTTCGCCGCGCGGGCGAACAAGCGCATCGTCGAGATGAAGGAGTTCGAGCTGGCCAAGGACAAGATCATGATGGGCGCCGAGCGCAAATCCATGGTCATGTCCGAGAAGGAGAAGCTCAATACCGCCTATCACGAGGCCGGGCACGCGATCGTCGGGCGCGTGGTGCCCGAACACGATCCGGTCTACAAGGTTTCCATCATTCCGCGTGGCCGTGCCTTGGGCGTGACCATGTTCCTCCCCGAGGAGGATCGCTACAGCCTGTCCAAGCGTGCTCTGGTCAGCCAGATCTGCTCGCTGTTCGGTGGTCGGATCGCCGAGGAAATGACCCTCGGTTTTGAAGGCGTCACCACCGGCGCGTCCAACGACATCATGCGTGCGACGCAGCTGGCGCGGAACATGGTCACCAAGTGGGGGCTCTCGGAGAAGCTCGGGCCGCTGATGTACGCGGAAGAGGAAGGCGAGGTATTCCTGGGGCGTAGCGCCGGTAGCCAGCACGCCAACGTCTCGGGCGAGACCGCCAAGATGATCGATGAAGAGGTGCGCAGCATCATCGACCACTGCTATGGCACGGCCAGGCAGATCCTGTCGGACAATCGTGACAAGCTGGACATGATGGCCGAGGCGTTGATGAAGTACGAAACCATCGACGCGGCGCAGATCGACGACATCATGGCCGGGCGCCAGCCACGTGAGCCGCGCGACTGGGAAGGGGGCTCCGGTGCCTCCGGAACGCCTGTCGTCCCGGATGACAGCCGTCCGGAAACGCCGATTGGTGGGCCTGCGGGCGAGCACTGACAGCCGCGGCGCCGAGGGTTCTGCCGGTTGCATCAAAAAAGGGCTGTATCCAGAAGGGGCGCATGGGCGCCCCTTCTGGTGTAAATTGTCCTCCCGATTCGCCCATGGTGGCGCGGCTGGCGTGAATCGCCTGCGCAGGGCGTCTGGCCGGAAAGCTCAAGGCTCACAAAATGACTGATTCGTTTCCCCCAGCTCGGCTGTCCTGCGGCAGTCGGGTCCTCGATCTATCCCGTCCGCACGTGATGGGTATTCTCAATGTCACGCCCGATTCCTTTTCCGATGGCGGCCGCTTCGCCGAGCGCGACGCCGCCCTGCGCCATGCCGGGGCGATGGTCGCTGCCGGTGCGACGCTGGTCGATGTGGGCGGCGAGTCCACTCGGCCCGGGGCCCGCTCGGTGTCGCCCACCGAGGAACTGGAGCGGGTCGCGCCGATCGTCGAGGCGATCGCGCGCGAGCTGGATGTGGTCATCTCGGTCGACACCTCGACGCCTGCGGTCATTCGTGAGTGCGCCCGGCTCGGGGCGGGGCTGATCAATGACGTCCGTTCGCTGCAGCGCGACGGTGCGCTGGATGCGGCAGTCGACAGCGGGTTGCCGGTGTGCCTGATGCACATGCTCGGCGAGCCTGGCGACATGCAGGATGATCCGCGCTATGACGACGTGACCGCCGAGGTCGGCGAATTCCTCGCCGAGCGGATGGCGGTCTGCGCGGCGGCGGGCATCCCTGCCGAGCGTATCGTTCTCGATCCCGGTTTCGGGTTCGCCAAGACGCTGGAACACAATCTCAGCCTGTTCAAGCATATGCAGCAGCTGCAGCGCCTCGGCCGGCCGTTGCTGGTCGGCGTGTCGCGCAAGAGCATGATCGGCGGGGTGCTGGGACGTGCCGTCGGCGAGCGTCTGTATGGCAGCCTCGCCCTGGCGGCGCTGGCGGTGAGCAAGGGTGCGCAGATCGTGCGGGTGCACGATGTCGCCGAGACGGTTGATGTGGTTCGAATGATCGCTGCGGTACAGGCAGCGGAATAGGGAAGTCCTCATGAGTAGAAAATATTTCGGTACCGACGGTATTCGCGGACATGTCGGTCACTACCCCATTACCCCCGATTTCATGCTCAAGCTGGGCTGGGCGGCGGGCATGGCCTTTCGCAAGCAGGGCAAGTGCCGGATTCTGATCGGCAAGGACACGCGCATTTCCGGCTACATGTTCGAGTCGGCCCTGCAGGCCGGTTTGTCGGCGGCAGGGGCTGATGTGCTGCTGCTGGGGCCGATGCCCACGCCGGCGGTCGCCTACCTGACCCGCACCTTCCATGCCGAGGCGGGCATCGTCATCAGCGCCTCGCACAATCCGCACCACGACAACGGCATCAAGTTCTTCTCCGGTAACGGTACCAAGCTCCCCGACGAGGTCGAGCTGATGATCGAGGAGTTGCTCGATACGCCGATGAGCGTGGTGGAGTCGGCGCAGCTGGGTAAGGCGTCGCGTATCAATGATGCCGCCGGGCGCTATATCGAGTTCTGCAAGAGCAGCGTGCCCACCAGTACCGATTTTTCCGGGCTGAAGCTGGTGATCGATTGCGCCCATGGCGCCACCTACAAGGTCGCGCCCAATGTGTTCCGCGAGCTGGGCGCCGAGGTGGTGGTCATCGGTGCGCAGCCGGATGGCCTGAACATCAATGCCGATGTCGGTTCCACCCATGTCGGACAGCTGCAGAAGGCCGTCGTCGAACAGGGTGCGGACCTGGGAATCGCCTTCGATGGTGACGGCGACCGGGTGATGATGGTCGATCACACTGGGGTCGTCGTCGATGGGGACGAGCTTTTGTACATCATCGCCACCGATCTGCAGGAGCGCGACCGGCTCCCGGGTGGGGTGGTCGGCACCCTGATGAGCAATCTCGGCCTCGAGCTGGCACTCAAGACGCGAGAGATTCCGTTCGTTCGCGCCAAGGTCGGCGACCGCTATGTGATCGCCGAAATGCTCGAGCGCGGCTGGCCGCTGGGCGGCGAGAATTCCGGGCATATCGTCTGCGCCCAGCACACCACCACCGGCGATGCGATCATCGCCGCGCTGCAGGTCGTGCTGGCCCTGCGTCGCCGTGGGCAGACGCTCGCCCAGGAGCGGCTTGCCTGGCATAAATGCCCGCAGGTGCTGATCAACGTGCGTTTCTCGGGCGATCGCGATCCCATCTCCCATCCGGACGTGCAGGCCGCCTGCGACAGCGTTACCGGGCGAATGGGCGGCCGTGGCCGCGTGCTGCTGCGAAAGTCGGGAACCGAGCCGCTGGTGCGTGTGATGGTCGAGGGTGACGATGAGAAACAGGTGCGCAGCCTGGCGGAGGAACTGGCCAAAGTCGTCGCTGAAGTTTGTGCATGATCGCGCTTGCCAGGGCGTTGGCTGTTGAGTAACATCTGCGCCCACTTTGACCGATGAGGTAAAGCATGCGTCGCCCCATGGTAGCTGGTAACTGGAAGATGAACGGTACCCGCGCTAGCGTCGCAGAGCTGATCGAGTCTCTCCGGTTGCAGCAATTGCCTGCAGCGGTCGAGATTGCGGTATTCCCCTCCTGTGTGTACATCAGTCAGGTCCTGGATGGCGTCAACGGTATCGAAATCGCCGTTGGTGCCCAGGACGGCGCTACGCAGGCAGGTTTCGGGGCGCTGACCGGCGAGGTGTCACCGGCTCAGTTGGCCGATGTCGGTTGCAAGTGGGTCCTGGTTGGCCATTCCGAGCGCCGTCTGCTTCTGGGCGAGAGCGACGAGGTGGTGAGCCGAAAGTTTTCAGCGGCGCAGGCGAGCGGTTTGAAGCCTGTGTTGTGTCTGGGTGAGACGCTCGAAGAGCGCCGGGCGGGCAAGACGCTCGAGGTGGTCGAGAGACAGTTGGCGCGGGTGCTCGATGATCAGGGTATCGCGGCCTTCGAGACCGCGGTGATCGCGTACGAGCCGGTCTGGGCGATTGGTTCCGGATTGACCGCGACGCCTCAGCAGGCCCAGGAAGTACATGCTGCCATTCGGGAGCAGTTGTCGCGCCGGGATCGCCGTGTCGCCGAAGGCGTCAGGCTCCTGTACGGCGGCAGCGTCAAGGCGGAAAATGCCGCCGAGCTGTTCTCGATGGCGGATATTGATGGGGGGCTGATTGGTGGCGCCTCTCTGAAAGCGGATGAATTCGGTGCGATCTGTCGCGCCGCGGGGAACTGAACAGATGTTGCAGACTGTTGTGATTGTGGTGCATCTGCTGGTTGCTCTGGGTGTGGTTGCGCTGGTGCTGCTGCAGCAGGGCAAGGGTGCGGATGCGGGTGCGTCTTTCGGTTCGGGTGCGTCGGCAACCGTTTTCGGAAGCCAAGGTTCCGCTACCTTTCTGAGTCGGTTTACTGCTATACTGGCCGGCGTTTTTTTCGTGACCAGTCTGGGGTTGGCGTTCTTCGCCAAGCAGCAGGCTGATCAGATGTCCCGGGCGGGGCTGCCGGATCCAGCCGTGCTGGAAGTGCCGGTCAGCAAGCCGGCTGTCGAGGATGTTCCTGTGCTCGAGGAGCGCAAGCCGGCGGATGCCGCGGGCGAGCTTCCCCAGGTAGAGGAAGGGCAATAAGGGTTTTTGCCGAGGTGGTGGAATTGGTAGACACGCTACCTTGAGGTGGTAGTGGCCATAGGCTGTAGGGGTTCGAGTCCCCTCCTCGGTACCAAACAAGCAGGCCCGCCTAGTGCGGGCTTTCTTGTGTTTTAAGGGTTTAGGTTGACCTGTATGTGGTGCGGGTCGTATAATTCGTGCCCAGTTTGACGCGGGGTGGAGCAGTCTGGTAGCTCGTCGGGCTCATAACCCGAAGGTCGTTGGTTCAAATCCAGCCCCCGCAACCAGTCGATGAAGAGCCCCTGTACAGGGGCTTTTTATTAGCTTGAGGCCAGGTCGCCGGCATTTACAGGCGGTCAAAGGGATGGGCGTTTCGCCCATTTTTCATTTGTACAGCATGCGCGAGGGACTTCGATGTCGAGCAAGCTAGAACAGTTGCAGGCCTTGTTGGCCCCGGTGGTTGAGGCGCTTGGCTATCAGTGCTGGGGCATAGAATTCATTTCCCAGGGGCGGCATTCGCTGCTGCGCGTCTACATCGATCATGCCAACGGCATCCTCATCGACGACTGTGAAAAGGTCAGTCGGCAATTGAGTGGTGTGCTCGATGTGGAAGATCCGATCAGTGTGGACTACACCCTTGAGGTTTCTTCTCCGGGCATGGACCGGCCGCTGTTCACTATCGAGCAGTACAGGGCCCATGTCGGTGAGCAGGTAAAAATAAAGCTGCGCTCGCCCTTCGAGGGCAGGCGCAATTTCCAGGGTCTTCTCCGCGGGGTGGAAGAGCAGGACGTCGTGGTGCAGGTGGATGACCATGAGTACCTGCTGCCGATCGACATGATCGACAAGGCCAACATAGTTCCCCGTTTTGACTGAGGGCGGATCCCGCGGACCCCAATGGATTGCGAAAGGCGAGGCGTACGATGAGCAAAGAAGTACTGCTGGTTGTGGAGTCGGTGTCCAATGAAAAGGGCGTGCCGGCGAGTGTGATTTTCGAGGCGCTGGAGCTGGCTTTGGCCACGGCTACCAAGAAGCGCTATGAAGACGAAGTCGATCTGCGTGTGGAAATCAATCGCCACAACGGCAGTTACGACAGCTTCCGTCGCTGGACCGTCGTCGATGACGAGAACTTCGAAGATCCGGCCATTCAATTGACTCTCGACCAGGCACAGGCGCGTAATCCTGAGGCCAAGGTCGGCGATGTGATCGAGGAAAAGATCGAGTCCATCGAGTTCGGGCGTATCGCGGCGCAGACCGCCAAGCAGGTCATCGTGCAGAAGGTGCGCGAAGCCGAGCGTGCGCAGGTGGTCGAGGCCTACCGTGATCGCCTCGGCGAAATCATCTCCGGCACGGTGAAGAAGGTGACCCGCGACAGCGTCATCGTCGATCTGGGCAACAACGCCGAAGCCCTGCTGGCGCGTGAGGACATCATCGCCCGCGAGACCTTCCGCGTCGGCGCCCGTGTCCGCGCGCTGCTCAAGGAAATCCGCACCGAGAACCGCGGCCCGCAGCTGATCCTGTCGCGTACCGCGCCGCAGATGCTGATCGAACTGTTCCGCATCGAAGTGCCGGAAATCGCCGAAGGCCTGATCGAGGTGATGGGCGCCTCGCGTGATCCGGGTTCGCGGGCGAAGATCGCCGTTCGTTCCAAGGACAAGCGCATCGATCCGCAAGGCGCCTGCATCGGCATGCGCGGCTCGCGGGTCCAGGCCGTGTCCGGCGAGATCGGCGGCGAGCGGGTCGACATCGTGCTGTGGGACGAGAACCCGGCCCAGTTCGTCATCAACGCCATGGCCCCGGCGGAAGTCGCGGCGATCATCGTCGATGAAGATGCCCATGCCATGGATATCGCGGTGGCCGAAGACAATCTGGCCCAGGCCATCGGTCGCGGCGGTCAGAATGTTCGCCTGGCCAGTCAACTGACCGGCTGGACGCTCAACGTGATGACCGAGGCCGACATCCAGGCCAAGCAGCAGGAAGAAACCGGCGACATTCTGCGCAGCTTCATCGACGAGCTGGATGTCGACGAAGAGCTGGCACAGGTGCTGGTGGAGGAGGGCTTTACCTCCCTCGAAGAGATCGCCTATGTCCCCATGGAGGAAATGCTCGGCATCGAAGGGTTCGACGAGGACATCGTCAACGAACTGCGTACACGGGCCAAGGATCGCCTGCTGACCAAAGCCATCGCCAACGAGGAGAAGCTCGCGGACGCTCAGCCGGCTGAAGACCTGCTGGCCCTCGAAGGCATGGATAACGAACTGGCGGTCGAGTTGGCCGTGCGGGGAGTCATCACCCGCGAAGACCTGGCCGAGCAGTCCATAGACGACCTGCTCGACATAGACGGCATCGATGAAGAACGTGCCGGCAAGCTGATCATGGCCGCCCGAGCCCATTGGTTCGAGTAAGTAATTAGCGGCCTGAGGAGAGAAATGCATGACGCAAGTCACGGTGAAAGAACTGGCCCAGGTGGTCGACACACCGGTCGAGCGACTGCTTCAGCAGATGCGTGAGGCAGGACTGTCGCACACCAGCGCCGAGCAAGTAGTGACCGATAACGAGAAGCAGGCCCTGTTGGCCCATTTGAAAAGCAGCCATGGGGCGAAAGTGGACGAGCCGCGCAAGATCACCTTGCAGCGCAAGACCACGACCAAGCTGAAGGTTGGCGGCAGCAAGACCATCAGCGTCGAAGTGCGCAAGAAGAAGACCTTCGTCAAGCGCAGCGCCGAGGAGATCGAGGCCGAGAAGCGTCGTGAGCTGGAAGAACAGCGCGCCGCCGAGGAGGCCGCTCGCCTGAAGGCCGAGGAAGAAGCCCGTCAGCGTGCCGAGGAAGAGGCCCGCCGCCAGGCCGAGCAGGCCAAGTCCGAGGGCGAGGCCGTTGCGCCCGCCGCCGTCGAGCCCGCTGCCGCCGCAGAGCCTGCGCCGGCCGCAGTCGAGCCTGTCGCTCCTGCGCCGGAGCGCAAGAAGGAAGAGCCGCGCCGCACCGAGAAGCCGCGCAGCGACGACGACGAGCGTCGTGATCGCAAGCATGCCCAGCATCGCCCGTCGCTCAAGACCAAGGCACCGCTCGCGCGTACCGCGCGTAGCGGTGATGACGACGCGGACGGTTTCCGCCGCGGTGGTCGTGGCAAGTCCAAGCTCAAGAAGCGTAACCAGCATGGGTTCCAGAGCCCAACAGGACCGGTCGTGCGCGAAGTGTCGATTGGCGAGACCATCACTGTGGCCGAATTGGCCCAGCAGATGTCGGTGAAAGCGGCCGAAGTCATCAAGTTCATGTTCAAGATGGGTTCGCCGGTCACCATCAACCAGGTACTCGACCAGGAAACCGCGCAGCTGGTGGCCGAGGAGCTCGGCCACAAGGTCAAGCTGGTCAGCGACAACGCGCTGGAAGAACAACTGGCCGAGCTGCTGAAGTTCGAAGGCGAGGAGATGACCCGTGCGCCGGTGGTGACCGTGATGGGCCACGTCGACCACGGCAAGACCTCGCTGCTCGACTACATCCGGCGTGCCAAGGTCGCGGTCGGCGAAGCCGGCGGCATCACCCAGCACATCGGTGCCTATCACGTGGAAACCGAGCGTGGCATGGTCACCTTCCTCGATACCCCGGGCCACGCGGCGTTCACCGCCATGCGTGCTCGCGGTGCCAAGGCCACCGACATCGTGATCCTGGTCGTCGCAGCCGACGACGGCGTGATGCCGCAGACCCAGGAGGCCGTCCAGCATGCCAAGGCGGCCGGCGTTCCGATCGTGGTCGCGGTGAACAAGATCGACAAGCCGGAAGCCAATCCGGACAACATCAAGAACGGCCTGGCCGCACTCGACGTGATCCCCGAGGAGTGGGGTGGCGACACGCCGTTCATTCCGGTTTCCGCCAAGGTGGGTACCGGCGTCGACGAGCTGCTCGAAGCCGTATTGCTGCAGGCCGAGATTCTCGAGCTCAAGGCCACGCCGTCGGCGCCTGGCCGTGGTGTGGTGGTCGAGTCCCGCCTGGACAAGGGCCGTGGTCCGGTGGCGACCGTGCTGGTCCAGGACGGTACGCTGCGCCAGGGCGACATGGTGCTGTGTGGCGTCAACTTCGGTCGCGTGCGCGCCATGCTCGATGAGAACGGCAAGCCGGTGAAGGAAGCCGGTCCGTCGATTCCGGTCGAGATCCTCGGCCTGGACGGCACGCCGGAGGCCGGCGATGACCTGACCGTGGTGGCCGACGAGAAGAAGGCCCGCGAAGTCGCGCTGTTCCGCCAGGGCAAGTTCCGCGAGGTCAAGCTGGCCCGCGCCCATGCCGGCAAGCTGGAAAACATCTTCGAGACCATGGGCCAGGACGAGAAGAAGACCCTCAACATCGTCCTCAAGGCCGACGTGCGCGGCTCTCTCGAGGCGCTGCAGGGCTCGCTCAACGGCCTGGGCAACGACGAAGTGCAGGTGCGCGTGGTCGGCGGTGGCGTCGGCGGCATCACCGAGTCCGACGCCAACCTGGCGCTGGCATCCAACGCGGTGCTGTTCGGCTTCAACGTGCGCGCCGATGCCGGTGCCCGCAAGATCGTCGAGGCCGAGGGTCTCGACATGCGCTACTACAACGTCATCTACGACATCATCGAAGACGTCAAGAAGGCGCTCACCGGCATGCTCGGCAGCGACGTTCGCGAGAACATTCTCGGCATCGCCGAGGTCCGCGACGTGTTCCGTTCGCCGAAGTTCGGCGCGATCGCCGGTTGCATGGTCACCGAGGGCATGGTGCACCGCAATCGTCCGATCCGCGTGCTGCGCGACGACGTGGTCATCTTCGAGGGCGAGCTGGAATCGCTGCGCCGCTTCAAGGATGACGTCGCGGAAGTCCGCGCCGGCATGGAATGCGGTATCGGCGTGAAGAGCTACAACGACGTCAAGGTCGGCGACAAGATCGAAGTGTTCGAGAAGGTCGAAGTGGCACGTTCGCTCTGACGAGCAGCGGCAAGCCTCAAGCGGCAAGCTTCAAGAGGTGGTTTGATCCACCGATTGGGCTTGCCGTTTGGCTTTTCGGTATTTTTTTCGCTTGAAGCTTAGCGCTTGAAGCTTGAGGCACCTTTTATATGGCCAAAGAATTCAGCCGTACCCAGCGTATCGGCGACCAGATGCAGCGCGAGCTGGCCCTGCTCATTCAGCGCGAGATCAAGGATCCGCGCCTGGGCCTGGTGACCATCACCGGCGTCGATGTCAGCCGCGATCTGTCCCATGCGAAGATTTTCATCACCATCATGGGGCAGGATGACGACGAGGAGGCGGTCAAGGGCAACCTGCGCATCCTCAACGAGGCCAGTGGTTTCCTGCGCATGCAGCTGGGCAAGACCATGAAGCTGCGTAGCGTTCCGCAGTTGCATTTCAACTACGACGCGAGCATTCGCCGTGGTGTCGAGTTGAGTTCGCTGATCGAGCGGGCGGTCGCCGAAGATCGCAAGCACAGCGACGAGCGCGGAGAATAAGCGTGGCACAGGTCAAGCGTGTTCGCCGCAACGTCAGCGGCATCATCCTGCTCGACAAGCCGCGGGGGTTCACCTCCAACGCCGCGCTGCAGAAGGTCCGCTGGCTGCTCAACGCGGAAAAGGCCGGGCATACCGGAAGCCTGGATCCCCTGGCTACCGGCGTGCTGCCGCTGTGTTTCGGCGAGGCCACCAAGTTCTCCCAGTACCTGCTCGATGCCGACAAGGCCTACGAGACGGTCATGCAACTGGGGGTGACCACGACCACCGCGGATGCCGAGGGCGAAGTCCTCGAGCGCAAGCCGGTAGCGGTCACTCGCGAGCAACTGGAAGCCCTGCTGCCGCGCTTTCGTGGCGATATCCAGCAGGTGCCGCCGATGTATTCGGCGCTCAAGCGTGACGGCCAGCCGCTGTACAAGCTGGCGCGTGCCGGAGAGGTAGTGGAGCGCGAGCCGCGTTCTGTTAGTATTGCGCGCTTGGAACTGCTCGCGCTCGAAGGTGATCAGGCGCGGCTGGCCGTGGCCTGCAGCAAAGGCACCTACATCCGCACCCTGGTCGAGGATCTCGGTCAGCTGCTGGGGTGCGGTGCGCATGTCGCCGAGTTGCGGCGTACCCAGGCCGGCCCGTTCGACCTGTCCCGGACGGTCGCCCTCGAGACGCTGGAGCAGTTGCATGCCGAAGGCGGCACCGAGGCCCTGGATGCCTTCCTGCAGCCGGTGGATTGCGGGCTGGAGCACTGGCCGCTGTTGCAGCTGTCCGAGCACAGCGCCTACTACTGGCTGCACGGGCAGCCGGTGCGGGCGCCGGAGGCGCCGAAGTACGGCATGGTCCGCGTGCAGGACCACAACGGCCGCTTCATCGGCATCGGCGAAGTGAGCGAAGACGGGCGCATCGCGCCGCGTCGACTGATTCGGTCGGAATGACCGTTGCGCATCGCGTCTACGCGGTGCGTCGGAGGGTGGCTGTCAGCAGGCACGGTCATTTCTCTTTACTAAACACGGGATGATTCCCGGCCTGTTCACTCAAGGAGCCCATCATGGCACTGAGCGTTGAAGAAAAAGCCCAGATCGTTAACGAGTACAAGCAAGCTGAAGGCGATACCGGTTCTCCGGAAGTGCAGGTAGCCCTGCTGACCGCCAACATCAACAAGCTGCAAGGCCACTTCAAGGCCAACGGCAAGGACCACCACTCCCGTCGTGGTCTGATCCGCATGGTCAACCAGCGCCGCAAGCTGCTGGATTACCTGAAGGGTAAGGACACCACTCGTTACAGCACCCTGATCGGTCGTCTGGGTCTGCGTCGCTAAGACGCGCCCGCGCTGGAAGCCGGAAGCTGGAAGCCTGAAGTTGAAAGTGGGATCTCCCTGCGATCAGCTTCGGTCTTCCAGCTTTTGGCTTTCTTGCAGGTCGTTCCGGGCCGACTCCCGAGCGTTCTGCCGATTTCCCCAAGGCAACAAAGAGAAGGAAAAACCGTGAATCCGGTAATCAAGAAATTCCAGTTCGGTCAGTCGACCGTAACCCTCGAGACGGGTCGTATCGCCCGCCAGGCCTCCGGCGCAGTACTGGTGACCGTCGATGACGACGTCACCGTGCTGGTCACCGTGGTCGGTGCCAAGACCGCCGATCCGAGCAAAGGGTTCTTCCCGCTCTCCGTGCATTACCAGGAGAAGACCTACGCAGCGGGCAAGATCCCCGGCGGCTTCTTCAAACGTGAGGCGCGTCCTTCCGAGAAGGAAACCCTGACCTCGCGCCTGATCGATCGGCCGATCCGCCCGCTGTTCCCGGAAGGCTTCCAGAATGAAGTGCAGGTCATCTGTACTGTCGTCTCCACCAGCAAGAAGACCGATCCTGACATCGCCGCGATGATCGGTACTTCGGCTGCCCTGGCGGTATCCGGCATTCCGTTCGACGGCCCGATCGGCGCCGCTCGCGTGGCCTTCCACCCGGAAACCGGCTACCTGCTGAACCCGAACTACGAGCAGCTCAAGGCCTCCGGCCTGGACATGGTCGTGGCCGGCACCAAGGATGCCGTGCTGATGGTCGAGTCGGAAGCCAGGGAGCTGACCGAAGACCAGATGCTGGGCGCCGTACTGTTCGCCCATGACGAGTTCCAGGCCGTGATCAAGGCCGTCGAAGAGCTCGCTGCCGAGGCCGGCAAGCCGCGCTGGGACTGGACCGCTCCACAGGCCAACACGGCTCTGCTGGACGCGATCCGTAGCGAGTTCGGCGAAGCCATCTCGCAGGCCTACACCATCACCATCAAGCAGGACCGCTACGCGCGCCTGGGCGAGCTGAAAGACCAGGTCGTTGCCAAGTTCTCCGGCGAGGAAGGCCAGCCGTCCGCTGGCGAAGTGAAGGATGCCTTCGGCGAAATCGAATACCGCACCGTTCGCGAGAATATCGTCAACGGCAAGCCGCGTATCGACGGTCGCGACACTCGTACCGTGCGCGGCCTGAACATCGAAGTCGGCGTGCTCGACAAGACCCACGGCTCGGCACTGTTCACCCGCGGCGAAACCCAGGCGCTGGTGGTTGCTACCCTCGGCACCGCCCGCGATGCCCAGCTGCTCGATACCCTGGAAGGCGAAAAGAAAGATGCCTTCATGCTGCACTACAACTTCCCGCCGTACTCGGTCGGTGAGTGTGGTCGCATGGGCGCTACCGGCCGCCGCGAAATCGGTCACGGTCGCCTGGCCCGTCGTGGCGTCGCCGCCATGCTGCCGAGCGCCGACGAATTCCCGTACACCATCCGTGTGGTTTCCGAAATCACCGAGTCCAACGGCTCCAGCTCCATGGCGTCGGTCTGCGGTGCTTCGCTGGCGCTGATGGACGCCGGTGTGCCGATGAAGGCGCCGGTGGCCGGTATCGCCATGGGCCTGGTCAAGGAAGGCGACAAGTTCGCCGTGCTGACCGACATCCTCGGCGACGAAGACCACCTGGGCGACATGGACTTCAAGGTGGCCGGTACCGCCAAGGGCGTCACCGCGCTGCAGATGGACATCAAGATCCAGGGCATCACCGAAGAGATCATGGAAATCGCCCTGGGCCAGGCTCTGGAAGCGCGCCTGAACATCCTCGGCCAGATGAACCAGGTCATCGCCCAGTCGCGCAGCGAGCTGTCGGTCAACGCGCCGACCATGCTGGCGATGAAGATCGACCAGGACAAGATCCGCGACGTGATCGGCAAGGGTGGCGCCACCATTCGTGCCATCTGCGAAGAGACCAAGGCTTCGATCGACATCGAGGACGACGGCTCGATCAAGATCTTCGGCGAGACCAAGGAAGCGGCCGAGGCGGCCAAGCAGCGCGTGCTCGGTATCACTGCCGAGGCGGAGATCGGCAAGATCTACGTGGGCAAGGTCGAGCGCATCGTCGACTTCGGCGCCTTCGTCAACATCCTGCCGGGCAAGGACGGTCTGGTGCACATCTCGCAGATCAGCGACCAGCGCATCGAGAAGGTCACCGACGTGCTGAAGGAAGGCCAGGAAGTGAAGGTTCTGGTGCTGGACGTGGACAACCGCGGCCGTATCAAGCTGTCCATCAAGGACGTGGCTGCGGCGGAAGCCTCCGGCGTCTGACCCGGCGCTCCGCGCTGACGAAAAGGGCCTCTGGGCCCTTTTTGTTTGCCTTCGATTTTTCCATGATCGGCTGTTCGAGATTGCAAGATGCACGCGTCGGAGTTGCCAAGCTTGCATTGTGCAAGTGAGGAACCAATGGCTGAAAGAATAACGTTTTGATTTTAAAGGAAAATAATTCGCTGCGGAGTTGGCACGCCGCTTGCGCTATTCCTCATGAATCTGAGGCCGGAGTCATGCCGAAGAAACCACGAGAACAGGAGTGACATTCATGAAGACTATTCAGACGCTTACTGCCGCCGCCATCGCCGCTGCCCTGGCCCTGCCGTTCGCAGGTGCCGCGTTGGCAGATACCACGCCTGCCATCGACAAGGCCGACAGCGTCATGCTGGCTGCCAACGACACCATGGGCGACGCTGGCGATGCCGCTTCCGATACCTGGATCACCACCAAGGTGAAGTCGAGCCTGCTGGCCGAGGATGCAACTCCGGGCATGGACATCGAAGTGGAAACCAAGGATGGCGTCGTGTCGCTGTCCGGCACCGTCGCCACCGAAGCCGAAAAGGAGGCTGCAATTGCCAAGGCCAAGGAAATCGAGGGCGTGCGTAACGTATCCGCCGATGGTCTGAAGACCGCCGAGTAAGGGATTGGCCCGCCGCCATGGGTGGCGGCAAGTCCATGAAGAGCCCCACGCCAGTGGGGTTTTTTTTATTATGGGCGTTACATGACGCCGGGTCTCGTTGGACGTGTTTTCCCTGGATTTTGCTGCAACAGCCCGGTATTCGGGCTCGGACGCACCCGGGGCGGTTGGCGCCGAGCGCAGCGAAGCCCAACAGGCACGGGCACAACGCGCTGGGCTTCGTCGCTGCGCTCCCCAGGCTACGCATCCCGACCCAACGTCGCTCCTATGCAACCGAAGCTCAGTTGCCGCGCCGGCTATCTATCTTCCGCAAGCGGTTGCCCTCGAAGCGCAGGAAATGAAACATGCCGTGATTCGGCCCGTACACCCATTCCTCGACCACTACCTCATGGCGATACCCGTAATCGTCGAGGACCTCCTTGTAGCCCAGCAGCGAGTTGCTGGCCGGCTCGCCGCATTTGTTGCGGACCTCGGCGGTGGTCGCTTCCAGGCTGACCAGGCGGCTGTTGCAGCGATAGGTGGAAGAGGCTTGCGCCTGCAAGCCGAGCAATGGCAGGCAAAGCAGGGTAACGAGCATGCGGCGGCCCATCGTTTTTCTCCTCAGTTGCCCCTGCGGGTCTCGATGCGCACCAGGCGGTTGCCCTCGAAGGTGAGGATGCTGAGCATGCCATTGCTGGGGCCATAGACCCACTCTTCCAGCTTGTACTCCTGGCGATCGTTGCGGCTGAGGCTGTAGCCGACCAGGTCCCGGTGCACCGGTGGGCCGCACTTGCGCTCAACCTCGAAGGCGCGGTCACCGGTGCTCACCAGCTGGCTGCCGCAGCGCAGCGTATCGGCGTGCACGTTGGCGACAATGGACAGCAGCACGCAGGCGATTAGGGTCTGTTTCATCATTCGCTTCCCAGATGCAGCACGGTCGCGACCGTGCCGTCGGATTCCGCCTCGGCCGAGCCGGTATCGAGCAGGTAGACGCGCTCGGCGTCGAGCCCGGCCTGCACGAGATGGTCCTTGATCGCCGCGGCGCGTTCCTGGCTGAGCCGGCGCAGCAGCGCCGCGTTGCCGGCCCAGGAGTCGAGCACCGCCTGCCGCAACAGCTGGGTACGCTGTTCGGGCTCCAGTTCCTGCCACGCGGCGGGCGGCTGCTGCTTGAGCCGGCTGCGGTAGATGCCTTCGAGCAACGGCGCTTCGTCGTCCTCGTCGATTTCGATCTGGCTGGCATCCGCCGGTACCTTGTCGCCGCGGCGCTGCAGGATGCGGTACCAGGTCTCGCGATATTCCTGCTGCAAACGCCGCTCGGCCAGCAGCGGGCCATCGGCCGCTTTCGCGCTCATGCCCTCGACTTCCAGGTGCAGCGCCGGACGCTGCTGCAGGGCGGCGACCAGGGTATCCAGGGCCTTGTGTGCCTCGCCGTCCAGCTCGCTGCTGGCCGCGGCAAAGCGGATCTGGCTGAGGTCGACCTGATCGCCGCCGACCAGTCCGGCGATGAACTTGAACGGCGCCTGTGCCGCGCGCAGGACCAGGTTGCGCAGGGTCTGCCAGACGATCGGCATGACGCTGAACTGCGGGTCGTTGAGGTTGCCCTGCACCGGCAGTTCGATGGAAATGGTGCCCCGCGTATCCTTCAGCAGGGCCACCGCCAGGCGAACCGGCAGGTCCACCGCGTCGGGGCTGTCGACCTTCTCGCCGAGCTGCAACTGTTCCACCACCACTTTGTTCTCGGCGTTCAGCTGGCCCTGTTGGATGCGGTAATGCAGGTCCAGGTCGAGGCGGCCCTTGCGGATGCGGTAGCCGGCGAATTTTCCGGAGTAGGGGGTGAGGGTGGTCAGCTCGACCTGTCGAAAGCTCGTGGCGATGTCCAGGCTCTGCAGCGGGTCGAAGGGCGTCAGGCTGCCCTTGATGGTCACTGGCGCGTACTGGTCCACCTTGCCGGCGATATTCACCGAGGCGGCTTTCTGCTCGCGGTTGTCCAGCGCGCCGACGCTGCCTTCGAGCGACTGGATGGCGGTGGCGAACGGCGGGCGCAGGCTGAAGTCGGCGAAGTTCGCCGAGCCGTCGGCAATGCCGATACCGCCGATGCGGATCGCCAGCGGCTCCGTCTGCTGCGCCTCGCTTGCGTCCGCCGGCTGGCCCTGCTCGACCAGCAGGTCGTTGATGTTGGTGCTCAGGTCCGGGTTGATGATGAAGCGCGCGTAGGGCTGGCTCAGGTCTATCCGCTCGATGTCCAGGCTGCTCGGGTGCTGGTAGTCCAGGCCGCTCAGCTGCAGCCGCCGCCATTTGACGAAGTCGCGGTTGTTGAGGGTGTCCAGGGTATGCAGCTGGGTCGCGTCAGCCTTGCCGCGCACGCTGAACGCCAGTGGTTCGGTGCCCTGCAGATCGACTTCGAGTTCGCTCGAGAGCATTCCGCTGCGCAGCTCGAGCCGGACCAGCGGGCTGATATAGGCCTGAGCGATGCGCAGGTCGATATCGCGGGTGGTGACGGCGAGCTGGCCGCTCATCGGGCTCAGTTGCAGCTGCCCGGCGGCCTGGATCGTCCCCTGCTTGCCCACGCCGCTTTCCAGTTCGAGCTGCAAGGGCGTGGTGCCCAGGCTGTCGAACGCCTTCACGTCCAGGTTCAGCGGGCCCAGTTCCAGCGCCACCTCGTCCTGCGGCACCCGATCGGCGAGGTGCACGCGGTAATCGCGTAGCTGCGCATCGCCCAGGCGCACCCGCCAGGGTTTGTCCGGTTCGCCTTGCGTGTCGGCTGTCGATCCTTCGGCAGGGACGCCCGGCGTGTCGGCGGCGGCGAACAGCTTCTGCCAATCCAGCTCGCCATCGGCCTCGCGCGCGGCCCAGGTTTCGAGGTTGCGGCTGCGCAGCGTGCCGATGCTGACCTGCTGCCCGGCCAGGTCCACGGCGGTGTCGCCCAGCGCGAGCTGCTCCAGGCGAACCAGCGGACGGCCCTGGGGGCTGTCGAGGGCCAGCGCCGACAGCGTCAGCGCCGCGTCGTGCAGGTCGAGTGCCAGGCCCTCGCTCAGATCCAGCCGGTAATCCGTGCTCAGGTCGAGGCTGCCGCCCTCCAGCACCAGCGGAGCGGCGTCGCGCACATAGGGCCAGAAATCCGCGAGGGCCAGCTTGCTGACTCTCAGTTGGCCGTGGGACGCCAGCGGCTGCAGGCTGAACTGGCCTTGCCAGTCGATGCGTCCACCGCCCGGACCACTGGCGGCGAGGCTGGCGTCGGCGCGGTCGTCGGCCTGGGTGGTCAGGTTGTGCAGCTCGAAATCCAGCGAATCGTAGACCAGGTCGATCGGCTCGCTCGGGCGGCGGTCCTGGAAGCGCAGGTAGCCGCGGGTCAGCTGCAGACGGTCGATACGCAGCGGGAAAATGTCGCTGCGTTGCGTGGCTGCCGGCTCGGCCTCCGGCTCCGGCAGTTCGAACAGCCGGCTCAGATTGAGCACGCCGTCATCGGCGACGCGCACTGCGCTGTGCGGCGCCGTCAGTTCGACGTCGGCAAGGTGCAGGGTCCGCTGCCACAGGCTGTCCCATTGCAGATCCAGGTGAAGTCGCTCGAAGGCCAGCTGGCGATCCCCGGTCTCGCCGATGCGCAGGTCGAACAGGTCCAGTTCGAGGCTGAAGGGGTTGAATTCGACGCGTTCCAGGGCTGCTGGCACGGTCGCGTAGGCAGCCAGTTGCTGATTGGCGATGCGCTGCGCGATGCCGGGCAGAATCAGAAAGCCGAGCAGGCAATAGCAGATCAGCGCGAGCGCGGCGCCGGTGACCGCGCGCTTCATTCCGTTGGGCATGACCGGATGTATTCCTGGCGGATGGTTGCCTTGGAGTATGGCATGGGCCTGCGGTTCCTCGAATCCGTCGCCGCCGGCAATGCGCTCAAAGCCGCAGAATCAGCACCTTGAGCGGCGGTAAGCCGTCGTGGGAGGGAAAGTCTTCGGCCGGTGCCAGGCTTTGCCAGTCACGCACCGGTCTGCCGGCTTTCTCGGCGCAACGCAGCACCTGGCTGCGCCAGTCATCCATCGGCACTTTCGCCAGGTTGTTGCAGCAGATCAGCACGCCGTCATCAGCCGTTGCCAGCAGCGCCGGCTTGAGCAGACTCTGGTAGTCGCGCAGCAGATCGACGGTGCCGAAGGCACTGCGTGCCCAGGCCGGTGGGTCGAGCAGCACCAGGTCGAACGGACGCTGGGCCAGGCGCGGGTAGTGCGGCAGGACGCGGCCGCGGCGGGCGCTGACGGGCAGCCCGGCCAGTTGGCGGATCGCCGGGAAGCAGTCGGAATGGATGAAGTGCATGGGCTCGAGCTGTGGATTCAGCGCGCCGTTCTCGCGCCCCACCGCCAGGTTGCGCTCGGCGAAGTCGACGTTCCAGACCTCCCGCGCGCCGCCGGCTGCGGCACAGAGGCCGACACCGCAGGTATAGGCGAACAGGTTGAGCACCGACTTGCCGGCGCTGTGCGCCTTGACCCAGCCGCGCACATTGCGCAGGTCGAGAAACAGCAGCGGGTCCTGACCGCTGTGGCGGGCGCGCACGCGGTAGCTCAGGCCCCACTCGTGGCCGATCTGGTCCTCGAGCGCCGCAGCCTCCGGCTGAAGTACGGCGTCGCTCCGGTCGATCCGCGAGTTGCTCTGCGAACGGTCGTTGTAGATCAGCTGTAGCGGCTGCGTGAGAAAGCTGCAGGCCTGCTGGTGAATGGTCCGCAACGCTTCATGGTCGAGGGGATGGTGGAAACTCTGCACCATCAGCTGCGGTCCGTAGCGATCGACCGTCAGGCCGGGGGCACCTTCCTGGCTGCCGTGGAATAGCCGGTAGCAGTCGGTGCCCTGCCGATGCAGTTCGCCGAGCAGTTGTTGGCGGGCGTCGAAGGCGGCGCGCAGCGCCTGGTCGAGAGAAGGCATGCGCGGCGACTCGAAAAAGAGGAAGGCGCGCAGTCTAGCAAGAAACAGCCCGGCCTTTGCCGTGGGCGCCGCGCGCCCGTTATCGACTCGGCAATCCCATGCGCCGCCGCGCGCGGTGCACCGAACCGTTGCGCACCGCCCAGCGCAGTACCGGCGCGGTATTGCGCACGCCGGCCTGGATCAGGCGTCGCCGGTTATCCGTCCATTGCAGGCCGAACATGCCGCTGGCCCAGTCGGGCAACAGCTCGACGCCAGCGTGCAGCATCAGCGTGCCGAAGGGTTTGGCCAGGGTGCTGGGCGCGGGGGCGCCGCGCAGTATCTGCAGGATTTCCCGCGAGCGTTCGTCACAGCGCAATTGCGGGCGGATGTGCTCGAGATACGCCTCGACTTCGCTTCGCGAGCGGGGCACATCGCGGGCGCCGAGGCGCTCGGCGATCAGTGCGACTTCCGCGTAGTAGCGATCCTGTTCGTGGCCCGGCAGCGCCGGATCGAGGTAATACAGGTGCGACTTCAGGAAGCTGCTGACCTCGGCGACATGCACCCAGGTCAGCAGGTCCGGATCGGATGCCGCGTAGGGCCTGCCGTCCGGCGCCACGCCGGTGACCTGGCGGTGGATCAGCCTGACCCGCTCGATCAGCCTTTCGGCATCGGCCCGGCTGCCGAAGGTGGTCGCGGAAATGAACTGCCCGGTACGGCGCAGGCGGCCGAGCAGGTCCTCGCGAAAATTCGAGTGGTCCCATACGCCGGCCAGCGCCAACGGGTGCAGCGCCTGCAGCAGCAGCGCGCAGATGCCGCCGACGAGCATCGAGGTGAAATCGCCATGGACCCGCCAGCACACCGACTCGGGGCCGAACAGGCCGGGATCGCCCGGCGGGTGCTCATAATCGATGCCGCCGAGCGCGAGCCCGGTGAGGCTGAGGACCTGGGTTTCGATACGGCGGCGGAGAAATTCCATGGAGACGTCTGGTTGGCGAACGGACGGCCATGCTACCGCGTCGCGAGTGGGGTTAGAAAAGGTGGGAAACGGGCTGGAGGGTGTAGGAGCCGGCGTGCCGGCGATCGGCGCGTATTGCCAGCCAGGACTGGGCGCCCGGCGTGCCCGGCCATGTGACCGGGCGGGCAGGTGACTCAGCCGCGGTGGCGGCCGCGGAAGAAGTCGATCAGGCCCTGGGTCGAGGCGTCTTCGGCCGGCGGGCTGTCGTAGCTGGTCAGGCGGCCATAGACGCCCTTGCCGAGCTCCTTGCCGAGTTCCACGCCCCACTGGTCGAAGGAGTTGATGCCCCAGATCACGCCCTGCACGAACACCTTGTGCTCGTACAACGCGATCAATGCGCCGAGGCGGCCGGGGCTGATGCTTTCGGTGACCAGGGTGTTGCTCGGGCGATTGCCGGGGATCACCTTGTGCGGTGCCAGGCGCAGGACTTCCGCTTCGGCCAGGCCCTTGGCGCGTAGTTCGGCTTCGGCCTCCTCGCGCGTCTTGCCGAGCATCAGCGCCTGGCTCTGCGACAGGCAGTTGGCATATAGCCACTCCTGGTGATCGGCGACCGGGTTGTGGCTGACCACCGGGACGATGAAGTCCGCCGGGATCAGCGGCGTGCCCTGGTGCAGCAACTGATGGTAGGCGTGCTGGCCGTTGCAGCCGACGCCGCCCCAGATCACCGGGCCGGTCGTGCAGGACACCGGCGTGCCGTCCTGGCGCACGCTCTTGCCGTTGGATTCCATGTCCATCTGCTGCAGATGTTTGACGAAGTTGCGCAGGTAGTGGTCGTAGGGCAGGAAGGCGTAGCTCTGCGCGCCCCAGAAGTTGTGGTACCAGACGCCGAGCATCGCCAGCAGCACCGGCATGTTGCTTTCGAACGGCTCGTGGAGGAAATGCTGGTCCATGCTGTGGGCGCCGGAGAGCAGATCCTTGAAGTTGTGCATGCCGATCGCAAGGGCGATGGGCAGGCCGATCGCCGACCACAGCGAATAGCGCCCGCCCACCCAGTCCCACATGGGGAAGATGTTCTTCTCACGGATGCCGAAATCCAGTGCCGCCTGCCTGTTGCTGGTCACGGCGATGAAGTGGCGGTAGAGCTTCTCTTCGGTGCCGCCGCGGGCCAGGTACCAGGTGCGCGCGGCCTGGGCGTTCTTCAGCGTCTCGAGGGTACCGAAGGATTTGCTGGAGACGATGAACAGGGTGGTTTCGGCATTGAGGTTGGCGGTCACCTCGCGGAACTCGCTGCCGTCGATATTGGCCAGGTAGTGGCAGCGTACGCCGCACTGCTGGGTGAAGGGCAGCAGCGCCTCGGAGACCAGTTGCGGGCCGAGGAAGGAGCCGCCGATGCCGATGTTCACCACATCGGTGATCGGCTTGTCGTTGTAGCCGCGCCACAGGTGGTTGTGGATGCGCCCGACGATGTCGGTCATCTGCGCCAGGGCGCCATGTACCTCGCGCATCAGGTTCTCGCCGTCGACGATCAGGTTGTCGCCCATCGGCCGGCGCAGCGCGGTATGCAGGGCCGGACGGTTTTCCGAGGCGTTGACCCGCTCGCCGTTGAACATGGCGCGGGCGGCCTGTTCGACGCCGGCTTCACGGGCCAGGTTGACCAGCAGCGCGCGGGTTTCGGGGGTGATCAGGTTTTTCGAGTAATCGAGGAACAGGCCGCAGCAGGAAACCGACAGCTCTTCGAAACGCGCGGGGTCGGCCTGGAAGGCCTCGCGCATGTTGAAGTTCTGCATGGCCAGGCGGTGTTCTTCCAGGGCCTTCCAGGATGGCAGGCCGGTGACATCGAGAGGGTGCTGGTAGTAGCTCATGGTAATGCGGCTTCCTTTGCTTGGCGGGCCACTGAAAACTGCGCGGTTCGCAGGCGCCGGTGCGAGCGACATGGCCTCGGCAGGATTCACTGACGCTCATGATCGTGCGGGCACGCCGGCACTCGTCCTGAATGCTGGGAATGCTGACCGAGCCCGGCTTCCACCGGGCTGGTGACGGCACATCCTATGCCATCACAGACTGCTCTGACAGGGGAAACCGCCGCCGCGTTCCGAAGGACCGTATGCGAATCGCTCTATCCTGCCGCAAGGTCCCGTGTTGTCCAACCGATCGCCGGCGCGGGTTGCCGGCAGAACGCAAAAAAGCCCGAAGCGTAGTGGACGCTTCGGGCTTCGCGGTGGCCATCGTCGTGATGGGTCAGGCGACCTGGACGGGAATCGCATTGCTGGTGTGGCTGAGTTCACCGTCGGCGCCCATGTAGAGCACGTGGGGCTTGAAGCTGGCCAGTTCGGCCTCGCTGTAATGGGCGTAGGCGCAGATGATCAGGCGATGACCGACGGCGGCCTTGTGCGCGGCGGCGCCGTTGACCGAGATGATCTTCGAGCCTTCCTCGCCGCGAATGGCGTAGGTGGTGAAGCGCTCGCCGTTGTCGACGTTGTAGATCTGGATCTGTTCGTACTCACGGATGCCGGCCAGGTCCAGCCACTCGCCGTCGATGGCGCAGGAGCCTTCATAATCGAGCACCGAGTGGGTCACCTGGGCGCGGTGCAGTTTGGCCTTGAGCATGATGGCGTGCATGGCGGGGTCCTCCGGGGCGCAAGCGGCGCAGAGTGTGCCTCAAGCCTCGAGTGCGATCAAGGCTGCGGGCGGATTGGGAGCGGTCAGGCAGAGGCGCCGATGTCGACCAGCAGATTGTCGATCAGCCGCGTCTTGCCGAGGTAGGCGGCGGCGAGGATGACCAGTTCATGGGATGCGTCGGTCAGCGGCTGCAGATCGATGGCGTTGCGGATTTCCAGGTAGTCCGGACGCAGCCCGGCGGCCTGCAGGCGTTCCAGACCCTCGGCGATCAGCGCGGGATAATCGCGCCGACCACCGCGGATCGCCTCGCCCATCTGGCGCAGCGTGCGGTACAGCTGCGGTGCGCTGGCGCGCTCCGCGTCGCTGAGGTAGCCGTTGCGCGAGGACAGCGCCAGGCCGTCCTCGGCGCGCACGATGGGCTCGGAGATGATCTGCACCGGCATGTTCAGGTCACGGACCATGGTGCGGATCACCGCCAGCTGCTGGAAATCCTTCTGGCCGAACACGGCGAGATCCGGCATGACCATGTTGAACAGCTTGCTGACCACCGTGGAGACGCCGTCGAAGTGGCCCGGGCGGCTGCCACCGCAGAGCCCCTCGGACACACCCGGAACGCGGACGATGGTCTGCTGCGCCTGGCCGTGGGGGTACATCTCCCCGACCGAGGGGGCGAACAGCAGCTGGCAACCGGCTTCGAACAGCTTGTCCTGGTCCGCCGCGAGGGTGCGCGGATAGCTGTCCAGGTCTTCGTTGGGGCCGAACTGCAGCGGGTTGACGAAGATGCTGGCGACCACGAAGTCGGCGCGCTGGCCGGCCTTCTTCACCAGGGCGATGTGGCCGGCGTGCAGGTTGCCCATGGTCGGCACGAAGCCGATCCGCTTGCCTTCGCCGCGAGCGCGGGCGACGGAGGCGCGCAGGTCGGCAATCGTCTTGACGATATTCATGCGGAGAAACCGTGTTCGGCTGCGGGGAATTCGGTGGCCTTGACCGCCTTCGCGTAGGCGGCGATGGCGGAGGGAATGTCGCCGTGCTCGCGCATGAAGTTCTTGACGAACTTCGGCACGCGGCCGCTGAGCGACAGCCCGAGCATGTCGTGCAGCACCAGGACCTGGCCATCGGTGTCGCTGCCGGCGCCGATCCCGATCACCGGGATGCCGACCGCCTGGGTGATGCGCGCGGCCAGTTCGCTGGGCACGCATTCGAGCAGCAGCATGGCGGCGCCCGCCGCCTCCAGCGCCTGGGCATCGGCGAGCATCTGCTGCGCCTGGGCTGCTTCGCGGCCCTGCACCTTGTAGCCGCCGAAGAGGTTCACCGCCTGCGGCGTCAGGCCCATGTGCGCGCACACCGGAATGCCGCGCTCGGCCAGCAGGGTGATGGATTCGGCCAGCCAGGCCGCGCCCTCGAGCTTGATCATGTGCGCGCCGGCCTGCATCAGCCGCGCCGAGTTGTTCAGGGTCTGCTCGGTGGTGGCGTTGGCCATGAACGGCAGGTCGGCGACGATCATCGCCCCACGGTTGCCGCGCTTGACGCTGGCGGTGTGGTAGACCATGTCGGCGATGGTGACCGGCAGGGTGCTGTCGTGCCCCTGCAGGACCATGCCGAGCGAGTCGCCGATCAGCAGCATCTCGACGCCGGCGTCGCAGGCTGTCTTGGCGAAGGTGGCGTCATAGCAGGTGAGCATGACGATCTTCTCGCCCTTCTGCTTGAGCCCTTGCAGCGTGGTCAGGGTTACCTCTGGCATGAATGCCGTCCTCTTCGAGCTTCGCAGAGCGATCAGGATTGCCGACGGACACCAGGATGGGGCAGGTCGCCCCAATTCGATGCGTGCCGGCAGAGGGCGCTTATAGTCCGGATGGCGGAAGGCGAAGTCAATCGCGAGTGTTACCTGCCCGTTACGTTCGTTACCGTCGGGGTGACAGCGGCGGCGCTCAGGCGCTCGAGCCCACGGAAGGGGCAGGCCGCGAGCAGTTCGTCGAGGCTGCGCCCGTCGGCCAGTTGCAGATCCCGCGGCGCGATCTCGGCCAGCGGGTAGAGCACGAAAGCCCGGGCTTGCAGGTGGTAATGCGGCACTTGCAGACGCGGCTCGTCGATCAGCCGGTCGCCGAACAGCAGGATGTCCAGGTCGAGGGTGCGCGGGCCCCAGCGTTCGGCCTTGCGTTCGCGGCCCTGGGCCCGCTCGATGGCCTGCAGGGCATCGAGCAGCGCCAGCGGGGCGAGGGCCGTGTCCAATGCGGCGACGGCATTCACATAGCGCGGCTGGTCGGCGGGACCGAGCGGATCGCTGGCATACAGCGAAGAGGCGCCGACCAGGCGGCTTTGCGGCAACTCGGCGAGGGCCTGCAGGGCGTCGCGCAATTGTCGCTGCGGATCGGCCAGGTTGCTGCCCAGGCCGATATAGACGCGTTCCATCCTAGTCGGCCTTCGGGGCGCTGTCGCCCGGGCCACGGCGGCGGCCGCCGCGCCGGCGCTTGCGCGGCGCACCGCTGGCTTCGTCCTTGCTGGCGAGCCGGCGGATCATGTTGCGGCGCTCGCTGTCGCTGGCTTCCTGATAATCGGTCCACCAATCGCCCAGGCCGTTGGTCAGCTCGCCGGCGCTTTCGCGCAGCAGGAGGAAATCGTAGCCGGCACGGAAGCGCGGATTCTCCAGCAACTGGTCGGCCCGTCGGCCCTGGCGGCGCGGCAGGCGCTCCTGCATGTCCCAGATCTCGCGCATGGGAATGGTGAAGCGCTTGGGGATCGCGGTGCGCTGGCACTGTTCCCAGATGATGTCGTGCGCCGCTTCCTGCATCGCCGGGATCGGCGGCATGCCGCGGTCCTGCAGTTCCAGCACGCGTGCCGGCAGCGCGGGCCAGAGCAGGGCGGCAAAGAGGAACGCCGGTGTGACCGGCTTGCCCTGCTCGATGCGCAGATCGGTGTTGGCCAGCGCGTTGCGGATCAGCGTGCCGGCGTATTCGGGGTTGCGCTCCAGCGCCGCGGCGCTGGCCGGGAACAGCGGGGCGAACAGGTCGTATTCGAGCAGCAGTTCGAAGGTGCGTTCGGCCTTGCCGCCGAGGAACAGCTTGAGCGTCTCGTCGAACAGCCGCGCGGACGGAATGCCGTCGAGCAGGTCGGCCAGTTCGGCGATGGGTTCGGCACTGTGGCGTTCGATCTCGAAATCGAGCTTGGCGGCGAAACGCACGGCGCGCAGCATGCGCACCGGGTCTTCCTGGTAGCGCTGCTCGGGGTCACCGATCAGGCGGATCAGGCGGTTGCGGATGTCGTGCACGCCATGGGTATGATCGAGGATGCGTTCGCTGGTCGGGTCGTAGTACAGCGCGTTGATGGTGAAGTCGCGGCGCTGGGCGTCGTCGTCCAGCGTGCCGTAGATGTTGTCGCGCAGAATCCGCCCGCTCTCGTTGCGCGAGGCCAGGTGGCTGGCGTCGTCGTCCTCTTCCGGATGGTTGGCACGGAAGGTGGCGACCTCGATGATCTCCCGCCCGAAATGCACGTGCACCAGCTTGAAACGCCGACCGATCACCCGCGCGTTGCGAAACTCGGCGCGCACCTGCTCGGGGGTGGCGCTGGTGGCGACGTCGTAATCCTTGGGGTTCAGCTCGAGCAGCAGGTCGCGCACGCAGCCGCCGACCACATAGGCCTCGTACCCTGCCTGTTGCAGGCGCTCGACGACGCTGACCGCGTGGCGGCTGATTTCGCTGCGGTGCAGGGAATGTTGCCGGCTGGAGAGTATTTCCGGTGTGCGGCGGGAATGCGGGATGCGGCGCAGAGGCAGACGAAAAGACTGGAACAGCTTTTTCAGCATTGGGGGGCACTGTGTGGCGGAATGACGGGGCGGTGTCGCGAATGCCGCGAAACCTGCGGGGATTCTAGCACCGGGAGCACTGGATGGTGAACGAAGCGTGGGGAAGTGTCAAAAAGCACAATGCACGGCCTGGCCAGCCGGATGCCTCGCGGGGTATCGGGAAGGCGATGTCCGCTTAAGTGTTGGGAGTGACACGTAGGGTGGGCTTCAGCCCACCACGGGAGAGACCCGATGAAGCCCCACGGTGGGCTGAAGCCCACCCTACGGTGAGTTGCAAGGAAATCGTCTTGCCCGCAGCGGTCGCAAACCGCTGAAAGCACTGAGGGGAGCCGAAGCTCCCCTCTGAATGATGTCGCGTGCTTTGTTGTTATTGGTATCCAGGCGTTGCTGTTCTTGTTGTTCGCCTGCTCCCTTCAGCTATCGCCGTCGGGATTCGCTCCTACATTGGGAGCCCAATAGCAAACGGATTTCTTTGGTCGCTGACGTTGCCGTGATCTTCGATCCAACCAGTGCGGGCCCTGCTTCGAATGCAGTTTTTGTTGTTCTCGGCCTGGTCGTGGGGCGAACCCCGTGGCTAGTCCTCTCCAAAAGAATCAGTTAGCTGCGCCTCCGCCTTCTTGTCGTTATTTTGCTGGAGCCGTTACGTCTTGTTCTTATTGTGGGTCTGCTTGTTATTGTTGTTGTTCCAGAGAGTAAGCAGTTGCCGTGCCATGTTTTAAAATCCCTTTGTTTTCAGGTGCTTGGGATTTTTGATCGAGGCCGGGGGGAAGAAAAAACCGGGGCATCGTTACCGATGATCCCGGTTTTTGTTACGGCTTGTGAGCCGGCGGTAACAACCTCAGCCTGCCGTGGTGCTGGATTTGCGCCGCGGGATGCCCAGGCGCTGGCGACGTTCCCACAGGCATTTGCGGCTGATGCCGAGCTTGCGCGCCAGTTCGGTCTCAGTCATGTGATCCTGATGCTCGAGCACGAAGTGCTGGAAGTAGTCCTCCAGCGAGAGGTCTTCGGTCGGCTCGTTGCCGGTGGTGCCGTGCAGCGCGCCGATGGGCTCGTCGAAATCGTCGTCCAGGCCGTCCAGTTCGATGTCGATACCCAGCAGGTCGGCATCGATTTCCGGGCTCTCGCTGAGGATCGCCGCGCGCTCGATGGCGTTCTCCAGCTCGCGGACGTTGCCCGGCCAGTGGTAGTGGCGGATGGTCTGTTCGGCGTCGCGGGAAAAGTGCAGGTCGCCGCTGTGCATCCGCTCGCCCTGGCGGGCGAGGAAGGCCTTGGCGATGTCCACCACGTCGTTGCCGCGCTCGCGCAGCGGCGGCAACCTGAGTGCGATGACGTGCAGGCGGTAATAGAGGTCTTCGCGAAACTGGCCGGTCTTGGCCAGGGTTTTCAGGTCGCGATGGGTCGCGGCGATCAGGCGTACGTCGACCTTCTGCGATTGCACCGAACCGACCCGGCGGATCTCGCCTTCCTGCAGCACGCGCAGCAGGCGTGCCTGGGCTTCCAGCGGCAGTTCGCCGATCTCGTCGAGAAACAGCGTGCCGCCATCGGCCGCCTCGACCAGGCCGGCGCGGCCGGCGCTGGCACCGGTGAAGGCGCCCTTCTCGTGGCCGAACAGTTCGGATTCGATCAGGGTTTCCGGGATCGCCGCGCAGTTCACCGAGATCATCGGCGCCTTGGCGCGGTGCGACAGGTTGTGCAGCGCGCGGGCGACCAGTTCCTTGCCGGTGCCCGACTCGCCCTGGATCAGTACGTTGGAATCGGTCGGTGCGACCTTGCGGATCTTGCTGAACAGATCCTGCATCGGCGCGCAGTGGCCGATGATGCCGATGTCGCCCGGTTGCGTGCCGGCGGGCGCATTGGCGGCACCGCGTGCCGGCGGCTGAGGAGCCTCGGCCTGCTGGCGGTCGTTGAGGATGCGCGCCACGGTCTGCAGCATCTCGTCGTGGTCGAACGGCTTGGCAATATAGTCCACCGCACCCATCTTCATCGAGTCCACCGCCGAGCGCAGGCTGGCGTAGCTGGTCATGATCAGCACCGGCGTGCCCTCGGCGAGCTTGATCAGCTCGGTGCCCGGGGCACCGGGGAGCCGCAGGTCGCTGACGATGAGGTCGAAACCCGGAATGCTGAAGCGCTCCTGCGCTTCCTGCACCGAACCGGCTTCGCTGACCTCGTACTGATTGCGTTCGAGCAGGCGGCGCAGGGCGGAGCGGATGATGGTTTCGTCTTCGACGATCAGAATGTGTGACATCAGTACTCTCTCGACGGTCTGGAGGCAGAACCGGCCAGGGGCCGATACGGCAGTCGCCTCTTCAACTTACGGCATGGGACGCTTCGACATGCCGCGGCAGGGTGATGCGAAAACGGGTGCCGCGTTGTGTTTGCGGGTCGGCCGGGCTGTCGATATCGATCTGGCCATAATGCTCTTCAATGATCGAATAGACCAGCGCGAGGCCCAGGCCGGTGCCTTCGCCGGGGTCCTTGGTGGTGAAGAACGGCTCGAACAGGCGCCCCTGGATCTCCTTGGAAATACCGCTGCCTTCGTCCTCGACGATCAGATAGACCGTCTGTTCGGCGATTTCGCTGCTGATGCGGATCATTCCGCCCGGCGGCGAGGCGTCGCGGGCATTGGCCAGCAGGTTGATCAGCACCTGCGCCAGCCGCTGCGGATCGCCTTCGGCCAGGTGCTGCGGATCGCACAGGTTGAGGAAGCGTACCTCGGTGCGGTTGCGGTTGAGCGAGAGCAGGCCGATGGCGTCCTGGGTGACCTGCGCCAGGCTCACCGGGTACAGGCGCTGCTGGCGCTCGCCGGCGTGGGCGAAGTTCATCAGCGACTGGACGATGCGCGACACGCGTTTGGTCTGCTCGATGAGCTGGGCGCTGATCTCGCCGATTTCCGCGTCGCCCTCACGTTCGTCGCGCAGGTTCTGCGCCAGGCAGGCAATGCCGGTGATCGGGTTGCCGATCTCGTGGGCCACGCCCGCGGCCAGGCGGCCGATGCTGGCCAGGCGCTCGGAATGCACCAGGCGGTCTTCCAGTTCCTGGGTTTCGGTCAGATCCTCCACCAGCAGCACCAGGCCGCTGTTGCCCGGCGCCAGCGGTTCGGCGATCGCCGCCTTGTGCAGGTTGAGGCAGCGGCGATGGCCATGGAGCGTCAGGCGCTGCTTGTGCAGGTGCTCGTCGGGCTGTTGGGTGAAGTCCATCAGCAGGCTCTTCCACGGCTCGGCGATGGTCGACAGGCGCGAGCCGACCACTTGCAGCGCGGGGATTTCGGTCAGTTCCTCGAGCGCGCGGTTCCACATGAGGATTTCCTGGTCCTTGGCCAGCGAGCAGACGCCCATCGGCAGTTCCTGCAGGGTCTGGCGGTGATAGCGGCGCAGCGCATCGAGTTCGGCGGCCAGGCCGGTCAGCCGCGAGTGGTACTCCTCCAGGCGGTTCTCGATGAAGTGGATGTCTTCGGTGATGTAGCCCTCGGCACCGTTCTTGTAGGGCAGGAAGTTCTCGACGATGTCCTGGGCCACGCTCGGCCCCATCAGGCCGGAGAGGTTGGCCTCGATGCGGTCGCGCAGGCGGCGCAGTGCATAGGGGCGGTGCTCGTCGAACGGCAGCTGCAGGTCGCGCAGGGCCTGTTCGACCTCGCGTTGCGCGGTCTTGGCGCCCAGCGGCTTGGCCAGTTGGGTGGCGAATTCCTGCGGCGAGGCGGCCATCAGTTCGCGGCGTTGCGGGCGGCGCACGTTTTCCACCGCACAGGCTTCAGCGGCGCTCTGCTCCTCGGGACTGGTCTCGGTGAAGATCGAGAACAGCGAGAACGCCAGCACGTTGACCGCCAGCGAGGCGATCGCCGCCAGGTGCCAGCTGGTGTCGTCCAGCACGTAGACGACGTTGAACAGGGGGATGTAGAAACCGTCCAGATTGCCCACCAGCGGCAGCAGCATGGTCATCACCCAGACGCCGATGCCGGCCAGCAGCCCGGCGATGTAGCCGCGGCGGTTGGCGGTCGGCCAGTAGAGCACCGAGAGCACGCCGGGAAGGAACTGCAGGGTGGCGACGAAGGCGACGATGCCGAGGTTGGACAGGTCCTGTTCGGCGCCGAGCAGCAGGTAGAAGCCGTAGCCGGCCATGATGATGGCGAGGATCAGGCTGCGCCGCGTCCATTTCAGCCAGCGGTAGATGTTGCCCTCGCTGGACGGTTGGTAGAGCGGCAGCACCAGGTGGTTGAGCGCCATGCCCGACAGCGCCAGGGTGGCGACGATGATCAGCCCGCTGGAGGCCGAGAGGCCGCCGACGAAGGCCAGCAGCGCCAGCGTCTCGCTCTGCGCGGCGAGGCCCAGGCCCAGGGTGAAGTATTCGGGGTTGGTGCTCACGCCCAGCTTGAGGCCGGCCCAGAGGATCAGCGGCACGGCCAGGCTCATCAGCAGCAGATACAGCGGCAGGCCCCAGCTGGCGCTGACCAGGCCGCGCGGATTGAGGTTCTCGGTGAAGGTCATGTGATACATGTGCGGCATGACGATCGCCGAGGCGAAGAACACCAGCAGCAGGGTGCGCCAGGGCCCTTCCTGCAAGGGGGCATGCAAGGCCTGCAGGGCCGACTGGTTCTGCAGCAGCCAGATCTCCAACTGGTGCGGCCCGCCGAACACCACGTACAGGGCGTAGAGGCCGATGGCGCCGAAGGTCACCAGCTTGACCACCGATTCGAAGGCGATGGCGAACACCAGGCCCTCGTGTTTCTCCCGGGTGGCGATATGGCGCGCGCCGAAGAAAATGGTGAACAGCATGATCAACAGGCAGTAGCCCAGCGCCACGCGCTCCTGCAGCGGCTCCAGGGTGAGAATGCCGATGGCGTCGGCCACCGCCTGGATCTGCAGGGCCAGCAGCGGCAGCATGCCGATCAGCATGACGACGGTGGTCAGCGCGCCGCTCCAGGTGCTGCGGAAGCGGAACGCCACCAGGTCGGCCAGCGAGGACAACTGGTAGGTGCGGGTGATGCGCAGGATCGGGTAGAGCAGCACCGGCGCCAGCAGGAAGGCGCCGCAGACACCGAGGTAGGTGGCGAGAAAACCGTAGCCGTACTGGTAGGCCAGGCCCACCGTGCCGTAGAAGGCCCAGGCACTGGCGTAGACGCCGAGCGACAGGGTATAGGTCAGCGGATGGCGGATGATCCAGCGCGGAATCAGGCCGCGTTCGCTGACCCAGGCGACGCCGAACAGCACGAGCAGGTAGGCGGCGCTGATCAGGACCAGTTGACTCAGGCTAAAGCTCGTCTGCATCGCGCTGGCTCTGGAGGATGAAAGTCACCACGATCAGGATCAGCCACAGCAGGTAGGGCCTGTACCAGGCCCCGTTGGGGTCGATCCACCAGTCCATGATCGCCGGGGAGAACAGATAAATCCCCACCACCAGGAGCAGCACCAGTCGGTAGATGTACATGCTGGAACTCGTGTCGGAAGTGAGGCGATGGTAGAGCAGCGGCAAGCGGCAAGCCACAGGCGGCAAGTAAAAGCCGTTGGCTGGGATGTCGGCGTGCTTCATCCTGGCGTCCTGAAGTAGACGTAGGGCGGGTGAAACCCGCCGATAGGAAGTTGCTGCCAGCTCCGTTTGGCGGGTTGCAACCCGCCCTACAATTAGCGCAACTGCGCTTCGGCCAGCGTCGGCGTGCGTGGAATGAGCCCGGCATCCCAGTGCGCGACGGCCCAGTGAAGGATTTCGGCGGGCAGCGCGCCGTCCAGCTCGGTGACCGGCCGCTGGCCGAGGGCGCGCAATGCGCGCAGCAGCAGCGGGCTGGCCTCATGGGGCTGCAGCGGCGGCGAGCGGTAGCGCTTGCCCAGCTTGTGGCCGTCCGGCTGGATGATCAGCGGCAGGTGCAGGTAGCGCGGTTGCGACAGGCCGAGCAGCTCCTGCAGATAGAGCTGGCGCGGTGTGGAGTCGAGCAGGTCGGCGCCGCGCACCACGTCGGTGACGCCCTGCCAGGCGTCGTCGAGCACCACGGCCAGTTGGTAGGCGATCAGTCCGTCGCGGCGGCGGATGACGAAATCGCCGACCTCGCGGCCCAGATGCTGGCGGAACTCGCCCTGCACGCGGTCGCTGAAGGCGTATGCGCGATCCGGCACGCGCAGGCGGATCGCTGCGTCGCGCAGGCTGTGGCCGGCGTCGCGACAAAAGCCGGGGTAGAGGCCGTGATGGCCCTCGAGCTGCTTGCGCGAACAGGTGCAGGCGTAGGCCAGGCCCTCGTCCAGCAGGCGTTCGATGGCCGCATCGTAGGCGTCATGGCGCTCGCTCTGGCGGAGCATCTCGCCATCCCACTCGAAGCCGTAGCGCTGCAGCGTTTCGACGATCGCCTGCTGCGCGCCGGGCATCTCCCGTGGTGGATCGAGGTCTTCCATGCGCAGCAGCCAGCGGCCACCGGCGGCGCGGGCATCGAGATAGGAGGCGAGGGCGGCGATCAGCGAGCCGAAGTGCAGGTAGCCGCTGGGGGTGGGGGCGAAGCGGCCGACGTAACGCTCAGGCTGGGATGAAGGAGAACAAAGCATGGGCGGGCCGGCTCGGTCAGGGGGGCGAGGCGCGGTATGGCTGGCATGGAAGCCGGAAATGAAACGGGGCGCCGCAGCGCCCCGTTCGGGATCAGGAACCGATCTGCTTTTCCTTGATCTCCGCCAGCGTCTTGCAGTCGATGCAGAGCGTGGCGGTGGGGCGGGCTTCCAGGCGACGGATGCCGATTTCGACACCGCAGGACTCGCACCAGCCGTACTCGTTGTCTTCGATCAGCTGCAGGGTTTCGTCGATCTTCTTGATCAGCTTGCGCTCGCGATCGCGGGCGCGCAGCTCCAGGCTGAACTCTTCTTCCTGGCTGGCGCGGTCGGCCGGATCGGGGAAGTTCGCCGCTTCGTCCTGCATGTGGTGCACGGTACGGTCGACTTCTTCCATCAGCTCCTGCTTCCACTTGTTCAGGATGCCGGTGAAATGGGCGCGCATCTGGTCGCTCATGTATTCCTCGCCCTTGCTTTCCTTATAGGGCTCGAAGGCGCGAATCAGTTGTTTGCTCGATGGTGTTTCTTTAGTAATGGGCATGGATGAACGCCTCTCGCTATGTCCATTGCGCAGGATGATTTGTCCCTTGCCGACCCGTGCCGGCCCTGCGGCTGCAAGCGGGCGAACTTACCAGATCGGACCGGGGTGCGCTACTCCCGAATCCAACAGTGGCTGCAGCGGTCTTGGGACCTTGGGTAGAATTCACGTTTTGTCCTCAACAGGAAGGTCAGATGACCTCGTCGTACAGCGCGCGTAGCCGTGCAATCGAACCTTTCCATGTCATGGCGCTGTTGGAGCGGGCCAACCAGCTGCAAGTTCAAGGCCACGACGTCATTCATCTGGAAATCGGCGAGCCGGACTTCACCACGGCCGCGCCGATCGTCGCCGCCGGACAGGCCGCGCTGGCGGCCGGGCATACCCGCTACACGCCCGCCCGCGGCCTGCCGCAACTGCGCGAAGCGATCGCCGGCTTCTACGCGCAGCGCTACCGGCTGTCTATTGACCCCGAGCGCATCCTGATTACTCCCGGCGGCTCCGGCGCGCTGCTGCTCGCCTCCAGCCTGCTGGTGGACCCGGGCCGGCACTGGCTGCTGGCCGATCCCGGCTATCCCTGCAACCGGCATTTCCTGCGGCTGGTCGAAGGCGCCGCGCAACTGGTGCCGGTGGGCCCCGAGGTGCGTTATCAACTGACGCCCGAGCTGGTCGAGCGCCACTGGGACAAGGACAGCGTCGGCGCGCTGGTCGCCTCGCCGGCCAACCCGACCGGCACGCTGCTCGGTCGCGAGGAACTGGCCGGCCTTTCGGCGGCGCTGAAGAACCGGGGTGGGCACCTGGTGGTGGATGAGATCTATCACGGCCTGACCTACGGCACCGAGGCGGCCAGCGTGCTGGAGGTGGACGACGAGGCTTTCGTGCTCAACAGCTTCTCCAAGTATTTCGGCATGACCGGCTGGCGTCTCGGCTGGCTGGTGGCGCCACCGGCGGCGGTGCCCGAACTGGAAAAGCTGGCGCAGAACCTCTACATCAGCGCGCCGAGCATGGCCCAGCACGCGGCCCTGGCCTGTTTCGAGCCGGCGACGCTGGAGATTCTCGAGGCGCGTCGCGCCGAGTTCGCCCGGCGCCGCGACTTCCTGCTGCCGGCCCTGCGCGAGCTGGGCTTGCGGATCGCGGTGGAGCCGGAGGGCGCCTTCTATCTGTACGCCGACATCGGCGCCTTTGGCGGCGATGCCTATGCCTTCTGCCAGCACATGCTGGAGCGCGAATTCGTCGCGATCACCCCAGGGCTCGATTTCGGCCGCCACCAGGCCGGGCATCACGTGCGTTTCGCCTATACCCAGGCCCTGCCGCGCCTGGAACAGGCCGTCGCACGTATCGCCCGCGGCCTGCAGAGCTGGCGGTCCTGATGCGCTTCGCCAAACCGCTGGAGCGGGGGCGTCTGGTGCGACGCTACAAGCGCTTTCTCGCCGATATCGTCACCGACGACGGCGAAGAGCTGTGCATCCACTGCCCCAATACCGGCTCGATGCTCAACTGCATGGGCGAGGGCGCACGGGTCTGGTTCCAGCGCAGCAGCGACCCCCGGCGCAAACTGCCCGGCACCTGGGAGCTGGTGGAGACGCCGCAGGGGCGGCTGGCCTGCGTGAACACCGCGCGGGCCAACCCGTTGGTGGAGGAAGCCCTGCTGAGCGGGGTCATAGCCGAGCTGGCCGGCTTCACCGCGCTCAAGCGCGAAGTGGCCTACGGGGTGGAGAACAGCCGGGTGGATTTTCGTCTCGACTATGCCGGCGCCGCGGCCTTCGTCGAGGTCAAGAGCGTCACCCTCGGGTTCGCCGACAGCACGCAGGCTGCCTTTCCCGATGCGGTGACCCTGCGCGGCGCTCGGCACCTGCGCGAACTGGCGGCACTGGCCCGTGCCGGCGTGCGTGCGGTGCAGTTGTATTGCGTGAATCTTTCCGATATCGAGGCGGTGCGCCCGGCCACGGAGATCGACCCGCTCTATGCCGCGGCATTGCACGAGGCGTTGGCCGCCGGGGTGGAAGTTCTGGCCTATGCCGCCGAGCTGTCGCCGGAAGAAATCCGGCTGAGCCGCCCGCTCCCGGTCGTCTGCTGAGTGGAACGCGCCGTCACCCCGGAAAAAAATCACCGGATGCGTCGGTTTTGGGGAACAAAGTACGATCTGCCTGGCCTCAACGTGGCTGGAAACCAACATCCTTGAACGCAACGACAGGCTCTGTTCCGCCGCTTGGCGCGGTGTCGACGAGCGAGCGTGCCTGGCGCGATGGCTTGCCCGGCGGTGCGGCGCGCGGCTTGTGATGGGCTCCCGCTACCGTCGGCAGATTAATTACGGGCGGTCGTGTCAGGCGCGACGGTCCTCGATGAGGCTTACAAAGAATGCGAATTCTCGTATGCGGCGCGGGCGGTCAGGTCGGCCATGAACTGGTCGACCGGGCTGCCGCCTTCGGTCTGGACGTGCTGGGGCCGACTCGCGCGCAGCTGGATGTTTCCAAGCCCGAGCAGATCGCCGCGCTGATGCGGCAACGGCCGGAACTGATCATCAATGCCGCCGCCTATACCCATGTCGACAATGCCGAGACCCATGCCGAACAGGCCTATGCGGTCAATCTCGACGGCGCCCGCAACCTCGCCGAGGCCGCCGCGCATGCCGGCATTCCGCTGTTGCACATCTCCACCGACTACGTGTTTTCCGGCGACGCCAGCGCGCCCTACCGGGAGACCGACGGTACCGGGCCCACCGGCGTCTACGGCGCGAGCAAGCTGGCCGGCGAAGAGGCGATCCGCGCCTGCCTGGAATCGCACCTGATCCTGCGCACCAGTTGGGTCTATGGCGTGCACGGGCACAATTTCGTCAAGACCATGCTGCGCCTGGGGCGCCAGCGCGATGCGCTCGGCGTGGTGAGCGATCAGTTCGGGTGCCCAACGCAGGCCGGCCGCATCGCCTCGGTGCTGTTGACGCTGGCCAGTCGCTATGCCCGCGACGGGCGCCTCGACTGGGGGCTGTACCACTACAGCGGCAGCCCGTCGTGTTCCTGGTACGATTTCGCGGTGGAGATCTTTCGCCAGGGCGAAGCCATGGGGCTGCTCGCCCGGCAGCCGCAGGTCTCGCCGATCCTGACCGCGCAGTATCCGACGCCGGCCCGGCGCCCGGCCTGGTCGGTGCTCGATTGCAGCCGTTTCGAGACGACCTTCGGCCTGCCGCCACAGCCTTGGCAGGACGATCTGAGCGAGGTGCTCGCCGCGCTCGGCGGGCAGGTGTCTCCCCAGATCACGCCGGGACAGCTTTCCCGCGCCTGAGTCGGGTGGCGGCCAGCGCCGCGGCCCAACTCTGCCGTGCGTGACCCGGGGCGCCGGTGTATTCTTGCGCCCCCGCGGGCACCGGCATTCGGGAGGAGAAACGGCATGGTGGTGGTTCAGGCGATCCTGCCGATCTTCGGCCTGATCATGCTCGGCTATCTGCTCGGTTGGCGGCGGTGGTTGACTGGCGAGGGCGTGGCCGGGCTGGCCAATGTGACCTTCAGGCTGTTCATGCCGGCGGTGCTGTTCACCGGCATCGCCCGCGCCGAGCTGAGCGACGGCATGTCGTCGATGCTGTTGCTGGCGTACTTCGGGCCGGTGCTGCTGGTCTTCGGCCTGGTCAATCTGAACGCCCATCGCGTGCGCGGCCGGGCGACGCCGCTGGGGCTGACGGCCGCCTATTCGAACAACGTGCTGATCGGCATCCCGCTGGTGGCCACCTTGCTGGGTGCGCACAGCCTGGTCTACGTGTTCGCGATCCTGGTCTTCCACAGCCTGGTGCTGTTCTCGCTGCAGAGTTTCTATGCGGCCTTCGGCGCGGGCGACAAAGTCAGCGTTGCGGCGCTGCTGAAGAACCTGGCCAATCCGCTGGTCGTCGGCCTGCTGCTCGGTGCGCTGCTCAACCTGTCCGGGCTCGAGTTGCCGGAGCCGTTCTGGCGCATGGCCGGATGGCTGGCGCAGGCGGCGCTGCCCTGCGCGTTGCTGGTGCTGGGCGTCAGCCTGTCGCGCTATCGGCTGCGACCCGGAGGCACGGTGCTGGGGTTGACACTGGTCAAGCTGGCGCTATTCCCGCTGCTGGTCTGGTGGTTCAGCGGCTGGCTGCCCGGGCTCAGCCACGCGGCTCGCAGCGTGCTGGTGCTGCTCGCGGCCTGCCCGAGCGGCGTGAACGTGCTGGCGTTCGTCAAGCATGCCGATGACACCCGAGCCGTCAGCTCGACGGTGTTTCTCTCCACCGTGCTGGCTGCGGTCAGCCTGCCGCTCTGGATGCTGCTGATGGCCGCTTGAGCTGTGTGCCGCGGGCGAACGGCCCGCCTGGCTGGACGAACGCCCCCGGGACGGTGCTGTCACAAAAATCACAGCCTTGAAAAAACGGGAGACACAGCATGCTGAAATTCATCGGCGGAACCGCAGGCATCATCTTCATCATCGGCCTGATCGTGGTGATCGGAATCTTCAAGCTGCTGTTCTGACAGGGCAGGGGCAAACGCAATCGGGCGGCCCGGACGACTCCGGGTCGCCCGATTTTTCATTCGCTATTCTTCGGCCTTCCGCTCGTGCGCGGTGGTCGCCATGATGTCCTCCAGGCGCAGACCGGTCAGGCCGTGGATGGTGCGCCAGAGGTAGAAGAAGATCGCCATCATCATCAGCATGCTGGGGATCGCGATCATCGGATAGCTGAGCAGGTTCATGCGGCCCAGTTCGGCATTGAATGCCTCGCTGCCGGCGGGGCTGTTGACGATCCACTTGGCCAGCACGTAGTTCATGAACGAGGAGAAGAAGAAGGTGCCGCTGAGCAGGTAGGTCGCTCGCGACAGGCGCGTCTCGAAATGCTCGACCTGGCCGTTGCGCTCCAGTTGCTCGTGGATCTTGTCGATGTTGAGCACCTTCGGGTTGTAGAGCAGGGTGCGGATCAGCGGGTAGCGGGTTCGCGTCGAGACGAGCACGGCGATGCCGATGATGCCCGGCACTGCGGCTTCCTTGATCGCCAGCCACTGGGTGTCCAGCTGCAGCAGGCCAATGCTGCCGGTGAGCAGGACGCTGATCAGCCCGAGCAGGGCGATCCAGTTGAACTTGCGGTACTTGGTCAGCTCCCACAGGCCCCAGCCCAAGGGGAAGGCCAGGGCCAGCAGCAGCGCGCCGTCGGCGCCCAGGCGCTGCTCGCCGCTGAGCTTCATCAGGATCAGCGAGGGAATCAGGATACTGACGGCGAGGTCGATCAGCGGGCGTGGTTTGTGTTCGGCGTGGGTATGGGCGGCTTCGGTCATGTCATCGATTGGCTTTTGAGAGGGCTCCATGATCGCCTGTGTGGGGCGTCTTCGCCATAGCCAGTTCGTCGGGATGCAGACGCGGCATGTGATCGATCGACGGGCACGGCGTCAGCGACCGGACGTTTCGCTCTGCTTGGCGGACCACTGGCCGTACTCGAACAGCAGCACCATCAGTATCGCCAGCGCAAAGGGCAGCAGCAGGTAGAAACCGCGGAATACGATCAGCGCCGCCAGCACATCGACCGTCGGCAATTCCGGCAGGGCAGCGAGGAACGTCACTTCCAGCACGCCCAGCCCGCCCGGCGCATGCGAGAGCAGCGCCAGCGAGAAGGAGGCGAGGAACACGCCGAGCACCGTCAGGTAGCCGGGGTTGTGCTCGGCTGGCAGGGCGAAGTAGATGATCGCCGCGGCGCAGAGCAGTTCCAGGGGGCCGGCAAGCAACTGTCGCGCGACGATCGTCAGCCGCGGATACTCGATGTGCCACTTGCCCAGTCGCCAGGGTGGCAACTGGCGCCAGGCGCCGAATGCATAGAGGCCGATGAGCGCGAGCAGCGTCGCGCCGATGGCCACGGACACCCAGGGCGGCCCTTCGACGATGCGCGCCAGCAATTGCGGTTGCAGCACCAGCACGCAGCCGGCCGACAGCAGGGTGCCGAGGGTGAAGGTCAGCGAGCAGAAGATGATGAGAATGCCGATTTCCTGTGGCGTCAGCCCTTTGCTGCGATATGCCCGGTAGCGCACCAGCGCGCCGGAGAATACCGAGGCGCCGATGTTGTGCGCCAGGGCGTAGGTGGTGAACGAGCACAGCGCGATGAACCACCAGGAAATCTTCTTGCCCAGATGCGCCATCGCGATGCGGTCGTACCAGGCCAGGGCGGCGTAGGCGCCGAGCGTCGCCAGACCGGCCAGCAGCCACTGGGGGGTGCCGATGGCCTGCAGGCTGTCGGCCAGCTCGGCGAGGGAGATGTTGCGCACCTCCTGATACAGCAGATAACCGGACAGCAGCACTGCCGTGACCCCGACCAGGGTCCAGGCGACATCGCTCCTCTTCATCATCTCTGGTTCCTTGCTTGGGCTGGTTGAGCAGCGCCTCCGCTGGCAGGCCGCAGAGCCTGTTTTACGATCTCGCGAGCTGGTGCCCTGCAAGGCGCAACGTCCAACGGGAATAACCGCCGAAGGCTGAGCACCCGCGAATCAAACAGGCGAGCAAGCGCAGTTTACTGATGTGAATGAGCATGACTCGCTTCGCTCGTCCCTTGGGGGGCGCACTGAAGGGCGTTAGCCGCAAGCGGCCTCCGACCGGGCTGGCGCTCCAGCCTGTTTCTAACGCAGCAGGGCCGACGCGCAGCAGATCCTGGGCAGGTTCTTAACACCCACGAGCGAGCCATAGCCAGGCTGACACCTTCGCATGCTTCGGGCTGTACAGATAATCGGCAGCAGCAGGTCGATTTTGTTCAGTTTCCGCGGGGCCGCGCGCCATGCAGGCAACCCTCCACGGCGGAGGTTGTCGATTATGCACCAGCCATTTCCCGGAGGCATTGAAATGCCCGAGATCCCCCGTGCCAATCGTTTCGAGAGTTCACTTTCACTGCTGGGCGAAGGCTATCCCTTCATCCGTGATCGCTGTCGGCATCTGCACAGCAACATCTTCCAGACGCGGCTGCTGATGCAGAACACCATCTGCATCAGCGGGGAAGATGCGGCCCGCCTGTTCTATGACGAGCGGTACATGCAGCGTGCTCATGCGGCGCCGCGGATCCTGACGAAGACCCTGACCGGCCAAGGGGGCGTGCAGGGACTCGATGGCGAGGCGCATCGACAACGTAAACGGATGTTTTTGCAGCTGCTGGCACCGACCGAGGTCGACCGCCTGGTGCAACTGGTCGAGCAGGACTGGCGCTCGGCGCTGGGCCCGTGGTCGCAGATGGAGCGGCTGGTGCTGCTGGAACAGTTGCAGACGATCCTTGCCCGCAGCGTCTGCCTGTGGGCCGGCGTGCCGCTGGCCGAGAGCGAGCTGGAAGCCCGCCGGGATCAGCTGGCCAGCATGATCGATGGCGCGGGCGGCGTCGGCGCACGGCAGCTGCAGGCGCGCCGCGCGCGTCGCGAAGCCGAGGCCTGGGCCGGCGGGCTGGTCGAGCAGGTTCGCGCCGGACAGCTGATGGTCGACCCGCAATGCGCGTTGATGGCGGTGGCGCGACACCTCGATGCCGATGGCAAGCCCCTGCAAACCCATGTCGCCGCCGTGGAACTGCTCAACCTGCTGCGCCCCACCGTGGCCGTTTCCCGCTTCATCGTCTTCGCCGCACTGGAACTGCTGACACACCCCGAATGGCGCGAGCGGCTACGTGACGATGACGCCGAACTGGAGCCGTTCGCCCAGGAAGTGCGGCGACTGTATGCCTTCTTTCCGTTCATGGCGGCGCGTGTGCGCGAGGCCTTTACCTGGCAGGGCTACCGCTTTCCCAAGGGCACGCGGGTACTGCTCGATCTCTGGGGCACCAACCGCGAGGTGGGCCGCTGGGACGAACCGGAGCGCTTCCGGCCGGAGCGTTTTCGCGACTGGGACGGCAATCCCTTCACTTTCGTGACCCAGGGAGGCGGCGATCCGGCCGCGGGGCATCGCTGCCCGGGCGAACCGCTGGCCATCGAGCTGCTGAAGGCGGCGTTGCGGATCCTGACGCGGGAGATGACCTATGAGGTGCCGGCGCAGGATCTGCGCGTCGATCTGACGCGTATGCCGGCGCAGCCGAAGAGCGGGTTGCTGATCAGCGAAGTGAGGGCGCTGAATTGATGGGCGATCGCGTTTTGCGAGGAAAATGGGGTGATGCCGGATTGGCACGTTTGGTGTTGCGGCGCCAAACCGTTCTCTGACGCTTCTGGTTTCGGCCCGGCCGAGTCACGTTCTCGTTGCTTCCGGCAACCGGCCCTGGCATTCCCCACAATCGCCAGGCAACCCAGCCGATCAATGAACACTCTCGGCCTGTTTGACCCGTACCCAGTGGTCGATCAACTCGCGTAGCTGCGACAGCTCGACCGGCTTGGCCATATGGCCGTCCATACCGGCCTCGCGCGCCCGCTCGCGGTGCTCGCTGAGGATGTGCGCGGTCAGCGCCACCACCGGCGTGCGCGGGCGCGCTACGGCTGCTTCCCACTCGCGCAGTTGGCGCGTGGCGTGGAAGCCGTCGAGCACCGGCATCTCGCAGTCCATCAGCACCAGGTCGTATGGCCGCGCCTTGATCGCCGCCAGCGCCTCCTCACCATTGCTGGCGGTGTCCGGCTGCAGGTTCAGCTTGTTCAGCATGCCGCGGATGACCTTGGTCGAAATGCTGTTGTCTTCGGCCACCAGGATGCGGAAGTCCTCCGGAATCTCCCGTGGTGTCGACGGCTGTGGCGCTGTCGTGGGGCGTTGGGAGGTGCCCTGGTGGCGCTGGGCCAGTTCGTCGGCGAGCGTGGTCTTGAGCGTATAACCGGCCACCGGCTTGGCGAGGATGCGCTTGATGCCGGCGTTGCGCGCGATGATCTTGCTCGGCGCGCTGCTCATTCCGGTCAGCATGATCAGCAGGATGTCGTGGTTGAGGCTGAAATCTTCCTTGATCTTGCTCGCCAGCTGCATGCCGGTCATGCCCGGCATGTCCTGGTCGAGCAGGACGACATCGAAATATTCCTTCAGGTGGGCCTTGGTCCGCAGCAGCGCCAGCGCTTCCTTGCCGGAGGCCACGGCGCTGACTTCCAGCCCCCAGCCGCTGCACTGCTGGACCAGCACCTTGCGGCAGGTGTCGTTGTCATCGACGATCAGCAGCCGGGTGCCCTGCAGCGGGCCGTCCAGGTCGGCATTGTTCTGCGCCAGGCCCTCGCTGGCCAGCGGCAGGCTGATCCACAGGGTATTGCCCTGGGTCGCACCGGTCTGGATGCCGAAGTCGCCATCCATCAATTGCACCAACTGGCGGGCGATGATCAGGCCCAGGCGGCCGCCGTGGCGCGTGGCGGCAAGAAAGTCATGGCTGTCCACCGCGGCGTTGAGCAGCGCATCGCGTTCGTAGGCCTCCAGCGGCCGTCCGCTGTCCTGTACGGTGATGCGCAGGCGCGGATCGTCCAGCGGGCCGTCGACGGCGGCGATCAGCAGCACTTCGCCTTCATCGGTCTGCTTGAAGGCGTTCTCCAGCAGGTTGAGCAGCGCCTGGCGCAGGCGCGTCGGGTCGCCGGCGACCACCTGCGGCAGCTGCGGCTGGATGAAGCTGATCAGTTCGACTTTCTGCTGCTCGGCCTTGGCACGGAAGATGCTCAGGCAGTCCTCGATCAGCGCATTGAGGTCGAATTGCACGTCGTCGAGCTCGATCTGCCCCGACTCCAGCTTGGAAATGTCGAGAATCTCGTTGATCAGGTTGAGCAGCTCGTTGCCGGAGCTGTGGATGGTCTGCACGTAGTCGCGCTGCTTGGCCGACAGCGAGGTGCCGAGCAGCAGCTCGCTCATGCCCAGCACACCGTTCATCGGCGTGCGCAGCTCGTGGCTGATCTTCGAGAGGAAGTCGGCCTTGGTCTTCAATTCGGCGCTGCTCACCGCTTCGGCGGTGTACTGGGTGCGGCTGTCGGACTGCTGTTGCCGCTGGCGTTCGAGCAGGGCGAAGCTGAGCATCAGGCCGCCGAACGTCGCCAGGCTGAACAACCCGCCGGTGAGCCAGCCCGGATCGAGCTGGTCGAAGCCGAGCAGCATCGGCATGAAGAACACCATGCCGGCATTGAACAGCAGCAGCCCGACCACCAGCAGGCGCGCCGGCCGATAGCCCTGGCGCCAATGGTAGAGCGCGACGAGCAGCGCGCTGAACGCGGCCAGCAGCACCAGCGAGTAGATCAGCCAGCTGTGCCACAGCCATTGACCGAGCAGGATACTGCCGATCAGGGCCAGCACCAGATTGAGTTCGAGGCCCAGCAGCCAGGTGATCCAACTGCGCTGGCGCCGCTGGAAGAAACCCAGGGTGAAGCCGAGCAGGGCCGCGCTGGCGGCCAGCGCCGAGAGGTCGGCGATCAGTGGCTGGCTGTAGGTCAGCCCGGGTGCCCACACGGCCAGCACGCCGAGATTGGCTATCGCGCAGGCCAGCAGGGCGCCGTGCAGCAGGCTCAGCCAGATATGGGTGTAGCTGAGGGTGTAGGCGAAGCGCAGCAGGTTGTAGACCATCAGCAAGGCCAGCGCGCCGAACAGGGCGCCGAACAGATAGGCCGGCTTGGTCTGGCTGACCAGTCCGCTGTCGTCGACGGTCTTGAACCAGGTCATCACCGGGTGGATGGATTGCAGGCGGATGTAGGCCTCGCGTGGCTGCCCGTCGTTGGGCAGGGCGAACAGGTAGGCGCGGCTGGGCAACGGACGAGCGCTCAGCGGGCGTTGTTCGCCGGTCGCCATGTGCTGCTCAAGACGGCCGTCGTGCAACAGGTAGAAGTCGAGATACTGCACGCGTGGCGCGAACAGCCAGAGCCACTTGGGCTTGGTCAGGGGCGGCAGGCTGACCTGCAGCCAGACGGCCTGGTCGCTGGCCGGGGCGCTGTAGGAGAGCTTTTCCAGGCGCTGGAACAGGGAGCGCTGGGACACCACTTCATCGAGTGTCAGGCGGCTGGACTGGTCGATCAGGATCCGCCAGTTCTGCGGGACGGAATCGGCCTCGGCGGCCAGGATGGGCGTGGGCGGCGATTGACCGCTGGACGCCTGGGCCGACAGCGGGATCAGGTCGATCAGCAGCAGGCCGACGATGAAAACTATGGCAATCCGGAGCCGACCCACGAGAGAAGTCCGTTCATGTGTGTGACGGCGGATTATACCCTTGCCGCCACCTGGCTGTAATGCGCGCGGCAGCGATAAAACTTGCCGCCGCGCGCATTCCGCGGCACTGCTCCGTTCGGTTCTGGCCTGGTTCGCGAGCGATGCGGCGATAGCCTGATCGTCGTGCCGGCAGCAGCCGTTGCGGCGAATCCTTACGGAAGTGGGGCAGCCGGAACCTCCCTCGGCGTTGCGGTTGTCGTTGTCCGGATGGGGCTGGCCTGACTGCTCGGATTTCCATCATCCGACGAGCGGTGTCCTTGCGCCTGCCCGATGCCGCGAATCGCTGCGACAGCCCCGATATCCGGCTCGGGAAATCGGTGGAAGGCCCCGTATGGCGGGCCGTTCAGCGATTTTATAGAAATGAGACTAACGTCTAGTAACGACTCTTCTGGCCGTGTCTAGCCTTCGACAGAACAACCACAACAAACGACGTCCGACTAGGGGCGATTCGCGCTCCTTGGCGGATGTCACGGAGGCAGCCATGAGCGTAGCAACAGCAGAGGGCGCCGGACATCCACCGGCCCGGCCAATGACGGCGGAAGAGCGCAAGGTCATTTTCGCTTCTTCCCTGGGTACCGTTTTCGAATGGTACGACTTCTATCTATACGGTTCGCTTTCCGCGATCATCGCGGCGCAGTTCTTCTCGGGCGTCAACCCCACGGCGGCCTTCATCTTCGCACTCATGGCCTTCGCCGCCGGTTTCGCGGTCAGGCCGTTCGGCGCGATCTTCTTCGGCCGCCTGGGCGATCTGGTCGGTCGCAAGTACACCTTCCTCATCACCATCATGATCATGGGCCTGTCGACCTTCATCGTCGGCATCCTGCCGTCCTACGCGGCCTGGGGCATCGCGGCGCCGATCATCCTCATCGTCCTGCGGCTGTTCCAGGGATTGGCGCTCGGTGGCGAGTATGGCGGCGCGGCGACCTACGTCGCCGAGCACTCGCCGCATGGCCGGCGCGGGTTCTACACCTCGTGGATCCAGACCACTGCGACGCTCGGCCTGTTCCTGTCGCTGCTGGTGATCCTCGGCACCCGCACCTGGCTCGGCGAGGAGGCGTTCGCGGCCTGGGGCTGGCGCATTCCCTTCCTGCTGTCCATCGTGCTGCTCGGCATCTCGGTGTGGATCCGCCTGACCCTCAACGAGAGCCCGGTGTTCAAGCGCATGAAGGAGGAGGGCAAGACCTCCAAGGCGCCGCTGACCGAAGCCTTCGGTCGCTGGGAAAATGCCAAGGTGGCGCTGATCGCCTTGTTTGGCGGCACCGCGGGGCAGGCGGTGGTGTGGTACACCGGCCAGTTCTATGCGTTGTTCTTCCTGACCCAGACGCTGAAGGTGGACGGCGCGACGGCCAACATCCTGATCGCCCTCTCGCTGCTGATCGGCACGCCGTTCTTCGTCGTCTTCGGCTGGCTCTCCGACAAGGTCGGACGCAAGCCGATCATCCTCGGTGGTTGCCTGGTCGCGGCGCTGACCTATTTCCCGCTGTTCAGCCTGATCACCCACTATGCCAATCCGGCACTCGAGCATGCCCAGGCCTCGGCGCCGGTAACCGTGGTGGCGGACCCGAGCGAGTGCTCGTTCCAGTTCAATCCGGTGGGCACCTCGAAGTTCGTCACTTCCTGCGATATCGCCAAGAGCTTCCTGGCGCGCAATTCGGTGAACTATTCGAACGAGGCGGCTCCGGCCGGTACCGTGGCCAGCATCAGGGTCGGCGATCAGGTGATCGCCTCCTTCGCTGGTGCCGGCCTGCCCGCCAATCAGCTCCAGGCCCGCTCCGACGCCTTCAACGCCAGTATGACCGATGTGATTCGCGCCGCCGGTTATCCGGCCAAGGCCAACCCCGAGCAGATCAACAAGCCGATGGTGGTGCTGTTGCTGACCGTGCTGGTGCTGTTCGTGACCATGGTCTATGGCCCGATCGCGGCCCTGCTGGTGGAACTGTTCCCGACGCGCATCCGCTACACGGCGATGTCGCTGCCCTACCATATCGGCAACGGCTGGTTCGGCGGCTTCCTGCCGACCACCGCCTTCGCCATGGTGGCCGCCACCGGTAACATCTACTACGGCCTGTGGTATCCGATCATCGTGGCGGTGATGACATTCCTCATCGGCCTGTTCCTGATGCCGGAAACCAAGGATAGAGACCTGCGCAACTGGCACTGAGTACCGGACAAAAAAGGCCCCGCTTGTGCGGGGCCTTTTTCATGGTGCGCCAGGCATGGCGCGTAGCGCCGTGACTGGCGCTGTTCGGTTCACTGTGGTGGTGAGCTGGATGACTTGGAGGTGAAAGTCCTCTACACACCCGGCAAGGGGAAGTGTTA
>NZ_JADDIX010000015.1:0-54424 GCF_015070855.1 Pseudomonas lopnurensis
ATCGAACTGTCGGTCCATGGCTTCGACTACGGCGTCACCCTGGCACGTGGCTTTCTGCACCGCCTGCTGGCGCGCTGCCTGATCGATGGCGAGAAGGTGGAGTACCAGGGCATTCGTCTGGTGGTGCTGTTCGCCGGCTTGTTCGATGCGGTGGATCGCAGCCATATCGAGGTTCCGCTACTCGACGAGTTGCTGCTCGGCCCGTTGCGTAACGTGCTGGGCAATGCCGATGGCCTGCCCCCACAGGTACGCCAGGCCTTGCATCTGGTCGCGGCCCATGAACGGCGTTTCTATCGTCGCGCCCATCTGCTTGGCACGGGTAATCCGAAATGGCGCGAGGAGTTGATGCCCGGCGTCAGCGAGGACGTCGGCGGTAGCCTGTTGCCCGGCGAGCAGAAGCCCAGCGCCGAACTGGCGCTGGTCAGCCTGCACCGCATGTACCAGGCGGCGTTCCGCGCCGGTGTGCCTTTCCCTCATCTCGAAGATCTGCATGAAAAGGATGCCGATACCGCCGCCTTGTTCACCTTCAACGACCATATCGCCGGCAAGAACGCCCATGCACTGGTCAGGCACTACCAGCGCGCGGCGGAACTCAGCATCGCGCAACTGCGTGGGCTGGGTCTGGGCCAGCAGGGCCTCTTCCTCGGCCATATGCGCCTGTATATCCGCTGGTTGGCGGCGCTCTGGCGACCCTATGCGCAGCGCCTGCGCGAGATCGGCGAAGAGGAGGATCGCCTGCATGCCAGCCAGTTCCAGTCAGGCAATGGCCGCGGCCTGCTTGGGCTCCCGCAGGAAAGCCGGGAGCACAAACTGGCCCGCCTCGAACGCAGCGGGGCGCTGCAGGCCGAACGCGAGGCGCTGCGGGCGCAACTGGGCTGGCTGGAGGACGTGGACAGCGAGGCCCGCCGCATGCGCGCCGCCCGGGCGGAGTACGCTTACGCGGCGGCGGGCGGCGCGCGGCAACTCGACGTGTGGAACGTACTGCTGGATCACGAGTGGTTCAACGAACGACCCCAGCCGCTGCCGGACGAGGTGAGCCTGTTGTTCGGCCACTTCGTCCACGACCAGTTGGTACAGAGCACGGCCCAGCGCTCGGCGAAGGCATTGGGCGGGCAGCGCTACTTCGATATCCGCGGCTTCGACCTTGCGGATGCGGTATGAGCGCCTGCTCGCGCTTCGGCCGCGCTCCTGCCGATGCGGCGGGTTCTCGCGGCCGAAGCGGGGGCGATATGTCTGCGATGCTTCACGTTGGCAGCGGTACGTCCGCGCGCAACAGGCCTTGGTCGACCAGGTCCCGCCAGAACTCGGCGGGCACCTGGGCGTTGAAATAGTCCATGTACTGTTGCGGCCGCGCGGGGTTTGCCGTGCCGGGAATGACCGAAGCCACCACCGGATTGGCCAGGCAGAAGTGCAGGGCGGCGGTGCGCAGGTCGACCCCGTGGCGTTCGGCGATGGCCTCCAGTCGCTGCTTGCGTTCGCTGATGGCCGCCGGGATCTGGTCGTATTCGTAGTGGCTGCCGCCGGCCAGCACGCCGGAGTTGAACGGCCCGCCGACGACGATGCCGACGCCACGCTCGCGGCAGGCCGGGAAGAGCGTATCCAGCGCTTCGTCGTGCTCCAGCAGCGAATAGCGCCCCGCCAGCAGGAACAGGTCCGGGTCGCTCTGCTCCAGGGCCATGCGGCACGGCTCGACCAGATTGACCCCCAGGCCCCAGCCGCGGATCGCGCCTTCCTCGCGCATCTGCGTGAGCGCCTTGGCCGCGCCGTTCATGGCCTGCTGGAAGTAATCGCGCCACTGCGGGCCCCATTGATCCTCGGAGACGTCGTGGATGAACACCAGGTCGAGGCGATCGACACCCATGCGCTTGAGGCTGTCCTCGATGGAGCGGCGCGCGCCGTCGGCGGAATAGTCCGGCACGCGTTCGTTGGGCAGTTCGTCGACGAAGGGCTTGGCGTTTTCCGGCTGGTCGCTCGGCCGTAGCAGGCGGCCGACCTTGCTGCTCAGCACGAATTCGTCGCGCGGCTTGTGGCTGAGCAGGCGTCCGAAGCGGGCTTCGGCGAGGCCGGCACCGTAATGCGGGGATACGTCGTAGTAGCGGAAACCCGCGTCCCACGCGGCATCGAGCGTGGCGTCGGCGGTTTCTTCGCTGATCGGGTGGAACATGTTGCCCAGCGGCGCGCCGCCGAGACCGATACGTGGCAGGGTGATGCGCATGGCGGTCCTCCTTACGATGCAGTCGAGGCCGAGATCGGCCGGGTATTGCATGGGAGGACAGCGCCGAACGGATGTTCCGGGCCGTTGGGGGGAAGAGCCTGGGGGATGCCTGGTTCTTGCTGGCGGTTGGTCGACGGATCGCCAGCAAGCTGGCTCAGGGATGATCGCGTCCCAGTCGGGGCGCTTCAGCCGAATGCAGGGCGGGTTATAACCCGCCGAACATGGCCGGCACCGAGCCAAACGGTGGGCATGAAAACATTTCTTCGCCTGAGGATGCAGGATTCCGAACGTGGTGACCGGGGCGCTCAGCCCCGGCTCTTCAGGTAGGCGCGCCAGCCGCCGAATGCGCTGATGTCCTGTGCACCCTCCAGGCCATAGGGTTCGCAGATGAACCCGGTCTCCCAGCGCCCGTCGGCCAGCTGCACCTTGCCCAGGCCGAGCGGCGCAGGGATGCCGGTGAGGAAGGAGCCGAGCTCGCTGCCGGGAATCTCCCAGACCTCCACCTCGATCGCCGTACCGCCCTCGGCGACGCGCACCATGCCTGGGCGCAACGGCGGGCCGCCGGCCAGGGCGTAGAGCCGGTAGTCCGGCGAACTCTGGGTGGATTCGAGCAGCCGGCCGCTGCGCTGCCTGAGCTGCCCGTTCAGCGGCAGGCCATCCAGGTGCGCACCGCAGACGACGATACGGGCGCGGTCGTTGCGCGCCGGCGTGGTCGGCGCGGGGGTGACGAAGGCGTTGCCGCCGATCAGCGGCAGCGCGGTCCGGCGCTGCAGGGCGTCGGCCAGGCTCAGCAGGTACTGGTCGGTGAACACCCGGCCGAACAGGGTCACGCCCCAGGGCAGGCCGTTGTCCATGACCCCGGCCGGTACCGCCACCGCGGCATAGTCCAGCATGTTCATGAAGTTGGTGTAGTAGCCCAGGTCCGAGTTGCGCTTGACCGGCTCGGCATGCAGCTCGTCCAGGGTCACCGGGCGCGGATAGGCCGGGGTGAGCACGCAGTCCACCTCGGCCATGATCCGGTCGCAGATGGCCTTGAGCTGCTGCAGGCGGTACTGGGCGCGGAACAGTTGCACGGCGGTGGTGCCGGGCGCCTTTTCCAGCACGGCCTTGATCACCGGCAGCACGGCGTCGGGCTGTTGTTCGATCAGCTCGCCGGCGACGCTGTAGCGCTCGGCGACCCAGGGGCCTTCGTAGAGCAGGCGGGCGGCTTCGAGGAAGGGCGCGAAGTCGATCTCCACCCGTTCGCCGCCGATTGCCTGCAGTTGCTCGACGGTGGCGGCGAACAGCGCGGGGCTTTGCGGGCAGCCGAGAAACTCCAGCGGCTTCGGCACGCCGAAGCGGAAGCGGGCGACCTTGCCGAAGGCCGAGCCGTCGTTCCACGCCGGGTTGGCGCGGCTGTATTCGTCGCGCGGGTCGAGCCGGGCGGTCAGCGCCAGCAACTGGCTGGCCTCGGCGGCGGTGGCGGTGAAGTAGGTGACGCAATCGAGCGTGCGGCAGGCCGGCACCACGCCGGCGGTGGAGGCCAGGCCCTTGCTGGCCTTGAGGCCCACCAGGTTGTTCAGCGCCGCCGGCACCCGGCCGGAACCGGCGGTGTCGGTGCCCAGCGCGAAGCTGGCCACGCCCAGCGCCACGGCCAGCGAGGAGCCGGCGCTGGAGCCGCCGGACGGGTAGTCCGGGTGCACGCTGTTGCGGCATTCGCCGTAGGGCGAGCGGGTGCCGTTGAGGCCGGTGGCGAACTGATCGAGGTTGCACTTGCCCAGCGGCACGGCGCCGAGGGCGATCAGTTGCTCGACGAGGGTCGCGCTGGTCTCGGGCATGTAGGCGAAGGCCGGGCAGGCGGCGGTGGTGGGGATGCCGGCCAGGTCGATGTTGTCCTTGATGGCGAAGGGGATGCCGTAGAGCGGCAGCTCGGCGGGCGACTTGCCGTCGAGGGCGGCGAGGTAGGGTTCCAGCTCCTCGGTGGTCAGCAGGTGGATGAACAGCTTGAATTCGGGATTGAGGGCGGCGGCCTTGTCGCGCAGTTCGGCGATCAGCCGGCGCGGGGTGGTTTCACCGGCGACATAGGCGGCGCGCAGGGTGTCGAGGCGCAGGTCGAATGTGTCGTTCATGCTCGTGTCCTTCGTAGGGTGGAAAACGGCGCAGCCTTTTCCACCGTTGATGTTCGGGCCGGCCCTGCGGGCCGGTTGGTGGATCGGTGAAGCGTGATCCACCCTACGTTGTTCGGCGTCAGGCTTCCTCGATCACCACCACGCGCTGGCCGGCGCGCACGGGCGAGCCGGGTTGCACGCGGACCTCCTTCACCACGCCGGCGACCGGGGCGGTGAGCGGGATTTCCATCTTCATGCTTTCGAGGATCACCAGCACGTCGCCGGCTTCCACTCGCTCGCCCTCGGCGACCGAGACCTGCCAGAGGTTGCCGGCGATGTGGCTTTCGATGCCGTGCTCACCGGTGCCGAGCGGGGTGTCTTCGCCGAGGTCGGCGGCGACTTCCTCGCTCTCGAAATGTGCCTGGCCGGAGGCAATCCAGCGCTGGCGCTCGGCGTCGAAGGCGGCGCGCTGCTGGGTGCGGAAGGCGTCGATGCCCTCGGCTTCGCGGTCGAGGAAGGCCTGGTAGTCGGACAGCCGCAACTCGGTCTCCTCGATCTTCAGCGGGTAGCGCCCCAGCGGGAAGTCGCGGCGGATCTTCAGCAGTTCTTCAGCCGAGACCGGGTAGAAGCGGATCTGGTCGAAGAAGCGCAGCAGCCAGGGCTGGCCACCGAACGCCGCGACCGCGCGGTAGCGGTTCCACATCTGCAGGGTGCGACCGACGAACTGGTAGCCGCCGGGGCCTTCCATGCCGTACACGCACATGTAGGCGCCGCCGATGCCCACCGAGTTTTCCGCGGTCCAGGTGCGTGCCGGGTTGTACTTGGTGGTGACCAGCCGGTGTCGTGGGTCCAGCGGGGTGGCCACCGGCGCCCCGAGGTAGACGTCGCCCAGGCCCATCACCAGGTAGCTGGCCTCGAACACCGTGCGATGCACCGCGTCGAGGTTCGGCAGGTCGTTGATGCGGCGAATGAACTCCAGGTTGCTCGGGCACCAGGGGGCGTCCTTGCGCACCGTGGTCATGTACTTCTCGATGGCCCGCTGGCAGGCCGGGTCGTCCCAGGACAACGGCAGGTGCACGATACGCGAGGGGACCTTGAGGTCGCGCGCCGAGCACACCGCGTCCCACAGGCCGGCGACGGTGTCGAGCAGCGTCTGCAACGGCAGGGTTTCCGGCTGGTAGTGCACCTGCAGCGAACGGATGCCGGGTGTCAGGTCGATTACGCCCGCCAGCGCCTTGGCTTGCAGCGCCTGCATCAACGCGTGGCCGCGAAAGCGCAGCACCAGGTCCAACTCGGGCTGGCCGATTTCCAGCAGCAGGTGGGTGTCGCCGGACAGGCGTGCCACCAGGCGGGTGTCGGCCTGGCCGAGGTCGAGGATGATGGGGGAGGTGAGGGCCGAAGCCCTTGCCGTCATCGTAGGAGCGAGGGGGGCGCCGTAGCCCTCGCTCGCGAACCGGTCGACCTCGGAGGTGAAGCCTTCGCGAGCAAGCTCGCTCCTACAAAAGCGGGTGCATTCCTCATCCAGCGCCTTGGCCAACTCCCGCGCCGTGGCGATATCCACCGGCACGAAGCGCACCTTGTCGCCGGCTTTCAGTTGGCCGAGCTGCCAGAGGTCGGCCTCGATGATGGTCACCGGGCAGACGAAGCCGCCCAGGCTCGGGCCGTCCGGGCCGAGGATCACCGGCATGTCGCCGGTGAAGTCCACCGCACCGATGGCGTAGGGGTTGTCGTGGATGTTGGAGGGATGCAGGCCGGCCTCGCCGCCGCTGTCGCGCACCCATTCCGGCTTGGGGCCGATCAGGCGCACGCCGGTGCGGCTGGAGTTGAAGTGCACTTCCCAGTCGGTGGCGAAGAAGGTCTCGATATAACCTTGGGTGAAGTATTCCGGCGCGCCGTGCGGGCCATAGATAACCCTGAGTTCGCGCACCGCCGGCAGCGCGTTGCACTGCGCGGGCGACAGGCTGGCTCCGGCCGTGGGGTCGGCGAGCGGGGCAAGGTGCAGCACGTCGCCGGCGCGCAGGGCGCGGCCGGCATGCCCGCCGAACTGGCCGAGGGTGAAGGTGCTCCTGCTGCCCAGATAATCCGGCACCTGTACACCGCCGCGCAGGCAGAGGTAGCTGCGTGCACCGGCGCCGGCGATGGTGCCGATGGCCAGGGTGCTGCCGGCCGGAACGAAGAGGGCGGTGCACATGGGCTGCGGCACGTCGTCGAGCCTGACCGGAATCTCGGCGCCGGTCACCGCCACCACGGCGTCGCAGTTGAAGCGCAGGGTCGGCCCGCTCATGGTGATTTCCAGGCCCGCGGCATCGGCCGGGTTGCCCAACAGGGCGTTGCCCAGGCGCAGCGCGCGGCTGTCCATCGGGCCTGACGGCGGCACGCCCACGGCCCAGTAGCCGAGGCGGCCAGGGAAATCCTGCACGCTGGTCTGGGTGCCGGCACTGATCACTTCGAAGGTGGTCGCCTGGTAGCTCAGCCCTTCCAGGCAGCGGGTCCAGGGGTTGCCTTCGGCGAAGGGCGCGTAGGCGAGGATCTGCCGCAGGTAGTCGCGGTTGGTCTCCACGCCGTACAGGATGGAATCGCCCAGCGCGGCGTCGAGCGCGGCGCGGGCCGCCTCGCGATCCGGCGCCCTGGTGATGAGCTTGGCGATCATCGGGTCGAAGTACGGCGGAATCTCGCAGCCGGCCTCGACCCAGGTATCGATGCGCAGTGTCTTGCCGTCGGCCTCGGGAAAATCCACGGCGGTCAAGAGGCCCGGGCTCGGCTGGAAGTCGCGGCCCGGATCCTCGGCGTACAGGCGCGCCTGGATGGCGTGGCCGCTGGGCTTGAGATCCTTCACCAGTTCGGCCAGCGGCGGCAGGTCGCCGGCGGCCAGTTCGATCATCCAGCGCACCAGGTCGACGCCCCAGACCTGCTCGGTGACGCCGTGCTCGACCTGCAGGCGGGTGTTCACTTCGAGGAAGTAGAAGTGCTGGGCCTCGGCGTCGTAGACGAACTCGACGGTGCCAGCGCTGCGGTAGTTGACCGCTTTTGCCAGCTTGATCGCCGCCGCGCACAACGCTTCGGCCATGCCCGCCGGCAGGTTCGGCGCCGGGGTTTCCTCCAGCACCTTCTGGTTGCGCCGCTGCACCGAGCAGTCACGCACGCCGAGGGCGATCACCTCGCCGGCGCCGTCGCCGAACACCTGCACCTCCAGGTGGCGGGCGCGCTGGATGTATTTTTCGATGAACACGCCCGAGTCGCTGAAGTTGTTCTGCCCCAGCCGCTTGACCGCTTCGAAGGCGTCCGACAGTTCGGTCGCCGAGCGGCACACGCGCATGCCGATGCCGCCGCCGCCGGCGGTGCTTTTCAGCATCACCGGGTAGCCGACCGTTTCGCCTGCGGCCAGCGCCGCGTCGAGGTTTTCCAGCAACTCGGTGCCTTCGAGCATCGGTACACCGTGCTGTTTGGCCAGGGCACGGGCGGTGTGCTTGCGGCCGAACACCCGCAACTGCTCGGGCGTCGGGCCGACGAAGGCGATACCGGCCGCCTCGCAGGCTTCGGCGAAGGCGGCGTTCTCCGAGAGAAAGCCGTAGCCGGGGTGGATGGCCTTGGCGCCGGTCTTGTGGGCGACGTCGAGGATCTTGTCCACCAGCAGATAGGTTTGCGCAGCGGGACCGTCACCCAGCGAATACGCCTCATCGGCCTGCTGGATATGCAGGCTGGCGGCATCGGCCTCGGAGTAGACGGCCACGCCCTGGCAGTCCAGGGCCTTCAAGGTGCGCAGGATGCGGCAGGCGATGGCGCCGCGGTTGGCGATCAGGAGCTTTTCAAACATTCCATTACCCTCGAAGGGCTGGGCGGGTCGTCCCGCCTTCATTCGTTCATCGCCCCGGCCGTCCGGGGGGATGGATAGCGACAAGCTTCAAGCTGCAAGCGACAAGCTGTTCTGCCCTGGCCTGAGCCGCTGGCGTCGGGTTCGTAGTCGTAGGGTGGGCTTCAGCCCACCAGCCAGCGATTCGGCCCCCATGGTGGGCTGAAGCCCACCCTACGGAGCTTGCTTTGCTCTTGCTCTGCTTGCCGCTTGCGGCTGCCTCAATCCCACACCAGCACCTCGGCCGGGGTCGGGTTCCAGCCGTTGCACGGGTTGTTCAACTGCGGGCAGTTGGAGATCAGCACGATCACGTCCATCTCGGCGCGCAGTTCGACGTACTTGCCCGGGGCGGAGAGGCCGTCCTCGAAGGTCAGGCCGCCTTCGGGCGTCACCGGGACGTTCATGAAGAAGTTGATGTTGGCACCGATGTCGCGCTTGCCCAGGCGGCCGTCGTGCAGGCTGGCGCGCAGGAAGTTGTCGCGGCAGCTGTGCATGTAGCGCTTGTCCAGCGCGTAGCGCACGGTGTTGCTTTCCTGGGCGCAGGCGCCGCCGAGGGTGTCGTGGCGGCCGCAGGTGTCGGCGACGATGGTCGCCAGCGGATTTCCGAGGTTGGAATAGAGCACCGTGCCGGTGGTGAGGTAGACCTTGTTCTGCCGGCGCAGGGTGCGCTGCGGGTCGAAGCGCTCGCGTGGGTTGTTCGCGGCGAAGAACAGGGTGTCGATGGCCTGGTTGCCCTCGACGTCCAGCAGGCGCAGGGTCTGGCCGGCCTTGACCTCGAAGAGGTAGGGCTCGCCGGCGGGGATGGTATGGCGAAACACCGCCGTTTCGGGGTGCAGACTGCTTTCCACGATAGTCATGTCGGCATCCTCCTCAGATGTACAGCCGTTCGGTGTTGTGGAAGCCGCGGCCGTTCTCCGGGCGCGAGGTGCGGCAGAGCACGCTGATGCCGTCGCTCTCGACCCTCTGCCAGCTGAGCTGCACCGGCTTGGGCGCGTAGGCCGGGTTCGGATCCAGCGGGTGCTGCAGGGCGGTGAGCACCACCAGCGTGTCCATCGGCGCGTAGAGTTCGACGTAGTCGCCGGCGCGGGAATTGTCGGGCTCGAAGGCGAAGCCGCCGTCGGCATCCACGGTGACCTTGCTGAACAGGTTGAGCACCATCAGCAGGTCCTGGACGTTCAGGTTCCACTTGCCCATTTCCACCAGCAGGTTGTCCGTGCCGTTGCGGAAGAAGCCGTTGCGCAGTTCCTGGTAGCGGCCTTCGCCGTACTTTTCCCGCACCTCCTCGGCATTCAGCACGCCGCCGAAGCTGTCGTGCCAGCCGCAGGTGTCGGCGGTGATCGCGGCGAGCACGCGGCCCATGTCCGAGTACAGGCAGTGGCCGGCGGTGAGTTTGGCGGTGTGCTGGCACTTGAGGGTGTCCGGCAGGTTCAGCCGTTCGCTCTTCTCCTGGGCGTTGAACAGCAGCAGGCTGACGTTGGCACCGCCCTGGATGTCGGTGATGCGCAGCAACTGGCCGCGCTTGAGCACGAAGGAGGTATGGCCGCCACCGGGGACGGCTTCCTCGTAGAGAGTCGGGCGCAGGCTGAGGGAAGCGCTCATGTCAGGCTCCTTGATAGGCAGTTCGAAAAGGGCCGGCAGCGGCGGGTGCGCGGCGGCCATCGTTCAGCGGAATGTCGTAGGTCACCCGTGCGCCATAGGCGCCCGGTGCGTGGGGATCGATGCGCGGCTTGTCGAAGACCAGGATGCGGCTGCCGAGGGTGAAGCCTTCCGAGAGGTCGTGGGTGACCATGAACACCGTCAGCCGGGTTTCCCGCCACAGTTCCAGCAGCAGCGCGTGCATGTCCTTGCGAATGCCCGGGTCGAGTGCGCCGAAGGGCTCGTCGAGCAGCAGCACGCGGGGTTTCATGATCAGTGCCTGGGCAATCGCCAGGCGCTGCTGCATGCCACCGGAAAGCTGCGCCGGGTACTTGTCCAGCGCGTGGCCGAGGCCGACCTTGTGCAGCATCTGCGCCGCCTGTTCGCGGGCGTCGCGCTTGCCGCGGCCGAGCAGGCGGCCCAGCAGCGGTGCGCGCGGCAGCTCCAGGCCGAGCGTGACGTTGTCCAGCACCGACAGGTGCGGGAACACCGAGTAGCGCTGGAAGACCACGCCACGGCTGGCGTCCGGCTCGTCGGCCAGCGGCTGGCCGTCCAGCAGGATTTCGCCGCGGCTGGGGGCTTCCTGGCCGAGCAGCAACCGCAGAAAGGTGGATTTGCCGCAGCCGGAGGCGCCGACCAGGGTGCAGAACTCGCCTTCGGCGATGCTCAGGTTCAGGCGTTCCAGCACCACCTGGTCACCGTACTGCTGCCAGACATTTTTGACCTGGATGAATGCGCCGGCTTCGCTCTTCTTGTCGCTCATGCCTTGGCTCCTTCGTACCAGGGGAACAGCAGGCGGGTGAGGCACCGCAGCAGGTAGTCCATGGCCCAGGCCAGGAGGGTGATCCAGGCTACGTAGGGCAGGATCACGTCCATCGCCATGTAGCGGCGCACGAGGAAGATGCGGTAGCCCAGACCGTCGGTGGAGGCGATGGCTTCGGCGGCGATGAGGAACAGCCAGGCCGAACCCAGCACCAGGCGCAGGCTGATCAGCAGGCGCGGCATCAGCTGCGGCAGGACCAGGCGCAGGATCAGCGTCCAGGTGTTGGCGCCCAGGGTCTGCGCCTTGATCAGCAGCTCGCGGGGGATTTCCCGGGCGCGCTGTTCCAGGTCGCGGGCCAGGATCGGCGTGATGCCGATGACGATCAGCATCACCTTGGACAGCTCGCCGAGACCGAAGACGATGAACAGGATGGGCAGGATCGCCAGCGGCGGCACCATCGAAAGCACCGTGAGCAAGGGCGACAGCGGCGCCGCGAACAGCGGCAGGGTGCCGGCGGCGACGCCCAGGCAGAGGCCGGCGACAGCGGCGATGGCGAGGCCGGTGCCGAGGCGTTTCAGGCTGGAGGCGGTGTCCTGCCAGAACAGGTAGTCGCCGGAACGCTTGTCGGGGGTGAAGGCGAGGCGTTCGACGGCTGCGCTCATCTGGCCGAAGCTGGGCAGCAGTTTGTCGTTGGGGTTGAGTTCCAGGCGCTGGGCCGAGTGGGTCAGGTAGAGCGCCAGCAGCAGGACGAAGGGCAGTACGGCCAGTGCCAGCCAGCCACTGCGGCTCGGTGAGCGATTGATCAGGCGCATGGGCATGCCCCCGGCACCGCGAGCGGCATGCGGTTGATAGCGCTACGAGCGGCTAATGCGCCAATATGCGGCAGGACAGTGACCGGCAGAGCCGATTCGAATGGGCACATGGCAAACCCTCCAGTGTGTGGGAATAGCGCAGGAGCTGCGTGGCATGACGCTCTTCTCCCGGGCTTTTGTCCCGCCGTGTAACCTCACTGGAGGTCGCCAACTCTCGGACCAGCCACTCGCAACGCGAGCCGGAACCCTAGTCGGCTATTTCAGATTTTTCTCGTTCCATGAGTTGCAGCTTCCTGCACCCTGGTCATAGCAAGAGCGGTGCCAAGCGGTGGAGGCCCGTATTCCGGGACGCTGGGAGCGAGCTGATGGGATACGGGTGCACCATCGTGGTGCTCTTATCGAAAGGAGTGCGCGCTTTTCTTGCGCGGCAGGTGAGGCAGTGATTCAGCACTGCAGCGGCCTGGCAGGCAGGCGTGGGCGCGCCTTTGTATGGGCTTTGTTCGCAGGGCTGGGGAAGGGTCCGGACCAGGGCAACTGCCCCGTCGCTTGCTGTAGGGTGGGCTTCAGCCCACCAGTGCATATCGAGTCTCGATTCGCGCGCATGGCGCGCTTCTGCGAATACGCGCGAGGGATCAGAGCTTCAGCTGATGGATGGCCCGGCTCAGTTCGGCCGACAGCGCCGCCAGTTCCGCGCTGGTGGTGGCCGAGGCGACGGTCTGGTCGACGGTCCGTTCGGTGACGTCGCGGATGCCGGTCACCGAGCGGTTGAGTTCTTCGGCGACCTGGCTCTGCTGCTCGGCGGCGACCGCGATCTGGGTATTGCTCTCGCGCATCTGCGCCACCGCGCCGGTGATGGCCTCCAGCGCCAGGGCCGCTTCCCCCGCTTCGCGCACGCAATCGTCGGCCTTGAGCGAACTCTCCTGCATGAACTCCACGGCATCGCGGGTCATGGCCTGCAGATTGGTGATCATCTGGGTGATCTCGTCGGTCGAGTCCTGCACGCGTCTGGCCAGGTTGCGCACCTCGTCGGCGACCACGGCGAAGCCCCTGCCCATCTCGCCGGCGCGTGCCGCTTCGATGGCGGCATTGAGCGCGAGCAGGTTGGTCTGTTCGGCGATGCTGTGGATGACGCTGACCACGCCGTTGATCTTCTGGCTGTCGGCGGCGAGCTGCTCGATCATTTCGCCGGTCTGCTGCACGCCCTGTGACAGGCTGGAGATGGATTTCTCCACGCGCCCGACCACACGGTGGCCGTCGCCGGCCAGGCGGTCGGCGTTCTGTGACTGGTCGCGGGTATCGCCGGCATGTTCGGCGATGTGGTAGACGGTGGTGCTCATTTCGTTGATGGCGGTGGCGGCCTGGTCGGTCTCGCTCTGCTGGCCGAGCATGCCCTGGCGCACCTCGTCCATGCTCGCGGCCAGGCGGCTGGCGCCTTCGTCGAGGCGCGCTGCGGCCTGGGCGACGGTGCCGACGACGCGTTGGTAGCCGCTCTGCATGGCGTTGAAGGCGCTGGCCATCTGGCCGACCTCGTCGCGGCTGTCCAGCGGCACGCGTGCTTGCAGGTCGCCGCTGCGCTCCACGTGCAGCATGACGTCCTTGAGCGTGTTGAGGTGGCTGAGCAGGAAGCGGATCAGCAGTTGCGAGGCGGCGAGCAGGCCGAGCATGAGCACCGCGACCGCGCCGGCGTAGCTGAAGAAGTGCTGGCCGAGAACCTCCCTGGCGCTTGGGGTGCGGGCGAGGACGGCGAGCTTCTGCCCATCGGGTCGGGAAACCACCTGCGCGCCGGTCAGCGGCGTGCTGGCGAACAGACGGTCGTGTGCCAGTGGCGTCCAGCCGCTGTCGGCGACGGGCTGGCCGTCGACCACGGCGCGCTGACCGGCCTGGAAGACGATCAGGTCCTGGCCCTGCGGCAACGTCGCGGCTGCCGGCCAAGCGGCCAGCAATTCGGCGCGGGCCTGGGCAGTGGCTCGCGCATCCTCGCTGCGGGCGCCCTGTTCCAGCTGGATGGCATAGAGCACCAGCAATAGTGCGATGACGAAGGTCACCATGTTGAGGGCCCAGAACTTGTACTTCAGCGAGAGATCGCGAATCCAGACTGCCATGACTGCTCTTCTTCTGTAGTGATTGCCGGGGCGCTGCAGTCGCTCCGGTGGACTCAAGGCTTAACGGCCGCTACGCGCGGAGCTTGAATGGATTTTGTGAATCAGTCGAGTGCGGGCAGGCCGAAGAAGGCCCGCGCGCACCGCGTCGTATGGGCCGCCAGGTGCTCTTCGCTCTCGCCGCGATGGCGCGCCACTTCGCGCAGGACTTCCGGCAGGTAGGCCGGTTCGTTGTGGCCGCTCTTCGGCTTCGGCCGCAGCGAGCGTGGCAGCAGGTAGGGCGCGTCGCTTTCGAGCATCAGGCGGCCTGCAGGTATTTCGCGTACCAGTGGATGCAGATGGGTGCCGCGGCGTTCGTCACAGATCCAGCCGGTGATGCCGATGTGCAGGTCGAGATCGAGGTAGGCGTAGAGCGCCCGCTTGTCGCCGGTGAAGCAGTGCACCACGGCGGCCTTGAGTCGGTCGCGGAACGGGCGCAGGATCGCCACCAGCCGCTCATCGGCGTCGCGCTCGTGGAGAAATACCGGCAAGTGCAGCTCCACCGCGAGCTGCAGCTGTTCTTCCAGGGCCTGCTCCTGACGCGGGCGTGGCGAGAAGTCGCGATTGAAGTCCAGGCCGCATTCGCCGACCGCGCGCACCTCCGGTTCGCTCAGCAGCGCGCGCAGTTGGCTGGCGCTGTCGGCGGTCCACTGGCTGGCATCATGCGGGTGGATGCCGGCGGTGCTGAACAGCGTGCGGCCCGTTTCGTCCAGCTCCCGGCAGAGCGTCAATGCGGCTTCGCTTTCCGCGAGGCTGGTTCCGGTCAGCAGCATCTGCGCAACGCCGGCAGCCCGGGCGCGCTCGAGCACCGCGCGTGGGTCGGCGGCGAATGTCGGGTGAGTCAGATTGACGCCGATGTCGACGAGCTGCATGAGGACTCCTGCGCGCTGGTTATAAATATTCAATGAAAACAGTGGTGTGGAATATATAGCTAAACCGCCTATCAAGGTGAAATTGGCAGAAGCCCCCATGCTGTGAGAATCTTTGCCGCCTTTGCGGCACGGAGCTCCGCGTTACATTCCCTATGTCTACGTTTCGGTGTGTCTTCCATGTCACGATTGTTGCCACTTCTGTTCTGCCTGCTGGCGCTGTTGCCGGTGACGGCGAGCGCGCGGGTGGCGGGACCGGAGGCCTGGCAGGCAACGACCACGGTACGTGATCTGGCCGAGATTCGCCGCAACGGCGTGCTGCGGGTGCTGGTCAACCAGAGCCGCAACAGTTCCGGAGAAGTGAAAGGCGAGGTGATCGGCATCGAATATGCGCGTCTGCGCGCCTTCGAGCGATACCTGAACCGGGATGCCGCGGCCGGCCGCGCGATCACGCTGAAGATCATCCCCAAGGCCAAGGACCAGTTGCTCGCCGCCCTGCAGCGGGGCGAGGGCGATATGGTGGCGCCGGGCGAGATGCTCGGCCTGGTTGGTATGCATGGCATCAGTCGTACCCGTCCGGTGGCCAGCGATGTCCAACTGGTGCTGGTGGCGCGCCAGGGCAGTCGCCGCTATCAGACCCTGGAGCAGCTATCCGGGCGCAGCATCGCCTTGCCGGCCGGCAGCGCCGCCGGGCCGGCGTTGGCGCGGATGAACAGGCAGTTGATGGAGCGCAAGCGGGCGCCGATCATCGTCGAGTGGGTCGATCCGACGCTGGCGGTCGAAGATGTGCTGGAAATGGTCCAGGCGGGCATCTACCCGGTCACCGCCGTGGAGCAGACGATTGCCGAGCGCTGGCTCAAGGTCATGCCCAAATTGCGCATCGACCATCACTTGAGCCTGGGCGAGAAGGCCGGCATGCACTGGTTCCTGCCGAAGCAAGCGAACATGCTGCGTGCCAGCGCCGATCGCTTCCTGAAAAGCTACCGCGCGCCGGAGAACCAGGATGCCACCTTCGTCCGGGTCTACCGGCGGCTGTACAAGGTGCAGTATCCGCTCGATCGGATCGGCCGCCAGCGGCTGGAAAAGGTGCGCCCGACGCTGCAGCATCACGCCGAGCTGATCGACCTGGACTGGCTCAACCTGGCCGCACTGGCCTTCAAGGAATCGACCCTCGATCCGGCGGCCCGCGGCGCCGCCGGCGCTACCGGATTGATGCAGGTGACCCCGGCGACCGCACGCGCCATGGGCGTCGGCGACTTCCAGCGACTGGATAACAACGTGCAGGCCAGCGCGAAGTACCTGGCCAGCCTCCGTCGCGGTTTCTTCGCCAGCCCGCGGCTCAACGAGCGCGAGCGCATGGCCTTCATGCTGGCCGCCTACAACATGGGGCCGCAGCGGGTGCAGAGCATGCGCGCCGAGGCACGGCGGCGTGGCCTCAACCCCGACCAGTGGTTCTTCCAGGTCGAGCGCATCGCCATGGAAACCGCGGGCATGGGCGTCGTGGCCTACGTCAACAGCGTCAACAAGTATTACCTGGCTTACCAGCGCGAGCGCTATCTGCTCGAAACGGACCGAAAAACCGCGATCAATTGAACTGGCGCCCTGGTTGTCGGCGAGCGGCTCGGCCGCTTGCAGCTGCAGGCGTGTTCTTTTCCTGGCGCTGCGCCGTAGCCCGCTGTGCCGTTGTGCTGTTGCCGATCCAGTGCTTCCAGGCGCCTGCGGTCATGGATAGTCGATGGCGACCACGTACCAGAGCTTCGGACCTGTCGGCGTCTGCACCTGCACCTCGGCATCCAGTGTTTTGCCGACCAGGGCGCGCGCCAGCGGCGAATCGATGCTGATCAGGCCCTGCCTGAGGTCCAGTTCGTCGGGACCGACGATGCGGTAGCGCGCTTGCTCGCCGTCCTCGTCCTCCAGCGTCACCCAGGCCCCGAAATACACCTTGTTCGGGTCGCTGGGGCGCTCGCTGACCACCTTGAGCTTCTCCAGACGCTTGCTGAGAAAGCGCACCCGGCTGTCGATCTCGCGCAGCATCTTCTTGCCGTAGGTGTATTCGGCGTTCTCCGAGCGGTCGCCCTGGGCCGCCGCCTCGCTGACCGACTGCGTCACCTGCGGGCGCTTGACGTGCCAGAGTTCATGCAGCTCGGCACGCAACCGCGCCTCCCCCTCGGGAGTGATCAGCGGCGTGCCAGCGGGGCGGGGCGGACGGTAGCGGCTCATGTGATTCCGGCTTGGCTGAAAAGCGCCGATTCTACCTGCTCAGCTGTCGCGCAGCACGGCCAACGGGCTGGCATTCAGCGCCCGGCGGGTGCCGAGGATGCCAGCGCTGCCGACCAGCAGGGCACCGATGATCGGCAATGCCAGCAGCCAGGGATGCGGTTGCCAGCGCAGGTCGAAGGCGTAGTGGTAGAGCAGGGCGCTGACCAGCTCGCAGCCGATCGCCGCGAGCAGACCGCTGGCCGCGCCGAGCAGGCCGAATTCGGCGCGTCGCGCCTTGAGCAGCAGACGGCGTTCGGCGCCCAGTGCGCGCAGCAGGGCGCCCTGGCGGATGCGTTCGTCGAGGGTCGCCTGCAGGCCGGCGAACAGCACCGCCAGGCCCGCCGCCAGGACGAACAGCAGCACGTACTCCACCGCCAGGGAAACCTGCGCGAGGATGCTGCGCAGTTGCGCGAGCAGCGCCTCGACCTGCAGCAGGGTCACCGATGGGAAGGCGCGTGCCAGCTCGACCAGCTCGCGTTCCTTGCCGGGTGGCAGGTGGAAGCTGGTCATGTAGGTGGCGGGCATGTCCTGCAGGGTGTCGGGCTCGAAGATCATGTAGAAGTTCGGCTGGAAGCTGTCCCAGTTGACCTCGCGCAAGCTGCTCACCACCGCGTCACGCTCGAGGCCGCCGACGCTGAAGCTCAGGCGGTCGCCCAGCTTCAGCTGCAGGCTTTCGGCGAGCTCGGCCTCCACCGAGACGCCGGGCAGCTCCGCCTGCCCGCGCGCATCCCACCATTGCCCTTCGATCAGCCGGTTGTCCTTCGGCAGCTCGGCCGACCAGGTCAGGCTGAGATCGCGGCGGATGGCCCGCTCGCCCTGGGAATCCTTGCTGACCAACTGGCGCACCGGCTCGTCGTTGATCGCCACCAGGCGCCCGGGAACCACCGGGTACAGCGGCGCGGCGTGGTCGGACAGGGCGCCGATGCGCTCGGCGAAGGCATCCTTCTCGGCCGGCAGTACGTTGAGCACGAAATGGTTGGGGGCGTCGTCCGGCAATTGATCCTGCCAGGTGTCCAGCAACTCGCCGCGCAGCAACGCGATCAGCGCCATGGCCAGCAGGATCAGCCCGAATGCCAGCGCCTGTCCGGCGGCGGCGAGCGGATGGCGCAGGAGCTGGCCCAGCCCGAGCCGCCAGCTCAGCGCGGCGCCTGCCAGCAGGCGCCGTGCGGCCTTCAGGCCCAGCAACAGCGAGCCGCCCAGCAGCAGCGTGGCGAGCAGACCGCCGCCGAGCAGCGCCAGGGTGATCTTCAGGTCGAGGCTCAGGCGCCACATGATCAGGCCCAGAGCAAGGATCGCCGTGCCATAGACCAGCCAGGCGCTGGGTGGCACGGGCAGCAGGTCGCGACGAAGAACGCGCAGCGGCGGCACCCGGCCAAGGGCGGCGAGCGGTGGCAGGGCGAAGCCGGTCAAGGCCACCAGGCCAGTGGCGATTCCCGCAGCGGCCGGCCAGAGCCCGCCCGGCGGGATTTCCTGGGCCAGCAGATCGCGCAGGAGGAAGAACAGGCCATGCTGCGCGCCCCAGCCGAGCAATGCACCGGTCAGGCTGGCCAGCAGGCCGAGCATGCCGAGTTGCAGGGCATACAGCAGCAGGGTGTCGCGGCGAGAGAGCCCGAGGCAGCGCAGCAGCGCGCTGGCATCGAAACGGCGGGCGGCGAAGCGGGCCGCCGAGAGGGCGACGGCGACCCCGGACAGGAGGATCGCGGCCAGGCTGGCTAGGTTCAGGTAACGCTCGGCACGGCCCAGGGCACCGCCGATTTGACGGTTGCTGTCGCTGGCGGTCTCGATGCGCTGGTGCGCTTGCAGGCCCGCTTTCAGTGCTTGCTGGTAGGCGGCCAGCGCCTCGCCGTCGCCGCGCCAGAGCTCGCGGTAACGGACCCGGCTGCCGGGCTGGACGATGTCGGTGGCGGCCAGGTCGTCGAGGTGCATCAGCACCCGGGGCGTGAGGCTGTAGAAATCGCCGACCCGATCCGGCTCGTAGGTCAGCACGCGGGTCAGCCGCAGGGCCTTGCTGCCGACTTCTATGCTGTCGCCGATCGCCAGGTCGAGGGCGGCGAACAGCCGGGCTTCGGCCCAGGCTTCGCCCGGGCCGGGCCCCGGCGTGGCTTCTTCGGCCTGGTAGGGACGAGGCGCACTGCGCAGCGAGCCGCGCAGCGGATAAGTGCTGTCGGCCGCCTTGACGCTGGCCAGTTGCAGCGCCTCGTCGGTGGCGATCACGCTGGAGAATTCCACCACCTGCGCATGCTCGAGCCCGAGGCGCTGGCCGGCTTCGACCTGCTCGGGCGCGGCGGGGGCGCTGCCGCTCAGTACCATGTCCGCGCCGAGAAACTCGCTGGCGCGCAGCAGCATGGCGCCGTTCAGCCGCGCGCTGAAATAGCCGATGGCGGTACTGGCCGCCACCGCGACCAGCAGGGCGAAGAACAGCACCCGCAGTTCACCGGCGCGGGCGTCGCGCAGCAGTTGCCTCAGGGCCAGGACGAGCAGGCGGGTCATTGGCGTACGGCCCGTTCGCCGGGCCTGGTGTCGACCTGGCGGCCGCCTTCCAGGCGCAACACGCGATGGCAGCGTTGCGCCAGCCGCTCGTCGTGGGTCACCAGGACCAGGGTGGTGCCGCGCTCGCGGTTGAGTTCGAACAGCAGTTCGGTGATGTGCGCGCCGGTGTGGCTGTCCAGGTTGCCGGTGGGCTCGTCGGCGAAGAGGACGTCGGGTTCCGCGGCGAACGCGCGCGCCAGCGCGACCCGCTGCTGCTCGCCGCCGGACAGCTGGCGCGGGTGATGATGCAGGCGCGCGCCCAGGCCGACCCGTTCCAGCAGCTCGGTGGCGCGGGCCTGGGCATCGCGGCGGCCTTCGAGCTCCAGCGGCAGCATGACGTTTTCCAATGCGTTCAGGCTGTCGAGCAACTGGAAGGACTGGAAGACGAAGCCGACATGCTCGGCGCGCACGCGGGCGCGCTGGTCCTCGTCGAGTTCCGCGAGCGCATGGCCGGCCAGGTGCACGTCCCCCGAGCTCGGCAGGTCCAGGCCGGCCAGCAGGCCGAGCAGGGTGGATTTGCCGGAGCCGGAGGTGCCGACGATGGCCAGGCTATCGCCCTTGTTCAACTGCAGGGAAAGGTCGGCAAGGATGCTCAGCTCGCCTTCCGCGCTGGGTACGACTTTGCTAAGGTGCCGGGCGTTGAGAATGCTGGCGTTCAATGGAGAGTCCGATGCGTAGTTGGCTGAAATGCGGAGTCCTGGCGCTGCTGTTCTGGGCTCAGGGAGCTCTGGCCGGGACCGTCCTGGTGGTCGGGGATAGTATCAGCGCGGCTTTCGGCCTGGAAACCAGCCAGGGCTGGGTGCATCTGCTGCAGGAGCGGCTCGCCGAGCGGGACGCAACGCGCCGAGTGGTGAACGCCTCGATCAGCGGCGACACCACGGCCGGCGGGCTCGCCAGGCTGGCGCCGCTGCTCGACGAACACCGTCCGGACGTGGTGATTCTCGAACTGGGCGGCAACGACGGCCTGCGCGGTCAGCCGCCTGCGCAATTGAAACAGAATCTTGCGGGCATGATCGACCATGCCCGCGAGGCCGGGGCCGAGGTGCTGCTGCTGGGCATGCGCATGCCGCCGAACCTGGGCCAGCGCTATACGCGCGCATTCGCCGAGGCGTTCGACTCGCTGGCGCAAGAAAAGGCGGTGGCCTACGTGCCTTTTCTGCTCGAAGGCGTGGGTGGGGTGGAGGGCATGATGCAGTCCGATGGCATCCATCCGACCGCCGAGGCGCAGACGCGCTTGCTGGAGACCGTCTGGCCGGTGCTCGAGCCCTTGCTTTGAGGCGTGCGCGCAGCTACTGTCGCGCCCTCGATTGGAGCCTCAGATGTCGCGCCCAGCCAGGACCCTTTACGCTTACCGACTCATCGTGCCGGACGAACAGTTCGACCTGTTCGCCTGCCGCGAGAATCGGCTGCACCTGGCGTTGCGGCAACTGGAGTTGAGCGGCAGCGCGGACCGCACGCTGTGCGGCGGTCTGCTGCCGGCTCGGCCGCGCTGGCAGGAGCTCGAGCGCGCCACGCTGAAGGACCGGCGCCTGTGCCCGAGCTGCCGTCAGTTGCTGGAGGCGCGGCGCAAGGGCCTTCCGTCTGCCGCGCTCGCCTGGTAGCTCACGGTTTCGGTGGCTTCAAGTACAATGGCCATTTCTTCGTAATCCACGTTCAAGGATTTTCTGAATGCTCTCGCGCGCGTTTGCGGTCGCTTCCGGTTTGTCATTCGCTGCTTTGCTCTCGGCAGGCCCCAGTGCTGCCCTCGAATTGCCGCTGCCGCCCGAGGGCGACGATGTCGTAGGTCAGATCCAGGTGATCAAGGCCAGGTACGAAGATACCTTTGCCGCCCTCGGCGAGACCTACGAGCTCGGCTATCTGGAACTGGTGGCGGCGAATCCAGGAGTCGACCCCTGGCTGCCGGGGGAGGGCACGGACATCATCCTGCCGACCCGCTTCATTCTGCCGCCGGGCCCGCGCGAAGGCGTCGTGATCAATCTCGCCGAGTACCGCCTGTACTACTACCCCGAGGGCCAGAACGTGGTGCATACCTTCCCCCTCGGCATCGGCCGCGAGGGTTGGGGGTCACCGGTGGGCAATACGCGCATTTCCGCGATGACCAGCAATCCGGCCTGGTATCCACCGCAATCAATCCGTGACGAACATGCCGCCGACGGCGATCCGCTGCCCACCGTAGTGCCGCCCGGGCCGGACAATCCCCTGGGACCGTACAAGATGAGCCTGGCCCTGCCGGGCTACCTGATTCACGGCTCGAACAAGAAGTTCGGCATTGGCATGCGCGTCAGCCATGGCTGCTTCCGCATGCTCAATCACAACGTTCTGGAACTGGCGAAGATGGTCAAGGTTGGCACGCCGGTGCGCATCATCGACGAGCCTTACAAGTTTGGCGTGAGCGAGGGCAAGGTTTACCTGGAGGCCCATGCGCCGCTGGAAGAAGGTGAAGCGAATACGCTCACGTTGATGGACAAGCATGCTGCGGTCATCAATACCCTGCTCAAGCGTGACGAGGCCGCCGGCAACCTGCACCTGGACTGGGAGATGGTCCGCGAGATCATTGCCGCAGAGGATGGCTTGCCGATCCAGATCGCCGAGCCGCGGGCTCAAGTGGCCGCCCATGAGGATCAACTGTTCTGATTCCGGGCGCGCCGAAGTTTAACGAGCGCCCATAAAAAAGCCGACCTGCATGCAGNAGGTCGGCTTTTTTCATTACTGCAAGCTTACTTGCGGCTGGCGCGTTCCAGCATACGCAGAGCACGCTCGTTGGCTTCGTCAGCGGTCTGCTGAGCCTTCTGAGCGGCGGCCAGAGCTTCGTCGGCCTTGCTGTAGGCTTCGTCAGCACGAGCTTGAGCGCGGGCAGCAGCGTCTTCGGTCGCGGTCAGGCGAGCTTCGCTTTCTTTGGTCATGCTGTTGCTGCAACCGGTAGCCAGAACTGCGGCCAGAGCCAGAGCAGAGAATTTCAGAACGTTGTTCATCTTGTTCCCCTTAAGGTGGAAATCCATAAAGCAACTTCCGATATGGAAAGTTTGCGCGCACATACTACCTATAAGTTAGCTGAAGTAAACTGAGCAGGCCGGGGTACTACAGGTTTTTTTTCAAACTGGCGTTGCCTTGGCTCTCATCTCTGTGAAGTTGGATAAAAAACATCCAATGCGGACTTGCAGTCGTAGCCCTCATCATCGCCGGATCGCGTTTCGGGTTGGAAGTTCCCCCGCATCCAGCCCGCTGATCTTTGCGTTCAAGACGCTGGTCGAAAGCGGTCGAAACAGGTAGAAAAGACATTTACGGATTTTTGACTGCATTACGCGACTCCTACCCGAAGGGCCATGCGAGCCGGCAGACAACAACAAGAAGACAGGAATATCCCTGCTGAGGAGCCGAAATGAGCGACAAGGTTAGCGTGCACCACGACCGGGCCGGGCACCGTTTCGAGGCCGTTGTCGATGGCCATTGTGCCTACCTGGCATACATGGATCTGGGCAAGCAGACGCTGGACATGTATCGCACTTTCGTTCCGGACGCCCTGCGTGGACGTGGTATCGCCGGGGTGCTCGCACAGCATGCGTTGGATTATGCCGAGCGCGAGGGCTACAGCGTGATCCCTTCATGCTCCTATGTGGAGCGCTATATGGAGCGCAATCGCCCGAAGCCGGAAAAGTCCTGACGCAACTCATAAAAAACGCCGGCGAACCGGCGTTTTTTCACTCAGCCGCGCTGCCGCCTGGGCAGAACGTCCCTGAGCTTGTCGTGCATGCTCATTACCGCCTTCTCGGTGGTGTCCCAGTCGATGCAGGCGTCGGTGATGGATACACCGTACTTGAGCTCGGAAAGGTCCTTCGGGATCGATTGGTTGCCCCAGCCGAGATGGCTTTCGATCATCAGGCCGACGATGGAGTCGTTGCCTTCGAGGATCTGGTTGGCGACATTGTCCATCACCAGCGGCTGCAGGGCGGGATCCTTGTTCGAATTCGCATGGCTGCAGTCGATCATGACGTTCGGGCGGATGCCGGCCTTGTTCAGCTCCTGCTCGCACAGCGCGACGCTGACCGAGTCGTAGTTGGGCTTGCCATTGCCGCCGCGCAGGACCACGTGACCGTAGTTGTTGCCCTTGGTGGTGACGATGGAGACGCCGCCCGCCTGGTTGATGCCGAGGAAGCGGTGCGGGCTGGAAACGGATTGCAGCGCATTGATCGCCACGGTCAGGCTGCCGTCGGTGCCGTTCTTGAAGCCGACTGCCGAGGACAGGCCGGAAGCCATTTCCCGGTGCGTCTGGGATTCGGTGGTGCGTGCGCCGATGGCCGACCAGCTGATCAGGTCCTGCAGGTATTGCGGGGAAATCGGATCGAGGGCTTCCGTCGCGGTGGGCAGGCCCATCTCGGCCAGGTCGAGCAGCAGCTTGCGGCCGATGTGCAGGCCGTCCTGGATCTTGAACGAGTCGTCCATGTAGGGATCGTTGATCAGGCCTTTCCAGCCGACGGTGGTGCGTGGCTTCTCGAAATACACCCGCATGACCAGGAACAGGCTGTCGGATACCTTTTCCGCCAGCACCTTGAGGCGCTCGGCATATTCATGCGCGGCCTTGAGGTCGTGGATGGAGCAGGGGCCGATCACCAGGAACAGGCGATGATCCTTGCCGTCGAGAATGTCGCGGACGACCTGGCGCCCGTGGGAAACGGTCTGCAGTGCCGAGGTGGTCAGCGGGAGTTCACGCTTCAGTTGCTCCGGCGTGATCAGGGTCACGTTGGAGGCAACGTTTAGGTCGTCGATGGGTAAATCAGCCATTTGTTACTCGTCAGAGGTCACGGGAGCCGTCCGCCAGCCATCCCGGTGCGGCGGAGCAGAACGTATGGGCGCAGCGGGGAAACGGAACCTTAGCGCTATTGGGCGGGCTCGACAACGAGATTGATGGCCAATGGCGGCACATCTCGTGTCGTTGCCGGTATCGGCTCGAATGCTTGCGAGGCGTTTCCTGTGTCGAGCCTCTGGTCTGCTATCGTTCGCTTTTTCAATCGGTTGGCCAACTTCGTCTGGAGTGCTTATGTCTGCAGCAAGCCCACGTATCGGAATCATCGGCACCGGCGCCATCGGTGGTTTCTACGGCCTGATGCTGGCGCGTGCCGGCCATGACGTACATTTTCTGCTGCGTAGCGAGTATGCCGCGGTTTCCGAGCATGGGTTGCGGGTGAACAGCGCGGTACATGGCCCATTGCTGCTGGAGCGTGCGCAAATCTATCGCGATGCCGCGCAGATGCCACCGTGTGACTGGTTGTTCGTGGCGGCCAAGAGCACGAGCAATCAGGCGCTAGCTCCCGTGATCGTCCAGGCGGCTGCGCCGGGCTGCAAGGTAGTGCTGCTGCAGAACGGGCTGGCTGTCGAAGATGCCCTGCGGCCGCTGTTGCCGGCGACTGTGCACCTGCTGGGTGGGCTTTGCGCAATCTGCGCACATCGTTCGGCTCCCGGCGTTGTGGAGCATCAGGCGCTGGGCGGCGTGAACCTCGGCTATCACTCGGGGCCGGCGCAAGGCGAGACACAGCGCCTGGCACTGGTGAACGAGGCGGTCGAGATGTTCGCGAAGGCCGGCGTGGATTCGTCGGCCATGCCGAGCCTGGAACGGGCGCGCTGGCTGAAGTTAGTGTGGAACGTACCCTTCAATGGCCTTTCGGCCCTGCTCCAGGCCGGCACCGAGGCGCTGATCGCGGATGCCGATAGCCGCGGGCAGATCAAGGCCATCATGCAGGAGGTCTATGCAGCAGCGCAGGCCCGGGGCCATTCGCTGCCCGAGGAGTTGCCGGAGAAACTGTTGCTCGGCACGGCGCGGATGCCGGATTACCTGCCCAGCATGTATCACGACCATGCGCATGGGCGCCCGATGGAACTCGACGCCATCTATGCCGCGCCACTGGAAGCGGCGGCGCGGGAGGGCGTCGCGATGCCCAGGACCGAGCTGCTGTATCGCGCACTGCGCTTCGTCGAGGGCCGCCGTCGAGGCTGAGAGGTACGACCCGTTCAGCTTTCATAGCCCTGCTAAGCTCAACCTTGCCAGGCGCTGCGGGCAGCCTGGTCAGATTGCGCGGCAAGAAAATGAAAAAGGATCTATTATCTGGCGGTGTATCGTTCATATAGTTATAAGAGAAATTTGGCAGGCGCAGCGGTGTCTTTGCCTTTGAGGGATATCTATGAAGCTTCAACAACTGCGTTACATCTGGGAAGTGGCGCACCATGACCTCAATGTTTCGGCAACGGCGCAGAGCCTTTTCACCTCGCAGCCCGGTATCAGCAAGCAGATTCGCCTGCTGGAGGATGAACTCGGTGTCGAGGTCTTCGCCCGCAGCGGCAAGCACCTGACACGCGTGACGCCGGCGGGGGAGCGGATCATCACCACCGCGGGCGAGATTCTGCGCAAGTGCGAAAGCATCAAGCAGATCGCCCAGGAGTTCTCCAACGAGAAGAAAGGGACGCTGAGCATCGCTACCACCCACACCCAGGCGCGCTATGCGTTGCCACAGGTGATCAGCAGTTTCATCAAGCAATACCCCGACGTTTCCCTGCATATGCACCAGGGCACGCCGATGCAGATCGCGGAAATGGCTGCCGATGGCACGGTCGATTTCGCCATCGCCACCGAGGGGCTGGAGCTGTTCGGCGATCTGGTGATGATGCCGTGCTATCGCTGGAACCGCTGCGTGATCGTGCCGCAGGGGCATCCGTTGGCCAAGCTGGACAAGCTCACGCTCGAAGCGGTGGCCGAGCATCCGATCGTGACCTACGTATTCGGCTTCACTGGTCGCTCGAAACTCGACGAGGCGTTCAGCCACCGCGGGCTATCGCCCAAGGTGGTGTTCACCGCGGCCGATGCCGACGTGATCAAGACGTACGTACGGTTGGGGCTGGGAGTGGGGATCGTCGCGCGCATGGCGGTGGATGCCAAGCTCGATGCCGATCTGGCGGTGCTGGATGCCAGCGAACTGTTCGAATCCAGCGTGACCAAGATCGGCTTCCGGCGCGGCACCTTTCTGCGTGGCTTCATGTGCGACTTCATTCAGCAATTCGCCCCGCACCTGAATCGCGACATGCTGGAAAAGGCCATCCAGTGCCGGAACAAGGCGGAGCTGGACGAACTCTTCGACGATGTGGAGTTGCCGATCTACTGAGCATGGCCGCGCGTTGGGCTTCGCTGCGCTCAGCCCAACCTGCGGCTGGTAGGCGGGTAGGTTGGGTCGGGCGGCGCTCCGTTGAGGCGCGCAGCGCCGAAGCCCAACAGGTGGCTCCAGCGCTTCTGCTGTCTGAAGGCCGGGTTACGTCTCGATGGCTCGGCGTTCAGGCTTTCGCGATCAGGTTGCCGGCGTGCAGCCCGCACTCCTTGTGGGTGGCTTCTTCCCACCACCAGCGGCCTTCGCGTTCGTGCTGGTTGGGCAGCACCGGGCGTGTGCAGGGTTCGCAGCCGATACTGATGAAGCCACGTTCGTGCAGGCTGTTGTAGGGGATCTCCAGCATGCGGATATAGCCCCAGATTTCCTCGCTGGTCATCTGTGCCAGCGGGTTGAACTTGTAGAGCGCATTTTCCGTCGTGGAAAAGGCCGTGTCGATTTCCAGCGCCGCGACCTGGCTGCGCGTGCCGGGGCTCTGGTCGCGGCGCTGGCCCGTGGCCCAGGCGCGGACATTGGCGAGCTTGCGGCGCAGCGGTTCGATCTTGCGAATACCGCAGCATTCGCCATGACCGTCGCGGTAGAAGCTGAACAGGCCTTTCTCGTTGACCAGGGGCTGCAGCAGCGCCGGGTCCGGCGTCATGATCTCGATGGCGATGCCGTAGTGATCGCGTACCTGCTCGATGAAGCGGTAGGTTTCGCTGTGCAGGCGTCCGGTATCGAGAGTGAAGACCTTGACGTTCCTGTTCAGTTTCCAGGCCATGTCGACCAGCACCACGTCTTCGGCGCCGCTGAAGGAAATCCACAGTTCGTCGCCGAACAGGTCGAAGGCGAGTTTGAGGATGTCTTGCGGGGACTTGTCGGCATAGGCGGCGGCCAGTGCGGCGACGTCGATAGCTGGGCTCATCGGGCGGCTTCCTTAATATAGGGGCGTGCGGCGCTTCGGCGCTCTGAGGCCGCGGATGGTAACAAAAGCTGTTTATGCCGCTAAATAACCTTTGGGTACGTCGATCAGGTGTTTCGGGTATAAGCCTTGCGTTGCTTCGCCCGCGCCGTGCCGTTAGAGTGCCGCCTTCAATTTTCTGCATTGAGGAGTGGCCCCGTGGAAATAGCCTGTCTCGACCTGGAAGGTGTGCTGGTTCCGGAAATCTGGATCGCCTTTGCCGAGGCCACCGGAATCGAGTCGCTGCGGGCGACCACGCGGGACATTCCCGACTACGACGTGCTGATGAAGCAGCGCCTGCGCATTCTCGACGAGCATGGCCTGAAGCTGTCCGACATCCAGCAGGTCATCGCCACCCTGAAGCCGCTGGACGGGGCGGTGGAGTTCGTCGACTGGCTGCGCGAACGCTTCCAGGTGGTGATCCTGTCGGACACCTTCTACGAATTCTCCCAGCCGCTGATGCGCCAGCTGGGCTTTCCGACGCTGCTCTGCCATCGCCTGATCACCGACGAGTCCGATCGCGTGGTGGATTATCAGCTGCGCCAGAAGGACCCGAAGCGCCAGTCGGTCATCGCGCTGAAGAGCCTGTACTACCGTGTGATCGCGGCCGGCGACTCCTACAACGACACCACCATGCTCGGCGAGGCCCACGCCGGCATCCTGTTCCATGCGCCGGACAATGTCATCGCCGAATTCCCGCAGTTCCCGGCGGTACATACCTTCGACGCGCTCAAGCAGGAATTCATCAAGGCCTCGAATCGCAAGCTCGCGCTCTGAGGCAGCGGCAAGCTGCAAGCCATAAGCTTCAAGTAAAAGCGTAAAGGCAACGGCCCGTAGGGTGGGCTTCAGCCCACCCAATCCTGGCCCTGTCGTTGCGTTGGGCTGGGACACGGGAAAACGCTTGACGGATGCCTCGGCCGCGCCACTGATTCGCTTGCAGCTGTAGGTCGGGTCGCGCTTCACCGACCCGACGAGCGGAGTCACGGTGGATGTAAAAAGCGACATCCACCCTACGCTAGCTGGATCGAAGAGGCCTAGGCGGCGGCAAGCTGCAAGCCATAAGCTGCAAGGACGTAGGGTGGGCTGGGACACGGGAAAAAACTTGACGGATGGCTCGGCTGCGCCACTGATTCGCTTGCAGCTGTAGGTCGGGTCGCGCTTCACCGACCCGACGAGCGGAGTCACGGTGGATGTAAAAAGCGACATCCACCCTACGCAAGCTTGCAGCTTGCAGCTTGCAGCTTGCAGCCTATAGCTCCTCCAGCGTTCTCAGCAGAACGCTCACCTTGTCGATCGACTCCTGGTATTCCGCCTGCCAGTCGGAGTCGGCGACGATGCCGCCGCCGCCCCAGCAGCTGGCCTGTCCCTTCTGGATGAGCAGGGTGCGAATGGCGATGGAGCTGTCCATTTCCCCCCTGACGTCGACATACAGCAGCGAGCCGCAATAGATGGAGCGGCAGGTGGGCTCCAGTTCGTCGATGATCTGCATGGCGCGAATCTTCGGGGCGCCGGTGATCGAACCACCGGGGAAACTGCCGGCCAGCAGGTCGAAGGCGTCCTTGCCATCGGCCAGGTGCCCGGTAACGCAGCTCACCAGGTGATGCACGTTGGGGTAGCTCTCCAGTGCGAACAGCTCCGGCACGCGCACGCTGCCGATGCGGCAGCTGCGGCCGAGGTCATTGCGCAGCAGGTCGACGATCATCAGGTTCTCGGCGCGATCCTTGTCGCTGGCGCGCAACGCCTGTGCCTGTGCGGCGTCGCTGCGTTCGTCGTGGCCGCGGGGGCGGGTGCCCTTGATCGGGCGGGTTTCCACGTCGCTCTGGTTCAGGCGCAGGAAGCGTTCGGGGGACAGGCTGGCGATGGCGCCATCCTCCAGCGCGACGAAGCCCGCATAGGGCGTCGGGCAGGCTGCCCGTAGCGCGCGATAGGCCGTCCAGGCATCGCCGCTGCACGCGGCGCGAAAGCGCTGGGTGAAATTCACCTGGTAGCAGTCCCCGGCCTGGATATACGCCTGGATGCACTCGATCGCGCGGCGATAGTCATCGACCGAGAGGTCGGCGGCGAAACGGCCGAGCAGTTCGAACGGCGCCTGTTCGCCAGTGGCGGTCGAGTCGAACAATTCGATCAGGCGTCGGCGCTCGGCCTCCGGCGTCGCTGGATGGAACACCAATTGGCTGCTCTGCCGTCGATGGTCGCTGATCAGCGCCCAGCCATAGAGGCCGAAGCGCGCCACGGGCAGGCCGGTATCGTCCTGCGCCTGCTGCGGCAGGGTTTCCAGGCGGCGGCCGAAGTCATAGCTCAGCAGGCCGATCAGGCCGCCGACGAAGGGCAGTTCGCAATGCTCCGGGGCGCTGGCCGGGCCGAGTTCTTCCAGCGCCTGACGCAGGCGCTGGAAGAACCCATCGGCGGATTCCCCGGCGCCGGGCTCGAACATGCCCAGCGGCCAGGCGCTCAATACGTCGAAGCGCCCGCGTTCGGCAGCGGGGCGGCCCGAGTCCAGCAGCACCGCGCCGGGCGCATGGCGGATGCGCTCGAACCAGTGCGCGGGGTCGGCTCGATAGGGCAGGGCGTGCAGCGTGCAGATGGGCATGGGCTGTTTGGTACCGTGAAGCATAAGCGTGTGTCGTAGGAGCCAGCTTGCTGGCGATCCGGTTGCCCGTCGATCGCCGGCACGCCGGCTCCTACGCTCGAAAGCCTGTTCCGCTGCAGAGGTCTTCAGGCATGGGTCGGAACGTGCCCGAACAGCTCCTGGGCGAACTTCACCCGCTCTTCGGCCGTTTCCTGGATGCCTTTCTCCTTGAGCTCCTCGATCCGGTTCTCCACCGCGTGCGCCCGGTGGGTCAGGCCACAGTCGTTGGCGATCTGGATATTCAGGCCCGGGCGCGCGTTGAGTTCCAGGATCAGAGGGCCCTTGTCCTGGTCGAGCACCATGTCGACGCCGATGTAGCCGAGCCCGCACAGCTCGTAGCAGCCGGCGGCGAGCTTCATGAAGCCGTCCCAGTTGGGCAACTGCACGCCGTCCACGGCATTGGTGGTGTCGGGGTGCTTGGAAATCTTGTTGTTCAGCCAGGTGCCGCGCAGGGTGATGCCGGTGGCCAGGTCGACGCCGACGCCGATGGCGCCCTGGTGGAGGTTGGCCTTGCCGCTGGATTGTCGGGTGGGCAGGCGCAGCATGGCCATGACCGGGTAGCCCATCAGCACGATGATGCGGATGTCCGGCACGCCTTCGTAGCTGATGCTCTTGAAGATCGGGTCCGGTGTCACGCGGTATTCGATCAGCGCACGGTCGCGGTGCCCGCCCAGGGAATAGAGTCCGGTGAGGATGTTGGAGATCTGATGCTCGATCTCCTCGTGGGTCATGATCTTTCCGGATACGGTCTTGTAGCGCCCCTCGAAGCGGTCGGCGATCACCAGGATGCCGTCGCCGCCGGCACCCTGGGCCGGCTTGACGACGAAATCGGTGTGGTCCTTGACGATGTCCTTGAGCTTGTCGATGTCCTTTTCGGTCTCGATGATGCCGTACATCTCCGGCACGTGGATGCCGGCCTCGATGGCGCGCTGCTTGGTGATGATCTTGTCATCGACGATCGGATACAGGCTGCGCTTGTTGTACTTGAGCACGTAGTCCGCGTTGCGGCGGTTGATGCCCATGATGCCCTTGGCTTCCAGAGCCTTCCACGTCTTGATCAGACCGAACATGGCTCAATCCTTCAGAAAGGCTTTGAAACGGAACAGCTCGGTCAGGCGGTAGCCGCGGTAGCGACCCATTGCCAGCATGAAGCCCACCATGATCAACAGCACTGCCGGGAAGGTGAAGATGAAATAGGTCAGCTCGCGGATGTTCATCAGCAGGAAGGCCAGCGTCGCGGCGATCAGCGTGCCGACTGCCACCTTGAAGGCATGGCCGCCGCCACGTTCCTCCCAGGTGATCGACAGGCGCTCGATGGTCATGGTCAGGATCACCATAGGGAACAGCGAGACCGACAGTCCGCGCTCGAGGCCGAGCTTGTGGCTGAACAGGCTGATCACGGCGATCAGTACCACGACGAATGTCAGTACCACCGACAGGCGCGGCAGCATCTGCAGCTTGAGGTGTTCCAGGTACGAGCGCAGCGACAGGCCCAGCGCCGTGATCAAGGTGAACAGAATGATGCCGAAGCCGATCTGGGTTTCGCGGAACGCCAGCGCGATCAGTACCGGGGTGAAGGTGCCGAGGGTCTGCAGGCCGCCGAGGTTGCGCAGGATCAGGATCACCAGCACGCCGATCGGGATCATGATCATGATCTGGTAGGTCTGCTGGGTCTGCAGCGGCAGGCCGTAGAGCGAATATTCGAGAAAGCCCGCTTCGGTGTTCTCGTCGGTCAGTTTGGCCAGGCGGATGGCGTTCATCTCGCTGCTGTTCAGGGTGAAGACGACCTGCGGGTTGCGCCCGCCCTCCAGCGTGACCAATGGCTCGTCGCCGGTCCACCAGATCAGGCGATCGGTTGGCAGGCCCTGTTCACCGCTGCCGGGATTGAAATACAGCCACTTGTCACCGTTGAAGCTGCGCAACCAGAGTTCGGGCGTCTGGGGCTGATCAGCATTCAGGCGGATGGTGTGCACCCGCTCCATCGGTACGTGGGCGATGGACAGCAGCAGCTCGATGACGCGTGCCTTGTTCGCGATGGAGGCATCGCCGCCCAGCAGCAGCTTGACGTTGTCGTCGTTCGGGTTGTTGACCCGCTTGATGGCTTCGCTGATGAAGGTTTCGACGTCCGCCGAGTGCTGGCGAATGGGGGAGAGTAGCGCTTCGGCGGCGATCTTCTCGGCGCCTTCGACCGGAATGCTGTCGCGGAAGATCGGGCCGCTGGCCTTGGTCTGCTCACCGCTGTAGCGCTTGGTCAGGACCAGGCGGTAGTAGAGCGTCTGGTTGCCGCTGGCGCGGCGTGCCGACCAGGTGACGCGGCGGTTGCCATCGACGCGGTTGATGCTGACGCCGTAATTGTTGGAGATGAAGCTTTCGTTGAGGCTGACGAACTCCTGGTTCAGCGGCGGCACGTACATCTGCAGCTTGACCGGCTCGCGTGGGCTGGCCTGGAACTCGACCTTGGCATCGATGTTCCACAGGTCATCGGTTTCATCCTCGGTGACCGGGATGCCGAGGATGAAGATCTGATAGGCCGTGATCGAAATCCCCAGGGCGACGAGCAGGAAGATCAGGATTTTCAGATGCAGGGTTAGAGCGCGCATGGGTATTACTCGTCAGCGTCGGATTCGTTGAGGCAGGCGGGCTTGCCGGCGATGTGGGTGCGACTTGGGTCGACCAGGGCGCCGAAGCGGCTCAGCGCGTCGGAACCGATCAAAAGCGGGTATTGGAAAGCGGTACGATCCGTGAGGTTCACTTCTATGGTGCGTTTCGCCTTGCCCATGCACAGATCGAGCTCGATAACGGGGCGTGCGGTGTAGGTCTTTTCTTCTTCCGGGTCGAAGTCGCCGGCGCGGCGCTTGATCTTGCTGATGCGTGCCAGCGGGCGCTCGATCGGGTGGGCATGGGTGCTGTCCAGGGCCAGGTAGAAGCGCACCCAGGATTCGCCGTCGCGCTTGAAACGCTCGATGTCACGGGCGCTGAGCGAGGCGGTCTGAGCGCCGGTATCGAGCTTGGCGGACACTTCGAGGGCGAAATCCGGCAGCGCCACGTATTCGCTCAGGCCGTAAATGGCGTTGTCGGCAGCCAGGCTGGTAGCGGGCAAGAGAAATGCGCAGAGCAGCAGGGAGTAGGCTTTGACTCTCATGGAACCTGATGTCTTGAAGGGTGGGATCGGAGTGGCCGGAGCTCGGCCCATGCGCTTTTGATGCGGCAGCAGGCGGGCGCCGACGCTGCGAAAGGCTGGCATTCTAGCATGGCGGTTTCGGGGTCGCGACAGCATCGCGGTCTGCCTTCCATGCGCCGTGCCTCCGCTTGGGCTGGCTACGACTTTAGTAAAAGTGTCGACAATCTGTCGGCTATCGAATTGACTGCTCGGGGTGCTTGGCGTAATTTCAGCGTATCGATAAGGTCAAGTGTCGACAATCATGCTGGATTCACTCGAACTCCCCTCGAATACGCAGCAGCTGGACAGCGGAACGCTGTCCGAGCACGTGTTTCGCCTGATCCAGGCCGCGATCGTCAAGGGCGACATCGCACCGGGGAGCAAGATCTCCGAGCCGGAACTTGCACGGACCTATGGCATCAGCCGCGGACCGCTGCGCGAGGCGATCCATCGGCTGGAAGGGCAGAAGCTGCTGGTGCGGGTGCCCCACGTGGGTGCGCGGGTGGTATCGCTCGGCCATGCCGAACTGATCGAGCTCTACGAGATTCGCGAATCCCTCGAAGGCATGGCCTGCCGGCTGGCGGCCGAGCGCATGAGCGAGGCCGAGATCGACGATCTGCGCCGCGTGCTGAGCACCCACGAGCGCGACGAGGCCTTCCAGGCCGGCGTCGGCTATTACCAGCAGGAAGGCGATTTCGATTTCCACTACCGGATCATTCAGGGCAGTGGCAATCGCACCCTGGCCAAGTTGCTCTGTGACGAGCTCTATCAACTGGTGCGCATGTACCGCATCCAGTTCTCCACCACGCCGAACCGGCCGCACCAGGCCTTCGCCGAACATCACCGAATCCTCGACGCCATCGCCGACCGCGATGGCGAACTGGCGGAGCTGCTGATGCGCCGCCATATCGCCGCTTCCAAGCGCAACGTCGAGCGCCACTTCAAGGGTGCTCTGGAACAAACACCACATATAAAGGGGTAATGCATGACTCTTCCTACTGCCGGTCAGCGTTTCCGTGACGCCGTGGCCAGTGAGCATCCGCTGCAGGTGGTCGGTGCGATCAACGCCAATCATGCGTTGCTGGCCAAGCGCGCCGGCTTCAAGGCCATCTACCTGTCCGGTGGCGGCGTCGCGGCCGGCTCGCTGGGCCTGCCGGATCTGGGCATCACCGGTCTCGACGACGTGCTGACCGACGTACGCCGCATCACCGACGTCTGCGATCTGCCGCTGCTGGTGGACGTCGATACCGGGTTCGGCTCCTCGGCCTTCAACGTGGCGCGCACCGTCAAGTCGATGATCAAGTTCGGCGCGGCGGCGATCCACATCGAGGATCAGGTCGGCGCCAAGCGTTGCGGCCATCGGCCGAACAAGGAGATCGTCTCCCAGCAGGAGATGGTCGACCGCATCAAGGCGGCCGTGGATGCGCGTACCGACGACAGCTTCGTGATCATGGCGCGCACCGACGCGCTGGCGGTGGAAGGTTTGAACGCCGCCCTGGATCGCGCCGCCGCCTGTATCGAGGCGGGCGCCGACATGATCTTCCCGGAAGCCATCACCGAGCTGGCCATGTACAAGACCTTCGCCGACCGCGTGAAGGCGCCGATCCTGGCCAATATCACCGAGTTCGGCGCGACGCCGCTGTACACCACCGAAGAGCTGGCCAGCGTCGACGTCTCGCTGGTGCTGTACCCGCTGTCGGCCTTCCGCGCCATGAACAAGGCGGCCGAGAACGTCTATACCGCGCTGCGCCGCGACGGTACCCAGAAGAACGTGATCGATACCATGCAGACCCGCATGGAGCTCTACGATCGCATCAACTACCACGCGTTCGAGCAGCACCTCGATGCGCTGTTCGCCCAGAAGAAAAACTGACTGAGCCAACCCCGACGGGTTTGCCATCGGGGCTTTTCCGATCCATTTTTTCGACGTGATTTGCAGTATCCAGAACAAATCCAAGAAGGAGATAGCAATGGCTGAAGCAAAAGTATTGAGCGGGGCGGGCCTGCGCGGTCAGATTGCCGGACAGACCGCTTTGTGTACGGTCGGCAAGGAAGGTGCCGGGCTGACCTATCGCGGCTACGACGTGCGCGATCTGGCCGCGGTGGCCGATTTCGAGGAGGTGGCTTATCTGCTGTTCTACGGTGAACTGCCCAACGTGGAACAGCTGGCCGCCTACAAGAACCGCCTGAAGACCCTGCGCGACCTGCCGCAGGCGTTGAAGGAAGTGCTCGAGCGCATTCCGGCCAGTGCCCACCCCATGGACGTCATGCGTACCGGCGCTTCCGTGCTCGGCACGCTGGAGCCGGAGCTCGGCTTCGACCAGCAGCGCGACGTCGCCGAACGCCTGATGTCCGCATTCCCGGCGATCATGTGCTACTGGTATCGCTTCACCCACGAAGGCGTGCGCATCGACTGCACCAGCGACGAAGACACCCTGGGCGGGCATTTCCTCGCGCTGCTGCACGGCAAGAAGCCGAGCGACCTGCACGTCAAGGTGATGAATGTCTCGCTGATCCTCTATGCGGAGCACGAGTTCAACGCCTCGACCTTCACCTCGCGGGTCTGCGCCTCGACCCTGTCCGACCTCTATTCCTGCGTGACCGGCGCCATCGGCTCGCTGCGCGGTCCGCTGCACGGCGGCGCCAACGAAGCGGCGATGGACATGATCGAGCAGTGGAAGAGCCCGGAAGACGCCCGTGAAGGCATCCTCGGCATGCTGGCGCGCAAGGACAAGATCATGGGCTTCGGCCATGCGATCTACAGCGTCTCCGACCCGCGCAACGAGGTGATCAAGGTCTGGGCCAAGAAGCTGGCCGACGAAGTCGGCGACACCGTGCTCTACCCGGTATCGGTCGCCGTCGACGAGACCATGTGGGAGCAGAAGAAGCTGTTCCCCAACGCCGACTTCTACCACGCCTCCGCCTACCACTTCATGGGCATCCCCACCAAGCTGTTCACGCCGATCTTCGTCTGCTCGCGCGTCACCGGTTGGGCGTCCCATGTGTTCGAACAACGCAGCAACAACCGGATCATTCGGCCGAGCGCCGACTACATCGGTCCGGAGCAGCGCAAGGTCGCGCCGATCGGCGAACGCTGATCGGAAGCGGGGGCGTCCATGAGCGGACGCCTCCTTCCTTGCCCCTCGGAACATTACTGGATTGAGTTCTTCCGGCATGAATACAGAACACCGCAAACCTCTGCCAGGCACCCAACTGGACTACTTCGACACCCGCGCGGCGGTCGAAGCGATCCAGCCGGGCGCCTACGACAAGCTGCCCTACACCTCGCGCGTACTGGCCGAGCAACTGGTTCGTCGCTGCGATCCGGCGCTGCTGGGCGATTCGCTGAAGCAGATCATCGAACGCAGGCGTGACCTGGACTTTCCCTGGTACCCGGCGCGCGTGGTCTGCCACGACATCCTCGGCCAGACCGCGCTGGTCGATCTTGCCGGTTTGCGCGATGCGATCGCCGAACAGGGCGGCGACCCGGCCAAGGTCAACCCGGTGGTGCCGACCCAGCTGATCGTCGACCACTCGCTGGCGGTGGAATATGCCGGTTCCGATCCGCAGGCCTTCGAAAAGAACCGTGCCGTCGAGGAACGCCGCAACGAAGACCGCTTCCACTTCATCGAGTGGACCAAGACCGCTTTCAAGAACGTCGACGTGATTCCCGCCGGCAACGGCATCATGCACCAGATCAACCTGGAGAAGATGTCGCCGGTGATCCAGGCGCGCGGCGGCGTCGCGTTCCCGGATACCTGCGTCGGCACTGATTCCCATACCCCGCACGTCGATGCGCTCGGCGTGATCGCCATCGGCGTCGGCGGGCTGGAAGCCGAGACGGTGATGCTCGGCCGCGCCTCGATGATGCGCCTGCCCGATATCGTCGGCGTCAGGCTGACCGGCAAGCACCAGCCCGGTATCACCTGTACCGACATCGTCCTGGCGCTGACCGAATTCCTGCGCCAGGAGCGCGTGGTCGGCGCCTGGGTCGAGTTCTTCGGCGAGGGCGCCGCCAGCCTGTCCATCGGCGATCGCGCCACCATCTCCAACATGTGCCCGGAGTACGGCGCCACCGCGGCGATGTTCTACATCGACCAGCAGACCCTCGACTACCTCAAGCTGACCGGACGCGAGCCGGAGCAGGTCGCGCTGGTCGAGAACTATGCCAAGACCACCGGGCTCTGGGCCGATGCGCTGGCGAACGCCGAATACGAGCGCGTGCTGGAGTTCGACCTGTCCACCGTCGTGCGCAACATGGCCGGCCCGTCCAACCCGCACCGTCGCCTGCCGACCTCCGCCCTGCACGAGCGCGGCATCGCCGTGGATCTGGACAAGGCCCTGGCCGAGGAGAAGGACGGCCTGATGCCCGATGGCGCGGTGATCATCGCCGCCATCACCAGCTGTACCAATACTTCCAACCCGCGCAACGTGGTCGCTGCCGGCCTGGTGGCGAAGAAGGCCAACGAGCTGGGGCTGGTGCGCAAGCCCTGGGTCAAGACCTCGTTCGCGCCCGGCTCGAAAGTCGCCAAGCTGTACCTGGAAGACGCCGGCCTGCTGCCGGAGCTGGAGAAGCTGGGCTTCGGCATCGTCGCCTACGCCTGCACTACCTGCAACGGGATGTCGGGCGCCCTGGACCCGAAGATCCAGCAGGAAATCATCGAGCGCGACCTGTATGCCACCGCCGTGCTGTCCGGCAACCGCAATTTCGATGGTCGTATCCACCCGTACGCCAAGCAGGCGTTCCTGGCCTCGCCGCCGCTGGTGGTCGCCTATGCCATCGCCGGCACCGTGCGTTTCGATATCGAGAAGGACGTGCTCGGCCATGACCGCAACGGTAATCCGATCACCCTGAAGGACCTGTGGCCGAGCGACGAAGAAGTCGACGCCATCGTTGCCGCCTCGGTGAAGCCGGAGCAATTCAAGCAGATCTACATTCCCATGTTCGACCTGGGCACCGTCACGGAGGCGGAGAGCCCGCTGTACGACTGGCGCCCGATGTCCACCTACATTCGCCGCCCGCCCTATTGGGAAGGCGCGCTGGCCGGCGAACGCACGCTCAAGGGCATGCGCCCGCTGGCGGTATTGCCGGACAACATCACCACCGACCACCTGTCGCCATCCAACGCCATCCTGCTGGACAGTGCGGCCGGTGAGTATCTGGCCAAGATGGGCCTGCCGGAGGAAGACTTCAATTCCTACGCCACCCACCGCGGCGATCACCTCACCGCGCAGCGCGCGACGTTCGCCAACCCGCAACTGGTCAACGAAATGGCCGTGGTCGATGGCCAGGTGAAGAAGGGCTCGCTGACGCGCGTCGAGCCGGAAGGCAAGGTGATGCGCATGTGGGAAGCCATCGAAACCTACATGAACCGCAAGCAGCCGCTGATCATCGTCGCCGGCGCCGACTACGGTCAGGGCTCGTCCCGCGACTGGGCGGCCAAGGGCGTGCGCCTGGCGGGTGTGGAAGCCATCGTCGCCGAAGGCTTCGAGCGCATCCACCGGACCAACCTGGTCGGCATGGGCGTGCTGCCGCTGGAGTTCAAGCCGGGCGTGAACCGCAAGACCCTGGAGATCGACGGCACCGAGACCTACGACGTGATCGGCGAGCGTCAGCCGCGTGCCGACCTGACCCTGGTCATCCATCGCAGGAACGGCGAAACGGTCCAGGTTCCGGTGACCTGCCGCCTGGATACGGCCGAGGAAGTGTCGATCTACGAGGCGGGTGGTGTGCTGCAACGGTTTGCCAAGGATTTTCTTGAGACCAATGCGTAGACCTTTCCCTCTCCCCAGCCCCTCTCCCGCAGAGGGGAGAGGGGTCGGGGGAGAGGGGTAAACAAATTCAAGCAAGGCACGGACGCCATGGATCAGAAGAACTTCGCCAAACAATTACGGCGCAACATGACCGACGCCGAGCAGTTGCTCTGGCGCCATCTACGTGCCCATCGGTTGGCCGGTCGGAAGTTTCGCCGCCAGCAGCCGCTGGGGCCTTATGTGGTCGACTTCGTGCACTTCGGGGCACGCCTGATCGCCGAGGCCGACGGCGGGCAGCACAACGACAGCCAACATGACGCCCGGCGTGATGATTGGCTGAAGGGGCAGGGCTTTCGGGGCCTGCGGTTCTGGAACAACGAGATACTGCTGAATACCGAACAGGTGTTGGCGGTGATATTCGAGGCGGTCGGTTCACCCTCTCCCCAGCCCTCTCCTGTCAAGGGCGAGGGAGCGGCCTTGCGCGGAGCCCGAGCGGGATGTCACCCCTCGCCCCTTGCGGGAGAGGGGCCGGGGAAGAGGGGCGAACCTTTGCAGGAGTAAGAGAATGACCCACGCAGCACAAATCAAAATCCCCGCCACCTACATGCGTGGCGGCACCAGCAAAGGCGTGTTCTTTCGCCTGCAGGACCTGCCGGAAAGCTGTCAGGTGCCAGGCGTCGCGCGCGACAAGCTGTTCATGCGCGTGATCGGCAGCCCCGATCCCTACTCGGCGCATATCGACGGCATGGGCGGCGCGACTTCCAGCACCAGCAAGTGCGTGATCCTGTCGAAAAGCAGCCAGCCGGATCACGATGTCGACTACCTCTACGGCCAGGTTTCCATCGACAAGCCCTTCGTCGACTGGAGCGGCAACTGCGGCAACCTGTCCACCGGTGCCGGCGCCTTCGCCATTCATGCCGGGCTGGTGGACCCCGCGCGCATTCCCGACAACGGCGTGTGCGTGGTACGCATCTGGCAGGCCAATATCCAGAAAACCATCATCGCTCGCGTGCCGGTCAGCAACGGCCAGGTGCAGGAGACCGGCGATTTCGAGTTGGACGGTGTGACCTTTCCGGCCGCCGAGATCGTGCTGGAATTCCTCGATCCGTCCGATGATGGCGAAGAGGGCGGCTCGATGTTCCCCACCGGCAACCTGGTCGACCGGTTGGAAGTCCCAGGCGTCGGTACGCTCGAGGCGACCATGATCAGCGCCGGCATTCCGACCGTGTTCGTCGATGCCGAGGCCATCGGCTACCAGGGCACCGAACTGCGCGACGACATCAACGGCAACCCCGAGGCGCTGGCCCGCTTCGAGGCCATTCGCGTGGCTGGCGCGCTGCGCATGGGGCTGATCAGGACGGCGGACGAGGCGCTGACCCGCCAGCACACGCCGAAGGTCGCCTTCGTCTCCCGGCCGAAGAGCTACCGGGCCTCCAGCGGCAAGACCATCGAAGCGGGCGAGGTCGATCTGCTGGTGCGGGCGCTGTCCATGGGCAAGCTGCACCACGCGATGATGGGCACCTGTGCCGTGGCCATCGGCACGGCGGCTGCGGTCCCCGGCACGCTGGTGAACCTGGCCGCCGGCGGTGGCGAACGCCAGGCCGTGCGCTTCGGTCACCCCTCCGGCACGCTGCGCGTTGGTGCCGAGGCGAAGCAGGTCGATGGTGAATGGACGGTGACCAAGGCGATCATGAGCCGCAGCGCCCGGGTGCTGATGGAAGGCTGGGTGCGCGTGCCGGGCGATGCGTTTTGAGGCGCAGCGCCGATGAAGCGCGCTCGGGCTCGGGCCTGGTCGCGAATTCGCATGGGTAAAAAACGCAAAAAGTCCGCACCAAGCGGACTTTTTGTTGTCTAGCGGAACGGCACTTATTTGAGCCGTCGTTCGACGCCTTTTTCCACCAGGATCTTGGCGGAGATTTCCTCGACGGAGAAATGCGTCGAGTTGATGTAGTTGATGTTCTCGCGACGGAACAGGCTTTCCACCTCGCGGACTTCGAACTCGCACTGGGCGAAACTGGCGTAACGGCTGTTGGGTTTGCGCTCGTTGCGAATGGCGGCCAGGCGATCCGGGTCGATGGTGAGGCCGAACAGCTTGTCCTTGTAGGTCTTGAGGGCGCTGGGCAGCTGCAGGCGCTCCATGTCGTCCTCGGTCAGCGGGTAGTTGGCGGCGCGAATGCCGTACTGCATCGCCATGTACAGGCAGGTCGGCGTCTTGCCGCAGCGGGAAACGCCGACCAGTATCAGGTCGGCCTTGTCGTAGTAGCGGGTGCGGGCGCCGTCGTCGTTGTCGAGGGCGAAGTTGACCGCTTCGATCCGCTCCATGTAGTTGGTGTTGTGGCTGATGGAGTGGGATTTGCCGACGGAATACGAGGAGCGTGACATCAATTCATGCTCCAGCGGAGCAAGGAACGAGGAGAAGATGTCGATCATGAAGCCATTGGATTCGGCGAGAATGTCGCGAATTTCCTGGTTGACCAGGGTATCGAAGATGATCGGTCGGCCGCCGTCCTTCTCCGCGGCATTGTTGATTTGCTGTACCATGGCCCGCGCTTTTTCCGCGGTGTCGATGTACGGGCGGGTCAGTTTCGTGAAAGTGATGTTCTCGAATTGGGCCAGAAGACTCTGGCCGAGGGTTTCTGCGGTGATGCCTGTACCGTCGGAAATGAAGAAAGCGGTTCGTTTCATGTACCTTGGGCCTTAAGTCGAGAACGGTTCCTAGCTATAGTAGGCCCTTCGCCGAGCCCGATTGGCGGGCATTGTTACTTATTTTGCAGGGCCGGACCACAGTCGTGCGGTCTGGCTCCGGTCGAGTTTCCAACACTAATGTGGAGAGATCACCTTGGTAGAGTACGTAGTTTCCCTCGATAAGCTCGGCAATCATGACGTTGAGCGTGTAGGGGGCAAGAACGCCTCCCTGGGCGAGATGATCAGCAACCTCGCCGGTGCCGGCGTTTCCGTACCGGGCGGTTTCGCCACTACGGCCCAGGCCTATCGCGACTTTCTCGAATTGAGCGGCCTGAACGATCAGATCCATGCGCTGCTCGATGCGCTGGACGTGGACGACGTCAATGCCCTGGCCAAGGCCGGTGCGCAGATCCGCCAATGGGTGATGGACGCCCAGTTCCCGCCGCAGCTCGATGCCGACATCCGCAAGGCATTCGCCGAGATGGCCGGCGGCAACGACAACATGGCGGTGGCGGTGCGCTCCTCGGCTACCGCCGAAGACCTGCCCGACGCCTCCTTCGCCGGCCAGCAGGAAACCTTCCTCAATATCCGCGGCGTGGACAATGTCATCCGCGCCGCCAAGGAAGTCTTCGCTTCCCTGTTCAATGACCGTGCCATCGCCTACCGCGTGCACCAGGGCTTCGACCACAAGCTGGTCGCCCTGTCCGCCGGCGTGCAGCGCATGGTGCGTTCCGAGACCGGCACCGCCGGCGTCATGTTCACCCTGGATACCGAATCCGGCTTCCGCGACGTGGTGTTCATCACCGGCGCCTACGGCCTCGGCGAAACCGTCGTGCAGGGGGCGGTCAACCCGGACGAGTTCTATGTTCACAAGCAGACGCTGGAGGCCGGCCGTCCGGCGATCCTGCGCCGCAACCTGGGCAGCAAGGCGATCAAGATGGTCTACGGCGACGAGGCCAAGGCCGGCAAGTCGGTGAAGACCGTCGATGTGGATGCGGCCGATCGCGCGCGCTTCTGCCTGACCGACGAGGAAGTCAGCAATCTCGCCAGGCAGGCGATGACCATCGAGAAGCACTACGGCCGTCCGATGGACATCGAGTGGGCCAAGGACGGTGACGACGGCCAGCTGTACATCGTCCAGGCGCGCCCGGAAACGGTGAAAAGCCGCAGCAGCGCCAACGTCATGGAGCGCTACCTGCTGAAGGAGAAGGGCACCGTACTGGTCGAGGGTCGCGCCATCGGCCAGCGCATTGGCTCCGGCCCGGTCAAGGTGATCCACGACGTCACCGAGATGGACAAGGTCCAGCCGGGCGACGTGCTGGTGTCCGACATGACTGACCCGGACTGGGAACCGGTGATGAAGCGCGCCAGCGCCATCGTCACCAACCGTGGCGGGCGTACCTGTCACGCGGCGATCATCGCGCGCGAGCTGGGCATTCCGGCCGTCGTCGGTTGTGGCAACGCCACCGACCTGCTGAAGGATGGCCAGCGCGTCACGGTTTCCTGCGCCGAAGGCGATACCGGCCTGATCTTCGACGGTGAGCTGGGCTTCGACGTGCGCCAGAACTCCATCGACGCCATGCCGGACCTGCCGTTCAAGATCATGATGAACGTCGGCAACCCGGATCGCGCCTTCGACTTCGCGCACCTGCCGAACGAAGGGGTGGGCCTGGCCCGTCTGGAATTCATCATCAACCGCATGATCGGCGTGCACCCCAAGGCGCTGCTCAACTTCGACGGGCTGCCGGCCGACGTGAAGAGCAGCGTCGAGAAGCGCATCGCCGGCTACGGCGATCCGGTCGACTTCTACGTCGAGAAGCTGGTCGAGGGCGTCAGCACCCTGGCCGCGGCCTTCTGGCCGAAGAAGGTCATCGTGCGCCTGTCGGACTTCAAGTCCAACGAGTACGCCAACCTGATCGGCGGCAAGCTCTACGAGCCGGAAGAAGAGAACCCGATGCTCGGCTTCCGTGGCGCCTCGCGCTACATCAGCGACTCGTTCCGCGACTGCTTCGAGCTCGAATGCCGGGCGATGAAGAAGGTCCGCGACGTCATGGGCCTGACCAACGTCGAGCTGATGGTGCCCTTCGTGCGCACCCTGGGCGAAGCGTCCCAGGTGATCGACCTGCTGTCGCGCTACGGCCTCAAGCGCGGCGAGAACGGCCTGCGCGTCATCATGATGTGCGAACTGCCCTCCAACGCGCTGCTGGCCGACGAGTTCCTCGAGTTCTTCGACGGCTTCTCCATCGGTTCCAACGACATGACCCAGCTGACCCTGGGCCTGGATCGCGACTCCGGCATCATCGCGCATCTGTTCGACGAGCGTAATCCGGCGGTGAAGAAGCTTCTGGCCAACGCCATCCAGGCATGCAACAAGGCCGGCAAGTACATCGGCATCTGCGGCCAGGGTCCGTCCGACCATCCGGATCTGGCCAAGTGGCTGATGGAGCAGGGTATCGAAAGCGTATCCCTGAATCCGGATTCGGTGCTCGATACCTGGTTCTTCCTGGCCGATCGCCAGATCTGATCATCTGCCAGGCTTCAGCGGAAACGGGGCTTCAGGCCCCGTTTCCGCTGGTGATGCACCGGCCCGTCAGGGCGCTGCGCTGAATGATGGCGCGCTGCATCAGGTTCGAGCCGTTTTCCCAAGCAAAGGAGCTTCCCATGCAATACGTCACCCCTGATCTGTGCGACGCCTATCCCGAGCTGGTCCAGGTCGTCGAGCCGTTGTTCAGCAACTTCGGTGGGCGCGATTCCTTCGGTGGGGAAATCGTCACCATCAAATGCTTCGAGGACAATTCCCTGGTCAAGGATCAGGTGGATGTCGACGGAACCGGCAAGGTGCTGGTGGTCGATGGCGGCGGCTCGTTGCGCCGTGCGCTGCTGGGCGACATGCTGGCCGAGAAGGCGGCGCGCAACGGCTGGGAAGGGCTGATCATTTACGGCTGCATCCGTGACGTCGACGTCATCGCGCAGACCGAGCTGGGCGTCCAGGCGCTGGCCAGCCATCCGATGAAGACCGACAAGCGCGGCATCGGCGATCTCAACGTGCCGGTGACCTTCTGTGGCGTGACGTTCCGTCCCGGCGAATACGTTTATGCCGACAACAACGGGATCATCGTATCGCCCCAGGCCTTGTCCATGCCGGAGTGACCCGCCGGCGACACGGCGATTCATGCCATTTTTCGAGCCCGGCCATGCCGGGCTTTTCATGAGTAGCGACGGACAGACTGATGCTGGTGATCGATAGCGAGCAGCGGGGGCTGATCCATGCCTTCCTTCTCGACGGCAGCGGTGGCGCGCGAGCCATCGCCTATGGCGACCTGGCCAGCCTGCGCCTTGCCGAGCGCGAGAGCCTCTGGCTGCACTGGGATCGCAGCCATGAACAGGCGCAGGCCTGGCTGCGCACGCACAGTGGCCTGAGTGCGTTCGCCTGCGACGTGCTGCTCGAGGAAAATACCCGCCCGCGCATGCTGACCCTGCCACGCGAGGAGCTGCTGCTATTCCTGCGCGGAGTGAACCTGAACCCGGATGCCGAGCCGGAAGACATGGTGTCCGTACGCGTATTCGCCGATCCGCAGCGCGTCATATCCCTGCGGCTCAGGCCGTTGCACTCCACCGAGAGGGTGATCCGTTTACTGTCCGAGGGCAGGGGGCCGAAAACCGCTTCGGAGCTTTTGCTGTACCTGGCCGAGTCCATGACCGATCGTGTCGACGATCTGGTTGCCCAACTGGCCGAACGGGTCGATGCGCAAGAGGAAGCACTGGAAGGCGACGAGCGCTATACGCCCGAGCACGACTCGATGCTTTCCCTGCGCCGGCGCGCCGCCAGCCTGCGGCGTTTTCTGCTGCCCCAGCGCGAGCTTTATGGCCAGCTGACGCGGAACCGACTGGGCTGGTTCGCCGATGACGATACCGAGTACTGGAACGAGCTGAGCAACCGACTGATCCGCTACCTCGAGGAACTGGACCTGGTCCGCGAGCGGGTCAATCTGGTGCTGGAGTCGGAGCAGCGCAGGCTCAGCGAGCGCATGAACCGGACGATGTATCTTCTGGCTATCATCACCGGCTTTTTCCTGCCGATGAGCTTCATGACCGGTCTGCTCGGCATCAACGTCGGTGGTATCCCGGGGGCCGAGAATCCCTACGGGTTCGTCCTGGCCTGTCTGCTCATCGGTGCCGTTGCGCTGTTTCAATGGTGGGTATTTCGCCGTTTGCGCTGGCTCTGAATGTGACTCTCAACCGACCCCGGGCCGTCTAGACGGAATACTCTAGCGAGGTTTGCATGCGCGATCCCTTCGAAGAATCCCTGCGAGACCTCCTCAACAAGCCATCGGGGCATGATGATGATGCTTGTCTGGGGCGCGTTCTCAAAACGGCCAACCGCCAGGTCGGTGCCGGAGATCTGTTCGCCCTGATGGGTCAGTGGCTGCCGGCGCTGATGATGGCGTTCAACAGCGGCTCGCGGCATCTGTCCCCGGTTTCACGCCGAGAAACATCCAACCCTTCGTTCGATAAGGCTGATTGATCATGGAATTCGATCCCTGGACCCAAAGTCTGCTGTCGGCGATGAGCTCGCTCTGGGCGTCCATCGCGGCCTTCATTCCTCGCCTGTTCGGCGCCCTGGTCGTGGTACTGCTCGGCTTCGTGGTTGCCAAGCTGCTCGATACGCTGCTCTCCAAGGTGCTCGCCAAGATCGGCCTCGATCGGCTGATGGCCGGTACGGGACTCACCAAGCTGCTGGGCCGGGCAGGTATCCGCATCCCGGTTTCGGCGCTGATCGGCAAGGTCGTCTACTGGTTCGTGCTGCTGATCTTCCTGGTCTCGGCTGCCGAATCGCTGGGGCTGGAACGCGTGTCCGCGACGCTCGACATGCTGACTCTCTACGTGCCCAAGGTATTCGGCGCGGCATTGATCCTGCTGGCGGGGGTGTTGCTCGCACAACTGCTCAGCGGGCTGGTGCGGGGTGCCGCGGAAGGGGTCGGGCTGGACTACGCCAACGGGCTTGCCCGGATGGCGCAGGGGCTGGTGATCATCATCAGCATTTCGGTGGCCATCGGGCAGCTCGAGGTCAAGACCGAACTGCTCAACTACGTCATCGCGATCGTGCTGATCAGCGTTGGCCTGGCGGTTGCGCTGGCGCTTGGCCTGGGCAGTCGCGAGCTGGTCGGGCAGATTCTCGCCGGTATCTACGTGCGTGAGCTGTACGAGGTGGGACAGCGTGTGAGGCTGGCGGATGTCGAAGGGCAGATCGAGGAGATCGGTACGGTCAAGACACTGCTGCTGACCGATGACGGCGAGCTGGCGTCGGTGGCCAACAAAGTGCTGCTCGAGCAGCGCGTTGGCAGCCGTTAGCCGTGCATATCTGGTAAAGTACGTCGCCTTTTTTCGGCTTCCATGACTGGCGGCCGTGACCATGATTGCCGGCTCGAAGCGTCTTGACTAAAACCCAATCGTCCATTCCGCGCTACGACCCTCGCCAGCTCACCGATGAAGAGCTGGTGCAGCACGCTCATGTCGAGCTGTTTCATATTACCCGTGCTTACGAAGAACTCATGCGCCGATATCAGCGTACGCTGTTCAATGTATGTGCGCGTTATTTGGGAAACGAGCGCGATGCCGACGATGTGTGTCAGGAAGTAATGCTCAAGGTCCTTTATGGGTTGAAGAACTTCGAGGGCAAGTCGAAATTCAAGACCTGGCTATACAGCATCACTTACAACGAATGCATCACCCAATATCGCAAGGAGCGGCGCAAACGGCGCTTGCTCGACGCGCTGAGCCTCGATCCGCTTGAAGAAGCTTCCGAGGAGAAAGCGCCGAAGATCGAAGACAAAGGCGGGCTGGATCGCTGGCTGGTTCATGTCAATCCGATCGATCGAGAGATATTGGTGCTGCGTTTTGTTGCCGAATTAGAATTCCAAGAAATTGCCGACATCATGCATATGGGGCTGAGCGCAACGAAGATGCGTTACAAGCGGGCGCTCGATAAGCTTCGGGAAAAATTTTCCGAGAAAATTGAAACTTAATGAGGGGAACTTGTCTTATGTCTGGCGAACAGCTTGGGCATACAGACAGCCGGTTTCCTTAGATTGTTCTGATACTAACCACCAGATGGGGATTTACGGATGAAACTTAAAAACACCTTAGGCGTTGTAATCGGTTCGATGGTTGCCGCCACTTCTCTCAGCGCGCTGGCCCAGGGGCAGGGCGCCGTTGAGGTGGAAGCGTTCGGCAAGCACTACTTCACCGACAGCTCGCGCGACGTGCAGCGTGACGGTGAACTCTACGGTGCAGGCGTCAGCTACTTCCTCACCGACGACGTCTCGCTGGGTCTTTCCTATGGCGAATACCACGACCTGACCTCCAAGGATCCGGTTGGCACCGACGGCAGCCACAAGAACATCAAGGGCAGCCTGACTTCCCTGGATGCCGCCTACCACTTCGGCGCCCCGGGTATCGGCCTGCGTCCTTACGTCTCCGCCGGTGTCGCTCACCAGAGCATCGGCCAGGCTGCCCGCAGCGGCCGTGACAGCAGCACCTTCGCCAACGTGGGTACCGGCCTGAAGTACTACTTCACCGAGAACTTCTTCGCCAAGGCCAGCGTCGACGGCATGTACAACATCGATGCGGACGAAGCCGAGTGGATGGCTGGCGTCGGTGTCGGTCTGAACTTCGGTGGCGGTGCCCGCCAGGTTGCGGCCGTCGAGCCGACTCCGGAACCGGCTCCGGCTCCGATCGTCGACACCGAGCCGGAACCGGCTCCGGAAGTGGTGCGCGTCGAGCTGGACGTCAAGTTCGACTTCGACAAGTCCCAGGTCCGTGAAGAAAGCTACAGCGACATCCGCAACCTCGCCGACTTCATGCAGCAGTATCCGCAGACCAGCACCACCGTCGAAGGTCACACCGACTCCGTCGGTACCGATCAGTACAACCAGCGCCTGTCCGAGCGTCGCGCCGAAGCGGTTCGCAACGTCCTGGTCAACGAGTACGGCGTGGAAAGCGGTCGCGTGAACTCGGTAGGTTACGGCGAGTCCCGTCCGGTTGCCGACAACGCCACCGAAGAAGGTCGTCAGATCAACCGTCGTGTAGAAGCCGAAGTGGAAGCCCAGGTTCAGTAACCCGGCTCCCGCTCCGAGAGAAACCCGGCCTTGGCCGGGTTTTCTTTGTCTGCGGGAAATGACTCTGATCGCTTGCCCAATCGTTCCGCATCGTTCGTTCGGGCGAAAGGCGGCCAGCAAGGCCATGTCCCCGTTATGTTGGGGGGTCTTGTTGAACGTGCGTGCGACAGGCCGATGTTCGGGTGATCGGGCGCACCGCCGGTAGATTGGCGCTGAGCGCAGCGCAGCCCAACAGGCATGGACATGACGCGTTGGGCTTCGTCGCTTCGCTCTTCAACCCAATCCACGGCTTATCGCCAAGGGCTATTGAGACATGGACAAAAAAAACCCCGCCGAAGCGGGGTTCTTTTCATTGCGTCACCGTCAGACGACTTCGACGACCTGGATCTTGGCCTTTTCCGCAGCTTCACGGAACTCGGCGATCTGGTCGAAGGACAGGTAGCGATAGATGTCGGCAGCCATGCTGTCGATGTTCTTCGCGTACTCCATGTACTCCTCGACGGTCGGCAGCTTGCCGATGATGGAGGCTACGGCCGCCAGTTCGGCAGAGGCCAGGTAGACATTGGTGGCGTCACCCAGGCGGTTCGGGAAGTTGCGGGTCGAGGTGGAGACCACGGTCGAACCGGTCTGTACGCGGGCCTGGTTACCCATGCACAGCGAGCAGCCCGGCATTTCCATGCGCGCACCGGCCTTGCCGTAGATGCCGTAGTAGCCTTCTTCGGTCAGCTGATGGGCGTCCATCTTGGTCGGCGGAGCCAGCCACAGACGGGTCGGGATACCGCCCTTGACCTTGTCGAGCAGCTTGCCGGCGGCGCGGAAGTGGCCAATGTTGGTCATGCAGGAGCCGATGAAGACCTCGTCGATCTTCTCGCCGGCAACGCTGGACAGCAGGCGGGCATCGTCCGGGTCGTTCGGCGCGCAGAGTACCGGCTCCTTGACGTCGGCCAGATCGATTTCGATGACGGCTGCGTATTCGGCGTCCTTGTCGGCTTCCAGCAGCTTCGGATCGGCCAGCCAGGCTTCCATCGCCTGAGCGCGGCGCTCCAGGGTGCGGGCATCGCCGTAGCCTTCGCTGATCATCCAGCGCAGCATGGTGATGTTGGACTTCAGGTACTCGGCGATCGAGTCTTCCGGCAGCTTGATGGTGCAGCCGGCGGCGGAGCGCTCGGCGGAGGCGTCGGACAGCTCGAATGCCTGCTCGACGGTCAGCTGATTCAGACCTTCGATCTCGAGGATGCGGCCGGAGAAGATGTTCTTCTTGCCCTTCTTCTCGACGGTCAGCAGGCCTTGCTGGATGGCGTAGTAGGGAATGGCATGGACCAGGTCGCGCAGGGTGATGCCCGGCTGCATCTGGCCTTTGAATCGCACCAGAACCGATTCCGGCATGTCCAGCGGCATGACGCCGGTGGCGGCGGCGAAGGCGACCAGGCCGGAACCGGCCGGGAAGGAGATGCCGATCGGGAAGCGGGTATGCGAGTCACCGCCGGTGCCGACGGTATCCGGCAGCAGCATGCGGTTCAGCCAGCTGTGGATGATGCCGTCGCCCGGACGCAGGGACACGCCGCTGCGGTTCATGATGAAGTCCGGCAGGGTGTGGTGGGTGTTGACGTCGATCGGCTTCGGATAGGCGGCGGTGTGGCAGAACGACTGCATCACCAGGTCGGCGGAGAAACCCAGGCAGGCCAGGTCCTTCAGCTCGTCGCGGGTCATCGGGCCGGTGGTGTCCTGGGAGCCGACGGTGGTCATCTTCGGTTCGCAGTAGGTGCCCGGGCGTACGCCCTGGCCTTCCTGCAGGCCGCAGGCGCGACCGACCATCTTCTGCGCGAGGGTGAAGCCCTTGCCGCTGTCGGCTGGCGCTTCCGGCTTCTTGAACAGGGTGGACGGTGCCAGGCCCAGTTCGGCGCGGGCCTTCTCGGTCAGGCCGCGGCCGATGATCAGCGGGATACGACCGCCGGCGCGCACTTCGTCCAGCAGGACGTCGGTCTTCAGTTCGAAGGTGGTGATGACTTCTTCGGTGCCGTGCTTGCAGACCTTGCCGGCATACGGGTAGACGTCGATCACGTCGCCCATGGCCAGGTTGGTGCAGTCGAATTCGATCGGCAGGGCGCCGGCATCTTCCATGGTGTTGTAGAAGATCGGGGCGATCTTGGTGCCGAAGCAGAAGCCGCCAGCGCGCTTGTTCGGCACGTAGGGGATGTCATCGCCGAAGAACCACAGCACCGAGTTGGTGGCGGACTTGCGGGAAGAGCCGGTGCCGACCACGTCGCCGACGTAGGCGACCGGGAAGCCCTTGGCCTTCAGCTCTTCCATCTGCTTGATCGGGCCGACCGAACCCGGAACGTCCGGGTTGATGCCGTCGCGGGCCATCTTCAGCATGGCCTGGGCGTGCAGCGGGATGTCGGGGCGCGACCAGGCATCCGGGGCCGGCGACAGGTCGTCGGTGTTGGTTTCGCCGGTCACCTTGAATACGGACAGGGTGATCTTTTCGGCAAGGGCAGGGCGGTTGGTGAACCACTCGCCTTCGGCCCAGGACTGCATGACGGCCTTGGCGTGCGGGTTGCCGGCCTTGGCTTTCTCGGCCACGTCATGGAAAGCGTCGAACATCAGCAGGGTGTGCTTCAACTGCTCGGCGGCAACGGCGCCCAGTTCGGCGTCGTCCAGCATTTCTACGAGGGTGGCGATGTTGTAGCCGCCCTGCATGGTGCCCAGCAGTTCCACGGCGCGCTGCTTGCTCAGCAGGGGGGATGAGGTTTCGCCCTTGGCCAGGGCGGACAGGAAACCGGCCTTGACGTAGGCGGCTTCGTCGACACCCGCGGGAACGCGGTTGGTGATCAGGTCAACGAGGAATTCTTCTTCGCCGGCCGGCGGGTTCTTCAGCAGCTCGACCAGGCCTGCGGTTTGCTCGGCGTTCAGCGGCTGGGGCACGACGCCCTGGGCGGCACGCTCTTCTACGTGTTTGCGATAGGCTTCAAGCACAGTTTTTACCCTCATCATTGGTCCCATGGGTGTTTCGGGACGCGCATCCGGAAGCTGTTTTCAAAGTTTTACGCCGGATGGGCGAGGCCGGATGGGCAGGGAACGGGCAGTTCTGCGCACCCGGCACGCGGCCGGTTCAACTGTGCTCGTGACGCTTTGAAAACAGCTTCGTATGGAATGTGGCGCCAAAAAACGGCGGACTGATTCTACTGGAACGGGCCCGTAAAGTTAAGTCGAGTGCCAGTATCGACTGGCGCCACATCGCCAGGCAGAGCTGCGCGCGACAAGGCCTGGATGCCGGCTGGCCTGGGCTGGAGGCGCTCGCGCCGGGCCGTCGGAGGTGAAGGCGGGTGACCCTGGTTGGACAAAAGTCTAAGATGCGCGACCGATCATCAGCCTGTTCTGCCCATGTCGACCCAGCGCATCAAAACTCCCTGCATCGGTCTCTGCTCGACCGTTTATGGCGATATCGTCTGCCGCGGCTGCAAGCGTTTCCATCACGAGGTGGTGAATTGGAACGCCTACGGCGAGCAAGAGAAGCGCGCGGTATGGCGACGCCTGGAGATCCTGTTGGCGCAGGTGATGGCGGCGAAGCTGGAAGTGTTCGATGCGCAGCTGCTGCGCCAGCAACTGGAGGCGCGGCAGATCCGCTTCGTCATCGAGCAATCCCCCTATTGCTGGGCCTACCAGCTGATCGCTCGCGGTGCCCGCGTCATCCAGCAACTGGATGCCTACGGCCTGGTGCTGCTCCCCGAATTTCGCGACTGGTCGCTGCCGCAGTTGAGGGATGCCATCGACCGGGAGTTCTTCCTGTTGTCCGAGGCGCATTACGAGCGCTACATCGCGCCGCGGTTCCTGGCCGAGGGTATGGATCTTCGCGTCTGAGAGCGGAAACCGCCGAGGCCTCCGCTCGGCAGGCTCAATGGCGGACCAGGTCTTCCAGGTGATCGATGATGTCGTCGGGTTTCAGCACCAGGACATCGCTTTCCAGCGTGTCGAGCACCACTTCCGCGGTATTGCCCATCAGCGCGCCGGAGAAGCCGGTACGGGCCACGGTGCCGATAACGGTGACCACCGCCTTGAGCTGTTGGCAGACCCGTGGGATCAGGGCGTCGGCCGGGCCTTCCTCGATATGCAGCTGCGCGTCGGGGATGCCGTACTCGGCCTGGAACTGCTTGCAGGCCTCACGATAGCGCGCCTCGATGGTTTCCTTGAGCTGGAAGGCCGGGTCGGCTGCCGAAAGCATGGCGGAGGGATGGGCGCTGATGACGTGCAACTTGCCATCGGCCAGGCTGGCGATATCAAAACCGTGGTTGACGATGGTGGCGTGAAGAGTGCGATGTTCGAGGTCGGCATTGCCGACGTCCACTGCTGCGAGGATGTTGCCACCCGTCCAGGGCGTGTCGGTTTTCACCATCAGCACCGGGCAGGGGCAATAGCGCAGCAGTTTCCAATCCTCGGGAGTGAGCAGGGCACGCTTCAGCGGGTTCTCCGGCACGTGCTGCTTGACGACCAGCCCACAGCCTTCAGCCTGCTGCACGCTGATGATGGTCTGGTGAACGCTCTCATGCCAGGCCTGTTGCGTGGTGACCGGGTGCCCCTCGCTCTCCAATTGCTCGCGCAGCGTTGCCAGATGCCCGCTGTGGTCGCGCTTGGAATCGCACGCCAGCAGATGCAGGCGGGACTGGCTGACGCTCGAGATCAGTCGCGCGCGTTTCAGTGCCAGCTCTTGTGGCTGGTTCGGGTCGATTACCACGAGGATGCAGCGAATGGCTTGCATGATCGGCTCCATTTCCAGATGCGGGTTGGTCAACTATAGACAAGCCTGCGATGCCAGCCGTGACGTATATCAAGCAAGGCTGGCTGCTCCGCGCGGCATTCGCAATAATGCCCGCCCGGCGTCGGGCGGTGCCATGCAGCCACCCGCTTATCATGCTCCTGAATATGCAAGGTTCGACATGCTCCCTGATCTGAACGACTTTCTCGCTTGTGCCACCCCGGCGGCCTGGGTGGATGCGGCGCTGCAGAATCAGGACGTCATGCTGATCGACCATGGCAACTGTGAGAAAAAAGCAGCAGGAACGGCGTTCCAGCTGATGTTCCGCTACGTCGACAAGCCCGACCTGCAGAACAAGATGTCGCGTTTGGCTCGAGAGGAGCTGCGTCATTTCGAACAGGTGCTGGCGATCATTCGCAGGCGCGACATCGTCTTGCGCAACGTCGGCTCTTCTCGCTATGCGGCGGGTTTGCGCGAACTGGTGCGTAATCACGAGCCCTATCGCCTGACCGATACGCTGATCATCGGCGCCTTCATCGAGGCGCGTTCCTGTGAGCGCTTTGCGCTGCTGGTTCCGTATCTGGACGAGGAGTTGGGCAAGTTCTACCACGGCCTGCTCAAGTCCGAGGCGCGGCACTTCCAGGATTATCTGAAGCTGGCCTACCAGTACGGCGAAGCGACGGATGTGGATGCGACGATCATCCGGGTGCGCGAGCGCGAGCGTGAACTCATCGAGAGCCCGGACAGCGAGTTTCGTTTCCACAGCGGCGTGCCACTGGCAGCCTAGTGGCTGTCTTTGACGTTCGTTTATCCACGCGTTGCCGCGACTCGGGAGAAGCGCAAGCGCCTTTCGAGCGTAGGAGCCTGGGGCGCCTAGTCCTTGCCGGCGATCCCGATCACCATTGCCGATGATCGCCGGCAGCCGGCTCCTACAACTTAATGACCGGTGAGTTCGTAGGGTGGGCAACGGCGAAGCCTTGCCCACGCGTCTGCCGGGTATGAGCGCGGATTGTCCTTTGCCCTGTCCCAATTGCGTGTTGCTCGAATTGTCGAGGTGTTCTGAGCGTCCGTAGGAGCGGGCCG
>NZ_JADDIX010000015.1:54433-54570 GCF_015070855.1 Pseudomonas lopnurensis
AGCTTTGCGCGCTGGAATATTCGCGGGCATGGACTCGGCGTCCCCGCCCTCTCCTACAGGGGGTACGTCTATCCGCAACAGCCAGCTCAGACAGAGCCTATCCTTTTGCCCCACCGGTAGGCGCCCGCTTGCGGGCG
>NZ_JADDIX010000016.1 GCF_015070855.1 Pseudomonas lopnurensis
GGTCATCCAGGCGGTGGAAGGGCTGCAGATCGACGTCAGGCAGGTCAACCAGCAGACGGTGAGCCAGACCATCGACGCCATGGTGCAGGCCGACCCGAACCTGGCGTGGCTGAAGGAAATGGAAAGCCGGGGTGACGTCGACTGGCAGCGGGTCAAGGAAGTCCATGACAGCTTCAAGTACAGCAGTTCGGGGTTGGGGGCCGGGGCGGCACTGGTGATCGCTATAGTGGTGGCCTATTTTGCCGGCCCCATGCTTAGTCAGGGCATTGGCTCTTTGGGTGGCGCGACCGCCGCCGCTGGCTCAGGAACTGCCATGGCCGCATCAGGGACGGCCACCGCATCGGCTGTGGCTGCTGGTGCTACTGCGGGGTCAACAGTTGCAGCCGGCTGGGCCAACGTGGCGTTGACGGCAGCGGCAACTGGCGCCACCAGCGGAGCCGTAATCAGCACCATCAACAACCGTGGCGACCTGGGCGCGGTGCTCAAGGACGTGACCTCCAGCGACGCGCTGAAGGGCTACGTCACCTCGGCCCTGACGGCGGGCTTCACGTCAGGTGTCCTGGACAGCGCCTACGGGGTGACTGGCGACGACATCAATAAAGTCACCAAGGGCTTCGAGCTGAGCAAGGCTGGCGATATTGCCAAGTTCGGTTCGTACCTGGGGGCTCAAGGTGCCGTACAGGCGGTCGCACAGACGGCGCTGCAGGGCGGCAGCCTCGGCGACAATCTGCAAACCGCGCTGACCGGCCAGGTGTATCACCTGGTGCAGGCGGTGGCCTTCAATGCGGCAGGCGACTTTGCTGACGGGAAGTGGGCCGATATCGACTGGAAGGATGGCAGCGCAGAAAAAATTGCACTGCACGCGGTGGTGGGTGGCTTGCTCAGCGAAGCGACAGGAAGCGATTTCGCCACGGGCGCGCTGGCGGCCGGAGCCAACGAAGCGCTGGTCGAGCAGTTTTCAGGGCTGATCAAGGGCGATAAAAACCTGGAGCTGATGGTGTCGCAACTGATCGGTGTAGCGGCAGCGACCGCAACGGGAGGCGATCCAGCCAAGGCGGCGGAACTGGCGAAGAATGCGACGGCGTATAACCGGCAGTTGCATCCGGATGAAAAGGCGCTGGCGAAACGGCTGGCGGAGCAGAGCGATGGAAAGTTTACTGTTGAACAGATGGAAGATGCGCTCAGGCGCTCCAGTATTCCCGGAGAAGATATATACGCCAATAGCGACATGGTGGTTACGGCGGATGGTATTTACGACACGGGTGGCCAATGGATATTTGGTGGGGATGGCCAGAGCTTTATCCAGTTGCTACCAGAGGCTAACGTGAGTGCGATCCAGTATGTTGCGGAAAATACCAGCGGCTATGCGTGGGATAATCGTTCGCTGGGAATCCAGCTTGATCCGCAACAGATGCAGTATCCATTGGAGTTCCCGGGGTGTATCGCCTGTGCGGCAGGTTTCTCGTATAGCCTGAATACGCTGGATATGCGAACTCCGGCACAAATGGAGGTTGATCAACGGGCATTTACGTTAGGCGTGTCATCATTCGTTGGCTTGCCGATAGCGGGTGGGAGTCTTCTGGCTACTTATGGTGTTCGCCCTATCCTGGCGGGTGCGGGACTTGGTTCTGGTTTTGACGCTGTTGGGCAAGTTGTCGATGGCGGCGAGTATCGACCAGGGAATACCGTGGTAGCGGGAGTTACGGGGGGATTGGCTTATCCGTTGGCGGGAGGTGCGCTAGTTAATACGCTGCTCGGGGGCGCGGTTGGTGGCACAAATGCGGCGGGCAATAACTATCTATATTTTGAAGATAAAAGTATTAGTGATGCGGCTTTTATTGGCGCTTTTGCAGGTCTGGTAGGTGGTTATGTTGGTACTAGCGTCTCTAGTTTTTCGAGCAAGCTACTTCCTTACCGAATCGGCGGGTCTATGGTTGATCCGAACAAACCAATATTGTTGCAGAATATTGGTGTTCTGAATCCTTATCCGGATTATATCGGAGAGGCGGCAGGTGGGGCGGTCAGTGGTGGGATTCCAATTCTCTTCGAGAAAATACAGAAGTACAATTGATGAAGAAGGGTTTACCTAGGGAAATGCGGACTGGCGGATTTCTTGATATATCGACTGTCAAGGGAAATATTTTCTCGATTGCTGTTGTCTTGCTATGTTGTTTTGCTATTTGGAATTTTCATTATTTTTCCTTTTGGCTGGATTCTGTGTTGGGGTTTGAGCATGTTCCGGCAACTGAAGGTATGATTCGTGTTAGGCGGTTTTGGGCTGGTCTTGCGGCAGGCACTATGGTATTGGCTGGGGCAGGGAACATAGTGTGGCTCTGTTGGTATCGCAAACAGGCGATAAAGAGCGCTAAGGGGCAGTGGTACGATAATGCAGATTTAACTAAAGAAGACTTATATGGTGATGAGGGGAATCAAGAATAGCAAGTAGGATGGATAACGCTTTGCTTATCCATCGCTCTTTAAAACTCGATAAAACGATAAAGAAAAGGGGGCAAGGAAAAGGGGGCAAAGAAAAGGGGGCAGATTCTGAGGGATCCCCAAAAAATTCCCTTTTACATAAGTCGGATAGCTTGAAAGAGCCTGCATGAGTCGGGCAGCAAGTAGCCTGGATATCGTAGGGTGGATAACGCTTTGCTTATCCACCGCTCTTTAAAAACTCGATAAAACGATCACGGTGAGGCGTCCAACAGAAAAGGGGACAAACAGAAAAGGGGACAGATTTATTTTCTGGCTAATGGGGTTGCTCAATAAATAAATCTGTCCCCTTTTTCGCTCGAGAAAGTACGGTCAAGCAGATCGTGCCGGACGGGGAGAAACTGGCCCGGATGCCAGGGGTAGGAGAGACGGGGATTGATGACCTTTACAAGGTGAATCGTGCGGATGTGGATTACATCGTGGTCGAGTATAAGTTCGTAGGGGCCGATAATAAAACGGGAAGTTCTGTGCTAGGCAATACTCTGGATGGAAGGCAGGGGAGTGAAAGTTGGATTGTCGGTGGCGATCGTATTGAAAGAGCTGTTGGTTCTGAACGTGTAGCAAACTCAATTAGGGAGTCCGTCGATAGCAATCGTCTGGAGACATGGGTAGTTACCACGCGGAAGGATGGCTCGACGATTGTCGAGGTTCTGGATTCATTAGGGAAGCCCAAGGATATAGATGCTTCGAAACTGCTAAATTCGGCGCTGAACATGTCGGGAGTGCAGTTGTGATTCGTGCGGCTCTGGGTGATCAAGAGTATTGGGCAGAGTGGTGCTCTTATAATAAGCTTCAGCTTAGGCGGGAGTGGGAGCGTATTGGTGAGCCAAGTAAGAACCCTATATATCGGCCGCAATTTGTTTGGGATACTGCCAAAGGTGGACAGTTTAGGGTACTTATGAGGTGCTATTCTTTCGGAGAGCCGATTTGTGATCTGAGCCAGTATTTCCCAGGCGTGCTCGACGCATGGGAGCTCTCAAATGAACTGGCGAGTGATATCTGTCGTGAGCACAAACTCAAGACTTGTCGCGACTGGACGTTCGAGCTATCGAACCTCAACCACTACAACTGGTGCTTCTGGCTGGTGGGTTTGGCGCTTGCCCTGGAAATCCCGGACGAGCATTGGCAGCGGCTATTGGCCTTGATCGGTGGCGAGGGTGAGGATGAACTGCTGGATCGGGTAATTGCCAGCCGCCAGCCTGGTCGCAAGATTGGTACGGTGCTGCTGCACAAGAAGCCATATGCCCGTCTGCTCAAGACTGTGAATGCACCGAAAGAGCAGCAGGCCGCATTGCTGCGAGATTTTGTGGAGCATTGGTACGCCGAGCTGGCTCGCAAGGGCAAGGATGAACTGTGGTGGTACATCTACGGTGATCCGGAGAAGCACCCGTTGGAAAAAGGCAGCTATTTCGGACGCTGGTGCGTAGAAGCAGTCGCAGCCGTGAAGGCCTTTGGGCTGGACGATGGCTTGTGCCTGGGACATGAACATTACCCAGGGGATTTGCTCCGCCCCGATGGGCCAAGTACTCATCCAGTGCGAGATGAAAAGAAGAAAGGCTGGTTGTCGAAATTGTTTGGTAAGAGCGAAAGGGGACGGGATGAATAACATTTGATGGGCCAGGTGTGAGAGTAACTCCGCTCCTAATGACCGATCCTCGGCGGTTGCAGGAGCTGAGTGCAACACGGTCATTGAATTGAAGCTGGGGCATCATGCCGCATAGCGATGGCCTTCTGCATCACCTCACCCATAACTTCGATGGGGCACTTGAAGTCGAAGCAAGGAAAAGGGGACAGATTTATTTTCAGGAAAAGGGGACCAGGAAAAGGGGACAGATTTATTTTCTGGTTGATGGTGCGGTTCCTTAAATAAATCTGTCCCCTTTTTTCCATTAGCGGGCCTTTACTTCGACGACAGCATTCCCGCACTGTTCAAGACGGATCTGCATGTTTACCAGATGCAGAACCAGAGTGCGATTAGCACCCTGACCCATGCAAGCACGCAGGCAGGCCTTGAGGCGAAGGGGCTTTCTCCGGAAGCGGCGGCGCTGGCTGCGAGTGTGCTTGGCGCCGCGGCGGGGGGCGGGGTGCCTGGGAAGCAGGGGGCCAAGGGGGTAGGGCGATCCGTTGATGAGCTATCTCAGGCAGCCGCAACAGCAGATCGCGGCGGATTGACTGCTGCAGGTCGTGCACTTCAAAAGCATGGGGGGCGCGAAGGAAGCGCCTTCCCAGCAGCGAAAGGTAATCCTCTTTCAATTAATCAAAAGGGCCAGCACGTAGTTGACGATATCCTAACGACTCCGGGTAGCACTATGACTACTCGTCATCATGCGAGATTTGGTGAAGTAACTGAAGTTCGGGCACCTGATGGGCGCGGTCTTCGCTATGGTCCTGACGGTAAATTAATTGGATTCTTGGAACCTTGAAAAATGAGCCTAAAAGTTGAAATGGCAAGTGTGTCGGATCGCGATGATTTGGTTGCGGAAATTTGGCAGGAGGACGAAATGGTGGCCGAGATACAGCGTGCTCCAGATGGGCGTTTCGTATTAGAGCTCTATCCTTCTCCAAATCAACAGCCTTGGTCGCTTGACTTAGAGTGCTGGATGGCTGCTCTCTCTGAGGCGAAGAGACGTTTAGTTTAATGGGGCAAAAGGGGTTGGAGGTGGGTCGAAGCAAGTAGCCTGGATATCGTAGGGTGGATAACGCTTTGCTTATCCAC
>NZ_JADDIX010000017.1 GCF_015070855.1 Pseudomonas lopnurensis
CAAGGCTTCGCCGTTGCCCACCCTGCGAACTGGCGAAATCTCTAAAATCTATCCAATAAAAACAAAGCGTTATTCTATGTTTGATGAGAGCCGGGGCGCCTGGTTCTTGCTGGCGATCCTGTTCCTTTGATCGCCGGCAAGCCGGCTCCCTACATCGATCGGCGACCGCTTTTCATCCGCGTCGGTATCAGCGCTGCGCGGTGCTCTCGTTGCGCTGGCTGTACAGGCTGACCAGCACCTGATCGAGGATCGACGCGGCGCCCCAGGGACGGGGATGGTTGAGAATGGCCACGACCGCCCAGGTATTGCCGTCGCCGTCACGGCTGTAGCCGGCGATCGCTCGCACGGTGTTCAACGTACCGGTCTTGACGTGCGCCTTGCCGGCCACCGGTGTATTGCGCAGGCGCTTGCGCATGGTGCCGTCCACCGCGGCCAGCGGCATCGACGAGATGAACTCGGCGGAGTAGGGGCTGCGCCAGGCGGCTTGCAGCAGGCTGGCGAGTTCGCGCGCGCTGACCCGTTCGGCACGTGACAGGCCGGAGCCGTTCTCGATCACCAGGTGGGGCGAGATCAACCCTTTCTTGGCCAGCCACTGGCGAATGACCCGCTGCGCGGCCTTGGAATCGTCGGCATCCGCTTCGTTGCGAAACTCCGCGCCCAGGCTCAGGAACAGCTGCTTGGCCATGGTGTTGTTGCTGTACTTGTTGATGTCGCGAATGATCTCGGTCAGGTCCGGCGAATGGGCCCTGGCCAGCAGGCGGGCATTGGCGGGTACCTGCGCGACCCGGTCACGGCCGAGAATGCTGCCGCCCAGTTCAGCCCAGATCGCTCGCACGGCGCCCGCTGCATAGTGCTCGTGATCCAGCAGCGAGAGGTAGGTCTGGGCGCTGCAACCGGCGGCGAGCTTGCCGGTGACCACCACGGTGACGCCGTCGCCATCCTGGACCGGGTTGTAGAGCACCTCCGGCCAGCCCGGGCACTTGGCGGCCGGCAGGGCCTGCACGCGGTTGTCGACGCGTACGCTGGCGATCGGTGGCTCGACCGCGACGTTCACCCTGCCGCCGTCGTTGCGAACGATGAAGCGCAGTGCCTTGAGGTTGACCAGCAGCGAATCCGGGCCGACCAGGAAGGGCTTGTTCTGGTCGCCGCCATCGTCGTCGAACACCGGCAGGTTGGGCTGGACGAAGTGGCTACGATCCAGCACCAGGTCGCCGGTGACCTTCTTCACCCCGTTGGCGCGCAGATCGCGCAGCAGCAACCAGAGCTTTTCCATGTTCAGCTTGGGGTCGCCACCGCCCTTGAGGTACAGATTGCCGTCGAGCGTGCCGTCCACCAGCGGGCCGTCGGTATGGAACTCGGTCTTCCACTGATGGTTGGGCCCCAGCAGCTCCAGTGCCGCATAGGTGGTGACCAGCTTCATGGTCGATGCGGGATTGACCGAGACGTCGGCATTGACGAACGTCGGTGCGCCATTGCCATTGAGAGGCAGCATGACCACCGAGAGCGCGTCCCGGTCGATCTTGTTGGCCTTCAGGGCCTGTTCGACCCGTGCCGGCAGGCTCTGGTTGACGCTGGCGGCATGGATGGGCAGCGCCATCGGCAAGGTCAGTGCGGCGAAGGCGATGCGGCGAAGGATTCTGTTCATTGCGAGCGCCTCTGGATCGGGCACGGAGCATTGCTGGCGATACGGTCTTGCATGCGGGTTTCCCACTGCTCTAAGGGAAAGGGATGGGCATTATGCCCGGGCTGTAGAGGCGCTGTGCCGCTATCCGATAAGCGTAGCCGCGCCGGGTGGGGTCCTGCAAAGAGAGTTGCAACGGGACTCGACAATCCGATGGCCGGCACCGGCGGTCGGGCATCGCCTAAGCGGGAGGTTGCTGTTAGAGTGCGCGCCGTCATCATGTAGAAAAGGATCGATCCAATGGCTACCAATCGCTCGCGTCGCCTGCGCAAGAAACTCTGTGTCGACGAATTCCAGGAGCTGGGCTTCGAGATCAATCTCACCTATCGCGAAGGGATCGATGGCAAGGCCGTGGACGATTTCCTCGAAGCCTTCATCAGCGAAGCGATGGAAGCCAACGAGCTCGGCTACATCGGCGGCGAGGATTATGGCTTCGTGTGTCTTGCCCGCCGTGGTTCGGTCAGCGAAGAGCAGCGTGAAAAGGTCGACGCCTGGCTGAAAGGCCGCAGCGAGCTTGCCGAATACACCGTCAGCCCGCTGATGGATGTGTGGTATCCGGAAAACCCGATCAGGGTCGAGAAGTAGTCTGATCGTCCGCTCGCTGCGTCGGTATCGGCTGGGCTTTGCTGCGGGAACGCCTGGCCAGCAGCACTCGCAACAGATGCATCAGCGATGTGATCAGCAGCGCCAGGCTGACCCCGATGGCCGCGTTCAGCAGGCGTATCTGCGGCAGGTTCCAGTCCTGCGCGAGGGTTTCGGCCAGCAGCAGAAACAGCAGCGTCGTCTGCAGAACGAAAAGCCCGTAGTGATTCGCCTGGAATGCTCTGCCCAGCACCACCAGGGGCAGCAGGATCATCACCATCAGCGGCGGGTCGGCCAGGCCATGCCCCAGGTAGATCAGGATGGCGGCGGCGATGAAGATGCCGATGCCTGCCTGTAGCGCGCGTACCAGGCTCTTCTCCAGGTCCATCTGCAGGGTGGTGAAAACCGCCAGCGTCAGCCAGTACCCTCTTGGCAGTTCGGCCAGGTTGACGATTATCCCGCCCAGTGCGGCGGCAAGCATGTAGGTCACGGCATGCACGCGCCACTGGCGAATCGGTGTTCGCCGGGCGTGCCGCCGAAGCACTCGAAGAATGCTCAGCAGCCGCGGCATGTACGGCCACATGCGCAGCCCGTGCATGCCGCGCATGCCGAACGCCAGCAAGGTCACCCAAAGGCCTCCGAGGGCGAACAGCATGGCGATCGCATAAGGGTTGTTGAAATCGGCGATGCCGTACTGCCCCTGGCCGAGACACAGGCAGATCGCCAGACCGATGCCCAGCTTTCCGGCTTCGCTGCCGTAGCGCTGCAGCCAGGCCAGCAGCAGGCCGTAAAAGGCAAACAGGCCGAGGCTGATCAAGGGGTGGGTGGCCGACCAGAAGCCCAGCCCCGTGCTGCAGGCGCCCAGTGCGATGAGCAACAGCATGCGCAGCATGCCGAAACGGTGCAGAGGGTTGGCCTTGGCCGCCTGGAAGGCGCCTACGGTGGCCCAGAGGAATCCCGGGTGGCCACTGAACAGGCCCAGCAGCAATGGCAGGGCGCAACCGAAGCCGGCGACCATCGCTGCGCCCCAGGCGGGGTGCCCGGGGTGCCAGAACAGGCTCTGTCGCAGCAGGCGCTTCATGCACTCATACCGGGCTGGAGCGGCCGGTCATCTCGCCGGCCATCTCCGTGGCGTAGCTGTCGGTCATGCCGGCGATGAAATCGATCATGCGCAGGAATGCGTCGTAGAGCGTCAGCTCCGGGGCCGGTGCGCCGCGTCCGAGCAGGTCGAGGATGCGCTGGTTCTTGAAGGAGAGGGTGCTGCCTCGATGTTGTTCCAGCGCCGCGCCGCAGAAGGCGTTGAGCAGTATTTCCAGCGTGGTGTAGGCGCCGATCTCGTGCAGCGTCTTGCGCTTGTCCTGAAAGATCTTCTGCCGGGCCATGGCTTTGGCCTGGACCACGCATTCCTTGGCGGGGCCGTGCATGTGCTCGACCAGATCGCCCTGCAGTTGTCCGGCAAGCAGGTTGTGCTGCTGTTCGACGAAGGCGCGCGCAGCGGCATTGGTCAGGTGCTCGATGGCCTTGCCGCGCAAGATCGCCAGCTTGCGCCGCCGCGAATCCCCAGGGCCCAGTTGGCGGTAGGTGTCCGGCAGATCGTCACCGACCAGCCCCAGCAGCAGTGCCTCCACTTCCGAATAGTCGAGCAGCTCCATTTCCAGGCCGTCTTCCAGATCGATCAGGCCATAACAGATATCGTCGGCCGCCTCCATCAGGTAGACGAGCGGATGGCGCGCCCAGCGTTGTTCTTCCACCTGGGGCAGGTTCAGCTTCTGTGCGATCTGTTCCAGCAGTGGCTGTTCGTTCTGATAGCAGCCGAACTTGTGCTTCTTGTAGCCGAGGGCCTCGGCGTGACGCGACGTCCAGGGGTACTTGAGGTAGGTGCCCAGCGTGGCATAGGTCAACCGCGTTCCGCCGTCGAACTGGTGGTATTCCAGTTGCGTGAGCACGCGAAAGCCCTGGGCGTTGCCTTCGAAGTTGAGAAAATCGGTACGCTGCGCGTCGCTCATGTCGTCGAGCCATCCGCGCCCGGCCGCCTGCTGGAACCAGTAGCGTATGGCGTCCTCGCCGGAATGGCCGAAGGGTGGATTGCCAATGTCATGGGCGAGGCAGGCCGATTGGACGATCATGCCGAGGTCGGCCGGGCTGCACCAGTCCGGCAACTCGTCACGCAGCACCTCGCCGACGCGCATGCCCAGCGAACGGCCGACGCAGCTCACTTCCAGCGAGTGCGTCAGGCGCGTGTGGATATGATCGTTGCTGGACACCGGATGCACCTGGGTCTTGCGTCCCAGCCGGCGAAAGGCCCCGGAGAAGATGATACGGTCGTGGTCCTTGTGAAACGGGCTGCGGCCGAGCTCGTCGCTGCTATGGACGGATTTGCCGAGTCGTTCACGGGTGAGCAGGGTGTGCCAGTCCAAGGACTATCTCCATATCGTCTCTAGAATTGCGCACAGATGCAGGCCGGAGCCGAGCGCAGCGAGCAGCTCCGCCCGGCACCCGGCCCGAGTAACTCAACCGACAGCGCTATCCGCCGCCCAGGTGGCAATCATCTGTATCGTGATACGGTGAAACTACCACAAGCATTGCCGTATCGAGCCGCAGTATCGCACCCTTTCGCGTACGCATCCGCGAGGGGTTGTTCCCGTTTCATCGTAAGCCGCCTTGCCTGTAGGAGCGGGCCATGCCCGCGATGGCTTGCTGGGCCAGGGTTCGCGAGCATGGCTCGCTCCTACAACAATATCCAAATCTCCGCCAGAAAACGGCTTTACCTTTAATATCAATCAGCTATATCGAAATTGGAACAAACCCTAGCGCAGCTTCTGCTTCAGCTTCTGTTGTCCCTTGATCAGCGGATACAGGGTCAACGCGACACGGGCGAGCTTGCCGATCCTGCCGAGGCGACGACCGAACAGGGCCAGTATCACAGTCGTGGCGATCACGACGGGGCCTTTGCCGCTCGAACGTTCGGATGATTCGCGTCTGGCCACCATCATGTTCCGGACCTGACGCAGAGGATGCGACAGTGGCTGCGAGTGATAGAGCAATTGCTGGCGGTGCATTTCCATGCGCAGTCGGATCAGCTCCTTGCGCATGTTCGGCTCATTCGAAGTGCTCAAAGGACGGCTCATGGCAGTAGACGCTCCCGGTTGCGCTCGAGCTCTTCAAGGGTGGCCTTGAATGGTGCGGCACATTCCTTGGCGAGTTTCAGGGCGCGAACGACACAGATGATCAGCGCAACGGCGTAGATGGCGCAAAGCACCAGGATTGCTGCGATTCGATGGCTTTCCCAGAAGGCGATGACGATCGCAGCCGACAGTCCGACCAGAATCAGCAGCCCCAGGATCAGGCTGACCCCCGCGAGAAGAAAAAGCCGGAAGGTCCGGACCTTTTCTTCCTGAACCTCGACGCCGAGCAGTTCCAGATGGCCCTGCAGCAGGCCGACGAACGCGCCGCCCAGCTTCTTCAGTGAGGGTTTCGGGGCCTCTTCGCCGGGCTTGGCTTCCATTGGCTGCTCTCCCATCAGCGGCGTGAAGAGATAAGGCCGAACAGAAAGCCGACGCCGGCAGCGATACCGATCGATTGCCAGGGGTGGGTATGCACGTATTCTTCGGTGCACTGGACTGCCGTCTGGCACTGGTCGCGCATCGAGCCTTCGCTTTCCTTGAGCATCTCGCGGGCCTTGGCGATGTTCGCATTGATCTTGCTGCGCAGCTCTTCGGTCTGGCCGCCTGCGGTTTCCTGGGTATGTTTGAGCAGGCGCTCGGTGTCGCCGATCAGGGTGTGGAATTCCTCGATCAGCGCATTCTGCGCAGCCTGCAGGTTGCGACGGTGAGCGGATTTGTCGATCAACGGCGGAGTGCTCCCCGCGGTCCCTTCAGGAATCGGGGTGTTATCGCTGGTGCCGAAAGTGGAATCGGTAGACATCTGCAGCTCCTCTTGAGTCTCGCAGGGACGGAACGTCCCGGTACCTCAAGTTTCGAGCGTGCTGGTGGGGCAAGGTTCCCGTTTCGTTGCCGCAATTCGTAATTACGCTAAGCCGCACCGACATTTGTGCCAACGCTAGTTGTTTTTTGTTGCTGGCGTAACTACTCGAGCAGAAACAAGAAAACCCGCCGAAGCGGGTTTTCTTGTTACAGCAGTTGGTACCGCTATTACATCAGCGGAATGGTGTAGCTGACGATCAGACGGTTTTCGTCGATGTCATTGCCATAGTTGTTACGGGCAGTGGCATTACGCCATTTCACGTTCAGGTTCTTCAGTGCGCCTTCTTGGAAGGTGTAGCCGATATCCATGTCGCGCTCCCACTCCTTACCTTCGGTGCCGTCAGCGCGGTCGAAGTTGTCGCCAGAGAGGTAGCGAGTCATGAAGGTTAGGCCGGGGATGCCGATCGACGCGAAGTTGAAGTCGTAACGAGCCTGCCAGGATTTCTCATCGGCGTTGGCAAAATCGTTGATCTGTACATAGTTGACCAGGAACGGATCGGTAGCACCGCCGACATAGGCGAAGCCGGTGTCACCGCTCATCTTCTGGTAGCCCAGGCCAAAGCTATGGCCACTGATCGAGTAGGTGACCATGGCGCCGAGGGCCTTGTTGTCAACGTTGCTGTTGCCATCGTCCTTGGAGCGCGCATAGCGCAAGTCTGTCTTAAGCGACTGGCCGTCGCCGATCGGCAGTACATGCACCAAGTTGTACGAGTGCTGTTTGTACAGATCTTCCAGATTGCTGTAGTAGTAAGTAGCGGTCAGGTCTTTGGTCACCTGATAGCTACCGCCTAGGAAGCGGAAATCATCGGATTCGTTTACACCGCTAACGGCGATCCCGCGACGGCCGCCGGAGTTCAAACTCATCGCTTCATTATTGCTGGAGTCGCGATGGTTAATGCGATTTGCATAACCAGCATCCAGTGTCAGGCCAGCAATTTCTTTCGAAACGATTTGGGCGCCCTGCATTGTTTGCGGTAGCAAACGGCTGTCGCTGGTGCCGATGGCTGGGTTTTTGAACTGCAGCGTACCAACTTTCAGAACGGTTTCTGACACTTTGGCTTTGGCAGCAAGGCCAAGTGAAGAATAATCGTCTGGCGTCTGCTCATCGTAAGAGTCAGGAAGCAGGCCGCTGCCGGTGCGTCCAGCGCCGCCGTCCAGTTTCACGCCGAGAAGGCCGAGCGCATCAACACCAAACCCAACAGTGCCTTCAGTGTAGCCAGATTCGATGCGAAGCAGAAAGCCTTGAGCCCATGCTTCCGACTTAGATTGACCGGCTGCGGTAGCGGCGGTATTGCCGCCTTCGTTACGGTAATCACGGTTGAAATAGAAGTTACGCAGTTCCAGGCTTGCCTTGGTGTCTTCGATGAAGGCGGCTTGAGCCAGGGTGGGGATAGCCAGTGTTGCTCCCAGAGTGGCGAGGGCCACGCCCCGGGCGATGGGGGTCTTGAGCATTTCTTATTTCTCCTCGTTGGATGATGCTCTGAAGTCGCTCTTTACGGCGCCCATGCAATAAAACATTACATGGGTTTTTCAACCTTTAGACTTTAGTCGTCAGGGGCCGATAGTCAACGTGCTAGACGCTTTCGCAGGGCTAATCCCTGTTCGATTGTCTCTCGTCGGCACTCCTGTCGTGTCTTGCTGGCGAGAGATCAAGACGCTAATGCCGGACAATCTCTGTTGCCTCGGGCCGCTGCATCCTAGCGTTTTGCTTGCTCGGAGTCGAATGGGGATATCGAAATCCATAGCCGAGTGGGTACTAATTCACACCTCGAGGGGATTTCACCGTTCTCGATTGCGTTCTGGAAGGCAATGAAGGTGCCTTGTGCAAACTGCTAGAATGTCGGCACGATCGGAGCGAGAGAAAACAAATGTTGCCTGAATGCCAGCTCTTCGGGACCCTGGGTTGCCACCTTTGCGAGCAGGCGGAGGAGGTGCTGCTGCCCTTGGTCGAATATGGACTGCTGGTGGAGCTTCTCGATATTTCGGATCGGGCGGAGTGGGTCGATGATTACGGACTACGCATTCCGGTATTGCGCCGAGTCGATACGGGCGCGGAGTTGGACTGGCCTTTTGAGGCGGAGCAAGTGGTGGGATTTCTGCAGGAATAACGGGTTTTTATCAGGCGGTAAATGAAAAAAACCGGCACGTTGGCCGGTTTTTTTACTTGTTCAACCAGCAATTGCTTGAGTAAGCAAGTGGTTGAACAGCGGGATATGGTCGGAGCGACTGGATTCGAACCAGCGACCTTCTCGTCCCGAACGAGACGCGCTACCAAGCTGCGCTACGCTCCGAAGATGGCGCGCATTTTACAGAAAAAGTTTTGCTTCACAAGGGCTTAGCCAGGATTTTTTTCAATGGGCGAAGCGAGGGGGTTCCGAAGGGGGCGATACAAGCGTTCTGCGGTCTGCAACCGGATCGTTGGCGGGGCTGTAGGAGCCCGCTTGCTGGCGATCAGTCCACGACACCCAGTCTCGCAGCAAGCTGACAGTAGGCGCACGCTGCCCCTGTGGGAGGCGCGCCCTCGCGGCGATCGCAATCCGAAGGGCTACCCGACGGGGAGGAAATCAAAGTTCCCTTAGGGTACGAACCTGATCCTTGTTCACCCGGCCTGGTTTGCCATCGATCAGCTCGTATTCATAAAAGCCCGACTCTTCGTCATAGTCGGGCCGATCCAGGGTCTGGATTTCCCGGCCATCGTTGAGCGTTATCACGCTTGGGTTGGCGCAACCTGCGAGCACGCTGAAGCCTAGGATGAGCAGCAATGCCGGGATGGTGCCTGAACGCATGACCTTGTCCTTTTTCCTGGTGACGATACCCATGGGACGAATCGGGCAGCGGCTAAGTTCCCATCTGCCGTTCGGTACGCTCGAGCAGTTCCGGCGTGTTGAGGTTGGCCAGGCGGTGGTCGCTTTCTTCCAGTTCGAGGCCGTGCGCCCCGAGTTGCAGCAACAGGCGCTGCACGCTGCGCTCTCCCGCTAGCCAACGGGTATCGATTTCTTCTGAAAGATGGGCGGGAATCATGCTGAACAAAGGTTCCCATTGTTCGCCGCGGCGTAGCATCAGCGGCCTGTCCGGAATGGAGATCGCGACCGAGTACATGGCCTGCAGCAGGGGGCCATCGAGCAGGGGCGTATCGCAGGGCAGTACCAGCAGCCAGGGGTTGCGGGCCGCGGCGAGCCCTGCGCGTATTCCCGCCAAGGGTCCCGGATAACCTGCTTCTTCGTCACCCAGCAGCCGATCGGCATAGGCGGCGTAGCGTGCCTGGTTGCGATTGCAGGACAGCAGCAGGTCGTCCGTCAGTGGGCGGGCAAGATCATGCAGCCATGCGATCAGGGGCCGTCCCCGCCATTCGATCAGGCCCTTGTCCTGGCCGCCCATGCGCTGTCCGCGCCCACCTGCGAGCAGCAGGATGGAGCACGAGGGGAGTCTGCAATCGGCCATGAAGGTGCTCCGGTAAAAGGCTGTGATATAACACCCGGCCCGTACGCTAACAACCGGATGCCTGCCATGAGCCATCTTGCCGATCAAGTTTTCGTTCCTCTGAACATCGCCGTGCTTACGGTCAGCGATACCCGTACCCACGAAACCGATACCTCCGGCCAACTGCTCGCCGATCGCCTGACCGCGGCGGGGCATCGGCTGGCGGCACGGGTTCTGCTCAAGGATGATCTCTATCGTATTCGTGCCCAGGTGGCTGCCTGGATCGCCGACGACGAGGTGCAGGTGGTGCTGGTAACCGGCGGCACGGGTTTTACCGGCCGGGACAGCACGCCTGAGGCCGTCGCCTGCCTGCTGGACAAGCAGGTCGATGGGTTCGGAGAGCTGTTCCGGCAGATCTCGGTTGCCGATATAGGCACCTCCACGGTCCAGTCCCGTGCTTTGGCCGGCCTTTCCAATGCGACGCTGGTGTGCTGCGTGCCCGGCTCCACCAATGCCTGCCGCACCGCCTGGGACGGCATCCTCGCCGAGCAGCTGGATGCACGCCATCGGCCATGCAACTTCGTCGCCCATCTCAAGTCCGCGCCGGCGTGCGAGACGCGCGCATGAGTGCTGGCCAGGCCGAGCTGTTGCCTGTCGATGATGCGCTGGCGCTGTTGCTGGCGCAGGCGGATGCAGAGCCCATCCATGCTCACGAGATTGTCGCGGCGAGCGAGGCGGAAGGGCGTGTCCTGGGCGAAACATTGGCCGCCGGGCTGGATCTGCCGCCATGGCCCAATAGCGCCATGGACGGATATGCGCTCCGCCATGCGGATCTGGTTGGTGGGCCTTTGCCGGTCAGCCAGAAAATCTTCGCCGGAATGCAGCCGGATAGCCTGAAGCCTGGGACCTGCGCGCGCATCTTCACGGGCGCCCCGCTTCCGGATGGCGCGGATACCGTCGAGATGCAGGAGAATGTCGCGGTACTGGAGGATGGGCGGGTGCGTTTCTCCGAGCCGCTGCGGCACGGACAGAACGTGCGCCCGCAAGGCGGCGAAGTGCGCCGTGGCGATCCTGTGCTCGCGGCGGGTACGCGCCTTGGTCCGATCGAGCTGGGGCTGGTCGCGTCGCTTGGCCTGACGGAGCTCAAGGTGGTGCGAAGGGTGAGGGTGGCGCTGCTTTCCACCGGTGACGAACTTGTCGAAGCGGGGCAGACCCTGGCGCCAGGGCAGATCTACAACAGCAACCGCGTTCTGTTGCGTCACTGGCTCGAGCGTCTGGGCTGCACGGTGATCGACCTCGGCGTGCTGCCGGATGACCTGCAGAAGATACGCGATTGCCTGGATTCTCTAGCGGACGTCGACCTGATTCTCTCGAGCGGAGGCGTGTCGGTCGGTGAGGCGGACTTTCTCGGGCAGGTCCTTCGCGAGGAGGGCGAGCCGACGCTGTGGAAACTGGCGATCAAGCCCGGCAAGCCGCTTACCTGCGGGCGCTATCGTGGCATTCCGTTGCTGGGGTTGCCGGGTAATCCCGCGTCCACCCTGGTCACTTTCGGCATCCTGGGCAGGCCTTACCTGCTGCGCCGCATGGGTGTTGTCGAGGTCGAGCCGCTCGGTTTCGCAGTTGCCGCGGGCTTTGCCTGGCCGAAGCCCGGCAAGCGGCGCGAGTATCTGCGGGCCAGAATCGAGCAGGGCAAGGCGCAGCTTTATGCCAACCAGAGCTCGTCGGTGCTGCGCAGCGCGGCATGGGCGCAAGGCCTGGTGGTGGTGCCCGAACATGCCCGGTTCGAAGAGGGCGAGCCTGTGCGGTTCATCCCGTTCAGCGAGTTGATCGGCTGACAGCCCGTCGGGCTGATTCGGCCGGCAAAACCAACCCGAAAACCCGTTGTCTATCTCCTCCATCCGGCGCTTTTCCCGGCCGGATGCTGCCTGCCTATTGGCCACGGAAAAGGAGAACGACAGCATGCAGGAGAGAAACGTTTGGGTTGATTATGCCAAGGCGATCGGCATCATCCTCGTTGTCTATGGACATGTCGCGCGCGGCGTCTTCAGTGCGGGGCTGCCCATGGATGAGGCGGAGTTCGTGCTCGTCGACAGCATCATCTATAGCTTCCACATGCCGCTATTCTTTTTCCTGTCGGGATTGTTCTTCTTCGACTCGTTGCAGAAACGGGGCAGGGGCGGGCTGATCATCAACAAGGTCGATACGATCATCTATCCCTTTATCGTCTGGTCGCTACTGCAGGGGACGTTCGAGGTCGTTCTGTCGAACTACACCAACGGTCAGGTGACGTTGACCGAGGTGCTGTCGTTGTTCTGGATGCCGCGCGCACAGTTCTGGTTCCTCTATGCGCTGTTCCTGGTATTCGTGGTCTGTGCGTTCCTCTATGCACGTGCCGATCGCCGGTATTTCCTGCCGTTGGTGATGTTGTTCGGCGCCCTGTTCGTCTTTCAGCAGGAACTCACCGTGAACAACATGACGCGCTTCATTCTCGGCAATACCGTGTTTTTTGCCTTGGGCGTCTGGTTCAACGAGGTCAAGGCATTCTTCCTGGCCCGCTATACGCAACTGACATTGTTCTTCGGTGCGCTGTTCGTCATCGGACAGTACCTGTTCCATATCACTTTCGGGCTGAACTACAAGGATGCTGGGCTGCCTGTGCTGGCGCTGGCGACCCTTTCCATCTTCTTCATGATCGCCTTGTCGATGTGGCTCGGGCAGTTCCGGGCCAACTGGTTTCTGTTCATCGGCGCTTCTTCGATGACCATCTACCTGATGCACATTCTTGCGGGTAGCGGGGTCCGGGTGATCCTGAGCAAGTTCTTGGGCATCGATTCGATCGCCGCGCATCTGGTTCTCGGAACCCTGGTCGGCATCGCCGCACCGCTGGTCGCGCAGGTCGTCATCAGCCGCTACAACCTGTACTTCCTGCTCATGCCGCCAAAGTGGATGTCGGCTTCGCATTTGCGGATGCGCAGAGCGGTGGCTCAGTAGGTCTTGGAGGGGCTTGGCCGCGTTTCCGCGAGACGGTTTTCGTAGGGGCGGGCCATGCCCGCGATGCTCGTGTCTGGCCGGGGTTCGCGCTCCTACAGCCGTCCCCGGTTCCTGTATGCCTGGGTGGAAAAACACGAAGCGTTGTCCACCGGCTCCACGGGTTCATATCGAAACCGCAACGGATCCTGGCCCTGGCTCGTTGCGAGCCAGGGGCTTCACTGAGCGCTGCGGCCGCCGGCCGAATCGCCTTTGTCGGCACTGCGATGGCGGCGGCGCTTTTTTCTGCGTGGTGCATTCCTCCACTGCGCCGGTTGTCCACTGCCATCCCGGTAGAGATGGATGCCGGCCAGGCCGGTGAGCACGCCGATGATGTTGACCGTCATGTCGGCGAGCGACGCCGTTCTGCCAGGCATCGTTGCCTGAAGTACTTCTATCGAGGCGGCGCCGATCAGTGTCCATATGAACAGGGAGCGCAGGGGTGCTTTCGCAAAGGCTATGTGGGCGGTGAAGACGAGGGTGGCGAAACCGAGCCAGTGATAGAACTTGTCGGCCCCTGGGAACAACTGGTTGTTGGATGAGCTCTTCAGAGCCATGAAAACGAGTGTTACCAGTGCAATCCAGAAGGGCGCGCTGGATGTGAGCTTCCGATATGTCATCCCGTTCCTCGTATCAGCTGGCACCGGTCGTGGAGCTATCGGTTCGCTTGTGGTTCTGCTGCGCCTGTGTCGTGAGGGCATGAGTAAAGTCCGGCGGTCGTCCGCTATGTCGTGGATCGTGGACGGGGCACAGAGTGTCGATACTGTGCTTTGCGCATCAGCCGCAGTTGAGGCGTGTTATCACCAGGGATGCGTCGGTATTGATGTTCAGCCTCTGCGAGTCGTATTCGAGGGTCACGACATCGTCAGGACGAAGAATGCGGGCAACACTTGCGCCGGCTTGGCTGCGTGCCTCTTCGAGCAGGTCGGTGGTGGCGGTTTTGCCGATGAAATGCTGTACCGCATCGGCATTGCAGCCGCTCGTGCCAGCATCAGCGCCAGGGGGGCTCGCCGTTGGGCTGGCCTGGCAACCAACCAGGAGGGTTGCCGCCATTGTCAGGCTGATCAACTGATGGTTCTGGCGCATGTCGTTTTCCTTGCTTGGTCGATGCTTTCTTTGATGCATGGTTAATACCAAAAGTGCAGTCGACTCGACTGTACGGTTGACGCTGCGCTTGTGTCGATGTTCAGCGCAAAAAGAGTGTTTCGTTACGGGAACCGAAGCCGCATATGTTTCGTCATATTGTTTGATGGCCCTTTGCAATCCCCGGGCTGACGACAAACTAGGAGTTTGCGCTATGTTTACCTCCCCCTTGCTCAAGCGTGTTGCGACTGTCCTGGCTGCCTTGCATCTGCTCTTGGTGGCCCAGATTCCCTTGGCACAGGCGGCCATGATCGGTACGCCGGAAGTGATCGCCGAACAACAACAGCAGGTGGATCGCCAGCAATTGCTGAGCATGCTGGATGACCAGGATGTGCAGAAAAAGCTCGAGTCGATGGGCGTCGAGCGCGAGCAGGTGGAAAAGCGTATCAACAGCCTGACGCCGGCGGAGCTGGCGCAATTCAACCAGCAGCTGGATCAGGCACCGGCCGGTGCAGGTGTGGTTGGGGTGATCGTGCTGTTCCTGGTGGTTTTCATCATCACTGACATGCTCTGCGCCACCAACATCTTCAACTTCATCAATTGCATCAACCGTTGAGTCGGCGGTTATCGATACTGCTGGCGATCGTTCTGCTCGGGGGCTGCGCGCGCACCTCGGTGATGCCCATCGATGATGCGCAGTTGCCCGCGCGGGCCGAACTGGTCGATGTGCCGTTTTTCCCGCAGGAGGAGTACCAGTGCGGCCCGGCCGCGCTGGCGACCATGCTGTCGCAGCGGGGGATTGCCGCCAGTCCGGAGCAGCTTGTCGAGCAGGTCTACATTCCTCAGCGAAAAGGCAGCCTGCAGGTAGAGATGGTTGCCGCGGCCCGCTCCAGCGGGTTGCTGGTCTATCCTCTGCGCCCGCGCCTGGAGGCCGTGCTTGCCGAGGTTGCTGCCGGCAATCCGGTGCTGGTTCTGCAGAACCTGGCGTTCGAGCGCTGGCCACAGTGGCATTTCGCGGTAGTGGTGGGGTACGACCTCGCCGAGCAAAGTATCGTCCTGCGCTCCGGCACCACGAAGCGCTGGGTGGGCAATTTCCGCCAGTTCGAGCGATCCTGGGCGAAAGGCGGGCGCTGGGCCGTGTTGACCCTCGAGCCCGATCGCTTGCCCGAAACGGCGGAGGAAACGGTCTGGCTGCGCAGTGCGAGCGACCTCGAGCAGGTCGGCCAGAGCCAGGCCGCGCGTACGGCGTACGAGACCGCTGGTGCGCGCTGGCCAAGCGGGTTGCCGTGGTTCGCTCTGGCCAACAGTCAATATGCTGCGGGTGACAAGACAGGCGCACAGCAGTCGCTGCGCACCAGTATCGTGCGCGACGGGTCCTTCGCGATTGGTTGGTTCAACCTGTCCCAGGTGATGGCGGAGCAGGGCTGTGCGGCTGTTGCGCAGCAGGCCCGAGCCTGCGCCTTGCGCCTTGCGCCGGACGATGACCGCCTCGCCGCGCCACTGCCACCGGCCGTAGAGGCGACCCGACGCTGCGAGCCGGTCCCGCGCTGCCCCGTGAATTGAGGCTGCGTCAGATGCCGAGCTTGTCGCGCAGGGTGTAATACATGGCGCCAAGCGCACTCAAGGGGACCCTCAGGCTGTGGCCTCCAGGGAACGGGTAATGCGGCAAGCTGGCAAAGGCGTCGAAGCGCTCGGCCTGACCGCGTAACGCTTCGGCGATCACTTTGCCGGCGACGTGGGTATAGGTCACGCCATGGCCGCTGCAGCCCTGCGAGTAATAGATGTTGTCGCCCAGGCGCCCCACCTGTGGCAGGCGGGACAGGGTCAGCAGGAAATTGCCGGTCCAGGCGTAATCGACCTTCACCTGCTGGAGTTGGGGAAAGGTCTTGAGCATCTTCGGGCGAATGATCGACGCGATGTCCGCCGGATCGCGCGCGCCGTAGACGACCCCGCCACCATAGATGAGGCGCTTGTCGGCGGAGAGCCGGTAGTAATCGAGCAGGTAGTTGCAGTCCTCGACGCAATAGTCTTGTGGCAGCAGGCTGCGTGCGAGCTCTTCGCCGAGCGGTTCGGTGGCGATTACCTGGGTGCCGCAGGGCATGGATTTCGCCGCGAGCTCGGGGATCAGGTCACCAAGATAGGCGTTGCCGGCCACCACGACGAAATTGGCACGCACGCTTCCCTTGGGGGTGTGGACCACCGGCGTGGGGCCTCGCTCGATACGGATGGCCGGCGTCTGTTCATGGATCACGCCGCCCAGGGACTCAATCGCCGCGGCCTCGCCCAGCGCCAGATTGAGCGGGTGGATATGCCCGCCCTGTTTGTCGAGCATCCCGCCGATGTAGCGATCGCATGCCACGACCTGGCCGATGCCGCGCTCATCGAGCAGTTCGAGCTGACCGTAGCCGTAGCGCTCCCACAGCGCCTTCTGGGCTTCGAGATGATGCATCTGCTTGTCGGTGAAGGCCGCGAATACGCCACCGTCCTTCAGGTCGCACTGGATGCCGTAGCGGGCCACCCGCTCGCGAATGATCCGCCCACCTTCGAAGGCCATTGCACCGATCAGCTTCGCTGCGCTGGTGTCGACGCTCCGCTCGATGCTGTCCAGGTCGCGACTGTAGCTGTTCACGATCTGCCCGCCGTTACGCCCGGAGGCGCCGAAGCCGACCCTTGCCGCTTCCAGCACGATAACCTTGAAGCCGTTTTCGAGCAGGAAGAGGGCGGTGGACAAGCCGGTGTAACCCGCGCCGATGACGCAGACATCGGTGCGCTTTTCTTCCTGCAGCTCGGAGCGCTCGCGGGCGGGATTGGCGGATGCGGCATAGTAGGAGGCGGGGTAATCCGTGTGCGGCATATTGGATGCTCTGTTGCGAATATTTGACGGCATGCTAGCGCCTATCCCTCCTGGCCGCCAGGGTTCGCCCGAGGCTTGGGTGGAATTTTCAAAAATTCCAAATATCAGTGAGTTAGCGAAAAAAATCGCTTGACTCTCGGCGCCGTGGCTTTAGAATGCGCCCCCATCGAAGGCACATAGCTCAGTTGGTTAGAGCACCACCTTGACATGGTGGGGGTCGTTGGTTCGAATCCAATTGTGCCTACCAATTCGATCCCGCGCCAAGCGGGGCTTAGAAGGCGATCCGAAAGGGTCGCCTTTTTTGTTTTGGGCAAAGCGTCCATCGGCTAAAGGTTAAACCCGGCCTGCACCCATGTAGCAGGTTTTCATGCTTGGTGTGGCCGCCTTGGTGGCGGCCGTCATTTGCAGCATGGCTGCGCGCGACTCCGACTCGATCTCGGGTCGACATGCGGGCTGGCACCAATCACCCTTCGTCATCTCAAACGTAAGAGAGCCATCGTTGGCTCCAGCTGGAGGTGACCCATGAGTATCGATCCGCTCGACAGGCCTCATGATCAGCAGCCCGTGCCGGGGCAAGACCAGAATCCGGGCCAGCTCCCTGATCCTGATTTCATAACGGACAATCCAGATGTCGGGCCCGGCCCTGGCGATGGTGATGGCCCGGTCGATCGACCGGTCACTGGGCCGGATGTCTTGGATCCTGGCCTGCCAGGCACCGATGGCGATCCCGATGAGGTTGGCCCGGGGAACCCGCTACCCTGAGTCTGGCTCTGAGCGAGCCCGGCCTGACCGCCGGGCTTTTCGTTCAGGGTGCAAGCCCGTGAGCGGTGGCTCGGGTGGGGCCTGTCCTGACCATCGGCTAGCACCAACCGGCTCCTCGTGGTTCGAATCCTGGAGGCCATTGGGTGCCTCGCTGAGAGGTGAGCTATGCGAGACGAAGATATGCGGCAAGCCGCGGCGAATGATCCGGATGATGCGCTGCCCGGGGATCCGGACGGTGCGAGCATTAACGATGCGCCGATGTCCGACCCGGAAGAGACGGAACTCACCGACGAAGATATCGACATGTTCGAAAACGATCCGAACATTCCGACCGAGTAACGAATCCGAGCCCCGCCAGCCGCGGGGCTGTTTCGTTAGGGCTGTGCCCCTTCGTTTTTCGCGTGCGTCATGGGTGGGCCGGCATCGGTTGCCGCTGGCGGCATTGCTTGTGCCCGCTCAAGAGTTCGAAGGCTTGGCGGCTCACGGCCCTGGTGCGTGACCGGCGGCCACGCCGAATGCCCCGATTAAAATACAGCGCTAACTTGTTGATTCTTTATGTTAGAGTGCGCGGCTCTGCGGTGCCGCAAAAAAACGCTCCTTTTCCTTGGTTTCAACCGGTTGGCTCGACTCGCCGTCTCCGTGATTACGGGGCGGGGCTCGAATCCGGTTGTGCCTCTCATGTGAGGAGAGGGCGCGAAGCGGCTGTTTTGGCCTGTTGCCAGTGCGCCGGCTGCCGAAGGCATCGCCAACTTGTTTTTCTCCAGTGACTTCGGTTCGCCGGGTCGAGCTCATCAAGCGCCTGCCACTGTGCGGCAGGCATGCTCGCCGAACCGCTTTACTGGCTCATCCCAACCCATGTGGCCTTTGGTACGGGTCACCACTAGGAGAGGAGGCGCCATGCCCACCATTACTCTTCCCGACGGCAGTCAGCGTTCGTTCGATCATCCGGTCACCGTGGCCGAGGTGGCTCAATCCATCGGTGCGGGGCTTGCCAAGGCGACCGTTGCCGGCAAGATCGATGGGAAACTGGTCGATGCGTGCGATCTGATCGAGCGGGATGCCTCGCTGCAGATCATTACGCCGAAGGATGAAGCAGGGCTGGAGATCATCCGTCACTCCTGCGCCCACCTGGTGGGGCATGCGGTCAAGCAGCTCTATCCGACCGCGCGCATGGTCATCGGGCCGGTCATCGATGAAGGCTTCTACTACGATGTCGCCTACGAGCGTCCCTTCACGCCTGAAGACGTGGCGGCCATCGAGCAGCGCATGAAGGAGCTGATCGACCGCGACTACGACGTCATCAAGAAGATGACGCCGCGCGCCGAGGTGATCGAGGTGTTCAAGTCGCGCGGCGAGGACTACAAGCTGCGCCTGATCGAGGACATGCCCGACGAGCAGGCGATGGGGCTGTACTACCACGAAGAATACGTCGACATGTGCCGCGGGCCGCACGTGCCGAACACGCGTTTCCTGAAGTCCTTCAAGCTGACCAAGCTGTCGGGCGCCTACTGGCGCGGCGATGCGAAGAACGAGCAGCTGCAGCGCATCTACGGTACCGCCTGGGCCGACAAGAAGCAGCTCGCCGCCTACATCCAGCGTATCGAGGAGGCCGAGAAGCGCGACCATCGCAAGATCGGCAAGCGCCTGGACCTGTTCCATACCCAGGAAGAAGCGCCGGGTATGGTCTTCTGGCATCCGAATGGCTGGACGCTCTACCAGGTGCTGGAGCAGTACATGCGCCAGGTGCAGCGCGAAAACGGCTACCTGGAAATCAGGACGCCGCAGGTGGTCGACCGGGTGCTCTGGGAAAAGTCCGGGCACTGGGCGAACTACGCCGAGAACATGTTCACCACCGAATCGGAAAGTCGCGACTACGCGATCAAGCCGATGAACTGCCCGTGCCACGTCCAGGTGTACAACCAGGGTCTGAAGAGCTATCGCGAGCTGCCCCTGCGCCTCGCCGAGTTCGGCGCCTGCCATCGCAACGAGCCGTCCGGCGCGCTGCACGGCATCATGCGCGTGCGTGGCTTCACCCAGGACGACGCGCACATCTTCTGCACCGAAGAGCAGATGCAGGCGGAATCCGCGGCATTCATCAAGCTGACCCAGGCGGTCTATGCCGATTTCGGCTTCTCGGGCATCGAGTTGAAGCTGTCCACTCGTCCGGAAAAGCGCGTCGGTTCCGACGACCTCTGGGATCGGGCCGAGGCGGCGCTGGCGGCGGCGCTGGATAGCGCGGGCCTGCCTTACGATCTGCAGCCGGGCGAGGGCGCCTTCTACGGTCCGAAGATCGAATTCTCCCTGCGCGATTGCCTGGGGCGCGTGTGGCAGTGCGGCACGCTGCAGCTGGATTTCAACCTGCCGGTGCGGCTCGGTGCCGAGTACGTCAGCGAGAACAACGACCGCCAGCACCCGGTGATGCTGCACCGCGCCATCCTCGGTTCGTTCGAGCGCTTCATCGGCATCCTGATCGAGCACTACGAGGGGGCTTTCCCGGCATGGCTGGCGCCCACGCAGGCGGTGATCATGAATATTACCGACAAGCAGGCCGCTTTTGCCTCGGAAGTCGAGAAAACCCTTGTTCAAAGCGGATTCCGTGCCAAGTGCGACTTGAGAAACGAAAAGATCGGCTTTAAAATCCGCGAGCATACTTTGCTCAAGACTCCTTATCTCTTGGTTATCGGAGATAGGGAGGTTGAGACACGATCCGTTGCTGTGCGCACCCGTGAAGGCGTCGATCTGGGCTCCATGCCCCTCGAGCAATTCGCGCAGCTGTTGGCACAGGCGGTTTCCCGGCGTGGTCGCCAAGAATTGGAGTAATGACTATTAAGCGTGAAATGAGACAGGATAAACGAACTGCACCCAAGGCCCCGATCAACGAGAATATCTCGGCTCGTGAGGTCCGTTTGATTGGCGCTGACGGCGAGCAGATTGGCATCGTCTCGATTGATGAAGCGCTGCAGGTAGCAGAAGAGGCCAAGCTGGATCTGGTTGAAATTTCCGCCGACGCGAATCCCCCGGTATGCCGGATCATGGATTACGGCAAGCATCTGTTCGAGAAGAAGAAGCAGGTCGCCGCGGCGAAGAAGAACCAGAAACAGGTTCAGGTCAAAGAAGTGAAGTTTCGTCCAGGGACGGAAGAAGGGGACTACCAGGTCAAGCTGCGCAACCTGGTGCGTTTCCTGAGTGACGGGGACAGGGCCAAGGTATCCTTGCGATTCCGCGGCCGTGAGATGGCCCATCAGGAGCTGGGGATGGAACTGCTGAAGCGGGTCGAAACCGACCTCGCCGAGTACGGTTCCGTCGAGCAGCATCCGAAGATGGAAGGACGCCAGCTGATCATGGTCATCGCTCCCAAGAAGAAAAAGTAACCTCCAGGGCACTGGCAGGCCTTGCGGTTATTTGTAATCACCCACACTGTGGAGAACGAACATGCCAAAGATGAAGACTAAAAGTGGTGCTGCGAAGCGCTTCAAGAAGACTGCGAACGGCTTCAAGCACAAGCACGCTTTCAAGAGCCACATCCTGACCAAAATGACCACCAAGCGTAAGCGTCAGCTGCGCGGTTGCTCGCAAGTGCACCCGTCCGACGTTGCAAAGGTGGAGCGCATGCTGCGCGTTCGTTGATCCGGTCAAGACTCAGAGGAATAACTCATGGCTCGTGTTAAGCGTGGCGTCGTTGCCCGTCGCCGTCACAAGAAAATTCTGAAACTCGCCAAAGGCTACTACGGTGCGCGTTCGCGCGTATTCCGCGTTGCCAAGCAGGCGGTAATCAAGGCTGGCCAATATGCCTACCGCGACCGCCGTCAGCGCAAGCGTCAGTTCCGCGCTCTGTGGATCGCCCGTATCAATGCTGGTGCTCGTGTCAACGGTCTGTCCTACAGCCGTCTGATCGCCGGTCTGAAGAAGGCGGCCATCGAGATCGACCGCAAGGTTCTGGCCGATCTGGCAGTGAACGAGAAAGCGGCGTTTGCTGCGATTGTCGAGAAAGCCAAGGCTTCCCTGGCTTAAGCCCCGGCAATCACGGATCTTCGGATTCGTTGCAACGTCATCGATAGGGGAAGAGCCTTGTGCTCTTCCCCTATTTCGTATCTGAGAGGGGCTTTTGCAAAAGTGCGCGTGGCGGTGGGCCGCTTAGACGGTCGGCGAGCCAGTGCGGTTCTGCAAGAACCTCTGGAGGTTGTACATGGAAAATCTGGATGCACTGGTCGCGCAAGCGCTCGAGGCCGTGCAACGAAGTGAAGACATCGCTGCCCTGGAGCAGATCCGGGTCCAGTATCTCGGCAAGAAGGGCGAACTGACCCAGGTGATGCAGACCCTGGGCAAACTGTCCGCCGAGGAGCGGCCGAAGGCCGGTGCGCTGATCAATGCCGCCAAGACGCAGGTGCAGGACGTCCTGAATGCGCGCAAGGCGGTGCTCGAACAGGCCGCACTGAGCGCCAGGCTGGCCGCCGAGCGTATCGATGTGACCCTGCCGGGGCGTGGCGAGGCGTCCGGCGGCCTGCATCCGGTGACCCGCACCCTGGAGCGCATCGAGCAGTTCTTCAGCCATATCGGCTACAGCGTGGCGGAAGGCCCCGAGGTCGAGGACGACTACCACAACTTCGAAGCGCTCAATATCCCCGGCCACCACCCGGCGCGGGCGATGCACGACACCTTCTATTTCAACGCCAACATGCTGCTGCGCACCCATACCTCGCCGGTGCAGGTGCGCACCATGGAGTCGCGCCAGCCGCCGATCCGTATCGTCTGCCCGGGGCGAGTCTATCGCTGCGATTCGGATATCACCCACTCGCCGATGTTCCATCAGGTGGAAGGCCTGCTGGTGGACGAGGGGATCAGTTTCGCCGACCTCAAGGGCACCATCGAGGAATTCCTGCGGGTGTTCTTCGAGAAGCCGCTCGGTGTGCGTTTTCGCCCGTCTTTCTTCCCGTTCACCGAGCCGTCCGCCGAAGTCGACATGCAATGCGTGATGTGCAGCGGCAAGGGTTGCCGCGTCTGCAAGCAGACCGGTTGGCTGGAAGTGATGGGCTGCGGCATGGTGCATCCGAACGTGCTGCGGATGTCCGGTATCGATCCCGAGAAGTTTTCCGGTTTCGCCTTCGGCATGGGCGCCGAGCGCCTGGCCATGCTGCGCTACGGCGTCAATGACTTGCGCCTGTTCTTCGACAACGACCTGCGGTTCCTCGCGCAATTTCGCTAGTGCCGTTGCCCGTCCATGACTATTTAGGAGAACAGGATGAAATTCAGTGAACAATGGCTGCGGAGTTGGGTGAATCCGCAGGTTTCCCGCGAAGAACTGGTCGCCCGACTGTCGATGGTCGGCCTAGAAGTCGATGCGGTCACCCCGGTCGCCGGCGCGTTCAGTGGCGTGGTCGTGGGCGAGGTGCTGGCGACCGAACAGCATCCCGATGCCGACAAGCTGCGGGTCTGCCAGGTCAGCAACGGTAGCGAGACCTTCCAGGTGGTCTGCGGCGCGCCCAATGTGCGCCCGGGCCTGAAGATTCCGTTCGCCATGATCGGCGCCCAATTGCCCGGCGACTTCAAGATCAAGAAGGCCAAGCTGCGTGGCGTCGAGTCCAACGGCATGCTCTGTTCGGAAACCGAGCTGCAGGTGGGTACTGACGATAGCGGTCTCATGGAACTGGCGGCCGATGCGCCGATTGGCGCCGATTTCCGCGCATATCTCGAACTCGATGATGCAAGCATCGAGATCGGCCTGACGCCGAATCGCGGTGACTGCCTCTCCCTGGCGGGGCTGGCGCGTGAGGTTGGTGCTATCTACGGCGCGGCGGTCAATTCGGTCGAAATCGCACCGGTGGACACAACTCATGATGAGGTGCGTCCGGTTGAAGTTTTGGCGCCGAAGGCCTGCCCGCGCTACCTCGGGCGGGTGATCCGCAACGTCGACCTGTCGCGGCCGACGCCGTTGTGGATGGTGGAGCGCCTGCGTCGCTCGGATATCCGCAGCATCGATGCGGTCGTGGACATCACCAACTATGTGATGCTCGAACAGGGGCAGCCGCTGCATGCCTTCGATCTGGCCGAGATCAACGCGGGTATCCGCGTGCGGATGGCGGAGGAGGGCGAGAAGCTGGTTCTGCTCGACGGCCAGGAGATCAGCCTGCGCGCCGATACCCTGGTCATCGCCGATCACCAGCGGGCGCTGGCGATCGCTGGCGTCATGGGTGGCGAGCATAGCGGCGTGAGTGCCGCGACCCGGGACATCTTCCTGGAGAGCGCGTTCTTCGACACCATCGCACTGGCCGGCAAGGCCCGCTCCTATGGCCTGCATACGGACGCATCGCATCGCTACGAGCGCGGCGTCGACTCGCAACTGGCGCGCCAGGCAATGGAGCGGGCGACCGGTCTGCTGCTGGCAATCGTCGGAGGAGAAGCTGGGCCGATCGTCGAGGCAGTCAGCGAAGAGGACTTGCCGAAGGTTGCGCCGGTGACGCTGCGTGCCGAGCGCATCGAGCAGATGCTGGGCCTGGAAATGGACGCCGCCGAGGTGGTGCGCCTGCTGACGTCGCTGGGCCTCAGCGTGAGCGAAGAGTCCGCGGGGCGCTGGCAGGTCGGTGTGCCGAGTCATCGTTTCGATATCAGCCTGGAAGTCGACCTGATCGAAGAACTTGGCCGCCTGTATGGCTATGACCGCCTGCCGGTGCGCTACCCGCAGGCGCGCCTGGCGCCCGAAGCGAAGCCGGAAGCCCGCGCGGAGCTGCCGTTGCTGCGGCGCCTGCTGGTCGCCCGCGGCTATCAGGAAGCGATCACCTACAGCTTCATCGATCCCAAGCTGTTCGAGCAGTTCACTCCCGGCATCAAGCCGCTGCAGCTGGCCAACCCTATTTCCGCGGACATGGCCGCCATGCGGGCGTCGCTCTGGCCGGGGCTGGTCAAGGCGCTGCAGTACAACCTCAATCGCCAGCAGTCGCGCGTGCGTCTGTTCGAGGCGGGGCTGCGTTTCGTCGGCCAGCTGGACGAGCTGAAGCAGGAGAGCATGCTGGCCGGCGTCGTGACCGGCAGCCGTCTGCCCGAGAGCTGGGCGAACGCTCGCGAGGCGGTGGACTTCTATGACGTCAAGGCGGATGTCGAGGCGCTGCTGGCTTTTGCCGGAAATGGCGCGGCATACCGTTTCGTGGCGGGCGAGCATCCTGCGTTGCACCCGGGGCAGACGGCGCGCATCGAGCGCGAGGGGCGCCTGGTCGGCTTCGTCGGCAGCCTGCACCCCGAGCTGGCGGCCAGCCTGGGCATCGACCAGCCGGTCTACCTGTTCGAGTTGGCGCTTGGCGAGATCGCCGAAGGACGCCTGCCGGCATTCAGCGAACTGTCGCGTTTCCCCGAAGTCCGTCGTGACCTTGCCGTGCTGGTCGAGCGGGAAGTGTCGGCGCAAGCCGTCCTGCAATGCATTCGTGACGCGGCGGGCGAGCATCTGACGGACCTCAAGCTATTTGATGTCTATCAGGGAAAAGGTATTGATCCGCTTAGCAAAAGTGTGGCAGTCGGCTTGACCTGGCAGCACCCTTCGCGCACTCTAAACGACGACGAGGTGAACGGTACGATGCAGCAAATCCTCACCTCCCTGGAAGAAAGGTTCAACGCCACGTTAAGGAAATAGCGTATGGGGGCTCTGACGAAAGCTGAAATGGCCGAACGTCTATACGAAGAGCTAGGCTTGAATAAGCGCGAAGCCAAGGAACTGGTCGAGCTGTTTTTCGAGGAGATTCGCCAGGCGCTGGAGCATAACGAGCAGGTCAAGCTGTCCGGGTTCGGCAACTTCGACCTGCGCGACAAGCGCCAGCGCCCAGGGCGCAATCCCAAGACCGGCGAGGAAATCCCGATCACGGCGCGACGTGTCGTGACGTTCCGTCCGGGGCAGAAACTCAAAGCCAGGGTCGAGGCCTATGCTGGAACCAAGTCATAATGACGAACTCCCGTCGATTCCGGGCAAGCGCTATTTCACCATCGGTGAGGTCAGCGAACTCTGCGCGGTGAAGCCTCACGTGCTGCGCTATTGGGAACAGGAATTTCCCCAGCTCAACCCGGTGAAGCGACGCGGCAACAGGCGTTATTACCAGCGGCAAGACGTACTGATGATCCGTCAGATCCGTGCGCTGCTGTACGACCAGGGCTTCACGATCGGCGGCGCGAGGCAGCGCCTCTCCGGCGAAGAAGCGCGCGACGACACCACCCAGTACAGGCAACTGATCCGGCAAATGATTTCGGAGCTGGAGGAAGTGCTGCAAGTCCTGCGGAAATAATCCGATAAGGTGCTAAAAAACTTTCACATTTTCAGTTGCTTAAGGTATAGTTCGATCCGTTTTCAGCAGTGCTGACAACACTAGTCGGGGCGTAGCGCAGCCTGGTAGCGCACTTGCATGGGGTGCAAGGGGTCGAGTGTTCGAATCACTCCGTCCCGACCAAAAAATCCCTACATTAGAGCCTGGTCAGTGATGACCAGGCTTTTTTGTGTCAGGGACTTTTGCGGGACTTTTTTCATCCTGCCATCCTCCTCAAAATTGTCAGGGCCGGCCCACGCGAGTCGGTAGCCGAAATCCTGTTGGCTTCATCTATCAGTTTGCCCAGCTCGGCGGCTGAATAGTGACTGGTGATGCTGCCGTTCTTGTGGCCCAGCAGAGCCTTCCTGTCTTCCTCTGTCACACCAGATGCCCGAAGTCTTCGACCGAAGGTGTGCTTCAGATCGTGAACACGGATCGAAGCAAACCCAGGTGGAGCAGGGCGCATGAAGCGCTCCTGGAACTTCTTCGCTGCTCTGACTCTGGCTTTCTTCCATGCCGAATCGTTCATCCGGTGAACTGGAGTGGCCTTGCCGTTTCGATCGGGTTGTCCGTAAGGAAATACCCAAACCGGATCAAGCCCACGCTGTCCCTCGATGACCGACTTGGCTACGTTGTTGAGCACAACGAGGCGCTCGTCGCCGTTCTTGACCCCGGAGCTCTCATGTCGGCCACCAAAATCCGCCGGTATGAGAAAGACGCTGGTGTTGAGCTCAGGAATCGGTATCTCCCAATCCCAGCGAAGCTTCACGACCTCCTGCTCGCGTGAGCCGCTGTTGACCTTGTACAGGGCCATGCGGCGCAAATGATCCGGCAATTCCGCGAAGAGAATCGACTGCTCTTCCCAGGACATCGGATAGGGCATGCGTCTGGTTTTCTTCTCTTCCAGCTTGGTGATCATTGGCACTACGTCGAGCCAGGGACGCTTCTGCTCATCACGCCATTTTCGGGCGCACAGGTTCAGGATGCGTATGACGCGCTCTAGGGCGATGTTCACCGTGCGGTGTGAGACGCCAGGTTTCAACTTGCCATCGCGGGTTCTGGTGCTCTTGAGTCGATCCCTTATGTAGGGAGCCAGGGTCTCGTCGTCGACATGAGTCAGAGGCTGGTCGCCAATATACGGGTCCAACTGCTCCAGATAGATGGCTGTGAGGCCTATCGACGGCTGATCAGGTAACGCGTAGCGGCTTCCCGCCAGGTTCTGATCGTGCGGACGCCGTAGATCTTCTGTTCCCGGAGCTTTTCCAGCTTGTGTATCAGGTACTGCTCTGCCTCCTTCCTATCGCTTGATCCAGTGCTTTCCTGAATTCGCTGACCTCTGAAGACCTTGTCGATGTGCCAGGTCCCGTTCCTTTTGTAGAGGCCGCTAATGGTTTTTCGCGCCATGGTTTTTCTCCTTGGCGCTCGCTGCGGGAGTGATCATGTCCCTTGGCACCTTCCTTTTCAATGATGGCCCGGTCGATGTAGGCGTCTGCCCAGGCATCCAGCTCTTCGCGATCAAAGCCGATGCCTTGCACGCCAACGCGAAATTCCCGCACGTAAGGCCGGACGGTTTTGTTGAACTCTGTGCGGCACATGCCGAGGTAGGCGGGGGCCGCACTGGCTCGCAGGATTCGGGATGGGCAGGTGATCAAGCGTGCGGCTATCTGCTCAGATGATGCGGGCATGAATATCGCCTCCTTATCGACCCTGATCCGTTCTGCAGATGCTGTCCCCTGCTCGCCGGGCGAACAACGTGGTGGAGGGAGCTACGGAGGGTTTGGTACAACAACCTTTTTGGTTCGGTTTGACCTGATAGATCGTGGCGTATGGCCAGCCGTTGGCTGGTCGGCGATATCAGGCTTGAGGATTGATACGTGTCTTCCGAAGAGGTAGCCCAGCAACCTGGTTCCAGCCCTGGTGGCCCAGTCAGTCGTGAGGAGATGTACGCAGAGGTGTGGCGGCGTCCCATGACCAAGATCGCGGATCACCATCGTGTTTCTTCCAGCTTCTTGGCGCGCGTGTGTACCCGCATGAATGTCCCGCGGCCGCCGCGTGGGCACTGGGTAAAGCTGGAGAATGGAATACCGAGTCCTCAGCCACCGCTGCCTGAGGCTGGGCCTGGTGATCTTCAGGTCTGGCGCAGGGGAGATGCTCTTGGTGCTGTTCCTCGACCGGTACCGAAGGCACCTGCACCGCGCAAAATCAAACCCGAACAGCTCCGCATATCGCGATCAAGGCAGCACCCTGTTGTCGCGGGGGCGTATGAGGTCTTTGAGCAGGGACGCGTCATCGACCAGGGGTTCCTCAAGCCCGGGAGACAGCGTCTGGTGGATGTCGTGGTGACCAAGCCTCAGCTTGAGCCTGCCCTGAAACTGGCGAATCAGCTGTTTCTCAAGCTGGAGGCTGCTGGCCATAGCGTGATGTTTGCACCGAGTGACCGAACCTATGCCCGGGCCTCGTTTGATGAGCATGAGCACCCACCCAAGAAGCCAAGGCACCGGCATCCGGCGTTGTGGTCACCATCTAAGCCCACAGTGGTTTTCGTCGGGACGGTTGCCATTGGATTGACGTTATTTGAGATGACTGAGGAACTGGAGGCCCGCTACATCGATGGCAAGTACATCCCCACCTCCAAGATACCGTCGCAGCAGATGCGCCGCTTGAGCTCAACCTGGAACTGGTCGACGCGCATGGACTTTGCGACCGGCCGCCTATGTATAAGGGCGTTCTCGCCATATCCGTGGACTGATTGGTCTCAGAGCTGGAAGGAGGCTAAGCAAGGCTCGCTACGTGGCCAGCTTGATGAGATCGTGCAGCAGCTCACAGACGCCGCGCCTGTAATTGCCGGATTGGTAGAGGAGGCCGAGGAACAGGCCAGAATTCGGCAGCAGGAGTGGAAGGAGCAGATGTGCCGCCTCGAGGAGAGGCAGCAAGTTCGACGGCAGAATGAGGCAAGAGAGCAGGCGAGGGCTGATTTGTTGAGTGCCATCAAGCAGTGGGATGACATAAAGCGGATCCAGGCCTTTTTCAGTGATGCGGAGAGCTCCCTTTCGATCTGCCCGAAGCCGCGCGATGCATTGTTATGGATAAGCTCGCCCAAGCGCGTGAGCTTGTTGGCGAGCTGGATCCGCTACAGGCGTTGCTGGAATGGAAGGGGCCTCAAGAGCGCTGAGACTGATGCTGTCTGGGTTTAAGAAATATAAAAAATGCTCACTGATGGTGAGCATTTTTTATATTTCTTAAACCTGTTGCTTGCTCTGAATGCATTCGTTTGTCTAGCTTGCCTACACGATAAAAAGATGCGGCTATTGACGTTTTTCTTGAGCCGCGTGTTGCTCGCTAAGAACCTGCTGGCCAATCTGTTCTATGTAGTCGAAGGCTTCAGTGGGTACCCTGTACTGGTATTGTTTACGACGGTGCTTCGAAACAAAGCCATCATTGGTTAGGCACATCATCACCAGATTCGCCAAGTCGCTGCCGCGGATGTCGAATCGCTCATCCACAGCCCTGTAGACGGCGTCGTAGCACTCCAGAAAAGCGGCTTCTTCCCGGAGTTCGACCTCCAGGGCGTGCTGAGCCATTTCCATGATGAAGATGACGCAGGCAGTTGCGTCCCAGTAGCGGTAGATCGCCGCATCCCCCCGGAAGTCGAAAGCCAACTTGCCAAAGTCGATCCACTGCACATCCCAGAAATCCCGGGCTGGGCGGGAGAATCCCTGCAGGGCCTCCAGATACAGGCGCTCCTCACGTTTCATTGCCACCGACACTGGCAGTAGCAGGCCGTTCTCCAAGGCGCCTGCGCGGCAAAGTGCCTGGTGGATCAGGAATCGGGATAGGCGTCCGTTTCCATCCATAAAGGGGTGGAGGAATACGAAACCAAAGGAAATGATTCCAGCTGCTACCAGCGGGTCGATCTGGGTGGGGGCCTCATTCGCAAACTGCATGAGGTGCTCCATCAGCTCGCGGCACAGCTCTGGTGGTGGGGGAACGTAAGTCACCCCGGCAGCCCCTTGAAGGGCTCCTGCGAGGTGGTTTTGTTCATGCCTGAATGCCGCAGCTAGATCATAAGGGTTCGATACCGTGGCGTTCTGCAGCGCCACCAGATACTCCTCGGTCAGCGGCTGGCGTTCGTGTGCCTGGCGTAGCAAGTGAATGAATCGCCGCGACTTGTCCTCGTTCGGCGCTTCGCGTTCGATAGCGAACGAATCCTTGGTTTCATGCAAATAGGCCCAGTTGATCGCCCGATCCATCATGACCGGAGGCAGGGACTCCATGAAGGCTTTCGCCCGGCCAAGTATGTCGTGTTCCTGAAGTTCGATCAGCCTGGCGGTTCTTTCCACGGTGGCGCAGTAGCCCACGTCGCCAAGGCCGTTGAATTCCACCCGCCACCGGGAGTTTCTTGTTCCCGGGCGGGTCACGTAGCGCTTGGGATCGAAGAGCGGCACGAAAGCCCCCCGAACCGGAGCATGCTGAGGAACCTCCTCGCCGGTGAACGCTTCTCTCAGATAGCACGCCTTGCGAATGTAGATGCCGTTGGGCGCCTCCTGCAGGGCATTCTCCAGGGCTGCGACTGGTATCTTGGGGAGAGCCTGAGCCAGAATGGCAAGATTGACCCCCTCATGCTTCAGCGCGAAGAGGACATGGCCCAGCAAGTCATCAGCAGCCGGTGCGATGGCAGATGGTACAGCCAAGGTCTGGCCTATCTTCTTCAAACGAGTGACAGGCTGCACAATTGCTGGCAGATGCAAGGGGAATGCGGACAGTTGCATGGCTTCGCGTAGCCAAGCGTAACCGACTAGGTGCATGTCAAAAATTCCTTTAGCTTGGCTCTGGCCCCCAGATTTTCTTGAGTGAGACAAGAAAATCTTCATTTTTTCCGATTCTACTGATTTTTTCTTAATTTATTCAGGCCGATTTCGTCCGAGTGCCTTTGGGGCGAAGGTTCGCGCTCACGTTTGTTATTAGTCTCTTCGGAGGCAAGGGCTTAACGGGCGGCCAGCCAGGGTAAACCGATTCGGTTGTCAGCTCGTTTTACCAAGTCTCCTGAACACCCGATCCCTCGCCATGAAGGCTTCCAGCATGTGCGGTATCAGCGTCAGAGCGTCAACTTCTTCGCCATAGGTTTGCGAGTGCAGCGCCGCGTAGCGCTCGAGGTCGGCCTTCAGGCTAGCCGGGCAGGTAAAGGTCAGCTTCAGGTTCTCGGTTTTCGGCAGTGGGCCGAGACGCAGTTTGGTCGTGCTCATTGCAGGCTCCCTGTTCAACGTCCGTGACGCCGACCGGTGTGGCTGCGAGCGATACCTACAAGTATTGATGGATTTCATCGGCGCCCCCGGGTACGTCCTGTTTGTTTGATTTCTTCAAGCGAGACAGGTCGTTCATGCGTGAACAGCTCAGCGATTTGGCGTGTGGCACCAAGTGCTGTAGCGATTAGCACCAGAGCATCGAGGGTGATCTGACCATTGGACTCGAACCGCTTAATGGTCGATTCGGAAATACCCGCCATCTTCGCCAAGGATTTGCGGGAGAGGTTCTGTGCGAGTCGCGCTTCTCGAGCGTTGGCACCGATCTTCTGGGCCAGTTCGTCTGGAGCGAGCAGAGAGTGGGTTAGGGCCAAGGGAAGACCTTATTTAATGGTTCACTTCTGGTCCATTATGCGCCATAAAGTACTTTATTGGTTCAAATATGACCTATTGTATTTTGCTGGCCTGGATTGCTCTAGGGCGGAGATCGCATGCCCTGATCTTCATGCGTAAGCGGATTGCGTTGTCATAAGTCTGAGCTAGGCATCAATCCGGTGAATGAATCGATTTTTGGATTTATTAGCCCGCTGTATTTGATCTCTGTGCTCGTTCGGTATACGTTACATCTATCGCAATTTGTCTCGTATACGGAACATGGACTATTCCCTCATCACACTGCGACTTGGCGAGCAGCTTCGGCAGCGCCGTCTGAATCGTGGGTTGACGCAGGCCGCGCTCGCTTCCCTCGCGGGCATCACCCGGCAGAAGGTTATCGCCATCGAGAAGGGCGACCTCTCGGTGGGGATGAGTGCCTATGCGCGAGTACTGGCCGCCCTCGACTCTGAATTCAATGTGGTGCCGGCAGCCATGCCCACTCTGGACGAAATCCATGGAGTATTCGACTGATGACAGCCGTGCTGCAGGTTGCAACGCCTGAGGGTGGCAGTGGGAGGATTCTTTCCAGCGGCACAGACTATCTGTTCCGCTACCACGAGAACGCCAAGGCGCAGGCAGCGATCAGTTTGCTCATGCCGGTGCGATTGGACGAATACCGCCATCGGGAGCTGCACCCCATTTTCCAGATGAACCTGCCGGAAGGCTACGTCTTGGAGCAACTGCGCAACCGTCTGGCCAAGGTGGCCAACGTTGACCCGATGTTGCTGTTGGCACTGTCTGGGAGCAGTTCGCCTATCGGGCGGGTGGCGGTCAGTTCGCCTGAGGTCGATGCGCTGTTACGCAGGCAGCAGTTCCCCGGAGAAAAATTGGAAGAAATCCTCGCCTGGGACGGAGCAGAAGATATTTTTGCCGGCTTAGTGGATCGTTACATCCTGCGTGCCGGTATATCGGGCGTTCAGCCAAAGGTGCTGGTGCCAGAACATCAGGACTCGGTGCCACAACGCTTCACCTCAAAAACCTCCGATCTGATCATCAAGAGCGGTCGGGATGAGTTTCCCGGGCTGGCGATCAACGAGTTCCTTTGCATGTCCGTGGCAAAGGAGGTTGGCATTGCCGTGCCGGAATTCTACCTCTCCGACAATACCAAGCTCTTCGTCATGCGTCGCTTCGACCGGGATAAGCAGCTCAACCCTATCGGTTTCGAGGACATGGCAGCATTGATGGGGTTAGCTGCGGAGCAAAAATACAGCAAGAGCTATTCGGCTATTGCCAAAGCAATCCGCCTATTTTGCGCGCCTGAGCAGGTGCAAGAATCGCTGGCACAACTTTTCGCCATCGTGACCTTGAGCTGCATCGTTGGTAACGGTGACGCCCATCTGAAAAACTTCGGCCTGCTGTATTCCGACCCTACCCGGCGCGACGCACGGCTCGCCCCAGCCTACGATATCGTCAACACCACTGCCTATATTCCTGAGGACGTATTAGCGCTGGATCTTGTGGGCAACAAATCGCTCTTTGCGTCGCGCCAAGGGCTGCTGGACTTCGCCCAAGTCTGTGATGTAGTGCGGCCAGAAGAAGTAATCCGCGGGCAGTTGAGCGCGCTTGAGCGCGTACTGGCGCGCTCAACTGAACTGAGCGAGCAAGCACCGCACGTGGTCGCGGCAATCAGACATTGCGCTGAGCCGTTCTTAAAAACCTTTGGCTAGAACGGCAGTTCAGGCCCCGATATATGGCTGGTTTTTGACAAAGGGTTTTGAGCTCAATATCGCATACCGCTCTAGGTCGGCCTCAAGCCGGTTGAGCTGATAGAGTCAGCTCTCTTATGCGTTTCGCTTCTTCGAGTACCTTGCGCTGACTTTCGATGGCGCGTTCAACTGCTGCACCGTAAGCAGTGCGCTTGGCTGTATCAGAGCTGCTCCTGAAGAAAGTCGACAGCGGGCTTGAATTGCGCACAAGAGCTTTTCCTTTCATCGAAGTCGCTTCCCTCGTTCTTCCATACGGAACTAAGCAATCGCAGCAAAGCGCTCGATGTGCGGCTGTTCGCGATGCCTAGCTTGCCAAAGGTCGTAGTCGGCTTGCACTCCGAGCCAGGTGCGAGCTTTGCCGATGCCGGCCAACTCTAGGCGAACGGCCAAATCCGGACTGACCGGCGCATGGCCGTGCAAGATGCGAGACAGGGATTCCCGCGCAAAACCAAGGCGGCGAGCAAGTTCGGCAATGCTGATGCCCAGTTCGGGGAGCACGTCCTCAAGCAGGGTTTCACCAGGATGCGGTGGGTTGAACATGGTCATGGATAACCCCCTCCTGTTTAGTGATAGTCAAGGTAGTCGACGAGCTCGATGTCGCTACCCACGAATCGAAAGATCACTCGCCAGTTTCCATTGACGGTGAGTGACCAGAACTCTTCCAGTTCCCCTTTGAGGGGATGTAGCCGCCAACCGGGGATGTCGAGGTCGGCGGGTTCATTGGCTCTATCCATAAAACTCAGCATTCGGCCCAGGCGCTTTGCGTGGTCGGCCCGGATGCCTTTGGTTGAGCCAGATTCAAAGAAAATGCGTAGACCTTTGTGCCGGAAGCTTACGATCATGGTGATAAGTGTGATGTATTAGGTCACGGTTTTCAACCGTGTGTGGGTTTTCTGCCGTTGTCACCACGGCAGCTGGGAGGGGATGCAGGCTTATCAATTGCCGGTGCAAGATTGTGTATTTGTTCTCCTGAACACCCGATCCCTCGCCATAAAAGCTTCCAGCATGTGCGGGATGAGCGTCAGGGCGTCGACCTCTTCGCCATAGGTATGCGAATGCAGTGCCGCGTAGCGCTCGAGGTCGGCCTTCAGGCTGGCGGGGCAGGTGAAGGTCAGCTTTATGTTTTCGGTTTTCGGCAGTGGGCCGAGACGCAGCTTGGTCGTGCTCATTGCAGGTTCCTCTGTTGAGTGGAGAAAGGCTGATAGGGACGCAGCACCAGATCGCGGTTTACGATCACGCGTAGGGGTAGGCCAGGGCGCTGGGTCAACGTGGGCTGGATATCGAGGTTACGGCGGGTGACCTCCTGGCCGACCTGATTCACCGTGTCCTGCAGGCTGTCGCGTCCGGCGATGATGATGCGGTTGCCATCGGTGCGACTGGTCGGTGCCGCCAGCTCGGCACCGATGCCCAGCAGGCTGGTCATGGCCGCGCCGGCGACGATCCGATCCCAATGCCAGTCGACGCCATCCTCGAGACCGGCATAGCCGGCGGCATCGGTACCGACCAAGTTGTCGAGCTGGAAGGATGAGGTGTCCGGCAGGATCACTCGCTGCCACACCACCTGCACGCGGCTTTGTCCGTAGCTCACATGGCTGTTGTAGCGGCCCAGCAGGCGCGAGTCCTGCGGAATCAGCACGTGCTGGCCGGTGGCGCTGTCGTAGACCGGTTCAGTCACCGTAGCGATCACATCGCCGGGTAGATCCGACTTGATGCCGGTTACCAGTGCTGCCGGGATGACGGTGCCGGCCATCACCTGGTAAGGCGACTCAGGCATCTGCAGCAATCCGGAATTACGGATTTGTGCGTTTACGGATTTACTGAGAAACGCCTCGTTCCGCCCCTGCTGCGTTGGTGTTCCTGCGGCGGCTACTGCGCCTGACGAAGCCATACCCAGAGCTGGGGAATCGAGTTGAGCGCCACCACCAGATGCGATACTCGATTTCCGCGCGTTGCTGGTCTGGAAAAACACCGAGGACTGCGCTGCTTCCTCGGCTTCCTTGAGCAGGGCCAGGCGCTCTGCTTCGGCGGCATCTGGCCCATGCCCATAACCTTGCGCCTGCTGCTCCGCCCTGAGGATTGGCCCGCCCAGATCGCCGGGCAGCGGTGGGCCCAGTTGCGGCACTTCCGGCGCAGGTGGAGTCGGCAACTGCGAATAGTCTGCCGGCAGCTGATCCAGCCCTTCGGAGCGCGCAACGCGGTCGACGTTGTACAGCTCGTTCGGCTCGGTGCCCTGGCGGCGCTGCTGCGGTTGCAGCGACCACAGCATGGCTCCTAGTACCGCAGCCGATAGGCCGCCCACCACTACCGCCAGCATGCGTGGGTTGAGGCGGGTGACAGGGCGAGGTTTGGCGCGCAGCTCCAGCGACTCCGGCGCCTCCTTGGGCGGTAGCGAGGTTGCCGCGGTTTGTTTGTCGTCCTTGGCCGTCATGCTCAAGGCCTCCGTGTCACGCCGTCGGTGCGTTCGATACGCACCACGTCACCCTTGTCGGCACCCAGGCGCAGCTCGGCCGCGCCGAACAGGCGGTCGACGATGTAATAAGGCGAGCGGAAGCGATAGTTGACCAGCTGTCCGTCACCTTCGGGGCCTATCACGAACAGCGGCGGCAGCTCGCCCTGGGCGATGCCTGCGGGGAACTGGATATACACCTTGCGGCCGTCATCGAAGGCGCGCTGCGGCTTCCAGGGCGGGTTGCCGCCGCTGATTGCATAACGAAAGCGCAGCTGCTCCAGCGCCAGGCCGGCGTCCACCGGAGCTGCGGCTTGGGCGGCACTAGCGTGGCGGCGCAGGGCGAGCATTCGATCCTTCGGATAGTCCCAGGACACCGAAGCCATCCAGGCGTTTTCGGTGGAACTCAGCTCGATCAGGTAGGTGCGGCGCGTGGTGGTGATCACCAGGTTGGTCTTGAGGTCGACCCGCGTCGGCTTGATCAGCACGCTGGTGCGCAACTCGTCGCCGCTACCACTGGTGGTGTCGCCGACGATCCAGCGCACGGTGTCGCCGGCGGCCACGGTGATCAACTCTTCGCCGGGCTGCAGGTTAATCGCCGTCACCCGACCCGGGCTGGCGTACACCTGATACAACGCGCCATCGGAGTAAGGCCAGACCTGGATGGCGTTGATATAGCCCTCCCGGCTCGGTGCCACCCGAGCGTCACGATTGGCGCGCGAGACCCGGACGCGCTCGTCGGCCGGTTCCTTGGCCGATTTGCTGCGCTGAGTTTCCGGCAGTGGCTTGAGCTGTGCGGGCAGGGCCAGGGGCTTGGGTACTTCCACTACCTCGATGGGCTTGGGCGGCTCCGGCAGGCGCTGCGCTTCTACCGGTTCATCCAGCTCGATCACTGGCGGCTGCTGGCTGGCACAGCCGGCCAGCACGCTCAGCAGCAGAGGGCAGATGTAAATGCTCTGGGTAGTTCTCATGGTTTCTTGGCTCCTTCCGTAGTGTCTAGCTCACGGCTCCAGGACAGGCCGTTGACGTAGATGCCGAGCGGGTTGCGGCGCAGCTTTTCCTCGGTGCGTGGAGGCTGCAGCACCAGCGAGATCACCGCGGTCCAGCGCTCCAGGCCGGCGGCCGCACCATTCACGAAACGGCGTTCGGTCCAGCGCACCTGGAACGAGCTGTCGCTAGCACGCACCACGCTGGTGACTTCCACCGATACCGACTCCTTGCCGACCCGGGTGAAGGGATCGTTAGCGCGGGCATAGTCGTTGAGGGTGGCTGCGCCGCGGTCGGTTGTGGAGTGATAGGCCTCCAGCCAGTTCTGTCGCACCACCACCGGATCGATCGACAGCGAGCGCACCTGCTCGATAAAGCGCGCCAGGTGATGGGCGATTTGTGCATCCTGGGGCTGATAGGGACTGGCGGCTTCGCCGACGGCGCGCACCTGGCCGAGGTTGTCGACCTCCACCACATAGGGCGTCACCGTCGACTGCACCGAACGCCAGACCAGCCCGCCGGCCATCAGCAGCGCCAGGCCCAGACAGCCGAAGGCCATCAGCCGCCAGTTGTGCGCCTGCGCCAGGCTGCTGCCCATGCGCAGATCCCAGGCCTGTGCCGCTGCCTGGTAAGGGGTGACAGGTTGAGGGGTGTCGCTGTAGCGCACCCGTGGACGTCTGAATCGCATCCTCGTCCTCCTTTACGAATTCGATGGGTCGCGGACCTGCGGCCCGGGAGATGAGCCACCGCCATCGCCACCGCGCAGGGTGTGGGTGACCGTGCTGGTGGCCTGTGAGAGTTGTTGCCTGCGCTGCAGGCGCTTAGCCCAGTCGGGCTGTTTGGCTGGGGCGGTTGCAGGATCGGAAGCTGCTGCGGCGCCATTTGCTGCAGCGCTGGAAGAAGCTCCTGCCAGAGAGCGAGCGCCGCCCATTGCCAAGCGTGCTGCACCTGGTGCCATACGTGCGCCGGCCAATACCGCGCCCCCGACACCTGCGGCGATTGCAGCAGCACCAGCAGCCATGCCCGCCGCGCCGAGTGCAGTACCGGCTGCTGCACCAGCACCCAGTTGCGGTGCGCCGGAGACCAACCCGGTGGCAATGCCCGGCCCGACGATGCCCAGGCCGAGCAGGGCCAGCGAGGCGAGCATGACCACCAGCGCATGGTCGATGGAGGGCTCGTCCGGCATGTGCTGGAACTCGGCGAACAACCCGCTGCCAATGCCGACGATCACTGCCAGCACCAGCACCTTGATGCCGGACGCAACCACGTTGCCCAGCACCTTCTCGGCGAGAAAGGCCGTCTTGTTCCACAGCGCAAAGGGCACCAGCACGAAGCCGGCGAGGGTGGTCAGCTTGAACTCGACCAAGGTGACGAACAATTGGATGGCCAGGAAGAAGAAACTGACGATCACCACCAGCCAGGCGAGAAACAGCACTAGGATGCTGTGCAGGTTACTGAATACTTCGGGAAAACCGCTGAGTTTGCTGATCTGCTCAAGCAGTGGCCCTCCGGCATCAACCCCAATCGCGGCCAACCGCCCTGGCTGCAGGAACTCCGCATGACTCAACCCGGAGCCTGAGGCCAGCAGACCCAACCCGGCGAAGGAGTTGAAGACGATCTTGGCCAGCATGTTGAAGTTGCCGATGATGAACGCGAAGGCACCGACATAGAGGATCTTGCGGATCAGCTTGGCGCTGACGTCCTCGCCACCCATGGCCCAGAACAGCCCGGCCAGGGTCATGTCGATCACCACCAGGGTCATGGTGAGAAAGGCCACCTCACCGCCGAGCAGGCCGAAGCCGGTGTCGATATACAGCCCGAACACCTCGAGGAAACGGTCAATTACGCTGACGTCGTTCATTGCACGTCCTCGTCGAAGCTGGGCGGGATCGCGGGCAAGTCGGTAAGCCGCAGAAACTCGCCGGGCCGAGCACAGCCGGAGTAGAAGCGCTCAGTCGCATCGTCTTGCCGAGCCATGACCCCGTTGTCGTCCTGCCCGCAGGCGACCAGCACCAGCAGCGGCAGCAGTGCCAGGAATCTCATGAGGGCGCCTCCCTACCGATAGAACTGCACGGGGTAGGGGGTATAGGGCGTGCCGTTGCCCATAAAGCGACGCCGCCGTTCGCGTGCCTCCTCGGCCGCTGCAGACTGACGGGCAAGCTCCAGGGCGACGGCACGGTTCTGGGTGATCTGCAGCTGCTGCGCCTGGATCGACTGCTTGGCCTGCAGGGCCAGCAACTGGTTGGTGGCCTGGGCAGCCTGCAAGGCGCCACCCGCCGACTGGCTCTGCTGCACCAGAGCGGCCAAGGCGCTCTCATCCTCGGCCAGGTTCTGCGTCACCTGAGCCTGTACACGCAGCGCCGTATGCAGCCCGTCGAGGCCCTGCTGCCAGCGTTCGCGTGCTTCTTCTGCCAGGCGTTGGCTGCTGACGTCGCCGGTGTACTCGTTCGGGTAGAGGCGGCTGAACTCCTGATCCATGCGCTGCACTTCGTAGGCCAGCCCTCGTGCTTCGGCGAGCAGCCGCTCGGTATTGGCCAGTCTCGCGCGCAACTGGTTGACCACGTTGTAGTCCAGGCGCTGCAGGTGACGGGCCTGGTTCAGCAGCATCTGGGTCTCGTTCTGTAACTGGCGAACCTGGTTGTTCGCCATCTCCAGGGTGCGCACCGCAGTCAGGGTGTTCTGCACCAGGTTGGTTGGATCGATTACGGTGAAGGCGTTGGCCCAGTCCAGGCCGCGGTGACGCAACCAGGCAGGGGCGAAACCGGCGGTGCCGTAAGCCTGCAGAATGCGGTCGATCTCGCGCTGCTCGGCCGGGCTGGCCGAGGCGGCGAAGGCCAGCGCTACCGGCCCCAGGTCGAGGTCGAACAGGCGGTTGCCCAGGCGCGACTGGTAGTAGTAATCACGCTTGGGTGTGGCCTGGGCGACGATCTCGATCTGTCGGTCGTTGAGGCCGAAGCCTTGGTAGATGCCGCGGATCTGCGGCTCGCCCGCCTGCGGGTTGGGTAGGAAGATGCGACTGGCGCAGCTCTCGATGATTGCCGCAGCGATGCTGGAGTCCTTGATGTCGGCCAGTGACTGGGTGGCGAAGATGACACTGACGTTCTTCTTGCGCAGGGTCTTGAGCCACTGACGGATGCGCGCGGCGAACAGCGGGTCGTCGAGAAACAGCCAGGCCTCGTCGAGGATCAGTAGGGTCGGCGCGCCGTCGAAACGTTCCTCGAAGCGGGCGAACAGGTAGCTCAGCACCGCAGCTACCGCCGCCTTGCTGTGCATCAGTTCCTCCATCTCGAAGCACTGCACGTCGGCACTGCCCAGCCGATCCTGATCGGCATCCAGCAACGGGCCATGGGCACCGCCCAGTACGTAGGGTTGCAGCGCCTGGCGCAGGGCGTTGTCCTGCAGCAGCACGGACAAACCGGTCAGTGTGCGCTGCGCCTCGGGCGCGCCGGCCAGGCTGTCGAGTGCCGTCCACAGTGCGGCCTTCTGCTCGGGGCCGACGCCCACGCCTTCCTGCAGCAGGCGCGCCTCCAGCCACTCGGCGGCCCATGTTCGGTATCCCGGTTGATCGATGCGCGCGAGAGGCTGGAAGGCCAGGTCGCTGTCGCCTCCGAGGTTGTAGTGCTCGCCACCCAGGCCCAGCACCGTTGCGCGCAGCGAGCGCCCCATATCGAACAGAAACAGGCGTGAGCCCGGGTAGCGTCGAAACTGCAGAGCCAGGGTCGCCAGCAACACCGATTTGCCCATGCCCGTGGGGCCGGCCACCAGGGTATGGCCGACGTCACCGACGTGGGTGACCAGGCGAAAGGGTGTGGCGCCATCGGTGCGGGTGATCACCAACGGCGGGCCGTCCAGATGTTCGTTCCGCGCCGGGCCGGCCCAGACTGCCGAGATCGGCATCAGGTGCGCCAGATTGAGCGTGGAGATCAGCGGCTGGCGGACATTGGCGTAGGCGTTGCCGGGGATCGACGACAGCCAGGCCTCCACCGCGTTGAGGCTCTCGGCGATGGTGACGAAGCCGCGGCCCTGGATCACCCGCTCGATCCGGCGCAGCTTCTCGTCGGCGACCTGGTCGGCACCTAGTTCCTGCAGCGCCGCGTCGGCGTCGCTGGCCTTGTTCGCGGCGTCGCCGTCGAGCAATGGGCTTTCCTGCTGGAAGATCGCTTCGCGCAGCAGCGCCAGGACGCCCTTGCGCTTGGCGAACCACTGCCGGCGCAGGCGCACCAGTTCCTTCTCGGCCTCGTCCTTGTCCAGGCATATAAAAGGTTCATCGCGCCTTTCCGGGGGAAGGCGGCCTTGATTTTCAGGAAGAAATAGTCCGAGTCCCGGAAGCCGTAGGCCATGCGCTTGATCACC
>NZ_JADDIX010000018.1:0-37942 GCF_015070855.1 Pseudomonas lopnurensis
GGCGGCGTTCAAGGCCGGCGCCTCGGTGCAACTGGCCGATGGCCAGGTACGCACGATCGACCGCGTGCAGGTGGTCGGCGCCAACATGAGCGTGTTCCTGAACGGCGCGACAGTCGACGGCAACAAGGTGGGTGCGCCGCGTTCGGTGAGCATCGTCGGCGCGTCGACGGTCAGCCCGACTCCCGTCCCGACTCCGGCCCCGGAGCAGTCCACCGGTAACAGCTATGCCACCAGCATCAACGCCTTCACCAATACCGATTGGTTGAATGGCGTATGGCGCAAGTCCGCCGGTTTCTCCATCGCGGCGACCGAGGGCAACAAGGCCGCGTTCAAAGTTGGCGTGTCGGTCAAACTTGCCGATGGCCAGGTGCGCAAGGTTACCGTCGTACAAGTTGTCGGCAGCAACATGAGCATTTTCCTCGATGGTGCTGCAGTTAACGGCAGCGTTGTCGGCGCGCCCAACAAGTTGACCCTGGTATCCGGTACCGGCGGTGCGGCACCGACCGTGCCCTCGCAAACCACGGTGGCCACCAGCAACCTCAATAACTTCACCAACACCGATTGGTTGAATGGCGTTTTCCGCGCGTCGGCCGGTTTCTCCATCCAGGCCACCGCCGCCAATGTCGTAGCCTTCAAGGCGGGTGCATCGGTGAAACTGGCCGACGGCCAGGTTCGCAAGATCCTTCGCGCGCAGATCGTCGGCAGCAACATGAGCGTGTTCCTGGACGGTGCGACGCTCAACGGCAATAGCCTGGGCTACCCGAAAACCGTTTCCGTGGTCAGCGAGTCCGGCGGCGGCACGCCGTCGTCCCCGGCGCTGACCACCCCGCCGGTCACCACCCAGCCCACTCCGGCCCCTTCGGCGCCGGATACCACCAACGGCAAGCCGCTGCTGGTGGGTGTCAACCTGTCGGGCGCCGGCTTCGGGCCTTCCGTGGTTCCGGGCAAGCACGGCACCAACTACACCTACCCGGCCGAGTCGTACTACAAGAAGTACGCCGACCTGGGGATGCCGCTGGTGCGCCTGCCGTTCCTCTGGGAGCGTATCCAGCCCAAGCTGAACACCCCGCTGAACGCCGAGGAGCTGGCGCGCCTCAAGCAGTCGCTGGACTTCGCGCACAAGCACAACGTCAAGGTGATCCTCGACCTGCACAACTACTACCGTTACTTCGGCAAGCTGATCGGCTCGAACGAGGTACCCATCGGCTCCTTCGCCGCCGTCTGGAAGCAGATTGCGCAGCAGGTGGTGAACCATCCGGCCGTCGAAGGTTATGGCCTGATGAACGAACCGTACTCCACCAACGGCTTGTGGCCGCAGGCCGCCCTGGCCGCTGCCCAGGCGATCCGCACCGTCGATTCCAAGCGCTGGATCTACGTCGCGGGCGATCGCTGGTCGAGCGCCTACCACTGGCCGCACTACAACAGCCAACTGATCACCAACCCGTGGATGCGCGATCCGAAGAACAACCTGGTGTACGAAGCCCACATGTACGTGGACAAGGACTTCTCCGGCAACTACTTCGACAAGAACGAGAAGTTCGACCCGATGATCGGCGTGAATCGCGTCAAGCCCTTCGTCGACTGGCTCAAGCAGAACAAGCTGCGTGGCTACATCGGTGAGCACGGCGTGCCGGATTTCTCCCCGTCGGCCATCGTCGCCACCGACAACCTGCTGGCCTACCTGCGCCAGAACTGCATTCCCAGCACCTACTGGGCGGCAGGTCCCTGGTGGGGCGAGTACGCACTGTCGTTGGACGTGACCAGCGGCAAGCAGCGCCCGCAACTGCCGGTCCTGCAGAAGCACGCCAAGACTGCGCATAGCTGCTCCAGCATCGGCCCGCTGTAAGGTCGAAGCGCACAGCACACAGGAACGGGCCTTCGGGCCCGTTCTTGCGTTCGCACGCCCGGTACAGCTCGTCGGCCCGCTGCGGCCACGCATGCCGATGTTGCGCTGACCGACCGGTCACCCGCCTGCCATTGCTCGCCGTTTCGCCTGTTCGCCTCCCTCCAGCCCGCAGCCCGCGGCACATGCCGGCTGACGCCCGAAACCCGGCAAAGCGCCAGCAAGCCACTGCTGGCGCTCGCTGCGGCGCTGCGCGCGTGCCCTTCCACAATCCCGGCGCCAAGGTCTTGAGCCGCCCGGCCAGAGCCACGGAACTCAAAATTTGGGGCCCGGTCACCATTTATGTGCGCACTGAAACTGCACGGCCGCGGCAACTCCGCATCGCTGTGTTTCAACGGACCGTGGTCATCCGGCCAGACCCTACGCAAGGTGGATCAAAATGACGACACCCGATGAAGACATCACAGGTTACGGCGGCCCAGCCAAGACCGGCTCCACGCAGCCCGCAGGCAGTTCACCCGGCCAGACGGCCGCGCAGCCCGATGGCACCGCTCAGATGAGCGAGGACGCCAAGGCGAAGGCGCGCCAGGCTGCAGAGGAGGTCAAGCAGCAGGGCAAGGCTCAGCTCGAGAACTATCGCGGCAGCGCCGCCGACGAGTTGGAAAAGGTCGCCCAGAGCGCCAAGGCCGCCGCGGCGGAACTGGAAAACCAGGATCGCGCGGGCCTGTCCCACTACGTATCCGACATGGCGCAGAGCATGGTCGAGCTGGCCGACAACCTGCGCGGCAAGAGCGTCGACGAGCTGGTCGGCGAGGTCAATCGCCTGGCCCGCAACAATCCGGCGCTGTTCATCGCCGGCAGCGTCGCCCTCGGTTTCGGCCTGACCCGCTTCGCCCGTGCCTCCAGCCACCGGGCGGAGACCGGCGCCCGTGAGCCGACCCATGATTACGGCCATTCCGAGGCCGCGCGTCCGCATCCCACGTCGCCCCTGGGCGTACCGGCAGACGTGACGGCGCAAACCCTGCCCAGTCAGGCCGAACTGGATTCGCGCATCTCCAGCGACGCCCCCGCCGGCACTGTCGGCAGCATCAGCAACGCCGGCGTGCCCTCGCCAACCAAGGGCACCGGCAGCAATGGCAAAGGCACAGACGGAGGGCTTAATCGATGAACGAGCAACGCAACCTCAATACGCCCTATGAACCGGTCCATTCCGAACAGGACACCTCGGTCGGCGGCCTGTTGCGCCAACTGACCCGCGAGGTACCGTCGCTGTTCACCAAGGAACTGGCGTTGGCCAAAGCCGAGCTGAATGAATCGCTGCGCGCCACCAAGGCCGGTGCTGCCAGTGTCGCCACCGGCGGCGCGGTGCTCCTGTCCGGCTTCATCATCCTGCTGATGTCGGCCGTGTACTTCCTGGGCACCCTGATGGAACCCTGGCTGGCGGCGCTGATCGTCGGCGGCGTAGTGGTGATCATCGGCCTGATCATGGTCACCGCGGGCAAGAAGAAATTCGAAGCCTCGTCCTTCAAGCCCGACCGCACCCTCCACTCGCTGAACAAGGATAAAGAAGTCGTCAGGGGGCACGCATGAGCACTCATCATCAGATCGACGCCGAAGCGCAGAAAGACCCGGACACCCTCGAACGGGAAATCGACCAGCAGCGCGCCGAAATCGGCAATATCGTTCACGCCCTGGAAAGCAAGCTATCGCCCGGGCAGATGATCGATACCGCGCTGGGCTACGCCAAGGGCGGGGGCGGCGATTTCCTGCACAACCTCAGCGATACCCTGAAGGCCAATCCGGTGCCGACGCTGCTCACCTCCGTCGGCCTGGTCTGGCTCATGGCCGGGCAGAACCGCCGGCCGGACTACGGCGCATCCACCGCTCCGTCGATGACCGACAAGCTTGCCGCCAAGGCTTCGGGGCTCAAGCAGCAGGGCGGCGGGATGAAGGACAAGGCCGCGCAGGCGCGCCACGACGCCTCCAGCACGCTGGGCAATGCGCGCAGCCGAGTCAGCGAAACCGGCCATCATGCGGCAGAGAGCGTGCGGCATACGGCCGATAGCCTGCGCCATACCGCCGACCGTGCCCGCGGTGGCTTCTCGCAACTGCTCGACGAGCAACCGCTGGCGCTGGGCGCCATGGGCATCGCCCTGGGGGCATTGCTGGCGGCGTCGATGCCGTCCACGCGGCGTGAAGACGAGCTGATGGGCCAGACCAGCGACGAACTCACCGGCAAGTTCAAGCAGAAGGCGCGCGAGGGCTACGAGATGGCCAGCGCCGAGGGCGAGAACCTGGCCGACCAGGTCAAGCAGGACCTCAGCCGCGACAGCGCCCAGCCCGCCTCGGGACCGCACTGAGTGAAAAAAACCGCAGGGCAGGGGATATCGGCCGCTATTTCGCCTCGGCGATTGCGGCCGGGCTTGAGTCCGGCCGCAGAACCCCCGATAATCCGCCGCCTGGCGCCGGTGTAGCTCAGTAGGTAGAGCAGCGCATTCGTAATGCGAAGGTCGCAGGTTCGACTCCTGTCTCCGGCACCAATGAAATCAAAGGGTTAGCTTCGGCTAGCCCTTTTTGTTTTCCGGCGGTGTCCCCGAAGTGTCCCTGCCTTGTCCCGCTTCTAATAATGCTTTCAGCGCTGCTTCTCGGGTTGGTAGCTGACGGGTTGAATCTGCAGGCGTAACGCCAAACGGTTTAATTATAGAAGGTGCTAGTAAAAGGCTAGTTTGCCTACATGCTGCAAGTCCACGCGCTGCCGGGCAATCCAAAGGTCATAAGCTTCTTGCATAGCCAGCCAGCTCTCAGGCGAGCGGCCAAGCGCTACCGACAGGCGCAGAGCCATTTCCGGCGTGACGCGACTGGTGCCCTTCAAGACGCGACTCAAGGTGGAGGGTGCGACGCCGAGCTTTTCCGCCAGCTGACGGCCGCTGATGCCGTTTGGCTCAAGATACGTTTCGGTAATGAACTCGCCAGGGTGGGGCGGGTTATGCATGCTCGAGGTTCCTTACAAGCGTTTGGCAGCGCTGCCGTAGACCTTGCTCCGTTCCCGCTTGCCTACGGCGACCACTGTTACAACCAGGCGGCTGTCGATTACTTCGTAGACCAAGCGGTAGCCGATGGAGCGAAGCTTGATCTTGTAGCAGTTGGGCATGTCCCTGAGCTTGTCGGCGTCGATTCGGGGATTCTCGAGGCGTTCTTTCAGCTTATTGGCGAACTGCAGCTGGATGGTGTTGCCCAGCTTGCTCCACTCCTTGAGCGCCTGGGCGTTGAACTCCAGAGCGTACTTAGTCGGCTCCGCCGGCTTGCGCGATGAGGTCATCGATCTCTACTCGTACAGTGGGTTCACCGCGGCGTTCACGCACGACTTCGGCCAGGCGGGCATCGTCGATCATTTCCAGCATGGCTTCGTAGAGCGCCGGAGGTACGGCATAGAAGGCTGGTTCGTTTCGATTGAGGATCACGACGGTTTCGCCACCGCCTTCGCGGATGGTGCCCATTGGGTCCTTTTTTAGTTCTGTCACCGACGCCGCAACGTCAGCCAGTACCGTGTAAGTCATCGCCATATCCACCTGTTCTCTGCTATCCGCGTTTCTAAGGTGCCTGAGCTCTATCTATGGGCCGAACCGCCAAGCTTCGTTAGCTAATCTGGGCTCTCTACTGTGGGCCGAGCTATCTTGATTAAGGTCTTCGCAAGGTCATTTGTGCGAACGAGATAAGCGTGCATAGCGTAGCACTCTGAAAAGCACTCTGTAAGATGTTTTTTGATGTGCTTTATGCCCTTGAGGTGTGCAGCGGTGAGGTGTCCCAAAACCGGCCGAAATCTACAGGAGAGCGGGGCAGTGCGACGACGAAGGAAAGCTGGAGGCCCCGATTTTACTGGCTTCCAGCTTTTGCGATGACAGGTGCCGACCTTTCGTAATGCGAAGGTCGCAGGTTCGACTCCTGTCTCCGCACCAAAGAAATCGAAGGGCTAGCGAAAGCTAACCCTTTTTCTTTTTTGGGTGTCCCGAAATGTCCCTTTGTTGTCCCGCTAGCGGATCGCCTGGCCGATACAGCGCTGGAATATCTCGGTCATCGCTCGATAGTCACAGACCACAGCATCGATGTTTGCCTGAATCCACTCGCGCTCTTCGACTTCCCACCGACTGATCTCATAGCCAGCGTTGATAATGATGTGGTCGAACAGAATCCGCTGCGCCCGTCCGTTCCCCTCCCGGAACGGAGGGACCATGTTCAAATCGCCATAGCATTCAGCAACGGCGCAAACCAGTTGCTGCCGTGACATTCCCTCATACCAGTTGGCAGCTGCCAATCGCCTGAAAAGCTTCGCTGCCTCAGCATCGATTCGGGTGACGTTGCAGAAGTGCGTACCGCCCTTGGATAAATCGACGGTACGAAGCTCTCCGGCCCAATCGTAAACGTCAGCGAAAAGGGCGCGATGGATCCGCTGCAATAGGGAAAATTGTAAGGAGGAAGTCGAAATCGATGGTGGCCGCAGCGATTTCGGAGAGGGTGCGCTCAGCATCGTGAAGCGCCTGGTCATCGGTCAGGTCGAGGCGGTTGCGTAGAACCTTGGTGCCTGGATAGCAGAGCGGATCCTGGCCAACACCGTACTTATCGAGCATCAGGCCTGCCGAGTGCGTAAGGCCCTCAGGGCAGCTTCACGCGTTGGGAGTTCGCGTTTGGCGTCCGCTGGCGTGGTATCGAAACCTTCCAGGCGCAGGCTGGCGGCGTAGTTCGATTGGCGGACCTTGGCGTAGTAGGCCTTCTTGGCTTGCAAGGACAGACTCGACATAGCGGAAAACCTCTTTCACGAAGTGTTGGCCATTATAGCGGATGCTTGTTCGCAGCGTCTGGACGCTCCCCAAGCTTCCTGGCGAACAGCAATCTGTATCGTGCCGTTGAGAACTTGGGTGTATTCGGTCGTCTCCCACGTACGACTTCGAATGCTGCACAGACAATTCGTGGGAACGGTGCGCTTAGTTTCGGCAGTTGCGATGCTGAGTCGGTTGGAACGCCGCAGTACGACAATGAAGGAAGTGCCGCGGCGTCGTTTCGTCAGAGCCAGGTCGACAGCGTGATCGAGCCGAACTGGTCGTGCTCATGCTGGCCTTCGAACTCGTGGGTGCGCCAGACGCTGGCGAACGCCAGTTGCCAGCGGCTCCAGGTCAGTGCCACGCCGAGCTTGGCATCGCCGACCCATTCGCGGCGGTCGACCGAGTGGCTGTCTTCGAAGGTGTTGCCGTCGAGCAGCATGTTCTGCGCCATGTAGCGCCCCTCGACGTTGGCGAAGCCGTACCAGCCGAAGTCGCTGCCCGGGCGGAAGAACTGGCTGCCGCTTTGCGCCGGTGTCACCGCCGGAATGCTGAAGCTGCGCCCAAGGTTCTGTCCGATTCGCGCCCCCAGGCCGGCCGAGGCGTAGGTGTAGAGGTTGCCGAGCGAGAAGCCCAGGCTCGGGCCGTATTCCAGCTCCAGCCCGGCGAAGCGCTCCTGCAGCCACCAGCGGTGCTGATAGGCCAGATTGACGAAGGGCTCGTTTTCCAATTGGTTGTCCCAGCCCCGGGGCTCGTCGCTGTCGGTGATCCGGTGTACCGCGCGTTGCAGCCGCTTGCCGCCCGCGGCGGGGCCGACGATGCCGATGTCCAGGTGCAGCCCCTCGGCGCTGCGCCAGCCGTCGTGCTGCGTGTCGGCGAACAGCGATAGCCCGGCGAACATCAGCCCGGCATAGGGGCGATCGTCTTCGATCAGCTGACCGATCTCGATTTCCTCGGGGGTGTACAGCTGGTGGCCGAAGCGGTAGACAACGTTGTCCACGGCCTCGCCCGACCAGCCCGGCAGGACGTTGGCAATGCTGCGGCTCCAGTGTGACTGTTCCGGCTCGAAGCCCCAGATCACCTCCAGCCCATTGGAATAATGGCCATCGCTGCCGGAGGAAAGAATGTCGTTCTCCGCCTTGATCGAAAGCGTGGCTGCCGGTGCCAGCATCGGTACGGTGAACAGGGTGACGAACAGGCAAGGGCGCAGCGAAGGATGGCAGGGCATGGTGGTACTCCCGGCTTTACATTCATTTTTGTATGTTTGAAGTAGAGACCATTTTCATGCATGCGCGTTCGCTTGTTCTCACTGTAGCGTCGACTGACTCCCGTTGGCCAAGGGGGATTCTTTCCGCACCAGGGGCTCGCTCCTGCGCAGCTGCCGGGCCAGTGCCGAGGAAAAATCCTGCACCGCCGTCCAGCGCAGGTGGATGGCATCGACGAAGGCCGACGGTGGGGCGACCCATTCACGGTCGGCGTTCCAATAGCGGGCCGTATCGCTGCCGGCTATCGCTGCGCTGAGCCTGGAGTCGAAATAGGTGAGGAAGCTGCCGTCGCGATCCATTTCTTCCTTCCATTGAGGGTGCAGCGGCGTCGAAACGATCAGCAACTGGCGCTTTTCCTGCTGCAGGCGGCTGGCCAGTGACTGCAGCGCCTCGAAGCAACCGGCATCGAGCGGGTCCGGAGGGCCGTAGAACAGGCCACGGTCGCCGCGTGGCTCCAGCGGGCCGTCGCCGTAGCGGTTGAACACCAGTGGGTCCCATTCGATCAGGTTCGCCCGTTGCGCCTTGACCGTCCGTGCATTGCTCAGCAGCGAACGGGGCGAGAAATAGCGCAGGTAGTAACCCCAGGGCGAAGCCTGCCGGTATACGTAGTGGTCGGCGTCATCGCGGTCGAACACCGCATCCGCTACCTTCCAGCAGCCGGAAAAATCCAGCGGATCGACGATCATGACCACCTGGCGAATGCCTGGGTGACGGTCGAGCAGCCAGTTCGCGACATAGGCCGACTGATTCGCGTGCAGCCCGCAAAAAGCGCCATTGAGCGGCCGCGAACCGGGCGCCTGTTCGACGAGCACGTTGCCGTCGACATGCCGCCAGGCGACCGAGGAGCCGATCACCAGCAGGTTCGGGTCAGGCACGGGGTTGTGCCGCAGGAAGTTGAGCTTCTCGTCCACGCACAGGCTGTTGGAGAAGGCCGGTGGCGGCAGGTTATCGGTGAGCTTGAGCCCGCCCAGCAACAGTGCGAAGGCACCCAGCGAGCCGAACAGCCCGGCGAACAGTGCCAGCAGGTAGGCCGGGCCCATGCCGGTCGCACGGGCCTCGGCCTGGACGGTAGAACCGTCCAGGGGTGTTTCGACGGTTCCGGTCATGGCGTCAGCGCCCCTCGAGCTTGGTCTGGATCAACTGGACGAAGTGGCCGACGTTCTTCAACGACTCCAGCTCGGCGGTGCGGAACTTGATGCCGAAGCGCTGTTCGGCGGCGACGATCAGCAAGACGTGCGCCTGGCTGTCCCAGCCATCGATGTCGTCGGCGGTGGTGTGGGCCGTGAGGACGATGTCGTCATCGTCGAACACGTCGTGGAAGACCTGGGTCAGCGCCGCGAGAATGTCCTTTTCGTTCATGCTTGCACCTGGATGAAGTGGTTGAGGGGAGCGCGAGAGGCCAGCTCGTAGCGCCAGAAACTTGCTTCGCGCTCGGCACCCATGGGAGCCGGGCGTTGCTGGAAGCCCAGCCGCGGGTAATGTTCGGCCACCATGCCGTTGCGCTCGGTGGGCCGATACTCGCCAACCAATGCCCGCCAGCCGGCTGCCTGCGCGGCGGCCGCCAGGACCTCTAGCACGGCTACCTCGACCTGGCGGCCGAGCACGCGGCAGCTCATCAGCCAGCTGTCGATGAGCAATTCGTCCGTGTCGATGGCGGCGTCGGGGCGCGCCAGCACCACGCTGATCAGGCCGTTGTCACCGAACTTGTCCTCCAGGCGCAGGGCCAGGGCGATGGCGCGCGGATCGTCGGCGATACGCGCCATTTCGGCCTCGGTATAGCGGCGCGTGGTGAGGTTGAACTGGTTGGTCTTGTTGATCAGCTGGGTGCTGCGCACGCGCTCGGCGGCTCCGATACGGGTGGCGCGCAGCACCATGTCCAGGCCGCGCAGATAACCGTCCATGTCGCTGGCCTGGCTCAGCGCCGCCTTGCGCTCGGCGTTGAGGGCATAGCTGCGCCCGCGGCCGGCATCGTCGGCGGTGAAGGAGGCGGCTTCGAAATAGCCGGCCGCCGCCAGGCGCGCGGGGTAGTCGGCGACGTCCTCGGGCAGCTCCGGGACCGCCACTTCGGGCAGTTCGCGGCGCACGATGTCGCGCTCGGCCGGGTTGTCGTCGACGAACACCAGGCTGTCGAGGCCGATGTCGAGCAGCGAGGCGATGCGCCGCAGGTTGCCGGCCTTGTCGTCCCAGTTGGCGACGAAGGCCGCGACCGCGCTGCGCTCGATCGCCATCTCGCGGTGGGCGAACGCCGCTTCGGCCACTTCCAGGTCGTTCTTGCTGCATACCGCGAGGATCACGCCGCGCCGCGCCAGTTGCACGGCGTAGCGCTGGAATGCGAGGAAGGCTTCGCCGCTGGCGCTGCCCTGGCCCAGTTGAATGCCGTCGACGCCGTCATCGCCGACCACGCCGCCCCACAGGGTGTTGTCCAGATCCAGCACCAGGCACTTGCGCGATAGCCCGGTCGCTGCGGCTACGACCCGCGCCAGCTGGTCGCCATACAAGGGCGACAGCGAGGGGCTGATCAATTGCTTGGCCTGATGCCAGCGCACCGGATCGGCCAGGCCGCTGCCGTAGCCGGCGGCCTGCCAGGCGAGATCCAGCAGCAGCACGCCATCCTCCCGCGCGGCGTCGCGAATGGCGGTATTCAGGCGTTCGATCAGCGCCAGCGGCGAGGCGGGCACCAGGGCTTCGAAGGAGCCGAAGAGCGGCGGGTCGGCCGGCACCAGCGTCTGTTGCACGACCTGCGCGGCATAGCGCTCGCGGGCCCGGCGCCAGAGCAAACGCAGCTCGTCGACGCGCTCGCGCACGGCAGCCTCGACCTCGGCTGGCGAGGCCTGCAGCGGCACCTGCAGCGGTGCGTCGCGGGCATCCAGGGCCAGCACCACGAGCTGCGGGGCGAAGGCGTTCAGCGCCGGGTCGTCGGCCAGCAACGCCTGGCGGTACATGCCGTAGGGCGCGACGTACAGCGACAGCGCCAGGCGCCGCTGCAGCCCGGCGACGCGAATGGCCGGTAGTAGGTGGTCCATGGTGTGCGAGGACAGCAGCGCCACGCGCAGCGGCGTAAGCCGCGCCGCTGCCGCATGCTCCGCCAGCCCGGTGGTCACCAGCTTGTCCAGCCGCGCCGTGAGGATGAAATCCCGGCGATAGCCGGCGAGCCGAATGGCTTCGGTCAGGCGCGCCAGCGGGTCGTCCATGCGCTTGGTCTGGCTGATCGCGGCGCCAAGATCGGGATGTGGCGGTAGCCAGGGGAGTTGTTCCATTGCCGGGGACTCCTTGTCGAAGGTTCAGAACTGGAAATAGAGGAATTCGGTGGGTGCCATGGAGAAGGCGATGGCCAGGGCGAAGAACCCGAGCACGCCGACCGCCACGCCATGCACCGGGGCAGGGCGCCAGGCGCCGAACGGCAGCCAGCGCCCGGTCCAGTGCGGTTGCGGCTGGAAGTTCAGCGCGGTACGGAAATGCCCCATCCACTGCTGGATGTTCGGCATGCCCCAGACGAACACCAGCAGCGCGGCGATGTAGACGAAGTCGGTACGGTCCAGTTGCGTGCTGCTCGGGCTCAGCCCGAGCATGCCGGTGAGCACGCTCATCGCTGCCGATACGTTGGCGGCGCGGAAGAACACCATGGCCACCACCACGCAGAGAAAGGTCAGCAGCACCGCCAGCGCCTGATGCCACCAGGTAGTGCTGTCCAGCTGCCAGCCCTGGCGCACCTTCCAGGCCCGCCAGCCATGCGCCGCCACCAGATAGAAGCCGTGCAGCAGGCCGAACGCGACGAACTGCCAGCCGGCACCGTGCCAGATACCGGAAATGAACATGGTGAAGACGGTCGGATAGGCGACCAGGGCAAAGAAGGTGCCGGCGGTCATCCTGCCGCGCCGCGGTTGCGGTTTGCCGGCTGCCATCCGCGCACGCGTCACGCGCAGCACGATGGGGTTGTAGATGTAGGCGGTGAGAAAGCGCGTCAGCGTCATGTGCCAGCGCGACCAGTACTCGATGACATTGCGCGCCTTGAACGGGCTGTTGAAATTGACCGGCAGGGCGATGCCGAACAGCAGGGCCAAGCCGATGGCCATGTCGCTGTAGCCGGAGAAGTCGAAGTAGATCTGCAGCGTGTAGGTCAGCGCGCCGGTCCAGGCGTCATAGAGGGATGGCGTCCCGCCGTCGGCGGCGAGGGCGAATACCGGCGTGGCCTTCAGCGCGAGGGTGTCGGCGACCACTACTTTCTTGAACAGCCCCAGCAGAAAGACCGTCGCGCCCAGGGAGAGGCTGTCCAGCCGGGCGCGAAAGGTCGCGCTGTCGCGGAACTGGGCGAGCATCTCGCCGTGGTGGGTGATCGGCCCGGCGATCAGTTGCGCAAAGAAGCTGATGAACAGGCAGTAGTTGGCGAAGTCGTGCTCCTCCACCACGCCGTCGTGGGCATCGACCAGATAGGCGATCTGCTGGAAAGTGAAGAAGGAGATGGCCAGCGGCAGGATGATGTCGTCCACGCGCCAGCCGAGACCGAAGGCCTCGTCGAGATTGGCGAAGAGAAAGCCGGTGTACTTGTAGTAGCCAAGCAGCAGTACGTTGGCCAGCACCGCCAGGCCGAGCACCAGGCGTGAGGGGCGCTGGCGCAGATGGCCGCCGAGCAGGTAATTGAACAGCATGCTGCCGACCAGCAGCGGCACGTAGGCCGGGTTCCACCAGCCATAGAAGACCAGCGACACGACGGTCAGCCAGATCACCGCGAGGCGCTGTCGGCCCGATCCGGTCAGCACGATGAATCCGATCAGCACCACCGGGAGAAACCCGGCGATGAATTCCACAGAATTGAAAAGCATCTTCCTTATTCCCTGCTTTGGCGTACGTGCTCAACGCTGTCCAGGCCGCCTGTGGGGCGGGGCGATCCATCCTGGTCGGTAACCATCCACTCCGTCGCGGTACTGCGGCTGCCATGCCGCGGCACCCTGGTCGCGCACCGGATGCTTCGCTCGGGCCACCGGGCGTCTGCCCGGCGCCTCCTGAACTCCTCTGGCTCCGACTTGAAGGTGTAAGCAAAAGTTTCAAGGTTCCAGGCACCGCCGAGCGGTTTCTCGCCGCTCTTCGTCCGCGCCCGCCGCTGGCCTGGCCTGCGGCGCCTGGCCTTTCGTCGGCGTGCGGGTACCGGACCGTTCTGCTGGAACGGTCGGTTGTCAGCGGGGGAACCTGGCAGCCGTTCGATCCGGCTGTGGACCCTCAGAGCACGCTGGGCGCCGAGGTCTGAGGGCGCGAGGGCTGGTCGTCGGATGACGGCGTTGCCTGCTGCTGTTCGAGCCTGCGCTGCAGGTGGCGGACGGTGCGTTTGAGGCGCTGCACCTTGTCCTCCAGTTGGAAGACCTTGCGGTGGTTGTAGAACATGCCCAGCACGAACCCCACCGAGGTGAAGACCAGGCTATAGATGAGTGCGGCATTGTAGAGATAGCTGGAAAACATCCTGTCGTCCTTTCTGGCAGGGCCATCCGCGCTGACGGCGGACAGCTTGATGTCGATCTGCCTTTTTGAGACAGGGCGCACATTGGAAACGTTCCCGGATCGCGCTTGCCCTGCCACAACCCGTAGGAGCCGGCTTGCCGGCGATCAACGGTGTTGCGACGGATCGCCCGCAAGCGGGCTCCTACGGGGCCGCAGGGGGACAGCCCGGATCAGCGGGAAGTGGCGGACCTCGCGATGGCTGCGGCGGCGGTTCGGGTTTCCACGCCGAGCTTCACGTAGACGTGCTCCAGGTGCTTGTTCACCGTGCGCGGGCTGAGGCCGAGGATGTCGCCGATGTCGCGGTTGGTCTTGCCGCAGGAGACCCAGTGCAGCACTTCCACCTCCCGCCCGGTCAATTGGAAGCGCTGGGTCAGCATGGCCTGGATTTGCTGTTCGTCCGGTGGCGATTGCACCTGTTGCGAGGTCTGGCGGGCGCTCTGCAAGGCGCGCGCGGTACGCAGGTGAGCGGCCACCCGGGCCAGGACCTGTTCCGGGTGGATGGGCTTGGTCACGTAGTCGATGCCGCCGGCCTCGAAACCCTCGAGCACGTGCTCGCTTTCGGTCAGGGCGGTCATGAACAGCACTGGGACGTCTTCCAGCTCCACCTGGGCCTTGATCCTGCGGCAGGTATCGAAGCCGTTGAGCCCCGGCATCACGGCGTCGAGCAGGACGATGTCGGGTTTCAGGCGCTGCATGCGCTCCAGCGCGCTGAGGCCGTCGAGCGCCACCAGCACCATGTAGCCGGCCTGGTCGAGCGCGCCCGAAAGCAGGGCGAGGTTGTCGGGGACGTCATCGACGATCATCACGACGCCCTGGGTCTGCGGATGATCAGCTTGATGCATGGCTGTTCTCCATGGTGGTCGGACTGTCGGTGGTCTGCAGCGCCTCGTCGAGGCGCAGGCTCAGTTCGTCGAGCTGGAAACGCCTGGCCAACTGGCGCAGTTCCTCGATCTGTTCGGCGGCTTCGGGCACGTCCCGCTCCAGCTGGTCGAGCAGTTGCAGTACGCCGCGCACGTAACCCAGCGAGGCCTGTTGCTGAACCGCCAGCAAGGCCGCCGTCGGCAGGCCGGTGGGGCGGAGCCTGGGCGGGGGCGCGTCGCGTCTGATCCATTCCAAGGCCAACTGCTGCCTGATCTTGTCCAGCAGGATCGGCGCGTGCACGGGCTTGGGCAGGTAGTCGTTGCAATCGGCGGTCACGCTCGGCTCGTCGACGAAGGCGTTGGCCGAGATGACGATGATCGGCGCGGTCGAGCCGATGGAACGGCGAATCAGCGCGGCGGTCTGCCAGCCGTCCAGCTGCGGCATGGACAGGTCCATCAGGATCAGGTCGGGGTTGTGCAGCGATACCTGGCTCAACGCTTCGTGGCCGTTGGCCGCCATGAGGATTTCGAAGCCCAGCGGCTCGAGCATGCCGGCCAGCACCCGGCGGTGCTCGATATGGTCGTCGACCACCAGCACGCGCCGGCGCGGGCCGAGGTAGCCGACGATATCGTGCTCGACGTGCACCACCGCCTGCGGGACGCGCACTTCGGACAGGAACAGCCGCAGCTGGAATATGGTGCCGCGTCCTTCTTCGCTCTTCACCGAAAGCTCGCCACCCATCAGCGCGGTCAGCATGCGGGTGATGGTCAGGCCGAGGCCCAGGCCGTTGTCCTGGCGTAGCGGATCGCCGCGCTCGAAGGGCTGGAACAATCGCTCGACCTGTTCCGCAGGAATGCCGATGCCGGTGTCGGCGATCTCGAAGGTGGCGGTTTCGCGCAGATAGCTGACCCGCAGGGTGACGCTGCCGGCATCGGTATAGCGCACGGCATTGCCGAGCAGGTTGATGAGAATCTGCCGCACGCGCTTCTCGTCGCCACGCACCACCGCCGGCATGCGGCCCTGGCTTTCGAAATGAAAGCGCAGGCCCTTCTCCTCGGCCTGCGGCGCGAACATCTGGCGCAGCTGGACGAGAAACTCCGGAAAGGCGATCTCCGAAGGCTCCAGGTTGAGCTTGCCGGCCTCGATCCTGGCCACGTCGAGCAGGCCATCGATCAGCGAGAGCAGGTGCGCGCCGCTGCGATGGATGGTGCCCAGGGCATCCTTGTGCTGGGTCGGCATCGCCGCATCGCGCAGCAGGATCTGCGCATAACCCAGGATGCTGTTGAGCGGCGTACGCAACTCGTGGGAGAGGCCGGTCACGTAGCGGCTCTTGGCCGCATTGGCGGCCTCGGAGGCTTCCTTGGCCTTCTGCAGCTGTTCATCGGTCTTGCGGTGGGCTTCGATCTCCTGCATCAGCAGGTGGGTCTGGCGGTCGGACTCTTCCTGCGCGACGCGGCGGCTTTCGCGGGTCAGCACCACCCACCAGGCGAGGATGCCGGCGAACAGCGACAGCGTCAGGAAAGCCTTGATGAAGGCCTGGTAGAGGGTTTCGCCGGCTTCCCGGGAGCCCGCCACGACGCCCAGCGAGACCTGGCTGTAGATCAGCCAGAGCGCCAGCGAGAGCAGGCCGATGATCAGCCCGAGCACGCCCAGATATTGCGCCAGACGCGTGTGCAGACGGGGAATCGAGACCTGCGGGAAGGCCCAGCGGATGAAGTTCTCCCATTGCGCGGAGAATCTCGCGTCGGGCTTGCAGAGATCGCCGCAGCGCGCATCGAGCGAGCAGCACAGCGAGCAGATCGGCGCGCCGTAGGCCGGGCAGAAGGCGGTGTCCGGCTCCTCGAAGGCATTGCTGCACAGCACGCAGGCCACCTTGCCGCGCACGCTATAGGGGTAGAGCAGCTGCGGCTGGCGTTGCCGGGCGATGTAGTAGCGCCCCCCGGTGAGCCAGGCGATCAGCGGCGCGCAGACCAGCGCCGTGCCCAGCGCGATGATCGGCGAGGCCGCCTGGGCCAGCGCGCCCAGGGTCCCGCTGTGGGTGAGGATCGCCAGCAGCGAGGCGATGAGCATGGCGCCGACGCCCACCGGGTTGATGTCGTAGAGGTGCGCGCGCTTGAATTCGATTTCCTTCGGCGACAGGCCCAGCGGCTTGTTGATCACCAGGTCCGCCACCAGCGCGCCGATCCAGGCGATGGCCACGTTGGCATAGAGCCCGAGCACCTGCTCGATGGCCTCGAACACGCCGAGTTCCATCAGCATCAGCGCGATCGACACGTTGAACACCAGCCACACCACGCGGCCGGGGTGGCTGTGGGTGACGCGGGCGAAGAAGTTGGACCAGGCCAGCGAACCGGCGTAGGCGTTGGTCACGTTGATTTTCACCTGCGAGACGATGACGAACAGCACCATGGCGCCCAGCGCCCATTCCGGCGAGGCGAACACGTAGCTGAAGGCCACCAGGTACATCTGCGTCGGTTCGGCGGCCTTGTCCACGGGGATCTCGTGCTGCAGCGCGAGGAAGGCGAGAAAGGCGCCGGCGAGCATCTTCAGCGCGCCGGGGACGATCCAGCCGGGGCCGGCCGCGAGCATCGCCAGCCACCAGCGGCGGCGGTTGTGCCGGGTCTTCTCCGGCAGGAAGCGCAGGTAGTCGACCTGCTCGCCGATCTGGGTGATCAGCGCCAGGGCCACGGTGCAGGCGGCGCCGAACGACAGCAGGTTGAACGAGCCGCCGTCGGCCTCGCGACCGGCGAAGCTGGTCAGGTCGGCCAGTGCCCCGGGGTTCTTGGCGATGACGAAGATGTAGGGCAGGAACAGCAGGGTCAGCCAGACCGGCTGGGTCCACATCTGCAGACGGTTGATCAGGGTGATGCCGTAGGTCACCAGCGGCACGATGATGATCGAGCACACCACGTAGGCCAGCGCCAGCGGGATGGCGAAGTACAGCTCCAGGGCCAGCGCCATGATCGCCGCCTCGAGGGCGAAGAACAGGAAGGTGAAGCTGGCGTAGATCAGCGAGGTGATGGTCGAGCCGAAGTAGCCGAAGCCGGCGCCGCGGGTCAGCAGGTCCATGTCCACGCCGTAGCGAGCGGCGTAGTAGCTGATCGGCAGCCCGGTGAGGAAGATCACCAGGCTGACGGCGAGGATCGCCCACAGGGTGTTGGTGAAGCCATAGGACAGCGCCAGGGTGCCGCCGATGGCCTCCAGGGCGAGGAACGACACCGCGCCGAGGGCGGTGTTGGCGATGCGGAACTCCGACCACTTGCGAAACGACTTGGGGGTGAAGCGCAGGGCGTAGTCTTCCAGCGTCTCGTCGGCGACCCAGCTGTTGTAGTCGCGGCGGATCTTGACGATGCGCTGTGTGCCTGTGAATTGCACGCGGGCGGCCCTGGCTGATTGTCGTTTCATTGGATCGAGCAACTTCCGTGCCCCGAGCGGCACTGCCTGGCATTGACTGGTGGGCCGTGCGCAAGGCGCCTGTGGCGGCTCCGGTGACCAGGCCGCGGCGCCGGCCGTGCTCCATACGGGCGCAAGGATGCACCAGTAGCGTTCCGGCACGGATACGTCAGATGACGTATCCCGTTACGTCATCCTGCGTATACCCCGGCCCGCCCGCCGAGCCCATTCTTGCTCCCGACCCGATGCCGGCCCGCAGCAGCCAGGCTGCCGCAAGCCATGCACGGCCCACCGAGACAGGAGCAATCATCATGGATTCAAAACTGACGGGTTCGTCACGCCGCCTTCCCCGCCGGCTCGCGCAGGGGGCTGCGGCACTCTCGATGCTGGCGATGAGCATCTTCGCCTCGACCGCCAGCGCCGAGGTCAATACCACGGGGCTCGCCGTCACCGATACGGAAGTGGTGGTCGGGCAGCTGCATTCGGCCACCGGCACCATGGCCATTTCCGAAACCGGCTCGATCCAGGCCGAGCGTCTGGCCATCGAGCAGATCAACGCCTCGGGTGGCATTCTCGGTCGGCAGATCAAGGTGATCCAGGAAGACGGCGCCTCCGACTGGCCGACCTTCGCCGAGAAGGCCAAGAAGCTGCTGGAACGCGACAAGGTCGCCGCGGTGTTCGGCTGCTGGACCTCGGCTTCGCGCAAGGCGGTGTTGCCGATCTTCGAACGCGAGAACGGCCTGCTCTACTACCCGACCTTCTATGAAGGCCTGGAGCAGTCGAAGAATGTCGTCTACACCGGCCAGGAGGCCACCCAGCAGATCCTCGCCGGCCTCGACTGGGTCGCCAAGGAGAAGGGCGCCAAGACCTTCTACCTGCTCGGCTCGGACTACATCTGGCCGCGCACCTCGATGAAGATCGCCCGCAAGCACATCGAGAACGTGCTCGGCGGCAAGGTGGTGGGCGAGGAGTATTACCCGCTGGGCAATACCCAGTTCGGCTCGCTGACCAACAAGATCAAGCTGCGCAAGCCCGACGTGATCTTCGCCGCGGTGGTCGGTGGTTCCAACGTCGCCTTCTACAAACAGCTCAAGGCCGCCGGCATCACCGCGGACAAGCAGACCCTGCTGACCCTGTCGGTCACCGAGGACGAACTGCTGGGCATCGGCGGTGAGAACATGGCCGGCTTCTACGCCTCCATGAAGTATTTCCAGAGCCTGGACAACCCGAACAACGCCGAATTCGTCAAGGCCTTCAAGGCCAAGTACGGCAGCGACGCGGTGATCGGCGACGTGACGCAGGCCGCCTACCTCGGCCCGTGGCTGTGGAAAGCGGCGGTGGAGAAGGCCGGCAGCTTCGACGTCGACAAGGTGGTCGCCGCTTCCGCCGGGCTGGAACTCGATACCGCGCCGGAAGGCTACGTCAAGGTGCACGAGAACCAGCACCTGTGGAGCAAGACCCGCATCGGCCAGGTGCAGGCCGACGGCCAATTCAGCGTCGTCTACGAGTCCGATCTGATCGAACCGAATCCTTTCCCGAAAGGCTATCAGTAACAGCAGCGACAAGCTGCAAGCCTCAAGCGGCAAGTGGAGAGCGCTCTGCTTGCAGCTTGTGGCTTGGCGCTTGCGGCTTCTTGCGAGGGTTTTCTTATGGAATGGCTATCGGAGTTTGGCGCCATCGCGGCCATGCAGGGCTTCAACGGGCTGTCGGTGTTCTGCGTGCTGCTGCTGATGGCGCTCGGCCTGGCGATCATCTTCGGCCAGATGGGGGTGATCAACATGGCCCACGGCGAGTTCCTCACCGTCGGCGCCTACACCACCTATCTCGTTTCGGTGCTGACGCTCAAGTACCTGCCCGAGCTGCAGCCCTACTATTTCTTCGTCGCCATCGTGCTGTCCTTCGTGATCGCCGGCGCGCTGGGCTGGCTGGCCGAGTGGGCGCTGATCAGCAAGCTCTACCACCGCCCGTTGGATACGCTGCTGGCGACCTGGGGCCTGTCGCTGGTGATGCAGCAGGCGTTCCGCTCGATCTTCGGTGCCCGTGAGGTCAGCGCCAGCATGCCGGACTGGCTGATGGGCTCGTTCAACCCCACCGACGCCATCGACATCCCGCGCAACGGCCTGTTCGTGATGGCCGTGACGCTGCTGCTGACCGCGGCGATCTTCTTCCTGCTGTACCGCTCGCGCTGGGGCCTGCAGGTGCGCGCCACGGTGCAGAACCGGGTGATGAGCCGCGCGGTGGGGATCAATACGAAAAAGGTCGATCGCATGACCTTCGCCCTCGGCTGCGGCGTGGCCGGGGTCGCTGGCGCGGCGTTCACCACCATCGGCTCGACCGGGCCGACCTCCGGTTCGCTGTACATCGTCGACACCTTCCTGGTGGTGGTCTTCGGCGGCGCCGCCAGCCTGTTCGGCACCATCGCCTCGGCGTTCTCCATCGCCCAGACGCAGTCCATCGCCGAGTTCTTCATCAGTGGCTCGATGGCCAAGGTGCTGACCCTGTCGGCGGTGATCCTGATCCTGATGCTGCGCCCGCAGGGGCTGTTCTCCATCAAGGTGCGCAAATGATGAGCAGGTTTTTTGTGGCGATGGCAAACGACGTGAGGGCCAGGGCATGAACTCGACACTCGATAAATTCTTCGGTGGCAAGCAGGGGGGCATCGGCCTGCTGGTGCTCGCCGCGCTGATCCTGGTGGTGTTCCCGCTGGCGCTCGACAGCTTCCGCCTGAACATGGTCGGCAAGTACCTGACCTACGCCTTCGTCGCCGTCGGGCTGGTGCTCTGCTGGGGCTATGGCGGCATTCTCAGCCTCGGCCAGGGGATCTTCTTCGGCCTCGGCGGCTACTGCATGGCGATGTTCCTCAAGCTCGAGGCATCGGACCCCGAGAGTACCAAGATCCAGTCCACGCCCGGCATCCCGGACTTCATGGACTGGAACCAGATCACCGAACTGCCGTTGTTCTGGCAGCCATTCCAGAGCTTCGGCTTCACCCTGCTGGCGGTGGTGGCGGTACCGGCGATCCTCGCGCTGGTCATCGGCATGGCGATGTTCAAGCGCCGCGTGGGCGACGTGTACTTCTCCATCGTCACCCAGGCGATCGCGGCGATCCTGACCATCCTGATCATCGGCCAGCAGGGCCTGACCGGCGGGGTCAACGGCATCACCGACCTGAAGACCCTGCTCGGCTGGGACATCCGTACCGACGAGGCGAAGATCATCCTCTACTTCGTCAATGCGGCGCTGCTGCTCGGTTGCATCCTGATCGGCCGCTTCATCCTCGCGTCCAAGCTCGGGCGTCTGCTGATGGCCATGCGCGACAAGGAAGAGCGGGTGCGCTTCTCCGGCTACGACGTGGCCAGCTTCAAGATCTTCGTGTTCTGCGTGGCGGCGAGCTTCTCGGCCATCGGCGGGGCGATGTTCACGCTGCAGGTGGGCTTCATGTCGCCGAGTTTCGTCGGCATCGTGCCGTCGATCGAGATGGTCATCTTCGCCGCCGTGGGCGGGCGCATGTCGCTGCTCGGCGCGGTGTATGGCGCGCTGCTGGTGAACTACGGCAAGACGGTGTTCTCCGAGAGCTTCCCCGAACTGTGGCTGTATTTCATGGGTGGCCTGTTCATCGCCGTCGTCATGTATTTCCCCAACGGCCTGGCCGGCCTCTGGCACAGCCATGCCAGCAAATGGCTGGCGCGGCTGCGGCTGCCGAGCCGACGACAACCACCGGCCGCGGCGGCGCAACCAGCCGAGCAGCCGCCGGCCTCGGGAGCCGGAACGATCGATGCGGTTCCCGCCAAGCAACTGGAGAGCACCCCATGACTGGATTTCAGATGCCCAAACCGGTGCTGGCCATCGAGGGCCTGACGGTTTCCTTCGACGGCTTCAAGGCGGTGGACGACCTGAACCTCTACCTCGATCGCAACGAGGTACGGGTGGTGATCGGCCCCAACGGCGCCGGCAAGACCACGGTGCTCGACCTGATCTGCGGCAAGACGCGGGCCACCAGCGGTTCGATCCAGTTCGACGGTCGCGAGCTGACCAAGATGAAGGAGTTCGACATCGTCCGCGCCGGGGTCGGACGCAAGTTCCAGAACCCCTCGATCTACGAGAACCTCAGCGTGTTCGAGAACCTGGAAATGTCCTATCCGGCCGGGCGCAAGGTGTTCGGTGCGCTGTTCTTCAAGCGCAGCGCCGAGGTCATCGCGCGGGTGGAGGAGGTCGCCGCGGAAATCGGTCTCGCCGGGCAACTGCACAGCGAGGCCGGGCTGCTTTCCCATGGCCAGAAACAATGGCTGGAGATCGGCATGCTGCTGATGCAGGACCCGGAACTGTTGATGCTCGACGAGCCGGTGGCGGGCATGAGCGTCAGCGAGCGGGCGCAGACCGCCGAACTGCTCAAGCGCATCAGTCAGGGCCGTTCGGTGCTGGTGATCGAGCACGACATGGAGTTCGTCAAGAGCATCGCCCACAAGGTCACGGTGTTGCACCAGGGCAAGGTCCTGGCCGAAGGCAGCATGGATGCGGTGCAGAACAACCCCAAGGTGATCGAGGTGTACCTGGGGCACTAGTGGGTTGGGTTGAGATGGGGTGAGGTAGGTTGGGTTGAGCGTAGCGAAGCCCAACGGACACCCCACCCCAACCCCGAAGCTCCGCCGGCCCCTCTTGTTGGGCTTCGGCGCAAAAGCGCCTCAACCCAACCTACGGCACGAGGGCGGGCCCATTCCTCGGTTCGCGCAGCGAAGCCCAACAGGCGAACGCCGCCCGACGCCATAGCCATGCCGCACACCATTCGCACCACGCCACAAACAACCCACATGCATGAAGGAGTTCAGCATGTTCAAGATCAGCAACCTCGCTTCCGGCTACGGCCAGAGCCAGATTCTCCACGACGTCAATCTCGACGTCGCCAAGCAGGAAATCGTCGCGGTCATGGGCCGCAACGGCATGGGCAAGACCACGCTGTTCAAGACCCTGATGGGCATCGTGCCGCAGATGGGCGGCAGCGTGCAGGTCGATGGCCAGGAGGTCGCCGGGCTGGAAACCCACCAGCGGGTGGCCAGCGGCGTGGCCTACGTGCCCCAGGGGCGGATGATCTTTCCCAGCATGACGGTGCTGGAGAACATCCAGACCGGCCTGCCGGCCTCGGCCGGCGGCCAGGTGCCGGAGGATCTCTACGCGCTGTTTCCGGTGTTGCACGAGATGCGCAAGCGCAAGGGCGGCAATCTCTCCGGCGGACAGCAGCAGCAATTGGCCATTGCCCGTGCGCTGGCGACCAACCCCAAGGTGCTGCTGCTGGACGAGCCCACCGAGGGCATCCAGCCGTCGATCATCAAGGACATCGCGCGCACGTTGAAGGAGATCCGCTCGTTGCGCGACCTCACCATCGTGGTGTCCGAGCAGGTGCTGTCCTTCACCATGGAAATCGCCGACCGCTTCCTGGTGATCGAAAAGGGCCGCTTCGTGCTGGAGGAAAGCGCGGCCAATGCCGACGAGGCGACCATCAGTCGGTATCTGTCGGTTTAGAAGCAGCGGCAAGCTTCAAGCTGCAAGCGACAAGTAAAAGCGGGAGCCGAGGAACTGCGGAGTTGCAGGGCCTCGGCTTTTGCCTTTTCTTGAGGCTTGAGGCTTGAGGCTTGAGGCTTGAGGCTTGAGGTTGCCCTACGTCATCCAACGTATTTTCCCGCCGACCGATACGGCGAAGACTAGGCCCGTACTCAGCGCAACGCTGATTTTCCTTCCACGGTCCTAGGAGCCTCGTCATGACCGATACCCTGATCAAGGTCGATTTGAACCAGCCCGCCCCCGAGAACGAGCAGATCCACAACCGCTGGCATCCGGACATCCCGATGGCCTGCTGGGTGAACCCGGGCGACGATTTCATCCTCGAGACCTACGACTGGACCGGTGGCGCGATCAAGAACGACGACGACGCCAGCGACGTGCGCGACGTCGACCTCTCCACCGTGCATTACCTCTCCGGCCCTGTGGGCGTGAAGGGCGCCGAGCCGGGCGACCTGCTGGTGGTCGACCTGCTCGACATCGGCACCAAGCAGGATTCGCTGTGGGGCTTCAACGGCTTCTTCTCGAAGAGCAACGGCGGTGGCTTTCTCACCGACTACTTCCCCGCGGCGCAGAAGTCGATCTGGGACTTCGAGGGCATGTTCACCAAGAGCCGGCACATCCCCGGCGTGCGCTTCGCCGGCCTGATCCACCCCGGCCTGATCGGCTGCCTGCCGGACCCGAAACTGCTGTCGGCGTGGAACGAGCGCGAGCAGGCGCTGATCGACACCAACCCGACCCGCGTGCCGCCGCTGGCCAACCCGCCGTTCGCCACCACCGCCCACGCCGGCAAGGCCTCGGGCGCGCTGCGCGACAAGATCGCCGCGGAGGGCGCACGCACCGTGCCGCCGCGCGAGCATGGCGGCAACTGCGACATCAAGGACCTGTCGCGCGGCTCGAAGATCTTCTTCCCGGTCTATGTCGACGGCGCCGGGCTGTCGGTCGGCGACCTGCACTTCAGCCAGGGCGATGGCGAGATCACCTTCTGCGGCGCCATCGAAATGGCCGGCTGGGTGCACATGAAGGTCGAGCTGATCAAGGGTGGCATGGCCAAGTACGGCATCAAGAACCCGATCTTCAAGCCCAGCCCGATCGTGCCCACCTACAACAACTACCTGATCTTCGAAGGCATCTCGGTGGACGACGCCGGCAAGCAGGCCTACCTGGACGTCAACCTGGCCTACCAGCAGGCCTGCCTGAACGCCATCGAATACCTGAAGAAGTTCGGCTACTCCGGCGCCCAGGGCTACTCGCTGCTCGGCTCGGCGCCGGTGCAGGGGCACATCAGCGGCGTGGTCGACATCCCCAACGCCTGCGCCACGCTCTGGCTACCGACCGACATTTTCGAGTTCGACATCAACCCGAGCGCCGCCGGCCCGATCAAGCACCTCGACGGCAGCATCGACATGCCCATCGCGTACGACAAATGACCGGAACGTAGGTTGGGTTGAGGCGCGAAGCGGCGAAGCCCAACGAGACACCGAGCTTCCGCCCCACGCCGTGGTTTGCTGTGCCGAAACTCCAACGTCATGGCGGAAGGGTTGCCCGCGCTCGTTGGGCTTCGCTCCGCTCGACCTCGGCGGCCCCACCCAACCTACGCCCCCCACCCGCCGTTCTCGAGGACGATCAGCATGCCCATATACGAATACGACTGCGCCGCCTGCGGCGATTTCACCATGCTGCGGCCGATGGCCGACCGCGACCAGCCGTGCGCCTGCCCGGCCTGCGGCGGGCAGACCCAGCGGGTGATCCTCAGCGCGCCGGGCCTGGCCACCATGGCCGGAAGCCAGCGCCGCGCCATCGAGACCAACGAACGCAGCGCCCACGCGCCGCAGTCGCTGGCCGAGTACAAGGCCAACCGCAAGCACGGCGCCGGTTGCAGCTGTTGCGGCCCGAGCAAGCCGAACACACCCACCAAGGCCAACCCGCACGGGCTCAAGACCAGCCCCTCGGCGCGGCCGTGGATGATCAGCCACTAGAAGCAGCGGCAAGTTGCAGGTCTCAAGCGACAAGTAGGGCGTGCGTGGATGCTCGCTCCGCTCTTGCTTGAGGCTTGCAACCCGTAGGGTGGGCTTTAGCCCACCAGCGTTCACATCGGTCCCTTGAATGGTGGGTTGAAGCCCACCCTACGTTCTAGAAGCAGCGGCAAGCCACAAGCGACAAGTAGCGCGTGCGGGATGCTCCCCCGCTCTTGCTTACAGCTTGTAGCTTGCGGCTTGAAGCTTGAGGAGGTTTTTCATGCGTCACGGAGATATTTCCAGCAGTCCCGATACCGTCGGCGTCGCCGTGGTCAACTACAAGATGCCGCGCCTGCACACCAAGGCCGAGGTGTTGGACAACGCCCGCAAGATCGCCGAGATGATCAAGGGCATGAAGCTCGGCCTGCCCGGCATGGACCTGGTGGTGTTCCCCGAATACAGCACCATGGGCATCATGTACGACCCCGGCGAGATGATGGAGACCGCCGCCACCATCCCCGGCGAGGAGACCGCGATCTTCTCCGCCGCCTGCCGCGAGGCGAGGACCTGGGGCATTTTCTCGCTGACCGGCGAGCGCAACGAGGATCCGGCCAAGGCGCCGTACAACACCCTGGTGCTGATCAATGATCAGGGCGAGATCGTGCAGAAGTACCGCAAGTGCATCCCCTGGTGCCCGATCGAGGGCTGGTACCCCGGTGACCGCACCTACGTCAGTGATGGCCCGAAGGGCATGAAGATCAGCCTGATCATCTGCGACGACGGCAACTATCCGGAGATCTGGCGCGACTGCGCGATGAAGGGCGCCGAGCTGATCGTGCGTTGCCAGGGCTACATGTACCCGGCCAAGGAGCAGCAGGTACTGATGTCCAAGACCATGGCCTGGGCCAACAACTGCTACGTGGCGGTGGCCAATGCGGCGGGCTTCGATGGCGTGTACAGCTACTTCGGCCACTCGGCGATCATCGGCTTCGACGGCCGCACCCTGGGCGAATGCGGCGAAGAGGAGATGGGCATCCAGTACGCCCAGCTGTCCATCTCGCAGATCCGCGACGCGCGCGCCAACGACCAGTCGCAGAACCACCTGTTCAAGCTGCTGCACCGTGGCTACACCGGCGTCTACAACTCCGGCGATGGCGACAAGGGCGTGGCCGACTGTCCGTTCGAGTTCTACCGCACCTGGGTGCTGGATGCCGAGAAGGCGCAGGAGAACGTCGAGGCCATGACCCGCGGCACCGTCGGCGTCGCCGATTGCCCGGTATACGAACTGCCGCACGCCGGCAAGGAAAAAACGGCGGGGTGACCAGGCCGTATCGCCGTAGGTTGGGTTGAGGAGCGCAGCGACGAAGCCCAACGAGCGGATATCGTCCCGACTCCGAGCTGCGCCGAATGCGCGCCATGCCGGGTGTCCGCTTCAGCTTCCAATCCGTATCGGCGCCCGCTCGTTGGGCTTCGCTGCGCTCAACCCAACCTACGAAACTACGAGACACCCCATGCCATTCGTCAACGAGCTTATCGATCACAACCGGGAACAGGCCGCCCGAACCATGGCCGGCACGTCGCGCTTGCTGTTCGACCCCGCCGAGGTCATGAGCCTGCTGCGCAGCCGCATCGTCGGCCAGGATGCCGCGCTCGGCGCGGTGGAATCGATGCTCCAGGTGATCAAGGCCGGCATCGGCGACCCCGAGCGGCCGCTGGCGGTCAACCTGTTCCTGGGTCCCACCGGCGTCGGCAAGACCGAGATCGTCCGGTTGCTGGCGCAGGCCATCCATGGCCGGCCGGACGCCTTCTGTCGTATCGACATGAACACCCTGGCCCAGGAGCATTACGCCGCCGCGCTCACCGGCGCGCCGCCGGGCTACGTCGGCAGCAAGGAGGGCACGACGCTGTTCGACGTCGAGGCCATCGCCGGCAGTTTCAGCCGACCGGGCATCGTCCTCTTCGACGAGCTGGAGAAGGCCAGCCGGGAGGTGGTGCGCAGCCTGCTCAACGTGCTCGACAGCGGCCAGCTGACGCTCGCTGCCGGCACGCGGCGAATCGACTTTCGCAACAGCCTGATCTTCATGACCAGCAACATCGGCGCGCAGGAGGCCGCCGAGTACCGTTCGCGCTTCCAGCGTGGCTGGCGCCGCGCGCTGCGCGTGCGGCCGCGCGGCGAGGGCGAGCGGGTGGAGCGGGCCTTGCACCGGCATTTCGAACCGGAATTCCTCAACCGGATCGATCGCATCCTGACCTTCGCGCGCATCGACGGGCAGTGGCTGGAGGCGCTGCTGGATATCGAGCTCGGCAAGCTCGAGCAGCGGCTGCGCAAGACCGGGCGCGAGCTGATCGTCACCGGCCCGGCGCGGGACTGGCTCTGCAGCGGCCACGACGCCCGCTTCGGCGCGCGCGATCTGGCGCGCCGGTTGCGGACCCGGCTCGAGCCGGCGCTGGCCGAGGCAATGCTGGGCAACCCGGACTGTCAGCGGTTCAAGGCCGAGGTCGGTGCCGGTCAGTTGCAGGTCAGAGTGCTGCGCTGATCGGCGCCACACGCGCTCGCTCCTCCGGGCTTCGCTCGGCCAGCGGCAGCTCTCGCCCGAACTCTTGCGCGGCGCCATCGTCCCAATTCAGACAGTTCTGTTCCGGTTTGGGGGGTGGCATGGCAATCCTGGATACGCGCGGGCTCGGAGTGATGACCCTGTTCAAGCGCACCTTCAAGGAATTCAGCAACGACGACATGTCCACCTATGCCTCGGCGCTGGCCTATCGGGCGCTATTCTCGCTGTTCCCCTTCCTGCTCTTTCTCATGGCCCTGCTGGGTTTCCTGCACCTGCCGGAATTCTTCGCCTGGTTGCGCGAGCAGGCCTCGCTGGTGCTGCCGCCGGTGGCGATGGACCAGGTCAACCCGGTCATCGATCAGTTGCAGGACCAGAAGAGCGGCCTGCTCTCCATCGGTATCCTGGTTGCGCTGTGGACGGCCTCGGTGGGCGTCCGCTCGTTGATGAACGCCATGAACAAGGCCTACGGCGTGGAGGAAGGTCGCCCGGACTGGAAGCTGACGCTGCTGTCGCTGGTCTACACCGTGGGCATCGCCATCATGCTGCTGCTGGCCGCCGGCCTGATGGTGATGGGGCCGCAGGTGATGGGCTGGCTCGCCGAGCAGGTCGGCCTGAAGGATATCGTGGTGCTGCTGTGGAACTGGCTGCGCTGGCCGATCGCGGTATTGCTGATGATGCTGGTGGTGGCGGTGCTGTACTACGTCGCGCCGGACGTCGAGCAGGACTTCCGCTTCATCACGCCGGGGTCCGCGCTGGCGGTAATCGTCTGGATCATCGCCTCGATCGGCTTCGGCATCTATGTGCAGAACTTCGGTAACTACGATGCGACCTACGGCAGCATCGGTGCGATCATCGTGTTGCTGCTGTATTTCTACATTTCCGCCGCGGTGCTGCTGCTCGGCGCCGAGCTCAACGCGGTGATCGAGCATGCCTCGGACGAGGGCAAGGACCCCGGCGACAAACGCCTCGATTCCTAGCGCCCGCTGCCGGCCCGGCGGTGCGAACGACTCTCCAGCCTAACGGTCATTTATTGCAACAAAGAGCCCTTCGCAAGGGACGTTCGGGCGGCCGTACCTATGACCGTGCGACGCCCGCCCGATGGGTGTTGCGCAGGGCCCGCAGAGGACCGAACGGAGACGCTGTATCTTGCATATTGCCGACATGACCATGTTCTACGCACCCGCCAGCGGTGGCGTGCGCACCTACCTCGAGGCGAAACACCGTCGACTCCAGCTTTACTCGGGCGTCCGCCACAGCATTCTGGTACCGGGCAGTGGCTATGGCCACGACAGCGGTATCTACCAGGTGCCCGCGCCGGTGCTGCCGTTCGGCAAGGGCTACCGTTTTCCGGTGCGCCGGGCGCCCTGGCGCAATCTGCTGCGCTCGCTGCGCCCCGACCTGATCGAGGTCGGCGATCCCTACATGACCGCCTGGGCCGCGCTGGATGCCGGGCGCCGGCTGGATGTGCCGGTGATCGGTTTCTATCACTCGGACTTGCCGCTGCTGGTCAGCAACCGGATCGGCAACTGGCTGGGCGCCAACCTGAACGGCTATGTCTCGCGCCTGTATGGCAGCTTCGACCGGGTACTCGCGCCCAGCCAGGTGATGGCCGACAAGCTCATCGCGCTGGGCGTGAAGAACGTCTTCGTGCAGCCGCTGGGGGTCGACCTCGACACCTTCCAGCCCGGCCGCCGTGCCCCGGACCTGCGCGCCGAGCTGGGGCTGGCGGACGATACCCGGCTGATGATCTTCGCCGGCCGCGGCTCGCGGGAAAAGAACCTGCACATCCTGCTGGACACCGCACGCCAGCTGGGCAAACCCTACCACTTGCTGCTGGTGGGCTCGAGCATGCCGCACAGGGTGCCGGACAACGTGACGGTGATCGATCGCTTCTGTCCCGCCAGCGAGGTGGCACGGTTGCTCGCCAGCAGCGATGTGCTGCTGCATGCCGGCAACCAGGAAACCTTCGGCCTGGTGGCGCTGGAGGCCATGGCCAGCGGCATTCCGGTGGTGGCGGCCCGTGCCGGTGCGCTGCCCGAACTGGTGCCCTTCCACAGTGGACGGTTGTGCCGGCCGCTGGATGCGCGCGCCATGGCCCAGGCCGTGCGTGAGCTGTTCGAGATCGGCCCGCACCTGCTCGGCCTGCAGGCGCGCCAGCACGTCGAGGCGCATCATGCCTGGGACGCAGTGGTGGCCGGGCTGCTCGCGCATTATCACGCGGTGCTCGGCACGGTCGATTCGCCGGTCGCCATGCATGTCTGAGCGCGCACTGATGCTGGTGCTGCACGACGTGGCACCGGAAACCTGGGCGGACTACCGGCCCTTCGTCGAGGCCGTGGATGCCATCGGCGGTGTGCCGATGACCTGGCTGGTGGTGCCGGATTTCCATAACCGCAACCCATTGCAGGCGCATCCGGACTTTCGCCGCCTGCTCGACGGGCGCCTGGCGCGCGGCGACGAGCTGGTGCTGCACGGTTGTTATCACGCCGATCGGGCGCCATTGCCGCGCACGCCGAAGGACTGGTTCATGCGCCGGGTCTACACCCATGAAGGCGAATTCTATTCGCTGGACGAGGCGGCGGCGCGCGAACGGCTGGGGCAGGGGCTGGCGCTGTTCCGGCGCTACGACTGGCCGTTGCACGGCTTCGTCGCACCGGCCTGGCTGATGAGCCCGGGCAGCCGCCGCGCGCTGGCCGGCAGCGGGCTGCTGTACACCAGCGATCCGCGGCACTTCTACCTGCTGCCGGACTTCGCGCCCATCACGGCGCCGGGGCTGGTATGGAGCGCGCGCAGTGCCTGGCGCCGCGGCATGTCCTGGCTGGTCAGCGAACGGCAGTTGCGCCACTGCCGCCAGGCGCCACTGTTGCGCCTGGGCCTGCATCCGGTCGACATGCGCCATGACTTCTCGCGGCGCTACTGGCTGGAGTTGTTGAAGCGCCTGCTGCGCGAGGGCCGGCAGCCGACCACCAAGATCGATTGGTTGCGCCAGTACACGTGGTCGAGTTCGGCGGCATGAACCGCCGCTGGTGGTTGCTGCTCGGCGCACTGCTCGCCGCGGCGCTGATTCCGCTGCTACTGGGCGGCAGCGGGTTGTTCGAACGCCTGTGGCGTTTCCCGGCCAGCCTGCTGGTGACCATGCTCGGCATGATCCTGCTGGGCTGGTATCTCAACGCCTTGCGCCTGCGGCTGTTGCTGGGGCGGCGCAAACTGGGGCAGCGGCGCGCGTTCGGCATCGTCATCGCCACCGAGTTCGCCATCTGCGCCACGCCGGGTGGCGCCGGTGGGCCGCTGACCCTGATGGCACTGCTGATGCGCCAGGGCGTGGCGCCGACGAAGGGCACCGCGACCTATGCGGTCGAACAGCTGAGCGATCTGCTGTTCTTCGCCTGTGCGCTGGTCGGCGTGCTGTTCTATGCGCTGACCCATGCGCTGAACGCCTATATCGCCAGCCTGCTGGGCTTCAGCGCGGCGCTGCTGATCGGCGTGATGGTGCTGCTGGCACTGCTCGGGCGCTTTCATCGGCAGGTATTCCTGCTCAATGGCTGGCTGGTCACGCGCCTGGGCATGCAGGCCTCGCGCAAGCGCCGCTGGGCGCGCAAGCTGCTGGGTTTTCGCAATGCGCTGGTCGACTGCTTCCGGCTGCCGCGAAGGATTCTGCTGGCGGTGTTCGGCTTGACGATCCTGCATTGGCTGCTGCGTTACAGCGTGCTCTACCTGACGCTGCAGGGGCTGGGCAGCGAAATCGCCTGGGCCTGGACTTTCCTGGTGCAGCTGCTGGCGCTGACGGCCGGGCAGCTCAGCCTGCTGCCCGGCGGGGCGGGCAGCGCCGAGCTGGCCTCGGCGGCGCTGCTGACGCCGATGGTGGGCAAGTCGACCACCGCGGCGGCGATCCTGATCTGGCGCTTCGTGACCTATTACCTCTACCTGATCGTCGGCGCGCCGGTATTCCTCCACCTGGCTGGCCGGCCCTTGCTGCGCCGGCTGCTGCGCGCGCGACAGGCCTGAGGCGGTACGCGATCCGATGGCCGGGAGAAACTATCGCTTCGCCTGGCCGGTCCACCCTTGTGTCATCAATGAAACGAAGAAGCGAGGTCCGCGATGAGCAGTACCGAAGACAAGATCAAGGGCAACACCAACGAAGCCGTCGGCAAGATCAAGCAAGGCGTGGGCGAAGCCAGCGACAACTCGAGCCTGAAAGGCGAGGGCCAGCGCCAGGAAGTCAAGGGCGATGCCCAGCAGGTCAAGGGTGAGGTGAAAGACACCCTGAAACAAGGCATCGACAAGGCCTGATAGCGCTGCCTGGTGGGTAATGCAGATGCCGCGCATCGGGGTAAGCCCAAGGCGGCGCTGCGGCAAGGTCAGAGCATTCCTGCTTGCCCCCGGAATTCGGGGCTGGCGTGATGGTGAACGAAAATGCCCGCATCGCTGCGGGCATTTTTCTGCGTGACCGGGAAAGGCTGGAGAATCAGCGCTCCAGATACTGCAGCTTGTCCTTCACACCGTCCCATTCTTCGGCATCGGCCAGCGCATCCTTCTTCTCGGTGATGTTCGGCCAGACTTCCGCCAGATCGGCGTTCAGTTCGATGAACTCCTGCTGATCCTCCGGCACTTCGTCTTCGGAGAAGATCGCCTGGGCCGGGCACTCCGGCTCGCACAGGGCGCAGTCGATGCATTCGTCCGGGTGGATCACCAGGAAATTCGGGCCTTCATAGAAGCAGTCCACCGGGCAGACTTCCACGCAATCGGTGTATTTGCACTTGATGCAGTTGTCGGTGACGACGAAGGTCATTTCTAGCTATCTCCTCAGGCGTGTCAGGTTGGCGTTGCGGTGACGCCCCTGCGGCTAGGCGGCATCAGGCTAATGCCGCATATCCAAAAAATGCGCGCGATTCTAGCAGCTTTCTGCGTGTATCAAATGCGCGATTTCAAGCTGTATAGCAGCTCCAGGGCCTGACGCGGGGTCACGTCATCGGGATCGATCCTGCCCAGTTCCTCGATCACCGGGTGCGGCAGGCTGGCGAACAGGTCGTTCTGCATGGGTGGCGCAGGCTGGCCGGGCGCTATTCTCGGTGCTTCGTGGGGCAGGCTGGTGGTTTCCAGCCGCGACAGATGGTCGCGTGCGCGCTGGATCACCTCGCCCGGTACGCCGGCCAGTTGCGCCACCGCCAGGCCATAGCTCTGGCTGGCGGGGCCCGGCAGTACATGGTGGAGGAAAACGATGCGCTCGTTGTGCTCGGTGGCCGACAGGTGCACGTTGGCCACCACCGGCTCGCTTTCCGGCAGCACGGTCAGCTCGAAGTAATGGGTGGCGAACAGCGTGAACGCACGCAGTTTCGCCAGGTGTTCGGCCGCCGCCCAGGCCAGCGAGAGACCGTCGAAGGTGCTGGTGCCGCGACCCACCTCGTCCATCAGCACCAGGCTGCGGTCGCTGGCGTTGTGCAGGATGTTGGCGGTTTCGCTCATTTCCACCATGAAGGTGGAGCGTCCGCCGGCCAGGTCGTCGGAGGAGCCGATGCGGGTGAAGATGCGATCGACCAGCGACAGCTCGCAGGCCGCCGCCGGAACGAAACTGCCGATCTGCGCCAGCAGCACGATCAGCGCGGTCTGGCGCATGTAGGTGGATTTGCCGCCCATGTTCGGCCCGGTGATCACCAGCATGCGGGTGGCATCGTCGAGGCCGAGGTCGTTGGCCACGAAGGGCGTCTCCAGCACCTGCTCGACCACCGGATGGCGGCCCTGCTCGATGCGCATGCAGGGCTGCTCGACGAAGCGCGGGCGGTTCAGGTCGAGATTCAGCGCGCGTTCGGCGAGGTTGCTCAGTACGTCCAGCTCGGCCAGGGCGGCGGCGCTTTCCTGCAGCGGTGCCAGATGCCCGATGAGCATTTCCAGCAGCGCGTCGTAGAGCAGCTTCTCGCGCGCCAGGGCGCGGCTCTTGGCCGACAGCGCCTTGTCCTCGAATTCCTTGAGTTCCGGGGTGATGAAGCGCTCGGCGCCCTTGAGGGTCTGCCGGCGGATGTAGTCGGCGGGGGCGGATTCGGCCTGCTTGCTCGGCAACTCGATGAAGTAGCCGTGCACGCGGTTGTAGCCGACCTTCAGGTTGGCCAGGCCGGTGCGCGCCTTCTCGCGGATTTCCAGGTCCATCAGGTACTGGCCGGCGTTCTCGGAGAGCGATTGCAGCTCGTCCAGCTCGGCGTCGTAACCGGTCTTGAGCACGCCGCCGTCGCGGATCACCGCTGGCGGGTTGTCGATGATCGCCCGGGCCAGCAGCTCGGCCAGCTCGGGATAGGTGGAAATGCTCGTCGCCAGCGTATTGAGATGCGGCGCGACCAGGTCCTGCATGCCGCTCTGCAGTTGCGGCAACGCGGCCAGGGCATCGCGCAGGCGCGCCAGGTCGCGCGGGCGGGCGTTGCGCAGGCCGATACGGGCGAGGATGCGCTCCAGGTCGCCGATGTCCTTGAGCTGCGGCTGCAATTGTTCGAAGCGGTAGTGCTCCAGCAGGCAGGTGATCGAATCCTGGCGTGCCTCGAGGATCTCGCGGTTGCGCAGCGGGCGATTCAGCCAGCGGGTCAAGAGGCGCGAGCCCATGGCGGTCTGGCAGCGGTCCATCACCGATTGCAGGGTGTTGTCGCGGCCGCCGGAGAGGTTGACGTCCAGCTCCAGGTTGCGCCGGCTGGCGCCGTCGAGGACCACCGTGTCGTCGAGGCGCTCATGGCGCAGGCTGCGCAGGTGGGGCAGGGCGGTGCGCTGGGTTTCCTTGGCGTAGGCGAGCAGGCAGCCGGCGGCGCCGATGGCCAGCGTCAGGTTCTCGCAGCCGAAGCCCTTGAGGTCCTGGGTGGCGAACTGTTGGCAGAGGCTCTTGAAGGCCGAGTCGCGATCGAAATCCCACGGCGCGCGACGGCGCACGCCACGGCGCTTCTCCAGCGGCAGGCCCTGCGGCCAGTCGTCGGGGATCAGCAGCTCCGCCGGGCTCAGGCGCTCCAGCTCGGCGAGCAGGGTTTCCCAGCCCTTGAGCTCCTGCACGCTGAAGCGGCCGCTGGCGATGTCCAGCACCGACAGGCCGAACAGCTTCTCGTCGCCGACCACCGCGGCGAGGAAATTGTCGCGGCGCTCGTCGAGCAGCGCCTCGTCGCTCACCGTGCCGGGGGTGATGATGCGTACCACCTGGCGCTCCACCGGTCCCTTGCTGGTGGCCGGATCGCCGATCTGCTCGCAGATCACCACCGATTCACCGAGCTTCACCAGGCGCGCGAGATAGCCCTCCGCCGAATGGAAGGGAATGCCGGCCATCGGAATCGCGGTGCCCGCCGACTGGCCGCGTGCGGTGAGGGTGATGTCCAGCAGCGCGGCGGCCTTCTTGGCGTCGTCGTAGAACAGCTCGTAGAAATCGCCCATGCGATAGAACATCAGCTGGTCCGGATGCTCGCGCTTGAGCTTCCAGTACTGTTGCATCATGGGCGTGTGGGCGGAAAGGTCGGAGTTGCCGGAGGTGTGGGCGGTTTGTCTTTTTGACATGCGGGGAATCTGTCTGATGCTCAGCCGGTTTTGCCGGGCATTGTCCGAGCCTGGCCTCTCTTCGGCAACCGTTGGCGGCGATAGGGGGGGCGTGGTTCCTGTTTCGATCCGTACCGTTCGCTCGATTCGGCGCCGCGCGTGCTGAAGTGCGTGGCCAGCTGGTGTAGGGTATCGCCCTGCTTATATTCAGTGGAGCTTCGATGAATCTGACCGATCTCGCTGTGCGGCTGGGCGATGTCCTGCAGCGCCTGGGGGCGCAGGTCACTACGGCGGAATCCTGCACCGGCGGCGGGATCGCCGAAGCCATCACCCGGATCGCCGGAAGCTCGGCCTGGTTCGAGGCCGGCTACGTGACCTATTCCAACGCGCAGAAAATCCTGCAGCTCGGCGTGCCCGCGAAGTTGTTCGAGCAGGTGGGAGCGGTCAGCGCCGAGGTGGTGCAGGCCATGGCGCATGGCGCCCAGCAGCGCAGCGGCGCCCGTTTCGCCGTGGCGGTCAGCGGCATCGCCGGGCCGGGCGGCGGCACGGTGGACAAGCCGGTGGGCACGGTGTGGATCGCCTGGGCCGATGCCGAGCAGCTGCACGTCCGGCGTTATCTGTTCGCCGGCGATCGCCAGGCGGTGCGCGAGCAGACGGTGGCGGCCGCGCTGGAAGGACTGTTGCGCCTGGCGGCCGGAGAAAATCCGGCTCGGGGCTAGGCGAGTAAATTCGGCTATGCTCTAATACTGTCTACTTATACAGTTGTTGTGGCCTCCGGCCCTCTTGATCAAGTGAGGATTCGATGGACGAGAACAAGAAGCGCGCCTTGGCTGCGGCCCTGGGCCAGATCGAAAAGCAGTTCGGCAAGGGTGCGGTGATGCGCATGGGTGATCATGATCGCCAGGCGATTCCGGCCATTTCCACCGGCTCGCTGGGGCTGGATATCGCGCTCGGCATCGGCGGCCTGCCGAAAGGCCGTATCGTCGAGATCTATGGCCCGGAGTCGTCGGGCAAGACCACGCTGACGCTGTCGGTCATCGCCGAAGCGCAGAAGATGGGGGCCACCTGTGCCTTCGTCGACGCCGAGCACGCGCTGGATCCGGACTATGCCGGCAAGCTGGGCGTCAACGTCGACGACCTGCTGGTGTCGCAGCCGGATACCGGCGAGCAGGCGCTGGAAATCACCGACATGCTGGTGCGCTCCAACGCGGTGGACGTGATCATCGTCGACTCCGTGGCGGCCCTGGTGCCCAAGGCCGAGATCGAAGGCGAGATGGGCGATGCCCACGTCGGCCTGCAGGCGCGCCTGATGTCCCAGGCGCTGCGCAAGATCACCGGCAACATCAAGAACGCCAACTGCCTGGTCATCTTCATCAACCAGATCCGCATGAAGATCGGCGTGATGTTCGGCAGCCCGGAAACCACCACCGGTGGTAATGCACTGAAGTTCTACGCTTCGGTGCGCCTGGATATCCGCCGTACCGGTGCGGTGAAGGAAGGCGACGAGGTGGTCGGCAGCGAAACCCGCGTCAAGGTGGTGAAGAACAAGGTGGCGCCGCCGTTCCGCCAGGCCGAATTCCAGATCCTCTACGGCAAGGGCATCTACCGCAACGGCGAAATCATCGACCTCGGCGTGCAGCAGGGCCTGGTCGAGAAGTCCGGTGCCTGGTACGCCTACAAGGGCAGCAAGATCGGCCAGGGCAAGGCCAACGCCGCCAAGTACCTGGAAGACAATCCGGAGATCGGCCGCGAGATCGAGCAGCAGATTCGCGAGAAACTGCTGGTTGTCAGCGGTGGCAGCAAGGCGAACGTGGTCAGCGAAGACCTGGTCGACGCCGACCTCTGATCCGCATGCCGGTCGTGCTCGATAACCCCGCCGCGGTGCGGCGGGCGGCCATGGACCTGCTGGCCCGGCGCGAGCACGGACGCGTCGAGCTTTCCCGCAAGCTGCGCCAACGCGGCGCCCCGCCCGAATTGATCGAACAGGCCCTGGGTCGTCTCTGCAGCCAGGGCCTGCTGTCCGAATCCCGTTACCTCGAAAGTTTCGTCAGGAGCCGCGCCAATGCCGGCTACGGCCCGTTGCGCATCCGTGAGGAGCTGGCCCAGCGTGGACTGCCCCGCGCGGATATCGAGCAGGCATTGCGCGACAGCGGCTTCGACTGGAGCGAGCAGCTGCGCGATGCCTGGCAACGCAAGTTCGCCGGCCGGCTGCCTGCGGACGCCCGCGAACGCGCGAAGCAGGGACGTTTTCTCAGCTACCGGGGCTATCCGCTGGAGCTGATCGGCCGGTTGCTGCGTGGCGGCGGTTCAGGCGACTGAGCACCTTGCTCGCAGGTTGCCAAGGTCTGCAAGACCAACGGTTGCCCTGTTGCCGGCCGATGGCTCGTATTGAATTGAACCGAGATGGATCATTCTTCCAACTGACCTAGCGTGCCACGTTGGGTTGAGGCGCGTAGCGACGAAGCCCAACACCACGCGAGAAAGGTGGCCTTCCGCGTACCGAAATCCATATCTTACGAATACGTTGCCTGATGATCGCCAGCAAGCTGGCTCCACAACTTAATGCCCGGTGAGTTCGTAGGGTGGGCAACGGCGAAGCCTTGCCCACGCGTTTGCCGGGTATGAACGCGGATTATCCTTGGCTATGTCTGAGCTGGCTGTTGCGGATAGACGTACCCCCTGTGGAGCGGGCCATGCCCGCGAATATTCCAGCGCGCAA
>NZ_JADDIX010000018.1:37992-135785 GCF_015070855.1 Pseudomonas lopnurensis
TCGGCCGCAACGCCGATGATCGCCGGCAAAGACTCGGCGTCCCCCCGGTCTCCTACGGGCGCGGTGTGCACAGGCGGCTTCCTCGGGGCTGCACCCTGTTTGCTGCGCGACAGCGCTGCGGCGAAGACGCGCAGGCGTCTGCTACAACATGATGCCCGCTGAGTTAACAAACTAACCAGACATGACACCAGGCGGCCCACCCAACCTGCTGCAGCTTTTCAGCGCCGCGCCACCCGACCGACTACCAATGCCATTCGAGCCGTACTGTAACGCCAGTCTTCTTCCATCAGTCTTCGGTCGCCAGCGGCGGCGCCCAGCTGCCGGGTTCGTTGATGTAGTCGGTGAGCTCGCGCAGCCGTCCATGGTCACGGCCATTGAAGACGAAGCTCAGCCGTGGCAGGCGCTGCAGTTCGGGCTCGTCCAGTTCCGACTCGCAGCAGGCTTGCTGCTCGAATGCGCCACTCAGACAGAGGTCGGCGAACTCCTCGTTCAGGTATTCCATGGCCGGATCGTTCAATGGATGGTTCATGCGCAGGACGAAACGATTCTTCAGCCAGCGGCTGGAGTGGAAATTGCGGTAGAAGTTGGCGATCTCCTTCGCGGCTTCCTCGGCGTTGTCCACCAGCCGCATCAGGCGCATGTCGCTGGGCAGGATGTAGCGGTTTTCCTCCAGTTGGCCGCGCATGAACTGCAGCGCATCCTTCCAGTACGAACCGCCCGGTTCGTCGAGCAGCACCACCGGCACCAGCGGGCTCTTGCCGGTCTGGATCAGCGTGAGCACTTCCAGCGCCTCGTCGAGCGTGCCGAAACCACCGGGGCAGAGCACCAGCGCGTCGGCCTCCTTGATGAAGAACAGCTTGCGCACGAAGAAGAAGTGGAACGACAGCAGGTTGTCGGTCCCGTCCACCGTCGGGTTGGCGTGTTGTTCGAAGGGCAGCGTGATGTTGAGCCCCAGGCTGTTATCGCGCCCCGCGCCCTCGTGGGCGGCCGCCATGATGCCGCCGCCGGCACCGGTGATGACCATGAAGTCGTAATGCGCCAGGGTTTTGCCCAACTGGCGGGCCAGGGCGTACAGGGGGTGTTCGACCGGCGTGCGGGCGGAGCCGAACACCGTGACCTTGCGGCGCCGCTTGAACTGGTCGAGGCGGCTGAAGGCGTGCTCCATTTCGCGCATCGTCTGCAGCAGGATCTTGGCATCCCAGCGGCTGCGATCGGCCTGGGCCATGCGCATGACGGTGACCAGCATCTCCCGGTACAGCGGCAGGTTGGGGCTGGTTTCGGCTACGACCATGCCGACCAGTTCGTCGATCTTGCTCGCGAGATCGGCGCCGCTGGTCTTGAAGTGTCGCGACAGGTAATCGTCCGGATCGAAGGACATACAACGTCTCCATGTATGAGTGCGCTCAGGCTAAAGGCGGCAGACGACGGCTTTCAAGCCAGGGCCGCCCTGGTCCCGGAGCGCAGGGGCTCCGGTTAGCTTGGGCGGGCAGTTCGCTTGCACTCAGAGCGCGATTCGATCGCCGGGTTCCGGTATCCGGGCTTCCCAGTCGAGGCGGTCGCGAATGGCCTGTTGCAGGGTCTGCATCTTTTCCAGTTCACCGTGGACCAGATAGAGCTCCGGGCGGTTCTCGAAGTGGCTGACCCAGTCGATCAACTGCGACTGACCGGCGTGGGCGGAAAAACCGCCGAGCGTGTGGACCTTGGCGTTCACGGCGATGCGCTGATGCAACAGCTTGACGCTTTTGGCCCCGTCGACGATGGCGCGCCCGAGGGTGCCGCGGGCCTGGAAGCCTGGAATCACCAGATGGCATTCCTTGCGCCAGAGGTTGTGCTTGAAGTGATGCAGGATGCGCCCGCCGGTGCACATGCCGCTGCCGGCGATGATGATCGCCCCGCTCTTGAAGCGGTTGATCATCATGGATTCCTCGGGCGTCGGCGTGGATTTGAGGATCGGCAGCCAGCGTTCGGCGTAGAGCTTGCTGCTGGTTGTGCTCAATGCCGGATCGATGCCGTTGAGGTCCAACTGATCCTTGTAGTGCGAGTAGATGGCGTTGGCGCCGATTGCCATGGGGCTGTCGAGGAATACCGCCTGCTGCGGCAGGCGGCCTTCGCGATGGAAACGACCGAGGTAGTAGATCAGGTCCTGGGTGCGCCCGACGGCGAAGGAGGGCATCAGCACGTTGCCGCCATCGTGGTGCGCCTGTTGCAGGATGTCGGCCAGCTCCTCGATCGTGGCGTCGTGGCTGCGGTGGTCGCGATCGCCGTAGGTCGACTCCATCAGCACCACGTCGGCTTCCTTGAGCACGGTCGGTGCATGCATCAGCGGCGAGCAGGTGTTGCCCAGGTCGCCGGAGAACACCAGGCGGCGCGTCCTGCCGAGGTCCTGCACGTCCATCTGCACGATGGAAGAACCGAGGATATGGCCGGCATCGTGGAAGGTCACACTGACCCCGGCTGCGACTTCCACCGTTTCGCCATATCGATGCGGCGCGCGCTGGGCGAGCATGCGCTCGGCATCGACCCGGGTGTAGAGCGGCTGGATCGTCGGCTTGCCGATACGCGCACGCCACTTGTTCTCCCATTCGGCGTCCTTTTCCTGGATCTGCGCCGAATCCAGCAGCATCAGTTCGAGCAGTTCGGCGGTGGCGTCGGTGCAATGCACCGGACCGCGGTAGCCGAGCGCGACCAGGCGCGGCAACAGGCCGCTGTGATCGATATGGGCATGGGAGATCACGACCGCATCGAGGGTCTTGGGGTCAAAGGCGAAGGACGCACGGTTGCCGCTTTCCTCCTGGCGCCGCCCCTGGTGCATGCCGCACTCGAGCAGAACCCTTACGCCGCTGTGAGTCTCTATGAGATAGCAGGAGCCGGTAACCTGTTGGATAGCGCCGAGAAAACTGAGCAAAGCCATGTTGCCTTCCTGTCTGTACGATGATGTCCACGTTGCCCGTTCGGGCGCACTGGCGTCTTGATACATATCAGAGAGCCTGTAGCGGGCTCTGCCTAGACTAGGGTTTGTTGATATTGCGCCACAAGCCGCGCGCCTATGCCAGAGGGTGCCGCTTCCGGGCAACCCGGACTGTCCATGCGAAGGGCCGGGGCGGAATCTCAGCGGCCCTTCAGCACAACCTGCCTACCGACGGAGTGATCCCATGAGTCAGCTACTGCCCAGCCTCAACGAGCTGGATCAACATGCCCAAGCCGAGCCGGAATTCGCCGCTTGGCGGGGCGGCTTCGGTCCGTTCGAGCATGCGCTGGAGACCCAGGCGGCCGTGTTCCGCCTGGCCCACCAACTGGTGCAGGCAGGGCATCAGTCGGATTTGGCCAGCGTCTATCGGGTGCTGCAGGCCGTCGATCGCATCGCCAGTGCCGGCCTGTGGCTGGTGGTGCACATGACCTATGCACGTCAGGTGCATCTGGATGGGGCGCCACTGGAGGTCGAGGATTTCAAGCGCAATCCCGAAGGGCATACCGGCGGTGCTCTGAACATGGTGCCGGCCTACGCCGGCTATCTGGCGCTCAACGCCCTGACCGGCCGCACGCGCGCCTGGCTGATGGGGCAGGGGCACTGCGTGGCGGCGGTCGATGCGCTCAACCTGCTGACCGGCAACCTGCATCCCGAACAGGCGCAGGCCTACGGTGGCGGCGAACAGGGCATCAATCGCCTGCTGCAGGATTTCTACGGTTACCGCCTGGCCGCCGACGGCAGCCCGCTGGCGCCGCTGGGCAGCCATGTCAATCCGCATACCGCGGGCGGCATCGCCGAAGGGGGCTATCTCGGCTTCGCCGAGTTGCAGTACGCGCACATGCCGTTGCCGGGCGAGACGCTGGTGGCGTTCCTCTCCGATGGCGCTGCCGAGGAACAGCGCGGCAGCGACTGGATTCCACGCTGGTGGCGGGCCGAGGACTGTGGCGTGGCGCTGCCGGTGATGATCGCCAATGGTCGCCGGATCGAGCAACGCACGTCCCTGGGGACCGAAAAGGGGCTGGAGGATTTCCGCCAGCACCTGAGCCAGTGCGGTTTCGATCCGATTCCGTTCGACGGCCGCGACCCCGCCGCATTCGTCGCCAGCCTCTGGGAGATGGAGCTGCGCCTGGAGCGTCGGGTCGAAGAGAAGGAGCGCGGCATCCTCAACTACCCGCTGCCGGTTCCCTATGGCATCGCCGAGACGGTCAAGGGCTTCGGCTTCCATGGCGCGGGGACCAACGCCGCGCACAACCTGCCGTTGCCGGGCAATCCGCACCTGGACGCCGAGTCCCGCGAGCTGTTCAACGAGCATGCGGCGCGGCTGTTCGTACCGCAGGACGAACTGGACGCCGCGCTGGAGCTGTTCGCCCGCCATCGCCAGGGGCGCCCGCTCGAGCGCGACAATCCGCTGGTGGTGCGCCGGCCCGCGGAGCCGCGCATGCCGAAGCTGAATTACCGTGACGATGCCTGCTCGCCGATGGCAGCGGTCGACCGCTTCTTCGTCGAACTGACCCAGGCCAACCCGTCGCTGCGCCCACGCGTGGGTAACCCGGACGAACTGGCGAGCAATCGCCTGGGCGGTGTGCTCGAGGCGCTCAAGCACCGGGTGATCGATCCGGAAAGCGAACTCGAAGCGGTCGATGGCGCGGTCATCACGGCGCTCAACGAGGAAGCCGTGGTGTCCGCCTGCCTCGCCAACCAGGGCGGCCTGAACCTGGTTGCCAGCTACGAGGCGTTCTGCGTGAAGATGCTCGGCGTGGTGCGGCAGAGCATCATCTTCTCCCGGCAGCAGAAGGAAGTCGGCAGGCCTGCCGGTTGGCTCGGCTGGCCGCTGATCGCGACGTCCCACACCTGGGAAAACGGCAAGAACCAGCAGTCGCACCAGGACACCACCTTCTGCGAAGCCCTGCTCGGGGAAATGAGCGACATGGTGCGCGTGTTGTTCCCGGCCGACCACAACAGCGCCCTGGCGCTGCTGCCGTCGATCTACCGGGCGCGTGGCGAGCTGGCCTGCCTGGTGATGCCCAAGCGCGATCGCCCATGCTACTTCGACCAGGCCCAGGCCGAGCAACTGGCGCGCGATGGGGCGATCATCGTCGATGAATACCCGGGCGATGGGGCGCTACTGCTGATCGCCAACGGCAGCTATCAGCTGGGCGAGATGCTGCGCGCGGCGCAACGGCTCAAGGAAGCCGAATGCGCCTACCGGCTGGTCTACCTGCAGGAGCCGGGGCGTTTCAGGGCGCCGCGTGACTACTGGGAGGTCGAGGCACGGGCGAGCGATGGGGTGGCGGAGCGGCTCTTCCCCGACCAGATGGAAATGCGCGTGTTGCTCACCCACATGCGCCCCGAGGTGGCGCGTGGGCACCTCTGGCCGATCCTGCCGGATGCGCGCAAAAGCTCGGCGCTCGGCTACCGCAACCGTGGCGGCACCCTGGACGAGTTCGGCATGCAGTTCGCCAACCGCGCCAACTGGGCCAATGTGCTGGCTGCCTGCGCGCGGTTGCGCAACGTGCCACGCACCGCCTTGCTCACCCGTGAAGAAGCGGCGGCGGTGGCCGGCAAGGGCGATCCCGAGGTGCTGCGCAACCCCGAGTCCTGAGATGGCCGGTGCCGCGGGAGCCGCGCTCCCGCGCCCGGCTCGGGCGCGTTACAGGCCGCAATCGGCGGCGTTGTAGCGCTCGGTGGCGATCGGCTTGTTGGATTTGTACTCGCTGAACTCGTAGCGCAGCACGGCGCCCTGGCTCATCAACGTGCGCAGGCCCTGGTTGCCGCAGACGCTGACGCCGAGCTGGCTGCGCACATCTGCCGGGTTGTCGCGCATCTGGGCGGCATGCCGGGGCTGCACGCTGAGGTGGTTGACCAGCTCATGGCCGTCGACGGTATAGCCCTGGTCGAGGATGTCTTCATTGATCGCCCGTGGCGTGCCGACGCTGCTTTCCCGGGCGACCTGGTCGAGTAGCTGGCCCAACTGCTGCTCTTGTAGCGAGGCGGCATGGGCGACGGGAAGGGCGAGGCTCAGAGCGAGCAGGGTGGTCAGGCGGTACATGGCGCTCTCCTTATGACTGCGCTTGTTCGACCGGCAGGGTGGGGCACGGTTCATTTGCCATTTTCGCCGCGGGCCGGTAGCGTGGGCCGAGTCCCCACGACGCCCAACGAGCGGAGTGCCGGGCGCCGCCTCGGTATCAGCGGGCAGCGCTTTGCTGTGAGCCGGGCTTCGGCGCCATGCACCTCCGCGGAACGCCGCCCGACCCGACCTGCACCCTTCTTCCGAACGACCCGAGCCGATCCATGCCCCATGCCGTAGCCCGCCTGCGTGACGAGCGCCTGGCGCGCAGCCTGAAACCCTTCATCGCCCGTGGGTCGCGCGCACCGCGTTGTACGCGTTGCCGTGTGCCGTTCAGCCATTGCCTGTGCCAGTGGTTGCCGACGATTGAAAGCCACTGCGGCGTCTGTCTGCTGATGCACGACATCGAGCCGCTGAAGCCGAGCAATACCGGCTGGCTGATCGCCGACGTGGTGAGCGCTACCTTCGCCTTTACCTGGCAGCGTACCGGGGTGGACCCGCGGCTGCTGGAGCTGCTCGCCGATCCGCAATGGCAGCCGCTGGTGATCTTCCCGGGCGAATACGCCGCGCCGCAGCGCGTGGTCGAGCGGGTCGAAGCGGTGCCGGGCAAACGTCCACTGTTCATCCTGCTCGACGCGACCTGGACCGAGGCGCGCAAGATGTTTCGCAAGAGCCCTTATCTGGATGGCCTGCCGGTGCTCGGCCTGCAACCGGAGGCATTGTCGCGTTATCTCCTGCGGCGCTCGACCCGCAGCGACCACCTGTGCACCGCGGAGGTCGCGGCGCTCTGTCTCGATCTGGCCGGCGATACGGACGCGGCCAACACCCTGGATGCCTGGCTCGACGTGTTCACCGAGCATTACCTCGGCGCCAAGCACCATCGCCAGCCGGACGTGCACAACGCCGCACATCGGGCGCTGCAGGCGGCACTCGCGCCATAGGCGGGTGACTCACGCCTTGGCGGCTTCGACGGCCCGCGGTTCCGGTTTGCGTGGCCACAGTTGGGCGGCCAACATGCCGACGAACATGAGCACGCAGCCCAGGTAGCCGCGCGGGGTGAGGCTCTCGTCGAGGAACAGCGCGCCGGCGATGGCCGCGAACACCGCCTCGAGGGAAAGGATGATCGCCGCATGGGAGGCGATCGCATGCTTCTGCGCCACCACCTGCAGCGTGTAGCCGACCGCGACCGCGAACAGCCCGCCATAGATCAGCGCCGGCCCGGCAAGCCAGATGCTGGCCGGATCGGTTTGCTCGAAGACCAGCGCGAGCAGCAGGCTCACCACCGCACAGGTGGCGAACTGCAGGAAGGCCAGGCGGATCGCATCGTGGCGGCTGACGAAGAAGCTCACCAGCAGCACGTGCAGGCCCCAGACGAAGGCGCCGGCCAACTGGATCCAGTCCCCGGAGGCCACCTGAAAGCCTTCGCCGATGCTCAGCAGCGCCATGCCGGCGACCGCGAGGAAGGCGCCGAGCCAGGTGCCCAGGCCGGTCCTGTGGCCGATGACGAGCCCCAGCAGTGGCACGACGATTACGTACAGGCCGGTGATGAAGCCGGAGTTGGTCACGCTGGTGAACAGCAGGCCGACCTGCTGCAGGTTGATGCCCAGGGTCAGCGCCAGCCCCATGGCCAGGCCGCCGAGCAGCAAGCCGCGCTGCAGGAAGGGTTCGTGGCGGGCGGCGGTGCGGCCGCGGTAGATCACCAAGGGCAGCAGGGCCAGCGCGCCGAGGGTGAAGCGCAGGCCGGTGAAGAGAAAGGGACCGATATTGTCCATGCCGATGCGCTGGGCCACGAAGGCGGTACCCCAGATCATCGCGGTGATCAGCATCAGGAAGTCGGCGCGGAGGGCTTGGCTACGCATCTTTCGGCTCGTCAGGGAAAAGGCGCAGACTTTGCTACAAAGCTTCGCGCTTGACCACTTATTCGTGGGTGGGCATGCTTGCGCCGCTTGATTTGTTGTGGCCGGCAGTCGATATTCCTGTTTGCCGACCGAAACGTCACATCGGACATTCCCGACGTAATTCGTCGGGTTTCTGCCGTCATCTTGTCGGCATCGGCTGCTCAAGCCGATGAAAAGCGCCAATAAAAACTACAGGTCTGCCAATGGCTGCTTACGAAATAATCATTGCCGATGATCATCCGCTGTTTCGCAGTGCGCTGCAGCAGGCACTCACCATGGGGCTGGGGGACAACGTCCGGCTGGTGGAGGCGGCCAGTATCGCCGAGCTGGAAAGCTTTCTGAATCAGGGCGCCGACTGGGATCTGGTACTGCTGGATCTGAACATGCCCGGCGCCTACGGCTTTTCCGGCCTGGTGCTGCTGCGTGGCCAGTACCCCCAGTTGCCGGTCGTGATGATCTCGGCGCAGGAAGATGCAGCGGTCGTCGCGCGCTCGCGCGAGTTCGGCGCCAGCGGCTTCATTCCCAAATCGAGCTCGCTGGAAACCATCCAGGAGGCCGTGCGGGCGGTCCTCGACGGCGACGTCTGGTGGCCGAGCAATATTCAGGACGTGGCCAATGTCAGCGATGAAGCCAGGGCCGCGAGTGCCGGGCTTGCCAGCCTGACGCCGCAACAGTTCCGGGTGCTGACGATGGTCTGCGATGGTCTGCTGAACAAGCAGATCGCCTACGAGCTGAATGTTTCCGAAGCGACCATCAAGGCGCACGTCACCGCCATCTTCCGCAAGCTTGGCGTGCGCACCCGGACCCAGGCGGCGCTGCTGCTGCAGCAGATGGGCTCCATACCCGCACCCGCCAGTTGACGGCGCTCAGGCGATCGGCGGCAGCATGATCTCGTCGCTGCGCCGAACGCCGGAAGTCATTGCCCGGCATTGCTCGACGAATTCGCGCATGGCCGCGGTCTGATATTTGTGCGAATGCCAGATGAAATAGAACTGCCGGCGCAGATCCAGCGCCGGCGTCGCCACCGGTACCAGGCTGCCGCGGCGGAAGGCGTCACGCAGCGCCAGCCTTGAAATGCAGCCGATACCCAACCCCGACTCCACGGCGCGCTTGATCGCTTCGGTGTGTTCCAGTTCCAGACGCACATTGAGCTTGCCCGGCCGATGGCGCATGGCCTGCTCGAAGGTCATGCGGGTGCCGGAACCCTGTTCGCGCAGGATCCAGGCCTCGCGCGCAAGCTCGTCCAGATCCACGGAATCGCGCTGGGCCAGCGGATGCTGCGGCGCGCAGAACACCACCAGCTCGTCCTCGACCCAGGGCTGGACCTCCAGATCCGGATGCTGGCATTCGCCTTCGATCAAACCCAGATCAAGTTCATGCTGAGCGACTTGCTGCACGATATGCGCGGTGTTCTGTACATGCAGCGTTACCCGGCATTCCGGATGGCGCTGCATGAAGCTGCCGATCAGCAGGGTGGCGAGGTAGTTGCCGATGGTCAGCGTCGCGCCGACCGCCAGCGAGCCGAAGCCGCTCTTGCCGTTGAGCAGGTCCTCGATGGCCCGCGCCTGATCGAGCAGGGCGACCGCCTGCGGCAGTAATTGTCGCCCCAGAGCGTTCAGGCACAGGCGTTTGCCGGCACGGTCGAACAACAGGCAGCCGGACTGGCGCTCCAGTTCGGCCAGCGAGGTGCTGGTGGCCGACTGCGAAAGGGAGAGGCTTTCGGCCGCGCGCGATACGCTTTCCTGGCGAGCTATCGCGGCGAATACTTCGAGCTGGCGAAGAGTGAAATGCATATCTATATAACCGATAACCTATATCTTTATTATTCGATTAACGAATATGGTTGGCGTCGATAAACTGCCGGCTACGTAACGACGCCCGCCGCGACTCAATGAGGAATCCGCAGCATGAGTAACCTGAACGTTGAGCGTGTCCTCAGTGTGCACCATTGGAACGATACGCTGTTCAGCTTCAAGACTACCCGCAATCCCGGTTTGCGCTTCGAGAATGGCCAGTTCGTCATGATCGGTCTGGAAGTCGAAGGCCGCCCGCTGATGCGCGCCTACAGTATCGCCAGCCCGAACTACGAAGAACATCTCGAATTCTTCAGCATCAAGGTGCAGGACGGTCCGCTCACCTCGCGCCTGCAGCACCTGCAGGAAGGCGATCAACTGATGGTCAGCCGCAAGCCGACCGGAACCCTGGTGCTCGACGACCTGCTGCCCGGCAAGCATCTGTATCTGCTCAGCACCGGCACCGGGCTGGCGCCGTTCATGAGCGTGATCCAGGATCCGGAGACTTACGAGCGATTCGAGAAGGTCGTGCTGGTGCACGGCGTTCGTTACGTCAACGAGGTTGCCTATCGCCAGTTCATCACCGAACACCTGCCGCAGAACGAGTTCTTCGGCGAGGCGGTGAAGGAAAAGCTGATCTATTACCCCACGGTGACCCGCGAGCCGTTCGAGAACCAGGGGCGCCTGACCGATCTGATGCGCAGCGGCAAACTGTTCCGCGACATCGGCCTGCCGCCGATCAACCCGCAGGACGACCGCGCGATGATCTGCGGCAGCCCGAGCATGCTCGACGAAACCAGCCAGGTGCTGGACAGCTTCGGCCTGTCGGTATCGCCGCGCATGGGCGATCCGGGGCACTACCTGATCGAGCGCGCCTTCGTCGAGAAGTAAGGGCGGCGGCCATGCGGCCCTCCGGCCTGCGTCTCGACGCAGACCAGGGGGCTCAGACGTAGGCGGCGCAACATTTCTTGAATTTCTGACCGCTGCCGCAAGGGCAGGGGTCGTTGCGCCCGGCCTTCAGGGGCACGGTCGGGTCGATGAAGTACCAGTGTCCGTCGTTCTGCACGAAGGCCGAGCGCTCCTGATGCACGTGCTCGCCGCTCTGGTCGTGCCAACGGGCGGTGAAGCTCACCAGGGCATGCTCGGGCTTGCCCCCCAGTACCGTGCTTTCGCCCACTTCCAATCCCAGCCAGGTGCTTTCCAGGCTCCAGTGCCGCATGCCGTCAAGATCCAGCGCGGCTTGCTGCGCCGGCAGCGTGGTGGCTTGCAGGTAATCGATCAGCCCCAGCACATAAGCGCTGTAGCGCGAGCGCATCAGCAACTCGGCGCTGGGTGCCGCGGTTCCGGCGTGATAACGGCCGCAGCACTGGCCGAGGGAATCGCCGCTGCCGCAAGGGCAGTTGGTTTCGTGCGCTTGCCGATCGGTCATGTTCACCACCAGTATTTGCCGAACATCTCGGGATTGGCCCAGAACCTGGCGTTCAGCCAGTCCGGAACCTGCTTGTATTGGAGCAGGTCGTAGGTGAATAGCGTCAAGGTCTGTCCGTCGCGCTGGAAGCGTTCGCTGATCTGCAGGGCCAGCGCATAGAAGTCGGTGGCCTGCCAGTCGCAGGCGTCCAGGTCGACGAGCACGGCCATGCGGCTGGCGTTCAGGTTGCGAATGCCTCCGAGCAGTTCCAGGCCGCTGCGCTTGGGCAAGTGTTCGAGGCAGTCGACGATGATCGCCAGGTCATAGCGCTGTTGGGCCAGGTCTTCCGGAAGCGGCGCCGTTCGTGCGCGATCGATACCGCTTTCCGGATGGCATTGGGCGTATGCGGCGAGTGCCGGTTGCTCGCTGTGTCCGACGTGCAGGAGGCGTGACGGCGCATGGTGTTCGAGCAGGGCTGCCAAGGCTTGCTGGGGCGTGCGCGCTACAGGGTTTTCAGTCAATCGAGAATCCTCGTTTCAAGCGTAAAGACTAGCGTGGTGCCGTTTGTCGGCCTAGTCTGAAAATAACCGGAGCCGCCCGGAGTTCTCGTGCGGGGCGATTCTGGCTGAATTCCACACTGGAGGTTTTAACCGATGAGTACTTTACGGACAGCAGTACCCGTGATTGTCATGACCACGTTCCTGGCAGGTTGCGCAGGCGTGCAGAAACAGGATTGGCCTACCTGTGCCGCCGTTGGTGGAGTGACCGGTGCCGCATTGGGGGCCATCGAAAGCAGCACCTATACCGGTTGGGGGGCGCTGATCGGCGGCGGCGTCGCGGCGGCCTATTGTTGGGCAAACGGCATGGAAGAGGAAACCGTTGCGGTCGTGGAGACGGTGCAGCCGGTGCCTGAGCCTGAGCCGGAGCCTGCTGCCGCGCCGGTGCGGGTCGAGCTGGACGTCAAGTTCGACTTCGATCGCGCCGTGGTCAAGCCCGACAGCTACGCCGACATCCAGAACCTCGCCGACTTCATGAAGGAGTACGGGCAGACCTCCACCGTGCTGGAAGGCCATACCGACTCGATCGGTACCGATGCCTATAACCAGCGCCTCTCCGAACGTCGCGCCAACGCGGTACGTGAAGTGCTGGTCGATCAGTATGGCGTGGAAGGCAGCCGGGTGAATGCGGTCGGTTACGGTGAATCCCGTCCCGTCGCCGATAACGCGACCGAGGAAGGGCGTGCGATCAACCGTCGTGTAGAAGCCGAAGTCGAAGCCCGTCCCTGATCCCGGGTCGGTTCACTTCCAAGCCGGGCCACGAGCCCGGCTTTTCATTGCTTTCACAATGCGGGGCGGGCACTGGCGAGGGCGATGATGGCCAGCCCCAGTACAAGGTTGATGCCCACCAGCCGGCGAATCACGCCGAGCACCGCACCGCCCGCCGGCCAGTCTTCGGCGGCGATCGCGCGCTTGAGCGCCGGCAGCTGCAGCAGTTGGATACGCAGGAACAGTGCCAGCATGATCAGGTACAGGCCGGCCATGATGTGCACGTAGCGCGGCGCGCTTGCCATGGCGCCGAAGCGCATGTGCCACAGGCCGATCCCGCTGATGGGCAATACCAGCACCGTCACCCAGACCCAGTGGAAGAAGCGACGGAATACATCGGCCCAGAGCTTCAATCGCTCTGGCGCCTGCAGCATGGCTACCGCGGCCGGGCGCAGCACCATCCAGGCGAAGAACATGCCGCCAACCCAGATCGTTGCGGCGAGGACGTGAAGTGCGTAGAGCAGGGCGAAGGGCGTCAAGGGCAAATCTCCGGTGGCGGTTGGGCGATCGCGCGCTATCATAGCCGCCCCATCGAGACACTGAAAATATATACAGCTACGCGCCCATGCTCAGTACCGAACTCAAGTCCCAGATCCAGGGCGCCTATTCCCGCTTTCTCGAGGCCAAGGGGCTCAAGCCCCGTTACGGCCAGCGCCTGATGATCGCCGAGGTGGCCAAGGTGCTGGGCGCGATCAAGGCCGACGACGAAGGCCGCCGCGACGGCGAGCCGGCGGTGGTCGCGGTCGAGGCCGGTACCGGTACCGGCAAGACGGTCGCCTACAGCCTGGCGGTCATTCCCACCGCCAAGGCCGCCGGCAAGCGGCTGGTCATCGCCACGGCCACCGTGGCGCTGCAGGAACAGATCGTGCACAAGGACCTGCCGGACCTGATGCGCAACAGCGGGCTCAGCTTCAGCTTCGCCCTGGCCAAGGGGCGTGGGCGCTACCTGTGCCTGTCCAAGCTGGACATGCTGCTGCAGGAAGGTCAGGCGCAGAACGCCACTGCGCAGTTGTTCGAGGAGGAAGGCTTTCGCCTCGAGGTCGACGAGCGCAGCCAGAAGCTGTTCACCGGCATGATCGAGAAGCTGGCCGGCAATCGCTGGGATGGCGATCGCGACAGCTGGCCGGAAGAACTGGGCGATGCCGACTGGGCGCAGCTGACCACCGACCACAGCCAGTGTACCGGCCGGCACTGCCCCAACTTCCAGCAATGCGCCTTCTACAAGGCGCGCGAGGGCATGACCAAGGTCGATGTGATCGTGACCAACCACGACATGGTCCTGGCCGACCTGGCGCTCGGTGGCGGCGCGGTGCTGCCCGATCCGCGCGAGACGATCTACGTCTTCGACGAAGGACACCACCTGCCGGACAAGGCCATCGGCCACTTCGCCCATTTCACCCGTCTGCGCTCGACGGCCGACTGGCTGGGGCAGGTGGAAAAGAACCTGACCAAGCTGCTCGCCCAGCATCCCTTGCCCGGCGAACTCGGCCGGCTGGTCGAAGGCGTTCCGGAACTCGCCCGCGAGCTGCGTACTCAGCAGCAGTTCATGTTCAGCGCCTGCGAACAGCTCGCCGACTTCAAGGCCGGCGAGGACATGGAGGGCCGCGAGCGGCCGCGCCATCGTTTCGTTGGCGGCGTGGTGCCGGAGCACCTGGTCGAGCTCGGCACCGAGTTGAAGAAGGGCTTTTCCAAGCTGACCGATGTGTTCAGCCGCCTCGCCGAACTGCTCAAGGAGGCGATGGATGGCGAAACGGGCGCCGGGATCGCCAGCCACCAGGCCGAAGAGTGGTATCCGCTGTTCGGCAGCCTGCTGACGCGCGCGCAGGGCAACTGGGAGCTGTGGACCGCCTTCACCATCGAGGATCCCGAGGACAGCCCGCCGATGGCGCGCTGGCTGACCCTGGCCGACAGCGGCGCGCTGTTCGATATCGAGGTCAACGCCAGCCCGATCCTCGCCGCCGAAACGCTGCGGCGCAACCTCTGGAACGTGGCCTACGGCGCGCTGGTGACCTCGGCGACGCTCACCGCGCTGAACAGCTTCGATCGCTACCGCATGCGCGCCGGGCTGCCGAAGGCGGCGGTTACCGCCGTGGTGCCGAGCCCCTTCCATCATGCCGATGCCGGGGTGCTCAGGGTTCCGGACCTGAAGGCCGACCCGCGCGATGCCGCGGCGCACACCGCAGCCATCGTGCGCGAGCTGCCGCAACTTGTGGAAGGGTCGCGCGGCACCCTGGTGCTGTTCTCGTCGCGCCGGCAGATGCAGGACGTGTTCGACGGCCTCGAGCGCGACTGGCGCCGGCGGGTGCTGATCCAGGGCAACCTGTCCAAGCAGGAGACGCTGAACAAGCACAAGGCGCGGGTCGACGATGGCGAGGCCAGCGTGCTGTTCGGCCTGGCCAGCTTCGCCGAAGGCGTCGACCTGCCGGGGGCCTACTGCGAGCACGTGGTCATCGCCAAGATTCCCTTCGCCGTGCCGGACGACCCGGTGGAGGCGGCGCTGGCGGAGTGGATCGAAGCGCGAGGCGGCAATCCATTCATGGAGATCGCCGTGCCGGATGCCTCGCTGCGGCTGGTCCAGGCCTGCGGCCGGTTGCTGCGTACCGAAGCGGACCGGGGGACGATCACGCTGCTCGATCGGCGGGTGGTCACCCAGCGCTACGGCAAGGCGATTCTCAATGCGCTGCCGCCGTTCCGCCGCGAAATCGGCTAGCCGGACGGCAATCATCGGGCGCGATAAGCCGTCATCAGCGGGCCGTGCGGCCGTTCCCTTGCGTGGCCGCGATTGCCAGAATGAGGCCGCGATGAAATTCGATACGAGGTGCAACGTGCAGATTCAGGGCTATTTCGATCTTCGCTTCGAGGCGGTCAAGGATGCGTTCGGCGCGCTGTTCGAACGTACCGGGCAACGCGGTGCCGCAATGTGCGTGCAGATCGGCGGCGAGACGGTCGTCGATCTCTGGGCCGGCGTCGCCGACAACGCGGGCGAGGAGGCCTGGCACGGCGATACCCTGGTGAACCTGTTTTCCTGTACCAAGGCGTTCACCGCCGTGGCCGCCTTGCAACTGGTCGCGCAAGGCAAGCTGGAGCTCGACGAGCCGGTCGCGCGGGTCTGGCCGGAATTCGCCGCGAACGGCAAGCAGGCCGTCACCCTGCGCCAGCTGCTTTGCCATCGCGCCGGGCTGCCGGCGGTACGCCAGCCATTGCCGGCCGAGGCACTGTACGACTGGACGAGCATGACCGCTGCGCTGGCGGCCGAGCAGCCCTGGTGGGTGCCGGGCGAGGGTCAAGGCTATGCCGCCATGACCTATGGCTGGCTGGTCGGCGAGTTGTTGCGGCGTGTCGACGGGCGCGGACCTGGCGAGTCGATCGTCGCGCGCACCGCCGCGCCGCTCGGCCTGGACTTTCACATCGGGCTGGCCGACAGCGAATTTCACCGTGTCGCCCACCTGACCCGCGGCAGGAACGATTTCGGCGATGCCGCGGCGCAGCGCCTGCTCCAGGCCCTGGTCGGCGAGCCGACTTCGCTCGTCGCCCGGGCGTTCAACAACCCGCCATCGATCATGAGCAGCGGCAACAAGCCCGAATGGCGGCGCATGGCGCAGCCGGCCGCCAATGGCCACGGCAACGCCCGCGCGCTGGCGGGCTTCTACATGGGGCTGCTGCAGGGGCGGCTGCTCGATGATGCGTTGTTGGCCGAGATGACACGCGAGCACAGTATCGGCGAAGATCGCACGCTGCTGGCCCGGACGCGCTTCGGCCTGGGTTGCTGGCTCGATCAACCCGAGGTCGCCAATGCCACCTTCGCCATGGGGCCACGTGCGTTCGGCCACCCCGGCGCGGGCGGAAGCATCGGTTTTGCCGATCCGGAACGGGAGCTGGCGTTCGGTTTCGTGACCAATACACTCGGTCCCTACGTACTGATGGACCCACGGGCCCAGGCGCTGGCGCGCAGTGTCGTCGCTTGCCTGGGGTGAGCCACTCGTCAGTTCTGCATGGTGAAGCTTTTCAGATGAAGGACTTGCGTCCACAATTTCAACCCATACTTCACTAACCGCCCGACCTGGATGGGTCGCGCCTTTCCCCTGAACGTTTCTGGTTGCGGAACCTTGCACATGAACCTGCTGAAGAGCGCCTCCCTGATTCTTTGCATGATCGTTACCGGCTGTAGCTCCAATAGTGAAAAACCTGCCGATGTCGCGGCAGTCGCACCGAAGCCCGATACAGCCTGGCTCGACGATTACGAGGCGCGTCTTCGCGAAGCCCTCAAGGACAGCCGTTTCGAACTGGAGCGCCGTGACAGCGTGCTGGTTGTCACCGCGCCGGTGGACTCTTCGTTCAATCCCGATCGTCCGGGCATGCTGCTGCCGGTCACGCTGGGGCCGATCACGCGCGTGGCCAAGCTGGTCGAGTCGGACGACAAGACGGCGGTGGTCGTGCTCGGGCATGCCGACAGCACCGGCTCCGATGAAATCAACCGCACCATCAGCCGTGAGCGTGCCGGCGCGGTCGCGGCGATCTTCCGCCTGAGCGGTCTCAAGCATGACCGGCTGCGTATTCGCGGCCTGGGCTCGGATATGCCGCGGGCCGCCAACGACAGCCAGGAGGGGCGTGCGTTGAATCGCCGGGTCGAGATGGTGCTGGCGCCGCAGACCACGCTGCTGGCCCTGATCGCCCAGTACAACCAGCCCGCCCCGAGCCCGACCCAGGTGGCGGCGGCCGAGGTTGCCAAGTAAGGCGCCTCGCGACGGCGTGACGCTCCGAGCAACAGGCCCGCATGCGGGCCTGTTTTCGTTGGGATGGTTTGCCTTGAATCAAGCGGGTTCCGGGGAAAAGCGGATAAGCTTGTTTCCTGCAGATCGACCCGGTTCGTTGCTCACCGTCTGGTCGTGAACCGCCCGGCACGCCGAGGCCTGTCTACCCAATAACAAGGAGTCACGCGATGATCCAGACCCTGGCCGATATGCGCCGCGACTACACCCGTGACGGACTCGGCGAGGCCAATGCGCCGGCCGAGCCCTTCGGTCTGTTCCGTCAGTGGTTCACCGAGGCGATGAAAACCGAGCAGGCTCCGGTGGAGCCCAATGCGATGACCCTGGCAACGGTCGATGCCGAAGGGCGGCCGCATTGCAGGGTCCTGCTGCTCAAGGCGCTGGACGAGCGCGGCTTCACGTTCTTCACCAACTACGACAGCGCCAAGGGGCAACAGCTGCAGGCGACGCCTTACGCGGCCATGACCTTCTTCTGGCCGACGCTCGAGCGCCAGGTGCGTATCGAGGGGCGGGTGGAGAAGGTGAGTCAGGAGGAGTCGGATGCCTATTTCCATGTGCGTCCGCTGGGCAGCCGGCTGGGCGCTTGGGCGTCGCCGCAGAGTCAGGTGATCCGTGATCGGGCGGAGCTGGAGCGGCTGCTCGCCGAGACCGAGCAGCGCTTCCTCGACAAGGCGCCGCATTGTCCGCCGCACTGGGGCGGTTACCGCCTGTTGCCGGAGCGCATCGAGTTCTGGCAGGGGCGTCCGAGTCGTCTGCACGACCGACTCGATTATCGGCTGATCGCCAAGGGTTGGCAGCGTGAGCGTCTGGCGCCCTGATTGGGCTCAGTGAAGTCCTGGGTGGGGTGTCCTTTCTTGCGTGTTGCAAGGGCGCGTATGCCGTAGGCCGGGGCGCAGCCTGAGGAACGCAGCGACGAAGCCCGGCGCATTATGCCGTGTCTGTTGGGTTTCGCTGCGCTCAGCGCCAGCCTGCCCGCGAACGTCCGATTGCGCGAACATCGGCTCTTCTTTTCATGAGCGAATCGGCACAGGATGCACGCCTTGCAGCGCCTCAAACGCCCGGGTAATGCTTCACCTCATGCTCGAGCCATTCCTGCAGTCCCCGCCTCTTGACCTTCCGCGTCTTGGCCTCGGCGAGCCGCTGCAGCATCCAGGCACGCTTGTCCGGGTCGCTGCCGGCGATCGACAGCGCCAGGTCGCGGTCGGCCCAGCGGCGGAAGCGGACGATCAGCCAGGCATGAAAACCCAGGCCGGCCACGGTGGTGATGGCTATGATGAAGTAATCCATGGGCAATCTCTTTTGAACCTGGCGAGGTAAGATCGACTCGCATTAAGTATGCTTCGCAAGGGGCGAATGCTGAGTCAGGATGGGTGAAGTTGCCAAGCGCTTTTTCACCGCAACCGCCCGTTGCAGTCCATCGGAGTGAAACAGTTGTTTCCCAGGAGAATCCAAATGCGCAAGTCCATTTTCGTCGCCTCCTTCACAGCCCTGGCTTTGGCTCTGGGTGGCTGCGCGTCCAGCCTGACCGGAGATACCTATTCCCGGGACGAGGCGCGTGCCGTTCAGACCGTGCGCTATGGCACCATCGAATCCCTGCGTCCGGTCCAGATCGAGGGCACCAAGACGCCCATCGGCTCCGGCGCCGGTGCGGTCGTCGGCGGGGTTGCCGGTAGTGGCGTCGGCGGTGGGCGTGGCAGCGCGGTCGCCGCGGTCATCGGTGCGGTGGCCGGTGGCATGCTGGGTGCCGCCGCGGAGGAGGGGATCACGCGTACCCAGGGCGTCGAGATCGCCGTGCGCGAAGATGATGGCAACGTCCGTGCCTATGTCCAGGCGGTGGAGCCCAACCAGGTGTTCCGCGTCGGTCAGCGGGTTCGCATCCTGACCGTCAGCGGCACCAGCCGCGTGACGCCCTGATGCGGCTTGTCGATTTCGCCGCGGTCCTGATACCGGCGTTGCCGTCCGTGATCTGACGCGGGCCTCGTCAGACAAGGCGTTGCCAGCCGTTCGAGGGGGCGGCGGTGACGCCTTTCGTTTTTCGAAATACATGAAACCATGACGCCGGCATCATCCGTATGGATAATCGGGCGCACATTTGTGTGCCGCTTCAGGCAGTTGCTTTGCCTGCCCAAGGACAAGAATGCCTCCGGCTCGGTGGCTTAAGGGGTTTCATTCATGGCGCTTGCGCTGATTATCGCTTTGCCATTTCTGGGCATTTTCCTGCCCATGCTGCTGGAGCGCTTCGGTCGTTCGGCCTGTGCATTCGGTGCGGGTGTAGCACCACTGGCAGCGTTGATGCTGTTGCTGTCCAAGCGGGCCGAGGTGTTTTCGGGCCAGACCGAAATCGTCCATTCCAGCTGGCTGCCGGAACTCGGTCTGAACCTCAGCCTGCGGCTTGACGGCCTGGGCTTCCTCTTCGCCCTGCTGATCCTCGGGATCGGCCTGCTGGTGATTCTCTACGCTCGCTATTACCTGACGAAGAAGGACCCGATGGGGCGTTTCTTCGGCTTCTTCCTGCTGTTCATGGGCTCCATGCTCGGCGTGGTGCTCTCGGAAAACCTGTTGCTGATGCTGATGTTCTGGGAGCTGACGAGCCTGTCGTCGTTCCTGCTGATCGGCTACTGGAACCACCGCGCCGATGCCCGTCAGGGCGCACGCATGGCACTGGCCGTTACCGGCGGTGGTGGCCTGGCGCTGCTTGCCGGGATTCTGTTGATCGGCCATATCGTCGGCAGCTTCGAATTGACCACCGTGCTGGCGTCCGGCGACCTGATCCGCGCCAACGCGCTGTATCCGCTGACGCTGATCCTGGTGCTGCTCGGCGTCTTCACCAAGTCGGCGCAGTTCCCGTTCCATTTCTGGTTGCCGCAGGCGATGGCTGCGCCCACGCCGGTATCGGCCTTCCTGCATTCGGCCACCATGGTCAAGGCCGGCGTGTTCCTGCTGGCCCGGCTCTACCCTGCGCTGGCGGATTCGGAGTGGTGGTTCTACCTGGTGAGCATGACCGGGCTCGCCACGCTGCTGCTGGGCGCAGTGATGGCGCTGTTCCAGCATGATCTCAAGGGGCTGCTGGCCTATTCGACCATCAGCCACCTCGGGCTGATCACGCTGCTGTTCGGCCTCGACTCGCGCCTGGCGGCCGTGGCGGCGATTTTCCACATCATCAACCACGCCACCTTCAAGGCGTCGCTGTTCATGGCCGCCGGCATCATCGACCACGAGACGGGCACCCGCGACATGCGGCGTATCAACGGCATGTGGAAGTACATGCCGCATACCGCCGCCCTGGCCATGGTGGCTTCGCTGGCAATGGCCGGGGTGCCCTTGCTCAATGGCTTCCTGAGCAAGGAGATGTTCTTCGCCGAGACGCTCGACCAGCACCTGCTCGGCAGCTTCTACTGGACCATACCGGCGGTGGCGACGCTCGCCAGTGCCTTCTCGGTGGCCTACTCGCTGCGTTTCGTGCATGACGTGTTCTTCAACGGCGAGCCCGTCGATCTGCCGAAATATCCGCCGCACGAGCCTGCACGCTACATGAAGATCCCCGTGGAGATCCTCGTGCTGCTCTGCCTGCTGGTTGGCATGTTGCCGGCCTTCACGGTCGCACCGCTGCTGGCCGCCGCGGTGTCGGGAACCCTGAATGGCCATGTGCCCGAATACAGCCTGGTGATCTGGCACGGCTTCAATCTGCCGTTGGCCATGAGTTTCGCGGCGCTGGTCGGCGGTGTCCTCATCTACACGCTGCGCAAATGGGCGTTCCGCTGGTATGAGGGACTACCTTCGGTTGATTCGCTCGACGTCTTCGAGCGGGTCATGACTGGCCTGACGCTCGCCGCCCGTTACCTGACCGGTCTGCTGGAGAACGGCTCGCTGCAACGCTACATCGCGCTGATGTTGATCAGTACGCTGCTGCTGGTGGTCTTCGCCTTGACACCGCTCGAGTCGCTGAGCGGGCAGGTGGCGTTGACCCCGCTGGATGGGATCACCGTGCTGGGCATGGCCATCCTGGCCTGCGCTTCGCTGCTCACCGTGCTGTTCCATCGGCGCCGCCTGGTCGCGCTGATGGTGCTGAGCGTCGTCGGCCTCATGGTGTCGTTGGGCTTCGCGCGCTATTCGGCGCCGGACCTGGCGCTGACCCAGCTGTCGGTGGAGGTGGTGACCATCATTCTGCTGATCCTGACGCTGTTCTTCATGCCCGATCGCACTCCGGCCGAATCCAGCAGCCTGCGCAGCTTCCGCGATTTCGCGCTCGCCAGCGGCTTCGGCACCATGGTCGCCTTGCTGGCCTACGCCGTGTTGACCCGGCCCTACGACAGCATCGCGTCCTTCTTTCTGGAGAACAGCGTCTCCGGCGGGGGCGGGACGAACGTGGTCAACGTGATCCTGGTCGACTTCCGCGGCTTCGATACGCTCGGTGAAATCAGTGTGTTGGCGATCGCCGGGGTCGGCATCTATGGCCTGCTGCACGGGCTGCACCTGCCGCACCCGATTCGCGATTACGGCGGCCGGCTCTGGTCCACCGACAGCCATCCGATGATCTTGGACGCGCTGTCTCGCGCGCTGTTGCCGATGGCGCTGCTGATTTCGGTGTTCATTTTCCTGCGCGGGCACAACCTGCCGGGCGGTGGCTTCATCGCCGGCCTGGTCACCGCCGTGGCGCTGATTCTCCAGTACATCTCGCACGGCGTGACCTGGGCCCAGGAACGCCAGCCGATCAGCTATCACGCGCTGAGCGGCGCCGGCCTGCTGATCGCCGGGCTGACCGGTCTGGGCAGCTGGTTCTTCGGTTATCCGTTCCTGACCTCCGCCTTCGATCATTTCCATCTGCCGCTGATCGGCGAGTTCGAGCTGGCGACGGCGGCGCTTTTCGACCTGGGGGTATATCTGGTGGTAGTGGGCGCGACCCTGTTGATCCTTTCCAATATCGGCCACGTCAGTCAGGACGAGTCCAGCAAGGAGGTGCTGTGATGGAGGCGCTGTTCGCGATCACCCTGGGGATCATGACGGCAAGCGGGGTCTACCTGTTGCTGCGCGCGCGGATCTTTCCCGTGGTCATGGGGCTGACGCTGATCTCCTATGCGGTCAATCTGTTCATCTTTTCCATGGGCCGACTCGCTACCGGCGTGCCGGCGGTGATCGGCAGGAGCGAGGCGTATGGCGATCCGCTGCCGCAAGCGCTGGTGCTGACGGCCATCGTCATCGGCTTCGCCATGACCGCCTTCGTGGTGGTGCTGGCGCTGCGCAGCATCGGTGAATTGCGTACCGATCACGTGGATGGCCAGGAGCCAAGCAAATGAATCACGCATTGATCCTGCCGGTCCTGCTGCCGCTGTTCATGGGGGCGTTGCTGCTGCTCGCCCATGGCATGGGCAAGCCCACCAAACGTCTGCTTTCGCTGGCCGCCACCTGGGCCCTGGTGCCGCTGGCCGTCTGGCTGCTGCTGCTCGCCGATGATGGCCAATTGCGCATCTATGCGCTGGGCAACTGGCAACCACCGTTCGGCATCATTCTGATGCTCGACCGCCTGAGCGCGCTGATGCTGCTGGTCACTGCGGTGCTGGCCGGTTTCGCTGCGTTGTATGCCAGTCGCGGCGACGACGAGCGCGGACCGAACTTCCATGCGCTGTACCAGTTCCAGTTGCTCGGCATCAACGGCGCCTTCCTCACCGGCGATCTGTTCAACCTCTTCGTGTTCTTCGAGATCCTGCTGATCTCGTCCTATGCGCTGCTGCTGCATGGTCATGGGCCGCAGCGGGTGCGTTCCGGGATGCACTACGTGGTGCTGAACCTGCTGGGCTCGGCGCTGTTCCTGATCGGCGTGAGCATGCTCTATGGCCTGCTCGGCACCCTGAACATGGCCGATCTGGCCGTGCGGGTGAGCCTCGCCGATCCCGCCGAGGCGCCGCTGCTGGCGGCCGCAGGGTTCATCCTCCTGGTGGTTTTCGCTCTCAAAGGAGCGATCCTGCCGCTGTATTTCTGGCTACCGCGCGCCTATGCCGCCGCGACCGCGCCGGTTGCGGCCCTGTTCGCGATCATGACCAAGGTCGGGCTGTATGCCATCGTGCGGGTATTCACGCTGATCTTCGGCAGCGAGGCCGGCGAGTTGAGCAACATGGTTCTGGTCTGGCTCTGGCCTCTGGCCCTGCTCACCCTGGGCGCGGCCGTGGTCGGCGCATTGGCCGCGCGCAATCTGCAGGTGCTGCTGGCCTACCTGGTGGTCGCTTCGGTCGGCACCCTGCTGGCAGGTATCGCCATCGGCAGCGAGCAGAGTCTCGCCGCAGCCCTGTATTACCTGATCCACAGTACGTTCATAGCCGGTGCGTTGTTCCTGTTGGCCGATCTCATCGCCCGCCAGCGCGGCGAGTACGGCACCGACCTGGTCACCGCGCCGGCCTTGCAGCAACCGTTGCTGTTGGGCGCGATGTTCTTCGTCGGGGCGATTTCGGTGGCTGGTTTGCCGCCCTTCTCGGGTTTTCTCGGCAAGCTGATGCTGCTGCGTTCCGTCGCCCCGGGGCCGGAAGCGGTGGCGCTGTGGGCCGTGGTGCTGGTCGGCGGGCTGGGCATGCTGATCGCGCTCAGTCGTTCCGGCAGCCTGGTGTTCTGGCGTTCCAGCGAAGAGGCGATCGGCCTGGCTGCCGATCCGGTCCGCGTGCTGGCCACGCTCGGGCTGCTGCTCGGCAGCCTGCTGCTGGTGATCGCGGCGCAACCGCTGCAGGCCTATGTTCAGGCCACCGCCGCGCAACTGCTGGATCTGGCGCCCTATCTGCACATCGTTCGCGGAGGTGAGGCATGAAGGCCCGCTGGTTACCCCATCCAGCCTTGACGCTGCTGCTCACGCTGATCTGGCTGCTGCTGAACAATACGCTGAGCTTCGCCCATCTGGTGCTGGGGCTGTTTCTCGGCTGGGCCATCCCGCTGCTGGTGCGTGGCTTTCTGATCGAGGTGCCGCGGGTGCGCAAGCCGCTCAAGCTGTGCCTGTTCATGCTCAAGGTGTTCTACGACATCGTGGTCGCCAACGTGCACGTGGCCAAGCTGGTCCTCGGACCGAAAAGCCGCCTGCAACCGGCGTTCATCGTGGTCCCCATGGAGATCGAGAACGAGTTCGTCCTCGCCACGCTGACCAGCATCGTTTCGCTGACCCCGGGGACGGTGTCCGCCGGGCTCAGCGCGGACCACAAGCTGCTGATCCTGCATGCGCTGGATGCGCCGGATGCCGACGAGGTCGCGGCCGGTGTGAAGCGCAACTACGAAGCGCCGCTACTGGAGATTTTCGAATGCTCGCGTACGTGATCCCTTTCTGCCTGGCGCTGCTGGGCCTGGCTGCGGTGCTCAGCGTCGTGCGCCTGGTCAAGGGCCCGGACATGCCCGACCGGGTGCTGGCGCTGGATACGCTGTACATCAACGCGCTGGCCCTGATCGTGCTGTTCGGCATCTGGCTCGCATCCGACCTGTTCTTCGAGGCGGCACTGCTGATCGCGGTGATGGGCTTCGTCGGTACCGTGGCGGTGGGCAAGCACCTGCTGCACGGCGATATCATCGATTGAGGAAAACGCTATGCCTTTCTGGATTGAACTGCTGGTCAGCGTGTTCCTGGTTCTCGGAAGCGTCTTCGCGCTGATCGGTGCGATCGGCCTGTATCGCCTGCCGGATTTCTACACCCGCCTGCACGGGCCGACCAAGGCCACCACGCTGGGCGTCGGTGGAATCGTCATCGCCTCGATGATCTTCTTCAGCAGCCGCAACGATGGCCTGAGCCTGCACGAGTTGCTGATCACCCTGTTCCTGTTCATTACCGCCCCGGTCAGCGCGCACATGCTGGCCAAGGCGGCGATGCAGCAGAAACTGCCCACCGTCGAGCAGACCCACGGCAAACCCTGGGACTGACGCCTGGCGCTGATCCGCAGCGGGGCTCTGTAGGAGAAACGGCGCCGCAGCGGCGCCGGCGGGTATCAGATCGCGAAGCTGCTCGGCGAGGGCTGCTGCTCGTTTTCCTGCTGTAACTCCTTGACCAGCGCCTGCTGCAGGCGCGCGCAGAGTTGCGGGTCGGATAGCGGCTGATTGTCGGCGTTGGTGACGAAGAACACGTCCTCCACGCGCTCGCCCAGGGTGGCGATCTTGGCGTTCTGCACCGACAGGTCGAAGGCCAGGAACAGCTGGCCGACACGTGCCAGCAGGCCGGGGCGGTCCGGCGCGACGATTTCGATGATGGTCTGCGGCCGCTGTGTGTCGTTGTGGATGGTGACCTGCGGCGGGAAGGCGAAGTGCTTGAGCTGGCGCGGCACGCGGCGCTGGATGATGGCCGGGTACTCGTCCGGATTGCGCAGGGTGTCGATCAGGCCCTGGCGAATCTCCTCGATGCGTTCGGGGTTGTTGCCGATCGGGCTGCCATCGGCATCCAGCACGATATAGGTGTCGAGCGTGAACTGGCTGCTCGAGGTCAGGATGCGCGCGTCATGGATGTTCAGGTTCAACTGGCCCATGGCGGCCACGGTCACGGCGAAGAAGTCGTGCTGGTCGGGCGCGTAGATGAAGATCTGCGTGCCGCCCTCGAATTCGCGCTGGGTGGTCTCCTTGATCAGCACCAGCGGCCCGCCATCGTCCGGATGCTCGATGATCGCCTCGGTATGCCAGGCGACGTCCGTCGCGGTATGGCGCAGGAAATAGTCGTCGCCCAGTTGCGTCCAGAGCTGCTCGGCATCGTCCGGGTCGGTGCCGTTGCGCACCAGGTGGTCGAGCGCCGCCCGCTGCGTCTGGCGAATCTGCTCCTCGCGCTCCAGCGGGTTCTCCAGGCCGCGCTTCAAGGCGCGTTTGGTCTCGGTGTAGAGTTGGCGCAGCAGGCTGGCGCGCCAGGAATTCCACAGTGTCGGGTTGGTGGCGTTGATGTCGGCCACGGTCAGTACGTAGAGGTAATCCAGGTGCGTCTCGTCGCCCACCCGCTGGGCGAAGTCGTTGATGACCTGCGGGTCGGACAGGTCCTTGCGCTGCGCGGTGGTCGACATCACCAGATGGTTTTCGACCAGCCAGACGACCAGGCGGGTATCCCAGGCCGGCAGCTTGTGGCGGTTGCAGAACTGTTCGGCATCCACCGCGCCCAGCTCCGAGTGGTCGCCACCGCGACCCTTGGCAATGTCGTGATACAGCCCGGCGATATAGATCAGTTCCGGTTTGGGCAGCCGCTCGACCAGCTTGCTGGCGAGCGGGTATTTTTCCGCGACGCCCGGCTTGGTCAGCTTGCGCAGGTACTTGATGACGTTCAGCGTGTGCGCGTCGACCGTGTAGATGTGGAACAGGTCATGCTGCATCTGCCCGACGATATGGCCGAACTCCGGCAGGTAGCGCCCGAGAATGCCGTAGCGGTTCATGCGCCGCAGGTTGCGGTGGATGCCTTCCTTGCACTTGAACAGCTCGATGAACAGGCTGGTGTTGCGCAGGTCCTGGCGGAAGGCGTCGTCGATCAGGTAGCGATGGTCGCGCAGCAGGCGGATGGTGTCGGAGCGCACGCCCTGGATGTCCGGGTGCTGGGCGAGCAGCACGAAGGTTTCCAGGAGGGCGAACGGCGTGCGCTTGAAGATCGCCGGATGGGTCGCTTCGAGATAGCCCTCGCGCACCTGGAAGCGGCTGTTGAGCGGCTGCGCCGGGCCCGAGTCGCCCTCCCAGAGGATCACTTCGGCGAAATGCTGGCCGACCAGATCGCTGAGTTCGGCGATGCTCATGACGACCCGGTAGTACTTCTGCATGAAGCGCTCGATGGCCAGCTTGGCATCGTTGTCTTCGTAGCCGAGCAGGGCTGCGAGGCTGCGCTGGTGATCGAACAGCAGGCGGTCCTCGGCGCGGCCGGCGAGCATGTGCAGGCCATAGCGGACCTTCCAGAGGAATTCCTGGGCAGCCGTCAGCAGGCTGTGCTCGCCTTCGGTGAGAAAGCCCTGATCGACCATGGCCTGCAGATTCAGCGTGCCGAACTCGCGGCGGGCGATCCAGAGGATGGTCTGGATGTCGCGCAGGCCACCGGGCGAGCCCTTCACATTGGGCTCGAGGTTGTATTCGGTGTTGTTGTACTTGGAATGGCGCGCGCGCTGCTCGTTGCGCTTGGCCAGGAAGAACTCCTTGCTCGGCCACATCTGCTGCGCGCTGGTGACCTTCTGCATGGCCTGGCGCAAGTGTTCGGGACCGGCGATGGTACGGCTTTCCATCAGGTTGGTGATGACGGTCAGGTCGGCGCGCGCCTGCTCGGCGCATTCGGCGACCGAGCGCACGGCCTGGCCGACTTCCAGGCCGATGTCCCAGAGCAGGGTGAGAAAGCCTTCGATGGAGTCGCGGAAGACCTCCTGGTCGTTGTCGTCGAGCAGGATCAGCAGGTCGATGTCGGAGTAGGGGTGCAGCTCGCCGCGGCCATAGCCGCCAACCGCCACCAGGGCGATGTCGGCATTCTTGTCCCAGTCGAAGCGGTTCCAGGCCGAGCGCAGGATCTGGTCGACGAACCAGGCCCGGTCCTCGATCAGGCGGCGGATGTCTCGGCCGTTCCTGAAGCGCTCGTCCAGCACCTGGCGAGCCTGGCGGATGGCCTTCTTGTACGCGGCAATGGGGCTTGCCTTGAGCGCCAGCTCCGCCTGGAACTGGCTGTGGTCGAACAACTCCGGATCAACCTGGGGCATGCGAAAAACCTCCCGTGGTACCGCGATCGATGGGGCCTGGCTCAGGCTGAGGTGCGCGCGATGGTGTCGTCGCTGCGCAGGGTGAAGATCTCGTAACCGTCGGCAGTGACCAGAATGGTGTGTTCCCACTGCGCCGACAGCTTGCGGTCCTTGGTGATGGCGGTCCAGCCATCACCGAGCAGGCGGGTTTCGGCCCGGCCCTGGTTGATCATCGGCTCGATGGTGAAGGTCATGCCTTCCTTGAGTTCCAGGCCGGTGCCGGCGCGGCCGTAATGCAGGACCTGCGGCTCCTCGTGGAAGACCTTGCCGATGCCGTGGCCGCAATATTCGCGTACCACCGAGAAACCGTTCTTCTCGGCGTGCTTCTGGATCACTTCGCCGATATCGCCCAGGCGGGCGCCCGGGCGCACCAGTTCGATGCCTTTATATAGGCATTCCTGAGTGACCTGGCAGAGCCTTTGCGCCCATTCCGGCACCTTGCCGACCAGGAACATCTTGCTGGTATCGCCGTGGTAGCCGTCCTTGATGACGGTGATGTCGATGTTGAGGATGTCGCCATCCTTCAGCGGCTTGTCGTTGGGAATGCCGTGGCAGACCACGTGATTGATCGAGGTGCAGATCGACTTGGGAAAGCCCTTGTAGTTGAGGGGCGCCGGGATCGCCTGCTGGACGTTGACGATATGGTCGTGGCAAAGACGGTCCAGCTCCTCGGTGGTGACGCCAGGCTTGACGTGCTCGCCGATCATTTCGAGCACCTCGGCGGCGAGCCGCCCGGCGATGCGCATTTTCTCGATATCTTCGGGCGTCTTGATGGTGACAGTCATTGGGAGCTCTCGGGCACGAAAGGAAAGGGCAGTATGTTAGCAGCTTGAAGCTGGAAGCCTGAAGCTGGAAGCGTCCGGCGGATATTGGCAGGAGCCATGCCCGCGACGCTCTTGCGTGGCCAGTGTTCGCGAGCATGGCTCGCTCCTACAGCCCGCCGCCCCGATAAGGCTTGACGGCCTTTGTGCCGTTCCGAAACCTTTCCAGCTTCCAGCTTCCAGCTTCCAGCTTCCAGCTTCCAGCTTCCAGCTTGTAGCTTGTAGCTTGTAGCCGCTTTCTATGCTATAAAACGCGCCGCTCGACGGGACTACCCGTTGCGCTTGAACCCCACACACGTGTCGACACGGTATCCTGGGTGCTCGAAAGAGTTGGATATCGGGACGCGTGGAGGCCTAACCCGACTTATTCGAGGACTCGTCATGTCTCAAGTCACCATGCGCGATATGCTGAAGGCCGGTGTGCACTTCGGCCACCAGACCCGTTACTGGAACCCGAAAATGGACAAGTACATTTTCGGCGCGCGCAACAAGATCCACATCATCAACCTGGAAAAGACCCTGCCGATGTTCAACGACGCCCTGCGTTTCGTTGAAAAGCTGGCTGCGGGCAAGAACAAGATTCTGTTCGTCGGCACCAAGCGTTCCGCTGGCAAGATCGTTCGCGAAGAAGCCGCTCGTTGCGGTTCGCCGTATGTCGATCATCGCTGGCTGGGCGGCATGCTGACCAACTACAAGACCATTCGCGCGTCCATCAAGCGTCTGCGTGAGCTGGAAGGCCAGTCGCAGGATGGCACTTTCGAGAAGCTGACCAAGAAAGAAGCGCTGATGCGCACCCGTGACCTCGAGAAGCTCGAGCGCAGCCTGGGTGGCATCAAGGACATGGGCGGTCTGCCGGATGCCATGTTCGTCGTCGACGTCGATCACGAGCGCATTGCCATCTCCGAAGCCAACAAGCTGGGTATTCCGGTCATCGGCATCGTCGATACCAACAGCAGCCCGGAAGGCGTCGACTACATCATTCCCGGTAACGACGACGCCATCCGCGCCGTTCAGCTCTACTTGGGTTCGATGGCCGATGCCGTCCTGCGCGGTCGCCAGAACGGCGCCGGCGGTGCCGACGAGTTCGTCGAGGAAGTGGCTTCCGAAGCGGCTCAGGGCTGAGTGCGACGCACCGCAGCGTGACACCCGATAAACGAAAAGGGGGCTAGGCCCCCTTTTTGTCTCTTGCGAATTGATCACCCGAGTCAGTGGGTGAATGGTTAGAAACCAATCGAGAGGATTCCCAACATGGCAGAAATCACTGCAGCCTTGGTCAAAGAACTGCGCGAACGTACCGGCCAGGGCATGATGGAGTGCAAGAAGGCACTGGTTGCCGCAAACGGCGACATCGAGAAGGCCATCGACGACATGCGTGCTTCCGGCGCCATCAAGGCGGCCAAGAAGTCCGGCAACATCGCCGCCGAAGGTTCGATCGCCGTTCGCGTCGAAGGCGGCCGTGGCCTGATCATCGAAGTGAATTCGCAGACCGACTTCCTGGCTCTGCAGGACGATTTCAAGGCCTTCGTCAAGGAAAGCCTGGATGAAGCCTTCGAGCAGAAGCTGGCCGACGTGGCTCCGCTGATCGCTTCCCGTGAATCCGCGCGCGAAGCGCTGGTCGCCAAGTGCGGCGAGAACGTCAACATCCGTCGCCTGACCGCCGTCGAAGGCGAGGTGGTGGGTGCCTACCTGCATGGCCATCGCATCGGTGTTCTGGTCACCCTGAAAGGTGGCGATGCCGAGCTGGCGAAGGACATCGCCATGCACGTAGCGGCGAGCAACCCGGCCGTGCTGAGCCCCTCCGACGTGTCCGAAGAGCTGGTCGCCAAAGAGAAGGAAATCTTCCTGCAGCTCAATGCCGACAAGATCGCCGGCAAGCCGGAGAACATCGTCGAGAACATGGTCAAGGGCCGTATCAACAAGTTCCTCGCCGAAGCCAGTCTGGTCGAGCAGGCGTTCGTCAAGAACCCGGAAGTCAAGGTTGGCGAACTGGCGAAGAAGGCCGGTGCCGAAATCGTTTCCTTCGTTCGCTACGAAGTGGGTGAGGGCATCGAGAAGGCAGAGGTCGATTTCGCTGCCGAGGTAGCTGCCCAGGTGGCCGCCACCAAGAAGTAAGGTCACTAGGGTCTGTTACGCCATGCGGCGTTGCGGAACTTGGCAAGGGATCAGCATTGCCTGCGTCCCGCGCCTGCGGAGCGCCGACCGGCCTGGCGCCATTTGGCGCAGCAACGCGGTTCGCGACGAAACGGCAACAGACCCTAGGTCGTCCTGATGAAGAGGCTGCCCGCTTACGCGCGCGGCCTCTTTGTCGAATGGGGCGGCGGAATTGTTTTTTCTGTCACGTTATAGTCGTCGCTTGGCACCAACTCATCGTCGAGTTGTCAAAGCGCAGATATTTTTTTGTCTGATCAATCCAGATTTCAGTCATAGCACGCCGCAGGAGATAACACGCCAATGGCTCAGCAGATGAGTGCACGCAATCCTCGCTATAAACGCATTCTGCTCAAATTAAGCGGCGAAGCCCTGATGGGCTCCGAAGACTTCGGCATCGATCCCAAGGTGCTCGACCGCATGGCGCTGGAGGTCGGGCAACTGGTGGGGATTGGCGTCGAGGTCGGTCTGGTGATCGGTGGTGGTAATCTGTTCCGTGGTGCGGCGCTTTCTGCCGCTGGCATGGACCGGGTGACCGGCGATCATATGGGGATGCTGGCCACCGTGATGAATGCCCTGGCGATGCGTGATGCCCTGGAACGCTCGAATATCCCCGCGCTGGTGATGTCGGCCATCTCCATGGTCGGTGTGACCGATCACTACGATCGCCGCAAGGCCATGCGCCATCTCAAGTCCGGCGAGGTGGTGATTTTCTCTGCGGGTACGGGTAATCCATTTTTCACCACCGATTCGGCTGCCTGTCTGCGCGCCATCGAAATCCAGGCGGATGTGGTCCTCAAGGCGACCAAGGTCGACGGCGTCTATACCGCCGACCCGTTCAAGGACCCCAATGCGGAGAAGTTCGCGCAACTGACCTATGACGAGGTGCTCGATCGCAAGCTCGGCGTGATGGACCTGACCGCCATCTGCCTGTGCCGCGATCACACCATGCCGTTGCGCGTTTTCAATATGAACAAGCCTGGCGCCCTGCTGAACATCGTGCTCGGTGGCGCCGAAGGAACACTGATCGAGGAAGCGAACGAATGATCAACGAGATCAAGCAAGACGCGCAGGAGCGCATGAAGAAAACCCTGGAGTCGCTGGACCATGCATTCGCCAAGATCCGTACCGGCCGTGCGCATCCCAGCATCCTCGACAGCGTGATGGTGTCCTACTACGGCGCCGATACGCCGCTGCGCCAGGTGGCCAACGTGGTGGCGGAGGATTCGCGTACCCTGGCATTGACCGTGTTCGACAAGAGCATGATCCAGGCGGTCGAGAAGGCCATCATGACCTCCGACCTGGGGCTGAATCCGGCGACTGCCGGCACCACCATCCGCGTGCCGATGCCGGCACTCACCGAAGAAACGCGCAAGGGCTATACCAAGCAGGCTCGTGCCGAGGCGGAAAACGCCCGGGTGGCGGTGCGCAACATTCGTCGTGATGCGCTGGCGCAGTTGAAGGACCTGGTCAAGGAAAAGGAAATCAGCGAGGACGAGGAACGTCGCGGCCAGGATGACGTCCAGAAGCTAACCGACAAGTTCGTTGCCGAAATCGACAAGGCCCTGGAAGCCAAAGAAGCCGACCTGATGGCTGTGTAGGGCCCGCATCGGATCGCCTCCACGACGTCTCCATCGAGTCCGGCTCAGCCGGAAGCGCGGCGCGACGGGGAGGCGGGATGCCCTGAGAGCTGTCGCTTGCAGCTTTTTCTTTTGTTTGCAGCGTGTTCTAGCGCAAGTAGAGTTGTTCATGGAAAAGGTCAGGCAGATTGCCGGACGGAATCTCCCCCGTCACGTAGCGATCATCATGGATGGCAACAATCGCTGGGCGAAAAGACGTCTGCTTCCCGGTGTGGCGGGACATAAAGCCGGTGTCGACGCGGTACGCGCCGTGATCGAGGTCTGTGCCGACTCCGGTGTCGAGGTGCTGACGCTCTTCGCGTTTTCCAGTGAGAACTGGCAGCGCCCGGCCGATGAGGTGGGTGCCCTGATGGAGCTGTTCCTCTCGGCGCTGCGGCGCGAGGCGCGCAAGCTCGACGAGAACGGCATTCGTCTGCGCATCATCGGCGATCGCTCGCGCTTCCATCCCGAGCTGCAGACGGCCATGCGCGAGGTCGAGGAAATGACCGCCGCCAACCATCGCTTCGTGCTGCAGGTCGCCGCCAACTATGGCGGGCAGTGGGACATTCTCCAGGCGGCGCAGCATCTGGCCGCGGAAGCCCAGGCGGGCCGCCTCAATCCGGCCGAGATCACCCCCGCATTGTTCCAGAGCTACCTGGCGACCGGTGACATGCCATTGCCGGACCTGTGCATTCGCACCGGCGGCGAGCGGCGTATCAGCAATTTCCTGCTCTGGCAGCTCGCCTACGCCGAGCTGTATTTTTCCGATCTGTACTGGCCTGACTTCAAGCATGTCGCCATGCGCAAGGCCCTGGCCGATTTCGCCACGCGGCAGCGGCGCTTCGGCAAGACCGGCGAACAGGTCGAAAGCGAGGTCAAGGCCGAATGCTGAAGCAGCGAATTATCACGGCAGCGATCCTCCTGCCTGTTGCGATCGTGGGTTTCTTCCTGCTCCACGGACTCGCCTTTGCCTTGTTCATCGGCCTGGTCGTGGCGTTGGGCGCCTGGGAATGGGCGCGCCTGGCCGGGTTCGCCAGCCAGCCGGTGCGGGTCGGCTACGCAGTGCTGGTGGTGCTGCTGCTGGGCGTGCTCTATCAGCTTCCGGCGCTGGCGCCCTGGTTGCTGGCATTGGCGGTGCTCTGGTGGCTCGCCGCCACGTACCTGGTGCTCACTTATCCGCACAGCAGTCGGCTCTGGGGCGGCTCGGCCGGTAGCCTGCTGATCGGGCTGCTGATCCTGCTGCCGGCCTGGCAGGCGCTGGTGCTGCTCAAGCAGTGGGAGCTGGGCAACTGGCTGATCCTGGCGGTGATGGTTCTGGTATGGGTCGCCGATATCGGCGCCTACTTTTCCGGCAAGACCTTCGGCCGGCGCAAGCTGGCGCCCCAGGTCAGCCCCGGCAAGAGCTGGGAAGGCTTGATCGGCGGTCTGCTGACCAGTCTGCTGGTCACGCTGGCGGTGGGTGTCTACCGCGGCTGGTCCGTCCGCGAGCTGATCCTTGCACTGCTGGGGGCGGCGCTGGTGGTACTGATTTCGGTCATCGGCGATCTGACCGAGAGCATGTTCAAGCGCAGCTCCGGCATCAAGGACAGCAGCCAGTTGCTTCCCGGGCATGGCGGCGTCATGGATCGCATCGATAGCCTCACTGCGGCGATTCCACTGTTCGTCGTGCTGCTGTGGCTGGCGGGATGGGGTGTGCTGTGACCCGACCCTTGCAGATAACCGTGCTGGGCGCCACCGGGTCGGTCGGGCTCAGCACGCTGGATGTCATTGCCCGCCATCCGCAGCGCTATGGCGTTTTCGCGCTGACCGGCTTCAGCCGGATTGTCGAGCTGCGCGCCCTTTGCCTGGCGCATCGGCCGCGCTATGCGGTCGTGGGTGACGAGGAGCAGGCGCGTGTCCTGCAGGACCAGTTGCTCGGGGACGGCCTGGATACGCGGGTGCTCAGTGGTGAGGGTGGCTTGAGCGAGGTGGCCGGGCATCCGGACGTCGATGTGGTGATGGCCGCCATCGTCGGCGCGGCGGGCTTGCGACCCACGCTTGCCGCGGTTCAGGCCGGCAAGCGTGTGCTGCTGGCGAACAAGGAGGCCCTGGTGATGTCGGGCGGGCTGTTCATGCAGGCGCTGCGTGACAGCGCCGCGGTGCTGTTGCCCATCGACAGCGAACACAACGCCATTTTCCAGTGTTTGCCGGCCGATTATTCCCGGGGACTGCCGGTCGTCGGCGTGCGGCGGATACTGCTGACCGCCTCCGGCGGGCCGTTCCGCGGGCTCTCGGCGCCCGAGCTCGAACATGTGACCCCGGAGCAGGCTTGCGCCCATCCCAATTGGTCGATGGGGCGCAAGATCTCCGTGGATTCGGCGAGCATGATGAACAAGGGGCTCGAGCTGATCGAGGCCTGCTGGTTGTTCGATGCGCGGCCCGATCAGGTCGAGGTGGTGATCCATCCGCAGAGCGTGATCCATTCCATGGTTGATTACGTGGATGGCTCGGTGCTCGCGCAGCTGGGCAATCCGGACATGCGTACGCCCATCGCCCATGCGCTGGCCTGGCCCGAGCGGATCGATTCCGGCGTTTCGGCGCTGGATCTGCTGCGGATCGGTCGGCTCGACTTCCAGGCGCCGGACGACCAGCGCTTTCCTTGCCTGCGGCACGCCCGCTCGGCGGCGCAGGCGGGCGGCACGTCGCCGGCGATGCTCAATGCGGCGAACGAAGTGGCGGTGGAGGCGTTTCTCAATCGACGCATCCGCTTCACCGAGATCGCGAGTATCATCGACGACGTATTGAATCGTGAGGCGTCGGTTCCGACCCACTGCCTCGAGGATGTGTTGACGGCGGACAGCAGGGCCCGGGAGCTTGCCGGGCATTGGCTGAGTCGCCACGGGCGATAGGTCCGCTGATGATTCGTCGCGGCTCGCGACGAAATGGTAACGGGCCCTGGGCCGGAGGAATGAATGGGCGCGCTTTATATGATCGTCGGCACCCTGATCGCACTCGGGGTGCTGGTCACTTTTCACGAGTTCGGCCACTTCTGGGTGGCGCGCCGGTGCGGGGTGAAGGTGCTGCGCTTCTCCGTGGGTTTCGGCAGCCCGCTGGTGCGCTGGCACGATCGTCATGGCACCGAGTTCGTGATCGCTGCGATTCCCCTGGGTGGTTACGTGAAGATGCTCGACGAGCGCGAGGGCGAGGTGCCGCCTGCGCTGCTCGACAGCGCCTTCAACCGCAAGACGGTGCGTCAGCGCTTCGCCATCGTCTCTGCCGGACCATTGGCCAATTTCCTGCTCGCCCTGGTGTTCTTCTGGCTGCTGGCGATGCTCGGCAGCGAGCAGGTGCGCCCGGTCATCGGTGCGGTGGAATCCGGCAGTCTCGCCGCACAGGCCGGGCTGGTCGCCGAGCAGGAAATCATCACGGTCAACGGCAAGCCGGTCAATGGCTGGTCCGACGTCAACCTGCAACTGGTTCGCCGCCTCGGTGAAAGCGGCAATCTCGACCTCGCCGTGCGCGATCTCGGTAGCTCCAGCGAGCGGCATCTGCGGATTCCGTTGCAGAACTGGCTGAAAGGGGAGGCGGAGCCCGACCCGATTACATCGTTGGGCATCCGTCCGTGGCGGCCGCAGATCGCACCGGTCATCGCGCAGCTGGACCCGGATGGGCCCGCGCAGGCGGCCGGAGTTCGCCTCGGCGATCGCCTGCTCAGTCTGAACGAGCAGCCGCTGGAGGACTGGCAGCAGGTCATCGATGCGGTGAAGGTCCTGCCGGGCGAGGCCGCCTCGCTGTCGATCGAACGCGCTGGCCAGCGCCTGGAGGTGTCGCTGACGCTCGCTTCGCGCGGGGAAGGCGAGGAGCGGCGCGGTTACCTGGGGGCGGGCGTCGAGGCGGGCGAATGGCCGGCGCAGATGCTGCGCGAGGTCAGCTTCGGTCCGCTCGAGGCGGTCGTGGAAGGGCTGAGACGCACCTGGACCATGAGCCTGCTGACCCTGGATTCCCTGAAGAAAATGCTCTTCGGGGAGCTCTCGGTAAAAAACTTGAGCGGCCCGATAACCATTGCTAAAGTGGCGGGCGCTTCTGCCCAGTCCGGCCTCGGGGATTTCCTGAATTTCCTCGCCTACCTGAGCATAAGCCTGGGGGTTCTCAATCTACTGCCTATCCCGGTGCTTGATGGGGGGCACCTGCTCTTCTATCTGGTCGAGTGGGTCCGCGGGCGCCCTCTGTCGGAGAGGGTTCAGGGGTGGGGGGTACAGATCGGCATCAGCCTGGTAGTAGGGGTGATGCTGCTTGCGCTGGTCAATGATCTTGGCCGCCTGTAACGCTGAATTCCGTAATGTCGCCGCTCCGGGCGCCGGCTCATTTATCAGGTTTGAACAAGAAAGGACTTCATGAAACGTCTGCTGCTACCTGCGGTTATTTCCGCATTGATGATTGCCGAAGTTCACGCTGAGTCCTTCACTATTTCAGATATCCGGGTCAACGGCCTGCAGCGGGTCTCCGCCGGCAGCGTGTTCGGCGCACTGCCGCTGAACGTTGGCGAGCCGGCCGATGACAACCGCCTGGTCGATGCCACTCGCGCCCTGTTCAGAACCGGTTTCTTCCAGGACATTCAGCTCGGCCGCGAAGGCAACGTGCTGGTCATCAGCGTAGTCGAGCGTCCTTCTATTTCCGCGATCGAAATCGAAGGCAACAAGGCGATCAAGACCGAGGACCTGCTGTCCGGCCTGCAACAGTCGGGCCTGGCTGAAGGCGAAATCTTTCAGCGCGCCACGCTCGAAGGGGTGCGCAACGAACTGCAGCGCCAATACGTGGCCCAGGGGCGCTACTCCGCCACCATCGAAACCGAAGTGGTCGCGCAGCCGCGCAACCGGGTGGCGTTGAAGATCAAGATCAACGAAGGCTCGGTCGCCGCCATCAAGCACATCAACGTGGTGGGCAACTCGGTGTTCCCGGACGAGGATCTGGTCGGCCTGTTCGAACTCAAGACCACCAACTGGCTTTCGTTCTTCCGCAACGACGACAAGTACGCGCGCGAGAAGCTCTCCGGCGACCTGGAGCGCCTGCGTTCCTATTACCTGGATCGCGGCTACATCAACATGGATATCACCTCGACCCAGGTATCCATCACGCCGGACAAGAAAGACGTCTATGTGACCGTCAACATCGACGAAGGCGAGCGCTACACCGTTCGCGACGTCAAGCTCAGCGGCGACCTCAAGGTGCCGCAGGAAGAGATCGAAGCGCTGCTGCTGGCCAAGCAAGGGCAGGTCTTCTCGCGCAAGGTGATGACCACCACCTCCGAGCTGATCACCCGCCGCCTGGGTAACGAGGGCTACACCTTCGCCAACGTCAACGGTGTGCCCGAGGCCCATGACGAGGACAACACGGTATCCATCACCTTCGTGGTGGATCCGGGCAAGCGCGCCTACGTCAACCGCATCAATTTCCGCGGCAACACCAAGACCGAGGACGAAGTGCTGCGCCGCGAGATGCGCCAGATGGAAGGAGGCTGGGCGTCGACCTACCTGATCGACCAGTCCAAGGTCCGCCTCGAGCGCCTCGGCTTCTTCAAGGAGGTCAACGTCGAGACCCCGCAGGTGCCAGGCACCGACGACCAGATCGACGTCAACTACAGCGTCGAGGAGCAACCCTCCGGCTCGATCATGGCGAGCATCGGTTTCGCCCAGAACGCCGGTCTGATCCTCGGCGGCTCGATCAGCCAGAACAACTTCCTCGGCACCGGTAACCGGGTGTCGCTCGGCCTGACCCGCAGCGAATACCAGTCGCGCTACAACTTCGGCTTCGTCGATCCCTACTGGACCGAGGACGGCGTCAGCCTCGGCTACAACGCCTTCTACCGCACCACCGACTACGACGAGCTGGACTACGACGTCTCCAGCTACTCGGTGGACAGCCTGGGCGCGGGCGTGAACATCGGCTATCCGATCAGCGAGACCTCGCGTTTGTCCTTCGGCCTGTCGATACAGCAGGACGAGCTGGACACCGGTCGCTACACCGTCGACGAGATCTTCGACTTCATGGAGGAGGAGGGCGACAGCTTCCTCAACTTCAAGGCCTCGGTGGGCTGGTCCGAATCGACCCTGAACCGCGGCGTGCTGGCCACCCGCGGGCATTCGCAGAGCCTGGTGCTGGAAACCACCGTCCCGGGCAGCGACCTGTCGTTCTACAAGCTCGACTACAACGGCCAGCTGTTCGTGCCGATGACCAGCGACTACACCCTGCGCATGCATACGCGCCTGGGCTATGGCGACGCCTACGGCTCGACCTCGCGACTGCCGTTCTACGAGCATTACTACGCCGGTGGCTTCAACTCGGTGCGGGGCTTCGAGGACAGCAGCCTGGGTCCGCGCAGTACGCCCAGCGACGGTTCGCGTCCGGGCACCATTGCCGACCCCGATCGCGACCCGCTGCCGTTCGGCGGCAACGTACTGATCCAGGGTGGCCTGGAAGTGCTGTTCCCGATGCCGTTCGTCAAGGACCAGCGCTCGTTGCGCACCTCGGTGTTCTGGGATGTTGGTAATGTATTCGATACCAATTGCCCGTCCGGCTCGGCGAACTGCAGCGACATCGATTTCGGCGACATGGCCAGTTCGGTCGGTGTCGGCCTGACCTGGATCACCGCGATGGGGCCGCTGAGCTTCAGCCTGGCGATGCCGGTGGTGAAGCCGGACGATGCCGATACCCAGGTCTTCCAGTTCTCGCTGGGACAAACGTTCTAACACTGCAGCGCCATGCTTCAGTGCTTTCATTCAGGAGTGGTGTATACCGTGCGTAAGTTGACTCAACTGTTCCTTATCGTTGCCGCACTGGTGGCGACCCCCGCGTTCGCCGAGATGAAGATCGCGGTCATGAACTACCAGATGGCGCTGCTCGAATCCGATGCCGCCAAGCGTTACGCGGTCGATGCCGAGAAGAAGTTCGGCCCCCAGCTGAGCAAGCTGCAGACGCTGGAAAGCGACGCCAAGCGCATCCAGGATCGTCTGGTCAAGGATGGCGACAAGATGCAGCAGGCCGAACGCGAGCGCCTCGAACTCGAGTTCAAGCAGAAGGCGCGTGACTTCCAGTTCCAATCCAAGGAGCTGAACGAATCCAAGGCCGTCGCCGATCGGGAGATGCTCAAGCAGCTCAAGCCCAAGCTGGACCAGGCGGTGGAAGAGGTCATCAAGAAAGGCAACTATGACCTGGTGTTCGAGCGCGGTGCCGTGGTCGATGTCAAGCCTCAGTACGACATCACCCGCCAGGTCATCGAGCGCATGAACCAGCTGCGCTGATATGTCCGGCGCAACCTTCACGCTCGGCCAACTGGCCGACGAACTGGGCGGCAGTCTTCGCGGCGATGCCGCCCAGCCTGTCGACGGCCTGGCAACCTTGCAGGAAGCCGGCCCCACCCAGCTGAGCTTTCTCGCCAATGCCCAGTATCGCAAGTACCTCGCGACCACCCGGGCGGCGGCGGTCCTGCTGTCGCCTGCCGATGCGCAGGGCCACGAAGGTGCGGCGATCGTCGTGGCCGACCCTTATCTCGCCTACGCCCGTGCCTCGCACCTGTTCGAGACCCGTCCCGCGGTGTCCAGCGGGATCCATCCCACCGCGGTAGTGGCGGCAGACGCCGAGATCCATCCTTCGGCCAGCATCGGCGCCTACGCGGTCATCGAGTCGGGCGCGACCATCGGCGCGGACGTGGTGGTCGGCGCGCAGTCGTTCATCGGTGCGCGCAGCCGGATCGGCGAAGGAGGGCGCCTGGCGCCGCGGGTCACGCTGTACCATGACGTGGTGATCGGCAAGCGCGTGGTGATCCAGTCGGGGGCGGTGATCGGCGGTGAAGGCTTCGGCTTCGCGAAGGAAAAGGGCGTGTGGCAGAAGATCGCCCAGATCGGCGGCGTGCGAATCGGCGATGACGTCGAGATCGGTTCCAACACCACGATCGACCGTGGTGCGCTGTCGGATACCCTGATCGGCAACGGGGTGAAGCTGGACAACCAGATCATGATCGCGCACAACGTGCAGGTCGGCGACAACACTGCGATGGCAGGATGTGCGGGTATTTCGGGCAGCACCAAGATCGGGCGCAACTGCATGATCGCGGGTGGGGTCGGCATGGTTGGCCATATCGAGGTCTGTGACAACGTATTCGTGACCGGGATGACCATGGTCACGCGCTCCATCAGTGAACCAGGCAGCTATTCCTCGGGAACGGCGATGCAGACCGCTGCCGACTGGAGGAAGAGCGCCGCGCGCATTCGCCAGCTGGACGACATGGCGCGGCGGCTGCAGCAGCTGGAAAAAAGCCTGGCGGCCGTGACCCAGGGCCAGAATCCGGCTTCTGATGCCTGAACTCACGGTCTGATCCGGTTTTTCGGTAACTGCCTGACGATGCTGGCGCGAGCTCCGGCGCAGGCGGTCCCATACTTTTTTACAGGCTCTTTCCTGACATGATGGATATCAACGAGATTCGCGAATACCTGCCTCACCGCTACCCGTTCCTGCTGGTCGACCGGGTAGTCGAGCTGGATACCGAGGCCAAGCGCATTCGCGCCTACAAGAACGTAACCATCAATGAGCCGTTCTTCAACGGGCACTTCCCGCAGCATCCGATCATGCCGGGCGTCCTGATCATCGAGGCGATGGCGCAGGCGGCCGGGTTGCTCGGCTTCAAGATGATGGGCGTCACGCCTTCCGATGGCACCCTGTATTACTTCGTGGGTTCCGACAAGCTGCGCTTCCGCCAGCCGGTGCGCCCTGGTGACCAACTGGTTCTCGAGGCAACCTTCCTCAGCGTCAAACGTGGCATCTGGAAGTTCGATTGCCGGGCCAGCGTCGATGGCAAGCCGGTCTGCTCGGCCGAGATCATCTGCGCGGAACAGGAAATATGAGTTTGATCGACCCTCGCGCCATCGTCGATCCTGCGACCCGTCTGGCGGATGACGTCCAGATCGGGCCCTGGTCGATCATCGGGCCGGATGTCGAAATTGGCGAGGGAACGGTGATCGCGTCCCACGTGATCATCAAGGGGCCGACCCGTATCGGCCGGCACAACCGCATCTATCAGTTCTCCTCGGTCGGCGAGGATACCCCCGACCTGAAATACAAGGGGGAACCGACCCGGCTGGTGATCGGCGATCACAACGTGATTCGCGAGGGGGTCACCATCCATCGCGGCACGGTCCAGGATCGTTCCGAAACCACCATCGGCAATCACAACCTGATCATGGCCTATGCGCATATCGGCCACGACAGCGTGATCGCCGACCATTGCATCCTGGTCAACAACACCGCCCTGGCCGGACACGTGCACGTCGGTGACTGGGCGATCCTCTCCGGCTACACGCTGGTACACCAGTTCTGCCATATCGGTGCCCATAGCTTTTCCGGCATGGGAACGGCCATCGGCAAGGACGTGCCGGCATTCGTGACGGTTTTCGGAAATCCGGCAGAAGCCCGCAGCATGAACTTCGAAGGCATGCGTCGGCGGGGCTTCAGCAACGAAGCCGTACATGCCTTGCGCAGCGCCTACAAGACCGTTTACCGCAAGGGTTTGACGGTGGAAGCGGCGCTCGCCGAACTCGCCGAAAGCGCCCTGGCGTTCCCCGAAGTCGCGATGTTCCGTGATTCCATCCAGGCTTCCACCCGTGGCATCACCCGCTGAGATGAGCCGGCCGCTGAGGGTGGCACTGGCTGCCGGCGAATCCTCCGGCGATATCCTCGGTGCCGGGCTCATGCAGGCGCTCAAGGCCCAGCATGGGAATGTCGAATTCGTTGGCGTCGGCGGCCCGCGGATGCAGGCCGAGGGGCTGGTGCCCTATTTCCCGCTCGAGCGCCTGGCAGTGATGGGGCTGGTCGAGGTGCTCGGGCGCTTGCCCGAGTTGCTGGCCCGGCGCAGGAGGCTGGTGGAAACCCTGATCGAAATCCGTCCTGACGTGTTCATCGGCATCGATGCGCCGGATTTCAACCTGGGCCTGGAACTGAAGCTGAGGCGTGCCGGCATCAAGACCGTGCACTACGTCAGCCCCTCGGTCTGGGCCTGGCGGCAGAAGCGCGTGCTGAAGATCCGCGAAGCCTGCGACCTGATGCTCACGCTGTTTCCCTTCGAAGCGAAATTCTACGACGCCCATCAGGTGCCGGTGCGCTTCGTCGGGCACCCGCTGGCCGACGCCATTCCGCTGTGCGCCGACCGTGCGGCGGCCCGGGAGGCGCTCGGGCTGCCGCGGGACGGGTCGATCGTGGCGTTGATGCCCGGCAGCCGTGGCGGGGAAGTGGCGCGCCTGGGCGATCTGTTCCTCAGCGCCGCCGAGCGGCTGCGGGCCATGCGCCCCGGCATCCGTTTCGTGATGCCCTGCGCCAGTCCGGAGCGTCGGCTGCAGCTGGAGCAGATGCTGGCGACGCGGGATCTGCCGCTCACCCTGCTCGATGGCCGTTCCCACGAGGCGCTGGCCGCCTGCGATGCGGTGCTGATCGCCTCCGGCACGGCGACGCTGGAGGCGCTGCTGTTCAAGCGGCCGATGGTGGTGGCCTACAGTGTGGCGCCGCTGACCTATCGCATTCTCCGGCGCCTGGTGAAGAGCCCCTACGTGGCGTTGCCCAACCTGCTGGCCCAGCGCCTGCTGGTCCCCGAGTTGCTGCAGGATGCGGCGACGCCGGAGGCGTTGGCCCAGGCCCTGTCGCCGCTACTGGACGATGGCGAGGTGCAGACCGAGGGTTTCGACAGTATCCATCGCACGCTGCGCTGCGACGCCTCGAGCCAGGCGGCCGACGCCGTGCTGCGCCTGGTCGGAGCGCGCTGATGCAGTTCGGGCTCGATTTCAACCTGGTCGAAGAACTCGTCGCGGGCGTCGATGAGGTCGGCCGCGGGCCGCTCTGCGGCCCGGTGGTCACCGCGGCGGTGATTCTCGATCCGGCGCGGCCGATCCTGGGCCTGAACGACTCGAAGAAACTCAGCGAGGCGCGCCGCGAAGCGCTGTTCGACGCAATCCGCGAGAAGGCCCTGGCCTGGTGCGTGGCGCGCGCCGAGGTGGAGGAAATCGATCGGCTGAATATCCTGCATGCGACCATGCTGGCGATGCAGCGCGCCGTGGAAGGCTTGAGCGTCACCCCGCGGCTGGCGCTGATCGATGGCAACCGCTGCCCCCAGCTGAACGTTCCCAGCGCGCCGGTGATCCAGGGCGATGGCCAGGTCCCGGCAATCGCCGCGGCCTCGATCCTGGCGAAGGTCAGCCGCGACCGTGAGATGCAGGCGCTGGATCTCTGTTATCCGGGCTATGGCCTGGCCGGGCACAAGGGCTATCCAACCGCCTTCCATCTCGAGGCGCTGCAGCGCCTCGGCCCGACGCCGATCCATCGGCGCTCCTTCGCGCCGGTACGGATGCTGCTCGAGCAAGCGGTCTTCGCGGTGGATGCCCCGGCCGGCCTGCCGTTGCTCTAGCCGACGCAATTCTCCCAGCTCCGGGCCCGCCCGCCCCAGCTTCACGGCTTCCTTGCGGTCCATTTCCGGTACAATCCCGCGCTTGTCGTTTTTCCAGCCCAGGGTCCGTCCATGCCTGTTTCATTCGTTCATCTCCGCCTGCACACCGAGTACTCGCTGGTCGATGGGCTGGTGCGGGTCAAGCCGCTGATCAAGGCGGTGGCGGCGGGCGGGATGCCGGCGGTGGCGGTGACCGACATGAGCAACATGTGCTCGCTGGTGAAGTTCTACAAGGCGGCGCAGGGGGCCGGTATCAAGCCGATCTGCGGCGCCGACATCTGGCTGGCCGGCTATGACGAGGACGGCCCGCTCAGCCGCCTGACCCTGCTGGCGATGAATGCCACCGGCTACCGCAACCTCACCGAACTGGTTTCCCGCGGCTGGACCGACGGCCAGCGCAACGACCTGGTGATCATCGAGCGCGACTGGGTGAAGCAGGCCGCCGAAGGCCTGATCGCCCTGTCCGGCGCCAAGGAAGGGGAGGTCGGCCAGGCGCTGCTCAACGGCGACGAGGCGCTGGCGGAATCCCGTCTGGCCGAGTGGCGGGATGTGTTTGCGGATCGTTTCTATCTCGAGGTGCAGCGCACCAGCCGGGTCAACGACGAGGAGTATCTGCACGCCGCTGTCGCCCTCGCCGAACGCAGCGGCACACCGCTGGTGGCGACCAACGACGTGCGCTTCCTCAAGCAGGACGACTTCGAGGCCCACGAGACGCGCGTCTGCATCGGCGAAGGACGCACCCTGGATGACCCGCGCCGGCCGCGTACCTACTCGGACCAGCAGTACCTGAAGACGCCGGAGGAAATGGCCGAGCTGTTCTCCGACCTCCCCGAGGCGCTGGAAAACACCGTCGAGATTGCCAAGCGCTGCAACATCGAGGTGCAGCTGGGCACCTACTTCCTGCCGAACTTCCCCGTGCCCGAAGGCATGACCATCGACGACTACCTGCGCCAGGTGTCGTTCGAAGGCCTGGAGGAGCGCCTGGAAGTCCTGCTGCCCAAGGACACGCCCGACTACGAGGCGAAGAAGCAGGTCTACATCGATCGTCTCGAATTCGAGCTGGGCACCATCATCCAGATGGGCTTCCCCGGCTACTTCCTGATCGTCATGGACTTCATCAAGTGGGCCAAGAACAACGGCGTGCCGGTCGGCCCCGGCCGGGGTTCGGGTGCGGGGTCGCTGGTGGCCTATGTACTGAAGATCACCGACCTCGACCCGCTGGCCTACGACCTGCTGTTCGAGCGCTTCCTCAACCCCGAACGGATTTCCATGCCCGACTTCGACGTCGACTTCTGCATGGACGGCCGCGACCGGGTGATCGACTACGTGGCCGAGGCCTACGGGCGCAACGCGGTGAGCCAGATCATCACCTTCGGCACCATGGCGGCCAAGGCCGTGGTGCGCGACGTGGCGCGGGTGCAGGGCAAGTCCTACGGCCTGGCCGACCGGCTGTCGAAGATGATCCCCTTCGAAGTGGGTATGACCCTGGAAAAGGCCTACGAGATGGAGGAGCCGTTGCGCGATTTCCTCGCCGTCGATGAAGACGCCAAGGAAATCTGGGACATGGCGCTCAAGCTCGAGGGCATCACCCGTGGTACCGGCAAGCACGCCGGTGGCGTGGTGATCGCGCCGACCAAGCTCACCGACTTCGCGCCGATCGCCTGCGACGAGGAAGGCGGCGGCCTGGTGACCCAGTTCGACAAGGACGACGTCGAGCAGGCCGGCCTGGTGAAGTTCGACTTCCTCGGCCTGCGTACGCTGACCATCATCAAGTGGGCACTGGAGACCATCAACCGCGAGCAGGCCAAGAAGGGCCTGGAACCGGTCAACATCGACTTCATCCCGCTGGACGACAAGCCGACCTACCAGCTGCTGCAGAAGGCCGAGACCACGGCCGTGTTCCAGCTCGAATCGCGCGGCATGAAGGAGCTGATCAAGAAGCTCAAGCCGGACTGCCTGGAAGACCTCATCGCACTGGTGGCACTGTTCCGCCCCGGCCCGCTGCAGTCGGGCATGGTGGACGACTTCATCAACCGCAAGCACGGTCGCGCCGAGGTGTCCTACCCGCACCCGGACTACCAGTACGCGGGCCTCGAGCCGGTGCTCAAGCCCACCTACGGCATCATCCTGTATCAGGAACAGGTGATGCAGATCGCCCAGGTCATGGCCGGGTATACCCTGGGTGGGGCGGACATGCTGCGTCGCGCCATGGGCAAGAAGAAGCCCGAGGAGATGGCCAAGCAGCGCGGCGGCTTCATCGAAGGCTGCAAGAACAACGGCATCGAGGCTGATCTCGCGGGCAACATCTTCGACCTGGTGGAGAAGTTCGCCGGTTACGGCTTCAACAAGTCGCACTCGGCCGCCTACGGCCTGGTGTCCTACCAGACCGCCTGGCTCAAGGCGCATTATCCGTCGCCGTTCATGGCCGCGGTGCTCTCGGCGGACATGCACAACACCGACAAGGTGGTGATCCTCATCGAGGAATGCCGCAGCATGAAGCTGCGCATCGATCCGCCGGACGTCAACGTCTCCGAGTTCAAGTTCACCGTCAACGACGACGGCCGCATCGTCTATGGCCTGGGCGCGGTCAAGGGGGTCGGCGAGGGGCCGGTCGAAGCCATCGCCGAGTGCCGGGCCGAGGGCGGGCCGTTCAAGGACCTGTTCGATTTCTGTGCGCGGATCGATCTCAAGCGCATCAACAAGCGCACTCTCGAGGCGCTGATCCGCTCCGGCGCGCTGGATCGCCTCGGGCCGTACTTCCATGACGAAGCCAAGGCCTACCAGGCCAACATCGACCGCAATCGCGCGGTGTTGCTGGCGGCCATGGAAGAGGCGGTGCAGGCTGCGGAGCAGACCGCTCGCAGCCTCGACAGTGGCCATATGGACCTGTTCGGCGGCCTGTTCGCCGAGCCCGAGGCGGATGTCTACGCCAACCACCGCAAGGCCCGCGAGCTGTCGCTCAAGGAACGTCTCAAGGGCGAAAAGGACACCCTCGGTCTGTACCTGACCGGCCATCCGATCGACGAATACGAGGGCGAGGTCCGCCGCTTCGCCCGCCAACGCATCATCGACCTGCGGCCGGCTCGGGGCGAGCAGACGATTGCCGGCCTGATCGTCAACCTGCGGGTGATGAAGAACAAGAAGGGCGACAAGATGGGCTTCATCACGCTCGATGATCGCTCCGGGCGCATCGAGGCCTCGCTGTTCGCCGAAGCGTTCAACAGCGCCCAGGCGCTGTTGCAGACCGACGCCCTGGTGGTGGTCGAGGGGGAAGTCAGCAACGATGACTTCTCCGGCGGCCTGCGCCTGCGCGCCAAGCGCGTGATGAGCCTGGAGGAGGCGCGCACCGGGCTGGCCGAAAGCCTGCGCGTGAAGGTCGCCAGCGAAGCGCTCAAGGGCGATCGCATGCGCTGGCTGGCCGATGTCTGTGGCCGTCACCGCGGCGCCTGCCCGATCACCCTGGAATACACCGGCACCGATGCGCGGGCCTTGCTGCAGTTCGGCGAGAGCTGGCGAATCGACCCGGCCGACAACTTGATTCAGGCATTGCGTGACCAGTTCGGGCGCGACAACGTCTTTCTCCAATACCGATAGAGGGTCGACGTCCGGGAGGCGCTAATACACTCCCAGGCCAAGGCCCGAACGGCCCGGTGTTGACCGGGTCATGGTTCAGAACAATTTTTGTTCGACCTGAATGCGCCGGTCCCGTAAGGTAAGGCGCAAAAAACGGAACAGCCTCCCGGCCGCCTGGCCGTCGACGCATGACGGATGCCTATGAACCCGAATTTCCTGGATTTCGAACAGCCGATCGCCGACCTGCAAGCCAAGATCGAAGAGTTGCGCCTGGTCGGCAACGACAACTCGCTGAACATCGGCGATGAGATTGCCCGCCTGCAGGACAAGAGCGAGTCGCTCACCGAAAGCATCTTCGGCAATCTGACCAGCTGGCAGATCGCCCGCCTGGCCCGCCACCCGCAGCGGCCCTATACCCTCGACTACATCAACCACCTGTTCACCGAGTTCGAAGAACTGCACGGTGATCGCCACTTCTCCGATGATGCCGCCATCGTCGGTGGCACCGCCCGCCTGGACGGCCAGCCGGTGATGATCATCGGCCACCAGAAGGGCCGCGAGGTGCGTGAGAAGGTGCGCCGCAACTTCGGCATGCCGCGCCCGGAAGGCTATCGCAAGGCCTGCCGCCTGATGGAGATGGCCGAGCGCTTCAGGATGCCGATCCTGACCTTCATCGACACCCCCGGCGCCTACCCGGGCATCGATGCCGAGGAGCGCAACCAGAGCGAGGCCATCGCCTGGAACCTGCGTGTGATGGCGCGGCTGAAGACCCCGATCATCGCCACCGTGATCGGCGAGGGCGGTTCCGGCGGCGCGCTGGCCATCGGCGTCTGCGACCAGCTGAACATGCTGCAGTATTCCACCTATGCGGTGATCTCGCCGGAAGGCTGCGCCTCGATCCTCTGGCGTACCGCCGAGAAGGCGCCGGAAGCGGCCGAGGCGATGGGCGTCACTGCCGAGCGCCTGAAGGACCTGGGTATCGTCGACAAGGTGATCCCCGAGCCGCTGGGCGGCGCGCACCGCAACCCGGCCGTCATGGCCGCCGCCCTGCGCGAGCAGCTGAACAGCCAGTTGCACATGCTCAAGTCGCTGGATACCGATGCACTGCTCGCGCGTCGCTACGAACGCCTGATGAGCTACGGCATCGCCTGATCGCTCGCCGGGGGACGGCAAGCGGGGCGAAACCCGCTGGCTGCCGTTCCCCGTCCGGCCGTGCCGGGTTTGCCCCGACCCGCGCCCTTCCTCCTTTCTATCCCCGTCTCGAAAACCGTCGGCTGTCGGTCACGGTAGCGCCAGACGCAACGCGATCATCGGTGACTGGCCGAAGCCGTGGCGCGCATAGAAGCGTTGCGCCGCCCGGTTGTCCTGGTCGGTGAGCAGCGTGATGCGCCGGCAGTCCTGCTCGCGGGCGAAATCGATGGCGTGCCGCAGCAGTACGGAGCCGATACCGCTGCCGCGGTACGCCGCGTCGACCACCATGTCCTCCAGCAGCGCGACCCTGGCCCCCAGCGCCGTGGAGACGCTGTAGAGCAGGCTGACCATGGCGACGATGCGTCCGCCCTGGCAGGCCACCAGGATCTGCCCTTTCTGCGCATCGCCGATGATCGCGCGCAGGCCGCGCTGTTGCGCGGCCGGGTCCGGGGTGAATTCGACTTCCTGCGCGAACAACTGGCCGAGCAGGCTGCAGAGCGCAGGGATGTCGTCTTCGCCCGCGCAGCGGATGATCAATGCGTCGGTTTTCGGATGATGCATCATGCTGCGCCCAACTCCCGGGAAATCGCCTGCGCGGTGTGCTGCAACTCGTGCAAAAAACGCTCCTGGGCCTGCGGGCTGTCCATGACCGCCTCGGGACCGGAGAGGTTGATGGCCGCGACGACGTCAGCGAGGTGGTTACGGATGCCACAGGCGATGGCAGTGGAATAGTCGGAGCGATGCAGCACCCAGCCTCGCCCGCGGTCTTCCTCGATGGTTTGCTGCAGCTCCGGCAGGGTCTTCGGGGCCGGCGGCGGGTAGTCGTCGAGGCGCACGTGCAGGTAGAGGCTGTCCAGCGCCATCGGCGACAGGCCGGTCAGCAGGATGCGCCCCATGGCGGTGCAGTGGCAGGGGATGCGCGTGCCGATGGGGATGTTCACCGACAGGCGCTGGGCGGCGAAGGCGCGGTAGATGTAGAGGCTGTCGGTCTGTTCGCGAATGCTCAGGTGGCAGGACAGCGAGGTGCGGTCGCGCAGCGCGTTGAGGTGGGGCTGGGCAATGTCCACCAGGTCGCGGCTGGCCAGGTAGGCGAAGCCGTCGGAGACCACCTGCGGCCCCAGCTCGTAGGTGTTCTTGGCGACTTTTCGCAGGTAACCCATCTCGTTCAGGGTGTACACGATGCGATAGATCGCCGACACGCTGACGCCGAGGCGCTCGGCGATCTCCTGGCTGCCGAGGGTGCGCTGGCGGGCGCCGAACATCTGCAGGATGCTCAGGCCGCGCTGCAGGGCGGGGACCCGGTAGTCGGTGTCGCGCTCCGCGGTTTCGTCATGCTGGTTCATTGGCGCTCTCCGAGGAAAAGCAGCTTCAAGCTTCAAGCTGCAAGTTAGAGCAGCTATTGCGTGGTGCCTGCGCTCGTTGCTTTGAAGCTTGAAGCTTGAAGCTGGCTTGTGGCCGCTCAGAGCAGGGCATCGATACCCGCCGCTCGACCGTCGAACTCGGCCATGGCGTCGAGCAGCGCGTCCCAGAAATAGCTGGCCGACGCCCGGTCGCAGAGAATCTGCAGGCACGGCAGCTCGCCCTGGGGCGCGTTGATGACGATCACGTTGATCCGCGCCGCCGAGGTCTGCGCCACCGAACCGGGCGGGAAGGCCTCGGCGCGCAGGTCGACGCCGCAGAGCTTGGCCATCACCTCGCTGGCCTGTTCGCCGGTCAGCAGCAGCCAGGCGTGGCTGTCCTGGCGGGGCAGCAGGTAGTTGGCGCTGTCGCCGAGCTGCCACCCGGCCTCTTCCTGCTGGATGCGGCTGCCCGCGTCGCGCAGGCTGCCGAGCAGCAGGTATTCGCTCTGCGACAGGCGTGCGACCAGGCAGCCATCGTCCTGTGGTTGTGCCTGGTTGGGCCGTTCCGGCAGGCGGTAGCCCCTGGCACGCAGGTATTCGGCCGCGTCGCTGCCGCGAAAGCCGACTCGCGCCAGGTTGCTCTGATCGATCAGTGCGCAGCGTTGCAGTTGCGCGCTTTCGTCCTCGTCGCCATAGCCGGCGACCACCGCGGCATTGCCCAACTGGCCGAGCCGCGCGCCGACATGCCGGGGGTACAGCGGGCTGCGCTCGCTGAAGTCTTGTGCTTGCAAAATGGCCATGTTCACAGCTCCTGGCGTTGGTTGTGCGGGTCGAAGAAGGGCAGCTCGACGACCGTGGCCTGTACCACTTCGCCGCCCTCGACCCGGATCGGGATGTGGCTGCCCGGGGCACTCTGCCCGCTGCCCACGTAGGCCAGGCCGATGATCCGCTCGAGCGTGCGCGAGTATTCGCAGGAGGTGACGCTGCCGCTGATGGCGTCACCGTCGAGCACCAGGTGGCCTTCCAGCGGCTTGCTCGCACCCTTCGGCAGGCTGAAGCCGACCAGCTTGCGCGCGAGCGGCTGGGCTTCGAGGATCTGCACCGAGCGCTTGCCGACGAAGAACGGCTTGCTGCGGGCGATGGCCCAGCCCATGTCGATTTCGGCGGGATGGGTCATGCCGTCGGTGTCCTGGCCGATGATCACGTGGCCCTTTTCCAGGCGCAGCAGGCGCTGGCTCTCGACGCCGAAGGGGCGGATGTCGAACGCACGCCCGGCTGCCATCAGCGCATCCCACAGCGCCTCGCCGTAGCGCGCCGGGACATGGATCTCGTAGCCCAGTTCGCCGACGAAACCGACCCGCAACAGCCGCGCCGGGATGCCGACCACCGTGCCCTGGCGCACGCCGAGATAGGGGAAGGCCTCGGCCGACAGGTCGAGGTCGTTGCACAGCGTCTGCAGCACCTTGCGTGAATCCGGCCCGGCCAGGTTGACCGCGGCCAGGGCGGCGGTGACGTTGGTGACGTCGACGTCCAGGCGCCACTGTGCGTTCCACTTGAGCATTTGCTGGTAGAGGCGATCGACCCCGCTGGTGGTGGCGGTGACGTAGAAGTGGTTCGGCGCGAAGCGTGCGCAGACGCCGTCGTCGATCACCACGCCGTGCTCGTTGGTCATCAGCGCGTAGCGCGAGCGGCCCACCGGCTGCTTGGCGAAGGCGAAGGTGTAGAGGCGCTCGAGCAGCTCGGCGGCGTCCGGGCCGCGTACGTCGAGGCCGCCGAGGGTGGAGACGTCGATCAGGCCGACCTTTTGCCGCACGTGCAACGCTTCTTCCTGCATGCAGCGTTCGCGCTCCTCGGCCTTGCCGTAGTAGGCCGGGCGCTGCCAGACGCCGGCGGGCATCATCTTCGCGCCGGCTTCCAGGTGCCGCTGGTGCATGGGCGTCTGCCGGTAGGGATCGAAGCCGCGCCCGGCGACATGGGCGAGTTTTTCCGCGACGAACGGCGGCCGTGCGGTGGTCACCCCGGTTTCGCTGACGCTGCGGCCGGTGGCCCTGGCCACCAGGCGCGCGGTGGGCAGCGCCGAATGGCGGCCCTGGGACGGGCCCATGCCGACGGTGGAGAAGCGCTTGACCAGTTGTACGTCGCGATAGCCGTGGCGGGTGGCGTTGACGATGTCGCGTACCTGCAGGTCCTCGTCGAAATCGACGAAGTCCTTGCCGTCCGGATGGGGGAAGATCGGCCAGTCGAAATTGACCCTCGGCTCGGCGGCGAAGATCGCCTCCGCGCTGCCGCCCAGGCCCAGACGTCCGGTGGCGCCGCCAGCGGCCCGGGCGCCATCGAGCAGCACGTTGTCCAGTGCGTACCGGCCGTTCACCGAGCCGGCGACGTCCAACCGCCGGGGCAGGCCGCTGAGGCTGAAGGCGGCCTGGTCGTCATCGTAGGCCAGCTTGCCGCCGGCCTGGCACAGCAACTGATAGACCGGCATGTAGCCGGCGGACATGCACAGCAGGTCGCAGTCGATGCGCTGGGCGTCACTGGCGACCTGGCCTTCGCCGACGATGCGGCGCACGTCGACGCCGCTGACGTGGCGCATGCCCTTGGCGTGCAGCGCCTCGTAGACGGTATGCCCCGGCAGGTGCGGAATGCCGCGGGTCTGCAGGGCGGTGACCAGCAGGCCGTCAGCGGGTGCGTCGCGCAGGTCGATGACCGCGGCGACGGCCACCCCGGCCTCGTGCAGGTCGAGCGCGGCGAGGTAGCCGTCGTCGTTGCCGGTCAGCACCACCGCGCGGTTGCCCGGTTTCACCGCGTAGAGCTTCATCAGCCGCTGGGCGGCGCTGGTGAGCATGATGCCGGGCAGGTCGTTGTTGCGGAACACCACCGGCTGGTCGAAGGCGCCGGTGGCCACGATGCACTCCCTGGCGCGCACCTTGTACAGCCGCGTGCCCTGGATCACCGGCAGGAAGTTGTCGACGAACCAGGCGTTGCAGGTGGCTTCCTTGAGGATGCGGATGTTCGGGTGTTGTTCCACGGCCTCCACCAGCCGCTCGCGCAGCGCCCCGGCGCGTACGCCTTCGAGGTCGAAGCGCGCCCAGGCCAGGGCGCCGCCGAGGTAGGGCTGCTGCTCGACGAGCAGCACCTTGGCACCGGTGTTGGCGGCATGCAGCGCGGCGCTGAGCCCGGCCGGCCCGGCGCCGACCACCGCGACGTCGACGAAGAGAAAGGCCTTGTCGTGGTACTCCGGCTGGAATTTCAGGTTCAGCACGCCGAGGCCGGCCTTCTTGCGGATGATCGGTTCCCAGACCTTCCAGATGCCTTGGGGCTTGTAGAAGGAACGGTAATAGAAGCCGACCGGCATGAAGCGCGAGAAATGCCCGAGCAGGGCATCGCGGTCGCTGTCCAGGGAGCCGGCGAAGTTCTGCCCGCCGACCTCGAGCCCTTCGGCGAGCGCCTGCATGTCGGCCAGCGCGTTGGGCTCATCGGGCAACTGCACCAGGGTGTTGGCGTCCTGCCCGGCGAGGCTGAGCGGGCCGCGCGGACGGTGGTACTTGAACGAGCGCGACATCAGCCAGCGGCCGTTGGCGAGCAGCGCGCTGGCGATGCTGTCGCCCTGCAGGCCCTGGTAGGCCTTGCCGTCGAAGCTGAAGGCGAGCGGTCGATCGCGGTCGATCAGCAGGCCCATGGGCGCGGGCAGGCGGTTGAAGGCCGTCATGCGACCACCTCCTGGCGTGCCGCTGGCTGGGCGAAGTCGACGCGACGGTCGAAGAGCTCCTTCGGGTCGAAGGTGCGGATGATCTCGTCGCTGACGGTATGGCGCTCGGCGAGGAACCAGTAGCTGGAGGCGTTGTGCAGCCACCATTCGGTGACTACGCCGGCGTGGTTGTCGCAATTGAAGACGTAATCGGCCCACTCGTCATCGCTGCAGGCCTGCGGGTCGGGCATCTGCTTGAGCTCGCCGCCGTAGGTGAATTCGCTGATGTTGCGCGGGCCGTTCAGGGGGCAGGGCATGATCTTCATGGTTGACTCCTTGGCAAGCAAGGCTGGGGGTCGTTCGCGTCGGCGCGATCGCCAGCAAGCTGGCTCCTACTTGAAAATTGCGATTGGTTGTCAGTGGCTTGCCGCCGTGGCGCCCATTTCGTTGACCTGCCGGAAGCGCGAGAAGCGTTCCAGGGCGAAGGGACGGATGAGTTCCGGGACCTTGCCGCCGCTGGCGACCAGTTCGGCCATGGTCTTGCCGCAGATCGGCGTGGCCTTGAAGCCCCAGGTGCCCCAGCCGGCGTCCAGGTAGTAGTTCTCCAGCGGCGACAGGCCCATGATCGGGCTGTAGTCGGGCGTCATGTCGGTGATGCCGGCCCACTGGCGCATCAATTTGGCGTTGGCCAGGAACGGGAACATCTCGATGGCATGGGCCAGCAGGCCCTCCTTGAGCTCCAGGGTCGAGCGCGTGTTGTACAGCGGGTAAGGGTCCGAGCCACCGCCGATCACTACCTCGCCACGGCCGGTCTGCTGCACGTAGCAATGCAGCGCCGAGGAGCTCACCAGCGGATCGAGGAAGGGCTTGAACGGTTGGGTCACCATGGCCTGCAGCGGATAGCTGTGGATCGGTGCGCGGATGCCCAGCTTGTTCATCAGCAGCGAGCTGTACCCGGCGATGGCCTGCACCGCGCAGCCGCACTTCACGGTGCCGCGGTTGGTCTTCACCGCCGTGACCCTGCCGTGCTCTACCACGAAGTCCTGCACCTCGGTCAGCTGGTGGATTTCCACCCCGCGCTTGGCCGCCTGCTTGGCATAGCCCCAGGCCACGGCATCGTGGCGCGCAGTGGCGCCGTCGATGTGCCAGAGCCCGGCGAGCACCGGCAGGTGGCCGGGGTCGAGGTTGAGCGTCGGCACCAGTTCGCGGATCTGCTGGCGGTCGATCATCTCGGTGCGGCCACCGAAGTGCTTGTTCACCTCGGCGCGCTGGCGGAAGGCGCGCACCGTCGCGTCGGTGTGCGCCAGGGTCAGCTGGCCGCGCTCGGAATACATGATGTTGAAGTCGAACTCGTTGGAGAGCGCCTTGAACAGTTTCACCGACTCGGTATAGAAGCGCACACCTTCGCTGGTGAGGTAGTTCGAGCGGATCACCGCGGTGTTGCGGGCGGTGTTGCCGCCACCGAGATACGCCTTCTCCAGCACCGCGACGTTGGTCACGCCGTGGTACTTGGCCAGATAGTAGGCGGTGGCCAGGCCGTGGCCGCCACCGCCGATGATCACCACGTCGTAGCTGTCCTTGAGTTCCTTCGGCGCCGGCAGGTCGACTTCGGCCGGGTACTCCGAGGACAGGCCGTACTTCAGCAGGCTGAACGGCATGCTGCCTCCTCCGCGGCCGTGACGGCCGACGCGTGCGATCGTTGCTGGCGGGCAGCGGTCAGGGTGTTCTGCATCAGCATGGCGATGGTCATCGGACCCACGCCGCCCGGCACCGGGGTGATTGCCGAGGCCACGGGCAGGGCGCTGGCGTAGTCGACGTCGCCGACCAGCCGGGTGCGGCCATCCTCCTCGATGCGGTTGATACCGACGTCGATCACCACCGCGCCGGGCTTCAGCCAGCTGGCGTCGATCATGCGGGGCCGACCGACCGCGGCGACGACGATGTCGGCCTGGCGGCACAGGCTCTGCGGATCGCGGCTGCGCGAATGCAGCACGGTCACCGTGCAGTCCGCCTGCAGCAGCAGCGCCGCCATCGGCTTGCCGACGATGTTCGAGCGGCCGATCACCACCGCGTGCTTGCCGCGCAGGTCGCCGAGGGTGTCGCGCAGCAGGCGCATGCAGCCGGCCGGGGTGCACGGGGTGAGCACTGGGCGGCCCTGGCTGAGGCCGCCGACGTTCTCGCTGTGGAAACCGTCGACGTCCTTGGCCGGGTCGATGGCCTGCAAGACGCGGGTTTCGTCGATGTGCGCCGGCAGTGGCAATTGCACGAGGATGCCATGCAGCGCCGGGTCGGCGTTCAGTTCGGCGATCAGCGCCAGCACCTGTTCGGCACTGGCGTCGGCCGGCAGCCGGTGTTCCAGCGAGCGGATGCCCACTTCCCCGGCGCGCAGTACCTTGTTGCGCACGTAGACGTGGCTGGCCGGGTCGTCGCCGACCAGCACAACCGCGAGCGCCGGCAGGGTGCCCTCGGCGGCGAGCAGGGCGACGTCGGCCGCCACTTCGGCGAGGACCTTCGCCGAGACGGCCTTGCCGTCGATGACTTTTTCGCAGGTCGGGCTGTTCACCGGAAGATCACCGTCTTGTCGTGGTTGAGGAAGACGCGGTGCTGCAGGTGGTACTTGACCGCCTTGGAGAGCGCCACGGTTTCGGTGTCGCGGCCGATGTTCACCAGGTCGTCGGGCTTGTAGGCATGGTCGACGCGCTGCACCTCCTGCTCGATGATCGGGCCTTCGTCGAGGTCGGAAGTGACGTAGTGGGCGGTGGCGCCGATCAGCTTGACGCCGCGGTCGAAGGCCTGGTGGTATGGCTTGGCGCCCTTGAAACCGGGCAGGAACGAGTGGTGGATGTTGATCGCGCGGCCCGACAGTTGCTTGCACAGGTCGTCGGAGAGGATTTGCATGTAGCGCGCCAGAACCACCAGTTCGGTCTCGGTCTCGTCGATGACCTTCATCAGCTCGGCTTCCTGGCGGGCCTTGGTTTCCTTGGTCACCGGCAGGTAGATGAAGCGGATGCCTTCACGCTCGGCCATCGGCCGCAGGTCCAGGTGGTTGGAGACGATGGCGGTGATCTGCATGTCCATCTCGCCCTTGTGGTAGCGATACAGCAGGTCGTTCAGGCAATGGTCGAACTTGCTCACCATCAGCAGCACTCGCATGGGGCGGGCCGTGCTGTGCAGCTCCCAGGTCATGTCGAAGTCATTGGCGACGGCGACGAAACCCTGCTCGAGGGTGGTGATGTCGCCTTCCAGGCCGGCATTGAAGCGAAACACCGCGCGCATGAAGAACCGACCGCTGAATTCATCGTCGAATTGCGCCATTTCACTGATGTAGCAACCGTTCGCGGAGAGGAAGGAAGTCACCGCGGCGACGATGCCCGAAGTGGCCGGGCAGCTGATCTTGATGATGAAGTGGTCCTGTGCGTGTTGCATGTCTAGTCCTCAAGGGGGTGGAGGCAGAAGGCGCAAATGCAAATTTGATAAGTGAATGCTTTGTTTGTATGCGAATATTTTTAACTGCCAAGAATATATTATTCGCTTGGGTGTTTTTATAAGCGAACGGAACGCATCGGTCCATAGGTTTGTGAAAAAAAATATCCCTGCAGGAAACTCTTACCGGGCACGCGAAAAACGCTCGAAGCGAAAGGGGTACGGGCTGACCACCGGGACCTGGCCGCTGATCAGATCGGCCATCAGGGCGCCGGCACCCGGTGCGATGCCGAAGCCGTGCCCCGAATAGCCGGTGGACAGGAACAGACCCGGCAGTTCGGCCACCGGGCCGATCACCGGCAGAGCGTCGGGCGTGGCATCCATGGCACCCGCCCAGGTCTGGCTGACCTGCAGCCCCTCGAAGAACGGAAAGTGCCGGCACAGCGCCCGGCGCGCCTCGGCGAGGATCGCGCGGTCGGGTTGCGGATCGAGCACCCGCAGCGCTTCGAACGGGCCGGGCCGGTCCGGCGACCAGTGCGTCGGCAGGCGCCACTCGTCGATGAACTGCCGGCCCAGGCGCACCCGCAGCTCCCGGTACTGCCTGGCGAGGGCCGGCAGGAAATCCGCCAGATAGCGGAAGCTGTCCGGAGTGATCGGAGCGATGTTGGCGCTGCGCTGGGCGATGGTGTAGCCACCGTCGCGACGTTTGCGGAAGGCGAAGTCATGGGCCCCTACGGCCAGTTCCGGCCCGCCCGGCATCGGCGCGGTGCGCAGCACGGAGGCGATCACCTTGAGCTGCGGCAGGCGGATGCCGAGGGGGCGACAGAACAGCGACGACCAAGCGCCGCCGGCGAGCACCACGCTGGCGCAGCGCAGTTCGCCGTGTTCGGTCACCACGCCGCTTACGCGGCCCGCTTCGCGGATCAGCCCGCGTACCGCGCATTGCTCGTGGAAGCGCGCGCCCAGGCGCTGCGCGGCACGGGCGATCGCCGCTGTGGCCATATGCGGTTCGGCCCGGCCATCCTCGGGGGCGTGCAGCGCGCCGAGCCAGTGGTGGCGGGCCGCCTGCGGCAGCAGCTGGCGCAACTGGACCGGATCGAGCTCACGGGCCACAACCCCCTGCGCGCTGGCCGCGCGCAGCCAGTGCGCCTGTTCCGCCTGCTGCCGGGCGCTTTCGCAGACATAGAGAATGCCGCTGCGCTGAAAGCCGGTGTCCTCGCCCAGCGTCGTTTGCCAGTCATCCCAGATCTTCAGGCTGGCCATGGCCAGCGGGATTTCCGCCAGGTCGCGGCCCAGGGTGCGGCACCAGCCCCAGTTGCGCGAGGACTGTTCCGCTGCGAGCCGGCCCTTTTCCAGCACCACTGCGGAAACCCCGCGGGCGGCCAGGAAATAGGCGGTGCAGACGCCGATGATGCCGCCGCCGATGATGGCGACGTCGACATGAGTGGGAAGGTGTGTGTCGCTGTTGATCATCTGGATGTGCGGGTACATGAAGAGCGCCTCGGTTCGGGAGATGGCGCGAGATTGTCGTGTCCGGCGCGGTGTGCAATTTGCATCGCCTTTCGCATCGGCGTTTTTATCAACATGTGAGAAAGCGATGGGGGAATCGAGGCGGCATGGCGAGGTGACCGGCAGCCAGACGCTGGAGCGCGGCCTGGGGTTGTTGCGCGAGATCGCCGCGGCGGGCGAAGCCGGTGCCGATCTGCAGCGGCTGTGCGCCAGCAGCGGCTGTTCGAAGGCGACGACCTACCGTCTGTTGCAGGCGCTGCGCCGGCAGGGGTTCGTTGGCAACGGCAGGCAGCGTGGCCGCTTCGTGCTGGGCTACGGCCTGTTCGCGCTCGCTGCGCAGGCGGGCAATGCCCATGGCCTGCGGGATCTGGCCAGGCCTGCGCTGTGGCGATTGGCCAGGCGCTTCGGCGACAGCTTCTTCCTGCTGGTGCCGGACGGTCATCATGTCCTGTGCCTGGAGATGCAGGATGGCGAGCAGCCCGTGCGCTGCTACAGCCACGCCGTGGGCGGGCGCATCCCCATGGGGGTGGGGCAGGGCTCGCAGGTGCTGTTGGCCCAGCTGGGCCGGGCCGAGCGTAGCGCCATTCTCGAGCACAACGCGGCGGTGCTGCGTGTCGATTACGGGCTGGACGCGCAGGTCATAGCCGGCACGCTGGACAGCGTGCGGCGCCTGGGTTTCGCCTGTGGCGTGCCGGATCGTCGTCTGCCGGGCTATACCGGCCTCGCAGTGCCCATCGTCGATGTCGGCGGGCAGGTGCTCGGCGCCCTCAGTTGCGCGCTGTCGCGGCCGCGAATGACCCAGCAAAGGCGCCTGGCGCTGGCCGCTGCGATGGCCGAAGAGGTCCGCCGGATGCTGGAAAAGGCCCAGGGTCTGTTGCGTCTGGAAGCCTTGCCGTGAGCGTGCTCAGTCCTTGTCGTAGTTCATGATCGAGAGCAGGCGGATCGGTACTTCGACCAGCTTCTCCGGGCCATGCGGGACTTCACCGTCGAAGGTCAGGCTGTCGCCGGCGTGCATCGGGTAGAGCAGGTTGCCGTGGCGATAGATCAGTTCGCCTTCGAGCAGGTGAATGAACTCGGTGCCCGGATGGGAGAAGGTGGGGAACTCCTCGCTGGCATCGTCCATGGTGATCATGTAGGCCTCGAAGCTTTTCTTCGGCCCGCGGGTATGGTTCAGCAGATGGTAGGTATGGCCTTTTTCCGTCCCGCGGCGCACCACTTCCATGCCTTCGCCCTGCTTGACCAGCAGGGCGCCGCTGCCTTGCTGGTCGTACTGGCTGAACAGCTTGGACATCGGCATGCCGAGCACGTCGCACAAGCGGCTGAGGGAATCCAGGCTGGTGGACACCTGGGCATTCTCGATCTTGCTCAGCATGCCCTGGCTGATGCCGGCGATGCGGGCCACGTCGGCGATCTTCAGGCCCTGGGCCTGGCGCTGGCGCTTGAGTTGGATACCGAGGTACTGCTCGAGTTTGAGGCGGGGCGGCGTATCGGTCGATTTGGTCATTGGTCTGCGCGATTTTAGTTCCTGGAATATATATTTCGCACCAAGAATGAACAGGCTCCTGTGCCGCGACGAGGTTCCAGACGGTGCGAATTTTCGTCCTATGAAAACATCTTTCCTCCTTATATAGAAGAAACGGGGTTTCACGGCGTGTTTCCGTTCCCTTGGGGCAGGTTGGCAAGCGCTTTGCATTTCCTAATGTGAAAATTAATTTCCCTTGCGGAATATGTGCGGCCTACCAAGGAGCGAATCACGATGTTGCCCAGCGAAACACAGCGAATCATCGACCAGCACGGCATCAAGTACGTCCTGGCACAGTTTGTCGATATCCATGGCTCGGCCAAGACCAAATCGGTACCGGTGTGCGGCCTGGAGTCCGTCGCGGAAGTGGGCGCCGGGTTTGCCGGTTTCGCCATCTGCGGCATGGGCATGGAACCCCATGGGCCGGATTTCATGGCGCGTGGCGATCTTTCCACCCTGACGCCGGTGCCCTGGCAGCCGGGCTATGGCCGCGTGTTGTGCATCGGCCACGTCGACGGTAAACCCTGGCCCTACGACAGCCGCTACGTACTGCAGCAGCAGGTGCGGCGCCTGAGCGAACGGGGCTGGACCCTGAACACCGGCCTGGAGCCGGAGTTCAGCCTGTTCCGTCGCGACGGCGAAGGCCGCCTGCAACTGGTCGATGCCAGCGACAACCTGGACAAGCCCTGCTACGACTACAAGGGCCTGTCGCGTTCGCGGGAATTCCTCGAGCGCCTGACCGAAGCCCTGCAGAAGGTCGACTTCGAGATCTACCAGATCGACCACGAGGATGCCAACGGCCAGTTCGAGATCAACTACACCTACAGCGACGCCATGACCTCGGCGGATCGCTTCACCTTCTTCCGCATGGCCGCCGGCGAAATCGCCAACGAGCTGGGCATGATCTGCTCGTTCATGCCCAAGCCGGATCCGAAGCGCGCCGGCAATGGCATGCACTTCCACCTGTCGATCGGCAACGCGGAGAGCGGCAATCTGTTCCACGATGCCAGCGATCCCAGTGGCATGGGCCTGTCGAAGATGGCCTATCACTTCGCCGCCGGCTTGCTGGCCCATGCCCCGGCGCTGTGCGCCTTCGCCGCGCCGACGGTCAATTCCTACAAGCGGCTGGTGGTGGGGCGCTCGCTGTCCGGCGCGACCTGGGCGCCGGCCTTCGTCGCCTACGGTTCCAACAACCGCTCGGCGATGGTGCGCATTCCCTATGGGCGCATCGAGTTCCGCCTGCCGGATGCCGGCTGCAATCCCTACCTGGTCACCGCCGCGGTCATCGCCGCCGGGCTCGATGGCATCGACCGCCAGCTCGAGGCCGGGGCGCCGTGCAACGAGAACCTCTACGACCTGGGCCTGGAAAAGATCGCCGCACGCGGCATCCAGACCCTGCCGCAATCGCTCAAGGAAGCCTGCGATGCGCTGGAGGCCGACCCGCTGTTCCGCGAGACGCTCGGCGCCGAGATCGTCGACGAGTTCCTCAAGCTCAAGCGCATGGAATGGGTGGAATACAGCCGTCACGTCTCCGATTGGGAAATCCAGCGGTATACCGAGTTTTTCTAGCGGCAAGCCGCAAGCTTCAAGCTGCAAGAAAGAGCGGTTCGAAGCGTTGCACAACATCCGTATCAACTCGGTCAGCTTGCAGCTTGAGGCTTGCCGCTACCGAACGAAGTGAGGACTGCTTTTATGTGTGGAATCGTAGGGCTTTATCTGAAGAACCCCGCGCTGGAGTCCCGGCTCGGCGAGTTGTTCGAGCCGATGCTGCTGGCCATGACCGGGCGCGGGCCGGACAGTGCCGGTTTCGCCATCTATGGCGACGAGGTCAATGAGGGCTGGGTCAAGTTGACCCTGCAGAGCGGCGAAGTCGAATACGACTGGAAGACCCTGATGGGCGAACTGGAAGGCTGCCTCGGCTGCTCCCTGGACTGGTTCAGGAACGCCAGCGCCGCCGTGCTGAAAGTCAATGCCGATGAGGCCATGGTGCGTGCCGCGCTGAAGACGCTGGCGCCGGACGTGCGCGTGATGAGTGCGGGCCGGAGCATCGAGATTCTCAAGGGCATGGGGCTGCCGGCGGAGATCGCCGAGCGCTTCTCGCTGGCCGGCATGAAAGGCAGCCACATCATCGGCCACACCCGCATGGCGACCGAAAGCGCGGTCACCATGGAGGGCAGCCACCCGTTCTCCACCGGTGACGATCTCTGTCTGGTGCACAACGGCTCGCTGTCCAACCATTTCCGCCTGCGCCAGGAACTCGAGCGCCACGGCATCGGCTTCGAAACCGAGAACGACACCGAGGTTGCCGCCGGCTACCTGACCTGGCGCCTGCAGCAGGGCGACAGCCTGCAGCAGGCGCTGGATCACGCCCTGGAAGACCTCGACGGCTTCTTCACCTTCGCCATCGGCACCCGCGACGGCTTCGCCGTGATCCGCGACCCGATCGCCTGCAAGCCGGCGATCCTCGCCGAGACCGACGACTACGTGGCCATGGCCTCGGAGTACCAGGCGCTGGCCAGCCTGCCGGGAATCGACAAGGCCAAGGTCTGGGAGCCGGAACCGGCCACCCTGTATGTCTGGGAAAAGAAGGCTGTTTGAGGAGCGCACCGAATGAAAACCATCAATCTCACCGAATCCACCGTGCGTGATCTCAACCAGGCGCTGCATGACCAGGCCAGGGACCTGCGCGAGCGCGAGTGGCTGGTGACCCATCCGGACGGCAAGCACAACCTGGCCGTCGGCATCAACGAGGCGCTGTCCATCGATATCCAGGGGCATGCGGGCTACTACTGCGCGGGCATGAACCAGAAGGCCAGCGTCACCGTGCATGGCAATGTCGGCGTCGGCGTGGCCGAGAACATGATGAGCGGCATGGTGCGGGTCAAGGGCAGCGCCTCGCAGTCGGCGGGCGCCACTGCCCATGGCGGCCTGCTGGTGATCGAGGGCGACGCCGGCGCGCGCTGCGGCATCTCGATGAAGGGTGTCGACATCGTGGTCGGCGGCAGCATCGGCCACATGAGCTGCTTCATGGCCCAGGCCGGCCGCCTGGTGGTCTGCGGCGACGCCGGCGATGCCCTGGGCGATTCGCTCTACGAGACGCGCATCTACGTGAAGGGTAGCGTCAAGTCGCTGGGTTCGGACTGCATCGAGAAGGAAATGCGCGCCGAGCACCTCGAGGAGCTGGCCGAACTGCTGAACCGCGCCGGCTTCGACGAGGACCCGGCCAGCTTCAAGCGCTACGGCTCGGCCCGCCAGCTCTACAACTTCAAGGTCGACAACGCCTCGGCGTACTGACTGAACCGATACCTGCCGCTGTAGGAGCGGGCCATGCCCGCGAAAAAGCATTCGCGGGCGTGGACTCGGCGTCCCCGCCCGCTCCTACCGGATCATCCATTTCGAGGAGCTCCCCATGAGCAACGAATATTCACCGGTACTGCGCGAGTCCGCCACCTTCGACCGCCTGACCATCCAGGAAATCCAGCGCGCCGCCGAAACCGGCATCTACGACATTCGCGGTGGCGGCACCAAGCGCAAGGTGCCGCACTTCGACGACCTGCTGCTGCTCGGTGCCAGCATGTCGCGCTACCCGCTGGAGGGCTACCGCGAGAAGTGCGGCACCGACGTGGTGCTCGGCACCCGCTTCGCCAAGAAGCCGATCCACCTGAAGATCCCGGTGACCATCGCCGGCATGAGCTTCGGCGCGCTGTCCGCCCAGGCCAAGGAAGCCCTCGGCCGTGGCGCGAGCATCGCCGGTACCAGCACCACCACCGGCGACGGCGGTATGACCCCGGAAGAGCGCGGCCAGTCGCAGCACCTGGTCTACCAGTATCTGCCGTCGCGCTACGGCATGAACCCGGACGATCTGCGCAAGGCCGACGCCATCGAGATCGTCCTCGGCCAGGGCGCCAAGCCCGGCGGCGGCGGCATGCTGCTGGGCATGAAGGTCACCGAACGCGTGGCCGGCATGCGCACCCTGCCGGTCGGCGTCGACCAGCGCAGCGCCTGCCGTCACCCCGACTGGACCGGCCCGGACGACCTGGCGATCAAGATCGCCGAGATTCGCGAGATCACCGACTGGGAAAAACCCATCTACGTCAAGATCGGCGCCAGCCGCCCTTACTACGACGTCAAGCTGGCGGTGAAGGCCGGTGCCGACGTGATCGTCCTCGACGGCATGCAGGGCGGTACCGCGGCGACCCAGGAAGTGTTCATCGAGCACGTCGGCATCCCGATCCTCTCGGCGATCCCGCAGGCGGTGCAGGCGCTGCAGGAGATGGACATGCACCGCAAGGTGCAGCTGATCGTCTCCGGCGGCATCCGCACCGGCGCCGACGTGGCCAAGGCCATGGCGATGGGCGCCGACGCGGTGGCCATCGGCACCGCCGCGCTGATCGCCCTGGGTGACAACCATCCGCGCCTGGACGACGAGCTGAAGAAGATCGGCTCGGCCGCCGGTTTCTACGACGACTGGCAGAATGGCCGCGACCCGGCTGGCATCACCACCCAGGACCCGGAGCTGTCCAAGCGCCTCGATCCGGTGGAAGGCGGCCGTCGGCTGGCCAACTACCTGCGTGTGCTGGTGCTCGAAGCGCAGACCATGGCCCGCGCCTGTGGCAAGTCGCACCTGCACAACCTCGATCCCGAGGACCTGGTGGCGCTGACCGTGGAATCCGCGGCGATGGCCCGCGTGCCGCTGGCGGGTACCCGCTGGGTGCCGGGGCAGGGGTTCTAGAGGCTGAGGTATGCGTTGGGCCGAGGCGCATGGCGGCGAAGCCCAACAATGGCACGGCAAGTGTGTCGCCTGATATCCCGCTCGTTGGGCTTCGCTGCGCTCAACCCAACCTACGGCCCATCGCGCTGTAGGTTGGGTCGGGACGCGTAGCGCCGCAGCTGAGCGTGCGCCGATGCGGCGACGCCATCCAGCACATCCGAATCTGCACATCTGCCGCTAGAATGGCGCGTTCGCTCTGTCCGGTGGGAGTTCAGGCATGGAAACCATCACCCTGATTCTGGTGATGTTCGTCGGCGTCATCGTCAGCAGTACCCTGGTGCGCATGTCGCCCGTGCCGGTTCCCCTGCCGCTGGTGCAGATCGCCGTCGGCGCGGTCATCGGCATGGCCAGCAACTGGCGGCTGGAGCTGAACCCGGACGTGTTCTTCCTGCTGTTCCTGCCGCCGCTGCTGTTTCTCGATGGCTGGCGCATTCCCAAGGAAGGCTTGCTGCGCGACCGGGGCATGATCCTCGCGCTGGCCCTGGGCCTGGTGTTCATCACCGTGCTGGGGGTCGGCTACTTCATTCACCTGCTAATGCCGGCGATCCCCATGCCGGTGGCCTTCGCCCTGGCGGCGGTGATTTCGCCGACCGATCCGGTGGCGGTCTCGGCGATCGCCGCGCGGGTCACGCTGCCCAAGCGCCTGATGCACATCCTCGAAGGTGAGTCGTTGCTCAACGATGCCTCCGGCCTGGTCTGCCTGCGCTTCGCCATCGCCGCGACCCTGACCGGCAGCTTCGTCCTGTCCGAGGCGACGCTCAGCTTCCTGCAACTGGCCCTGGGTGGCGCGACGATCGGCGTGGCGGTCACCTGGATCATCACCCGCGTGAAGGAATGGCTGTCGCGGCGCCTGGGTGAGGAAACCGGGGTGCAGATCCTGATCAGCCTGCTGATTCCCTTCCTGGCCTATATGGGCGCCGAACACCTGCATCTGTCCGGCATCCTCGCCGCGGTGGCGGCGGGGATCACCATGAGCTACACGGAGCTCTCCGGCAAGGCGCTGGCAGTGACCCGGGTGCGGCGCACGGCGGTCTGGGACACCCTGCAGTTCTCCCTGAATGGTCTGATCTTCGTGCTGCTCGGCGAACAGTTGCCGCACATCGTCGCCGGTGCCAGCCAGGTGGTGCAGGAAACCGGCCACCACGAGCCGATCTGGCTGCTGCTCTACGTGATCGTCATCAACCTGGCCCTGGGGGCGGTGCGTTTCGCCTGGGTCTGGCTGTCGATCCGCTTCGGGCTCTACCGCGGCAGGCACAAGGCCGACCCTTCCTTGTGGCGGGTCTCGGCGCTGATGTCGGTGGCCGGCGCACGCGGTGCCATCACTCTGGCCGGCGTGCTGACCCTGCCGCTGGCGATGGGCGACGGTACGCCGTTCCCCGCGCGCGACCTGGCCATTCTGCTGGCCGCCGGGGTGATCATCGTTTCGCTGCTGGTGGCCAGCATCGGCATGCCCTGGCTGCTCAGAAAGGGGCTCGAGCTCCCGGAGGAGCACGGGCGGCGTTCGGCGGCCGAGCGTGCCCGCGATATCGCCGCACGCGCCGCCATCCGTGCCATCGAGAAGGCCCAGCACGAGATGAGCGAGGGCCGGCCCGATGCCGACCGCTATATCGAGGCCGCGGCCCGCATCACCGATCTCTACCGCTATCGCATCGACGCCCGGGCCCGGCTCGATGAGGGTGAGACCCGGCAGAACGCCCTGCGCCAGGAGGAAATCGAACGGCAGCTGCGGCTCGCCGGCCTGCGTGCGGAGCGTGACGAGCTGTTCCGTCTGGTGCGGCGCAAGCGGCTGGACGAAGAGCTGGCGCGCAAGCTGATCCGCCAGATCGACCTGATGGAAGCGCAGCAGGCGGACTGATACCTGCGCAGCGGTCTTTGCACATCCCGTCCAGCCGTTCAGGCGCGTCCGGCGGGTGCAACCCACGCGCATGCGAGAAGCTGGCGGCCGTCAGGCGGCCGATACCGCAATGGCGGGTTGCAACCCGTACGTCGATCACCATGCATTTCACCGGTGAAGCTACCCCTTCGCAATTTCGGCCATTGCGCTGATTCGGCGCGCCTTCTTCGGCATTTGACCTCGCTTTGTGCACGTTAGCCCCCGTTCATTCCCAGGAATGGGCCGTCAATGGCGCAAAGGCCGGTTAAAACGGCGAATCGTAGAAAACTGGCATGCTCCATGCTTTCTCTAAAAGAACAAAAAGTTCCCTCCAGGAATTTTCAGGGGTGAACATTTTCTTCGCCCACGTCGCCGATTTCGTGTTTCAGGGAGGCTCCAGATGACCGCGTCAGGCACCGATACGATATTCAGCAAACCCCGCTATCGCACCGCGGCTTCGCCACAGCCGGCACGTCGCCGTCTGCTGGTGGCGCAGGATGCGGCCTGTGCCGTGCCCTTGCTGGATCACCCGGCGCCAGCGCTGCTGCTCAGCCTGGGCGGGGAGCTGGCGGCGGACATCCAGCAGGAGCGCTTCCCGAGCCCGGCGGCGCTCTACCTGCGCCTGCAACTGCTGCTGGAGCAGGCCGAGGTGGGCACGCGTCTGTACGTGGTCGGCGACGAGACCTTTGTCTGGCACGTCTACCGCCTGGCCCGGCATGCCGGCCTGCTCGGCGACGAGATCGAGCTGATCAAGAGTGGTGCGCGGCGACGGCTCTATTGCGTGCATTGCGCCACCTTCCAGGACATCGGCGAGGAGGGCGAGGCCAACTGCAGCGGCTGCGGCGTCCGGCTGCTGGTCCGCGAGCACTTCTCCCAGCGCCTGGGGGCCTACATGGGCGTCTGCCTCGACCCGAGCCGCCCCTACGGGGAGGATCGGCCATGAGCGCGCTGATGGAGGTCCGGGTCTGCGCCGTGCGCCAGTTGACGCCGGTGGTGCGGGAATTCACCTTCGAGGCGGCTGAAGGGCAACTGCCGGGCTTTTCCTCCGGCAGCCACGTGCAGGTGCTGATGCCGCTTGGCGAGCGCACGCTGCGCAACGCCTACTCGCTGCTCGGCGACCCCGCCGACAGCACCCGCTACCGCATCGCCGTGCGCCTGCAGGACGCATCGCGCGGCGGCTCGCGCTACCTGCACGAGCGGGTGGCGGTGGGCGATCGCTTGCAGCTCTCGCGGCCGCACAACCTGTTCCCCTTGCATTCGCAGGCCAGTCATCACGTGCTGGTGGCCGGCGGTATCGGCATCACCCCGTTCATGGCCTATATCGCCGAGCTCCAGGCTCGCGGCGCCTCGTTCGAACTGCACTATGCCTTCCGCGGCCGCCTCACCGATGCCTACGTCGACGAACTGGCCGAACGCCTCGGGGATCGCCTGCACGCCTACGACTCCAGCGCCGGCCAGCGCCTGGACCTCGCCGCGCTGCTGGCCGGCCAGCCGCTCGGCACCCACCTCTACGCCTGCGGCCCGCAGCGCCTGCTGGACGGGTTGCGCGAGCAGGCCCGGGCGCTGGGCTGGCCGGATGGCCGGGTGCACTGGGAAGCCTTCGCCGCGCCCGAGCCGGGCCTGGCGTTTCGCGTCGAACTGGCGCGCAGCGGACAGCGCATCGAGGTACCGGCCGACCTCAGCCTGCTGGAGGCGCTGGAAGCTGCCGGTGTCGAGGTGCCGAACCTGTGCCGTGGCGGGGTCTGCGGCCAATGCGCGACGCGCTACCTGGCCGGCGCGGTGGAACATCGCGACCACTACCTCGACGAAGCACAACGCGCCGATTCGCTGATGCCCTGCGTTTCCCGCGGCGGCTGCGCCAGTGCGCTGCTGCTCGATCTGTAGGGTGGACGACGCTCCACCCGGCCACCGTATCGCTGAAACCATCCATTGAGCTGCGCCACTGCACCAGGAGAGTTCCCGCTATGCCCGTCGTCATGAAACCCCTGGAAACCTACCGGGACGACTTCACCTTCCGCAACAGCCCGCAGGCCATCGCCCGTTTTCCCTTCCCGTTCCCCGAGGACAGCTACATGTACTCGGTGAACCTCGAGCCGGCCAATGGCGGCGCATCGGGCTCGGTATTCGAACACTGGTTCGACATCGACGAGCACTACGTTTCGGAGATGGCCGAGCGCGCCCGCGTGCTGGAAAGGGATCCCGGCCGCTGCCTGGTGATGCCGCACATGGCCCAGGCCGCCTGGGACAGCCTGGAAATGCTCATGGAGCACCTGGCCGCCGACTACCCGGAGCACTTCGAACTGCAACGCGACGGCGACCGCTGGACCTGGATCAACCGTCCGCTGGGCATCGAGCAACATTTCACCTTCGGCGATCCGGCGACCCTGCCGTGCGAGCCGCTGGAGTACATCACCCGCCAGGCCCAGGGCGATTTCGCCGTGCTCGACCAGCGCGACGGCGACCTGTTCATGGACGCCGGCATGGTCACCTGCCCGGCGGACTGGTCGATCAAGTTCGATGCCGGCATGAGCTTCAAGCAGTGGCACGCGCCGGTACCGCTGGCACCGCAAATGGGCGTGTTCGACCGTGCATTGAAGTACCTGCTGAACATCCAGGTCGGCCAGCCGGTGCGCCGGCTGAACTGGACCATGACCATCAACCCGCGCCTGGATACCTCATCCGAGACCTTCCACGAATGGGGCCACGAGCGCGGCCTGGTGACGCCGGAGAACGTCGCCCGGCTGGTGCACCTGCGCGTCGAGCTGCAGTTCATGCCGCGCCTGCCGCGCAGCAACGCGCTGCTGTTCGGCATCCGTACCTACCTGATCAGCCTCGAGGAACTGGCCACCAACCCGGCCTGGGCCTGCCGCCTGCACCGGGTGCTGAGGGACCTGCCGGAGGTCATCGCCGACTACAAGGGGCTGACGCTCTACCGGCAGACGGTGGTGGACTGGCTCAGCCAGTTCGATCCGGAGGTCCGGGCCGCCTGAGGGCAGGCAATTCCAATCGCCGCAGCGCGGCGCATCCACCTTGAACGACGCCTGCGTGCAGGCCTTGCAAACGAACTGGAGAACAACATGGCTAATTCCTGGCGCATTTCCGCCCTGGCTTCCCGGCATCGTGCCCTGGGGTCCGCGCTCGAAGACTGGAACGGCATGGGCACGGCCTGGACCTACGGGACCACCTCACTGGCCGATGCCCACGAGGCGATCCGTACCCGCGCCGGGCTGATGGACGTCTCCGGGCTGAAGAAGGTGCACTATGTCGGCCCGCATGCCGAGTCGCTGCTCGAATATGCCACCAGCCGCGATATTTCCAAGCTGTATCCGGGCAAGTCGGTCTACGCGACGATGCTCAACGAGGCGGGCAAGTTCGTCGACGACTGCGTCATCTACCGCACCGGCCCCAATGCCTTCATGGTGGTGCACGGCGCCGGCAACGGCTACGAGATGCTCGTACGCTCGGCCCAGGGCCGCCAGGTGGCGGTGCTGTTCGACGACGACCTGCACGATCTCTCGCTGCAGGGGCCGCTGGCGGTGGATTTTCTCGCCGAGCACGTGCCGGGCATCCGCGACCTGCCGTACTTCCACCATATCCAGACCAAGCTGTTCGACCGGCCGGTGATGATCTCGCGCACCGGCTACACCGGCGAGCGCGGCTACGAAATCTTCTGCAAGGCCGCCGATGCGCCGCTGATCTGGGACAGCATCCTGGAAAAGGGCAAGGCGCTGGGCATCATTCCCTGCGCGTTCACCGCGCTGGACTGGCTGCGGGTCGAGAGCTATCTGCTGTTCTTCCCCTACGACAACTCCGAGAAATACCCCTTCGCCGACGAGCCGGCCGGCGACACCCTCTGGGAGCTGGGCCTGGATTTCACCGTCTCGCCGACCAAGGGCGAATTCCGCGGCGGCATCGAGCATGCGCGGCTCAAGGGCCGGGAGCGCTTCAGGATCTTCGGCGTGCTGCTCGAGGGCGAACAGGCGGCGGCCGAAGGCGACACCCTCTGGGCCGATGGCAAGCAGGTCGGGGTGATCACCTGCGCGATGTACTCGCGGCTGAGCCGAAAGTCCATGGCCATCGCCCGCTTCGAGGTGCCTTACGCCGAGCAAGGCACGGCGCTGGAGGTACGTGGCAGCCTCACGGCCAGGGCGATCGCCCACAGCATGCCGTTCGACGACCCGGAAAAGAAAAAGCGCACCGCCAAGGGCTGAATGCCGTGCCTGTGATGGTGTAGGGCGGGTGCAACCCGCGCGGACGATGGCCAAAGCCAACTCCGACCCGGCGGGTTGCACCGCCCTACGGCGGTTTTCATCACGATCCATAGCGGCGCCGCCCCGCCCGAAGAGAGAGAAAAACGATGGCCTGGTTGAATGGCTGGGGATTCCTGCTGCTGGCGGGGCTCTGCGAGGTGCTGTACGCCTCGATCATTCCGCGCACCGACGGCTTCACCCGCCTGTGGCCGAGCCTGTACTGCGGCTTCTTCCTGCTGCTGAGCATCTACCTGCTGAGCCTGTCGGTACGCGTGCTACCGCTGGGATTGGCCTATGCGGTATGGGTCGGTATCGGCACCATCGGCACGGTGCTGTATGCCATGTTCTACATGGGCGAGCAGCTCGGCGTGCTGCGCAGCCTGTGCCTGGTCATGATCATCGCCGGCATCGTCGGCCTGAAGCTGGCCAGCCCCGAACCGCTGGCCTGAGGAGCGAAACATGCGCGTACGGGTGCTGCAGCACGTACCGTTCGAGGATGTCGGCAACATGGCCGACTGGTTCGCCGCGCGCGGCGCCGAGGTGCAACACACCCGTTTCTTCATGCCCGATGCGCGTCTACCCGCCCTGGACGAGTGCGACCTGATCGTTGCCATGGGCGGGCCGATGAGCGTCAACGACGAAGCCGAGCTGCCCTGGCTGGTGGCGGAGAAGGCCTTCCTGCGCGCAGCCATCGATGCCGGCGTGGCGGTGCTGGGCGTCTGTCTCGGCGCGCAGCTGATCGCCAGCGCCCTGGGTGCCCGGGTGTATGCCAATGGCGAGGCGGAAATCGGCTGGTTCCCGGTCTGGCGAGCGGACGAGGCGGAGGCGGGGCGTTTCGTCTTTCCCGAGCGCATCGAACTGCTGCACTGGCACGGCGAAACCTTCGAGCTGCCGCCTGGCGCCGCGCTGCTGGCGTCCAGCGAGGCCTGCCCGCACCAGGCGTTCCAATTCGGCCGACGGGTGATCGGCCTGCAGTGCCACCCGGAAATGACCCCGGCCATGGTCGCCGACCTGCTGGCCGAGTGCGCCGATGAGCTGCGTCCGGGACCTTGGGTGCAGACGGTCGATGAACTGGCCGCCACGCCCGTGGCGAACTATGCAGCGGGGCGGGTATTGATGGGTGAGGTGCTGGAATACCTGCTGCAAGCGTGACCATGAGCGAAAGGGGCAGCGTGTGCATGTCCCGCGCCAGCTCCGCCATGCGCCGGGCTTCGGCGCTGCGCGCCCCGTCCCAACGGTCCTGGTTGGGCGGGCCCGCCCAGGTCGAGCGAAGCGAAGCCCGACGCGCGGTGTGTCTGACAGGCTCCGCCTCCGCTCGCCACGTGTCAGGGCTGGCGCCGAGGCCGTTCACTTCAAATACCACCCCCACGCCTCGCCACTTTCATAGCGGGTGATCTGCTTGGTCTCCAGATAGTTGTCCAGGCCCCATTCGCCCAGTTCGCGGCCGATGCCGCTGCGCTTGACGCCGCCCCAGGGCAATTCGCTGAAGGTGGGTTGCGAGCAGTTGATCCAGACGATGCCGGCGCGCAGGCCACGGGCGACGCGTTCGCAGCGCGCGGTATCGGCGGACATCACCGCGGCGGCCAGGCCGTAGTCGCTGTCGTTGGCCAGGTGCAGGGCTTGGGCTTCGTCGTCGAACGGGTTGACGCAAACCACCGGGCCGAAGATTTCCTCACGCCACAGGGCGCTGCCCAGCGGCACGTCGGCGAATACCGTGGGCTGCATGAACCAGCCCTTCGGCTGGCTGGCGGGACGTTCGCCGCCGCATAGCAGGCGTGCGCCGTCGGCAAGGCCGCGGGCGATGGCGGCGCCGACCCTGGCGTGCTGGCCGGCGCTGACCAGCGGGCCGAGCAGCACGCCGTCCTCCAGGCCGTTGCCGATGCGGATCTTCCGGGCTTGCTCGACCAGGCGTTCGAGCAGGGCGGGGTACAGCGAGCGCTCGACCAGTACCCGCGAGGTGGCGGAGCAGACCTGGCCCTGGTTCCAGAAGATGCCGAACATGATCCATTCCACCGCCGCGTCGAGGTCGCTGTCGGCGAACACCAGCAACGGCGATTTGCCGCCCAGCTCCAGGCTGATGTTCTTCACGTCGCGAGCGGCCGCCTGCATGATCCGGCTGCCGGTGGGCACGCTGCCGGTGAAGGCCACCTTGTCCACGCCCGGATGTTCGACCAGCGCCGCTCCGGCTTCGCCGCCGAGGCCGGGGATGACGTTGAGCACGCCGGCCGGCAATCCGGCTTCGTCGGCGATGCGCGCCAGCTCCAGGGCGCTCAGCGGGGTCAGTTCGGACGGCTTGAGGACCATGCAGCAGCCGGCGGCGAGGGCCGGTGCGACTTTCCAGGCGGCCATCAGCAGCGGGTAGTTCCAGGGGATCACCGCTGCCGCCACGCCCACCGGCTCGCGTACCACGCTGGCGCGAAAGCGCGCGTCGGCCAGGGCCACCGGGAACTCCTCGCCGTCCAGGCGCTCGGCCAGGTCCGCGTAGTAGTCGAAACAGCCGGCAGCGTCGGCGATGTCCCACTGCGCCTCGGGCAGCGGCTTGCCGTTGTCGCGCACTTCGAGCACGGCCAGTTCGTCCTGGCGGGCGCGGATGCCCTCGGCGATGCGTCGCAGCACGGTCGCGCGCTCGGCACCGGGCAAGCGTGGCCAGGGGCCCTGGTCGAAGGCCCGGCGGGCGGCGCGCACGGCCAGGTCGACGTCCGCCGGGCNNNGGGCCGGCGGCGGCGACCCGCGCCAGCAGGCTTTCGTCGCTGGGGTCGAACACTTCGAAGCGGCCACCGGCCTGCGGGGCGAGCCACTGGCCATCGATGTACAGGTGGGGGCGGTCGAGCATGGACGGTCCTCGTCAGTCAGGATTGAGTAGTGCTCAGCAGGCTGCGGGCGTCATGCACGCCGTCGACGAAGCGCCATTGCGGATCGTCATAGACCTGGCCCAGCCAACGGCTGGCCAGTTCCCGGTATTCGCGGCTCTGTCGGTATTCGCCGATGAAGGCGTCGACGGCCTCCAGCAGGCCGATATTGGCCGTCGCGTTGGCGACCGCCGCGCAATAGAACCACAGTTCCGGGCTGAGGTTGCCCGGCAGGATTTCGAGATGCCCACGCCACGGGCTGGTTTCGCCGTGGCAGGCCCAGTGGTAGATCGGCAGGTCGATGGCGAAGGCGTCCACCACGCCGTCGAGCAGGCAGTCGTGGATCATGCCCTGGTCGTTGTAGGCCAGCAGGTTGGCCAGCCTGACCCGCCCGCCGGGCTTGGCCTCGTTGGCCGGCCAACGCAGGCCCAGGTCTTCCAGTACGGCGATGGCGGCCGGGTCGTTGACGCAGCCGAGGACCTTGCCCTGCAGGTCGTCGATGCCCCGGATGCGGTCGTCCCCCGTGCGCTTGGCGAGGACGTAGGGCAGGAACACGTAGGGCGTGGAGAAGGCCACCTGGTCGTAGCCCGGCATCGGCGGCAAGGCGCTCCAGACCAGGTCGGCCTCCTGTTCGCGGCGATGGCTGCCGGCTTCCAGCAGTTGCAGGCAGCGGTCCCACGGATATTCGATGAAACGGCACTTGACCCCCAGCCAGCGCGCCAGCGCCTGGGCCATTTCCGCATCCAGCCCCTGCAGCGGCTGGCCGGGCGCCTCGCGGAAGGACAGCCCCTTGAACTGCGGTTCGATGGCGATGCGGATCTCGCCGCGCCGGCGGATGTCGGCGAGGCGGTCGTAGCCGGTATCCAGGTGCAGCTTTTCCTCCTGCAGCAGGCGGCGCAGGTGCTCCGCGCGCTGGGCCGGTTCGCATTCGTGGTAGAGGCCCTGCAGGTCGCCGATCAGGCCCTGGCTCCAGTTGCTGCGGCTGCGCAGGTGCCGGTCGGCGCCTTCGCCGAGGCGCACGCCGGCGGCGATGACGCGGTTGTTGCCTTCGATCTCGGCGAGGTGCTCGCTCATTTTCTTCAGCAGGTCATGCAGCGTGGCCAGGGATTCGCCGACCCGCGCGCTGAGCAGATCGAAACGCGTCTCGGAGGCGTCGAGCAGTTCGTTCAGGCGTTCGGCGAGGATGCCCAGGTCGATCTGCTCGTAGGCCTGGCGGGCGTTCTCCTGGGTGCGCAGGGCGAGGTTGCGGATCTCGTTGGCGACCACCGCGAAGCCGCGCCCGGCTTCGCCGGCATGGGCCGCCTCGATGGCGGCATTGAGCGACAGCAGCTGTACGGTGCGACCGATGTTGTCGATGTCGCCGATGACCTTGCGCGAGGCCTCGGAGCGTTCGTCGATCAGGCCGACCAGCTCGGTGAACTGTTCGGAGAAGAAGCGGTGCGTGGCCTTGAGTTCCAGGCCGACATCGCTGCGCAGCTGTTCGGCGCCGGCGCTGCTGTCGTCGAGAAAGCCGCGCGTGTCGCCAACGTAGCGCAACTGTTCGCCACTGCGTGCGCTGATCTCGCCAAAGACGTTCTCGACCTGCTCGATGGCCTGACGGGTATGCCGCTGCAGGGCTTCCAGGCGGCCGAGCAGGGCGGCGATGGCGGCGGATTCGTCCGCGACGGGCGCTGGCGGCGGGACCGTCAGGCGGGCGCGCAAGGCGGCGGGCATCTGCCCGGCCTCAAGGGCGAGGGCGGCATCGATGTCGCCCTCGAGCAGGGCTCGTTGCCATTGCGGGCGGGGCGCCCTGGGTTCACGTCCGGTACTCCACCACATGGAGGTCTCCCGTGTCAGGCGGTTGCGATCGGTGCGGCGCCACTGCGGCAATCCGGCGGGCGCAGAGGGCTGCGGTCATGCGGGAATTGCCCGGTGGCGGGTGGGATGAAGGCGCCGCCGCGGGGGGCTGGCATCCAGCGGCTTTGCCCGCAGGGAAGGGAACGACGGACAAACGGGCGCTGAACGGGCTCTCGCATCGGTGCGCGATGCGGCGGGCCCGTACCCTGGCATGGGTACGGGCCGGCGGCTCAGTGTTTCAGTTTCTTCGGTTCCGGGTCGGAATAGCTGTGCTTCTCGTGGATCATGGTCGCCACCAGGGCGAACAGGCTCACGGCGGCGACGAAGAAGGTGATCACCATCAGGATGGCGGGCTTGTCGGCGAAGGTGAAAACCGCGGCGGCGCCTTCGAAAGTACTGATGCTCATGGTCAAGCTCCTGTGCAGGGGGCGTGGCGCTCAGCGGCACGCCCCGGGTTGGGCCGTCAGGCGGGTTTGGTTTCGACGACGAGGGTGGTGAATTCGCGGCCGTCGTCGATGGTGGCGTGGCCGTACATGGCGCTCCATTCCGGGTAGGCCTGGGCCGGTACTTCGGTGAGGTCGAGCCCGCGTTCCTCGGCATGGGCCGGTACGCGCAGCATGCCGAGCTTCTTCAGGCCGTAGGAGATGGCGTAGCCGGGGATGAAGCCCAGTGCGGCCATGACCAGGGCGCCGACCAGCTGGCCGGTGAAGCTGATCTCGGCCATGCCGTTGACGTTCGGATAGCCGGAGAGGAACACGCCGCTGATGAGCAGGCCGGCGAAACCGCTGAAACCGTGGACGGCGAAGGCGCCGACCGCGTCGTCAAGACGGAACTTGAGCAGCAGGTTGTTGACCAGCGGCGCGGCTGCCGCGACACCCATGCCGATCAGGTAGGCCAGGCCGGGGTGGTACAGGTCCAGGCCGGGGGCCACGGAGATGATGCCGACCAGGCCGCCGGACATCATCCAGAACGGCTCGCGGGTGGTCAGGTAGGCGCCGATCAGGCCGCCGGCGAAGCCCATCAGGGTGTTGAAGGCGAAGGCGGAGAGGTTGGTCGGCTGGCCGTAGATGTTGATCCACTGGGCGCCGCTGTTGTAGATGATGCAGCCGCCGAGGAAGCCGAAGAAACCGACGATGATCAGCATCAGGCCGACCACGCTCATCGGCATGCTGTGGCCGACGATCGGGTTGACCGAGCCGTCCGGATTGAAGCGGCCGATGCGCGCGCCGAGGTTGATCACCACGGCCAGCGCGAAGAAGCCGGCGATCATGTGCACCACGCCGGCGGCGCCGACGTCATGGTAGCCGAACTGGACGGTGAGCCAGCCCTCCGGATGCCAGCCCCAGGCGGCCGCCAGTAGCCAGATAAAGCCACCGAGGACAATGGTGAGGATGATGAAGGCGCTCATGCGGGCACGTTCGATGATCGCCCCGGAGAGAATCGAGCCGGTGGTGGCGGCGAACAGGGCGAAGGCGCCCCAGAAGATGCCGGTGGCGTTGTCCTGCAGGTTCGGCCCCATGGATTCGCTCCAGGGCATCGCGGCCATGAGCGCGTCCATGCGCGGCACCAGACCGTCGGGAAAGGCGTTGTAGACGGCCCAGCCGAGCAGAAACACGCTGGGAACGACGAAGCCGAAGGCCAGGATGTTCTTGACGCCGGCGGCCAGCGCGTTCTTCAGGCGAGAAGCGCCGATTTCGTAGGACAGGAAGCCGGCATGAATCAAAATCATCAAGGCCGTACACCACCAATAGAATATTTCCATATTCAAGGTGTTGGTCATTTCTATCAGAGCCTGCAGCTCTTGCAGAGTGGGTATCGTCTGCTCTTCCATCGCCGAATCCTCGATGCAGTAGTTGGAGTTGGTTGTCACCGGCAGATCAGTGGCGGTCGCGCCTGAACAAGATGTTGCTGTGTTTTTATCTATAGTTATAAAAAGTTCTCGTGAAGAAAAAGCAAGCCTTGTGCCAGAACCACCGTGGCGCGTCGCAGAAGGCTTCCAGCGCCTCGTTGTCAGGAGGGCGTGCCCCTTTTCTGTACAAATGCCAACGCCCACGCCTGAAATTGGTTCGCGGTGTCCGCATTGGCGGGCACTCAGCCCGCCTCGTCCCTGTGCTGCAACATGGCCTGGATCTGCTGTACCGACTCCTGGGTACGCCGGGCGAGGTTGCGCACCTCGTCCGCCACCACCGCGAAGCCGCGACCCTGCTCGCCGGCGCGGGCCGCTTCGATCGCGGCGTTGAGCGCCAGCAGGTTGGTCTGCTCGGCGATGCCCTTGATCACGCCGGCGACCTGGGCGATCTGCCCATAGGTGGTCTGGATGCTGGCCTGTTCGCGTTCGTGCATCTCGGCGGCGCTCTTCTCGTCGCTGATCTCGCGCACCGCGCCGGTGACGTGCAGCAGCACGCCCTGGTCGCTGCGCAGGCAGCGGCCGCGCTCGCGAAACCACACCTCGCCGCGGGTCTTGTGGCGCATGCGATATTCCACGGCATAGGAGCCGTCGCCAGCGGTATCGCTCATGGCCGCTCCGAAAACCTGCATGACGTTCTTCACGTCGTCCGGATTGGCCACCGCGAAATAGCTGTCCCAGCCGTCGGGGAATTCCTCGCGGCTGTAGCCGATCAGCGCGCGAAACTGATCGGACCAGCGGATCAGGTTCTGCGGGTGGTCGGGGTTGCCGTCGACCACATTCATGTCCCAGCAGCCTTCGGTCAGGGTCCGTTTGGTCAGTTCCCAGACCTGCCGCTCTTCCTGCCAGACGCTGCGCTCGATCTGCAGTTCGGCCAGTAGCCGCTGATGGTCGAGCAGATCGCGTTGCAACTCGCCCTGGCGCGCCTCGGAGGCCTCCAGGCGATGCTGTAGCTCGGCGTACTGCGCCGCCGTGCAGGGCGGCGGCGGGGCGCTTTCGGCATCGCGGCGGTTGCGCTGCAGCTCCTCGCAATGCCGTTGCAGACGTTCCAGGCGGGCCAGCAGGTGCGGCTGGCGCTGCAGGTTGGGCTGCGCATGCAACTGCAGTGGCTGTTCGGCGAGCAGTCGATCGAATAGGGGGCCGAGCTCGTCGGCCAGGTTCCGGGAAGCATTGCTGAACCACATCGGCCGGTTCTCCTCGAGTAGGTGATACGAGGCGGCCGCTTTCGTATCGACCGCCACCGCCTGATTGCCAAGCAATTCCCTTTCCAAGATCGAATGCAGACGGGCGCTCATGGGTAGGTTGGCGCTGAGCGCAGCGAAGCCCAACGGGACCGGTATGAACGTGTTGGGCTTCGTCGCTGCGCTCCTCAACCCAACCTACGCGCTGATTCGCTTCCAGCTTCCAGCTTGCTACGCCCTGACCCGACTCTTGTCCGGGTCGTACGCAATGGTGCCGCTGGCTACGGTGGCGCCGATGCGCTTCTGCTGGCCGTCGAGCTTGCCGATCTCCAGGCGCGTGCCCGGCTCGCAATAGCCCACGTCCAGGCGGCACAGGGCGATGTTCTTGCCCAGCATGGGTGAGCGGGTGGCGCTGGTGATCACCCCGACCTGGGCGCGGCCGGCGTGTACGCAGTCGCCATGGTGGGCGATCTCGTTGCCGTCCAGTTCCAGGCCGACCAGCCGTTGCATCGGATGCTCCTTGCGGCGCTCCAGTGCGGCCCTGCCGATAAAGTCGTCCTGCTTGCTTTTCAGCGGTACGCAGAAGCCGATGCCGGCCTCGTAGGGGTCGGTCTGGTCGCTGAATTCGTAGCCGGCGAAGATCAGCCCGGCCTCGATGCGCAGCATGTCCAGCGCATGCAGGCCGAGCGGCACCAGGCCGAGCGGTTCGCCCAGTTGCCAAAGGCGTTTCCAGACCTTCATCGCATCGTCCGGGTGGCACCAGATCTCGTAGCCCAGCTCGCCGGTGTAGCCGGTGCGCGAGACCATCAGCGGACAGCCGTTGTAGTCGTCCAGGCGGCCGACCAGGAAGCGGAACCAGCCCAGGTCCTCCAGTGCCGGCTGGGTACCGGGCGTCCAGATCATCTGCTTGAGCAGTTCGCGGCTGCGCGGCCCCTGCACGGCGATGTTGTGGATCTGCTCCGAGGCGGACTTGACCCACACCTTCATGCCCAGCTTCTCGGCCTGTTCGCGCAGCCAGACGCCGGCGTAGTCCTCGCCGCAGATCCAGCGGAAGGTGTCCGGGCCCAGGCGCAGCAGCGTGCCGTCGTCGAGCATGCCGCCATGTTCGTAGCACATCGCGCTGTAGACCACCTGGCCGACCGCCAGCTTGCGCACGTCGCGGGTCAGGCAGTAATTGAGCAGCGCTTCGGCGTCGGGGCCGATGACCTCGAACTTGCGCAGGGCGGACAGGTCCATCACCGCCACTCGTTCGCGACAGCCGTGGTATTCCTCGATGGCGCCGTAGCCGTCGAAGTGGGTGGGCGTCCACCAGCCGCGGTAGTCGATGAAGTGGCGGGTGAGGGCGGAGGTGCCGGGGTGGAAGCCGCTTTCGCGGGTCAGCACCGGGTCGGCGTCGGGCGTCTTGCGGTTGGCCATGGCGATACTGAAGCGCTCCTTTTCGGAATAGACGCGGATATGGATGTCGGTGGGCTGCCAGCCGTTGGCCGGGTCGATGTCGTCCGGGCAGGAGCTGCTGGCGCAGATCAGGTCGGTCATGGCGCGCAGCAGCACGTAGTCGCCAGGGCGCGACCAGGGCTCGTCGAGGGTCAGTTGCTGGTGCGCATCGATGCCGGTGTTGAAGAAGAAGTTGATCGCCGGCCAGCCGGCACGGCTGCGCACGCCATGCTGGTGCAGCGCGCGGCTGATGTTGTCGCTGCAGTTGGCGTGGCCGAAGTAGCCCTGGGCTTCGTAGTAGCGTGCGGTGCAGGCCAGGGCGAAGGTGTCGTGGCGGCCGACGGTATCGCGCACCACTTCCAGCATCGGCTGCATGTCGCGATCGAAGAATCGGCTGAACAGGCCGGGGCCGGGGTAGGCGTTGCCGTTCAGGGTGCGGGTGACGGTGGGGTCGAGGTCGACCTCGCGGCCGGTGTCCAGGCCGCGGCGGTCGAAGGCGACGAAATCCGAGCACTGCCGTCCGGCGACGTCGATCACCTGGATGTACTGCCCGGCGCCGACCGCATAGTCGCGCGCGGTGCCGGGATGGATGGTGAACTCGTCGACCAGCTCGCCGAGCGGTTCCGGCAAGGGCGGGGTGAGCAGGCGGCGCGGGTTGGCGCGCTGGATCGACAGGCGCAGTTCGCTGGCGCGCAACTGACTGTCCACCGGTGTCGCGCCGCCGGGCGCGGCGACGATCACCAGCAGCGCGGCCTGGGCGGTCAGCGTGCGGGCGAAGCCGGCGGGTGTCGCCGCTTCCCACAGGCGCGCGGCCGGCGGTAGCTGGCGGCAATCGATATCGCGCCTGGCGAGCCCCAGGCGCACCCGGGCCGCTTCGGCGCTACCGTCGGCCAGCAGGTGGGCGATGAAGTCGGCACCGGGCTGCGCTTGCAGGTCCAGTGCGGCCAGTGCCTCGCGCCCGTCCGCGGCGGCGAAGGCCAGCAGCTCGGCGATCTGGTCGCCTTCGAGGTCGATCACCTCGATGCGGTCGCCGGGTTCCAGGGCGATCACCGTCAGGCCGCCAGGGGCGACGCGATGTCGCTCCTGGCCAGGTACGCGGGCGAACAGCGCCGGCTCGTGCGGCCGGCTGATTACGGGTTGCTGCATGGATGGCTCCGCAGGCTGGGAATGCGGGGCGTACGGGGCGCCCCGGTTTCTTTGTAGGAGCCAGCTTGCTGGCGATCCCCGGGAAGGTCATGACTCACCGAGCGGTCGCCGGCAAGCCGGCTCCTACGTATTCGAAGCGTCAACCCACCGCCTTGATGCCGGCTGCCGGGCTGTCGGCCAGATAGGCCTGCAGCGAGTCGTCCAGCGCTTCCAGCCAGGGCGTGTGGTGCGGGGTGGCCAGGGTGCCGGTCATCAGCGAGCGGTGGCACTTGTTGCGATAGCCCATGATGTCCTCGTACTTGTCGTGCTTCCAGTCGAGGAAGGTCTTGTTCACCGCGGCGATGTCGAAGCTCGGGTAGTCGGTGGCCTCGATCAACTGGCGGATGTATTCGCCCTGGAACTCGAACATCTGCTGGGCGGTTTCCAGGGTTTCCTCCTCCTGCCGCCAGGCCAGGTCCTCGGCGCGCATAAGGGCGCGGTCGGGCAGGGCGATGCGTCCGAGGATGACGTCGCGGGCGTACCAGGCCTGGGCATCGAACATGTTGAAGCTGTACCACTGGTCCTGCATGCCGAGGTAGATCAGCTTCGGGTTGTCTTCCCAGAAGATGCCCTTGTAGAGGTTCAGCGGCCACAGGCGGTTATCGGTCTTCAGCCGCAGTTCCTCGGCGAGGAACGGAAAGTGGTGCTTGTAGCCGGTGCACAGGATGATGGCGTCGATGTGCTTGCTGCTGCCGTCGACAAAGAAGGCGCTGCTGCCCCTGACGTGGCTCAGCAGCGGTTTCTCCTCCCAGTTCTCCGGCCACTGGTAGCCCATCGGCGCGCTGCGGTAGCAACTGGTGATCGAGCGTGCGCCGTACTTGTAGCACTGCGAGCCGATGTCCTCGGCCGAATAGCTGCTGCCCACCACCAGCACGTCCTTGCCCTTGAATTCCAGCGCGTCGCGAAAGTCGTGGGCGTGCAGCACGCGCCCGGCGAAGCTTTCGAAGCCTTCGAAGTAGGGCACGTTGGGGGTGGAGAAGTGGCCGCTGGCGACCACCACGTAGTCGAAACGCTCGGTGCTGGTCAGGTCCTTGTCGTAGCTGTGCACGGTGACGTCGAACTTGCCGCTGGCTTCATCGAAGGCAACGCCGCGCACGGCGGTATTGAACTGGATGTACTGGCGCACGCCGGCCTTCTCGACGCGACCCTTGATGTAGTCCCAGAGCACCTCGCGTGGCGGGTAGGAGCCCATCGGCCGGCCGAAGTGCTCGTCGAAGGTGTAGTCGGCGAATTCCAGGCATTCCTTCGGCCCGTTGGACCAGAGGTAGCGGTACATGCTGCCGTGCACCGGCTCGCCGTGCTCGTCCAGGCCGGTGCGCCAGGTGTAGTTCCACATGCCGCCCCAGTCGCTCTGCTTCTCGTAGCAGACCAGATCGGGCAGTTCCGCGCCCTTGGCGGCAGCGGACTGGAAGGCGCGAAGTTGAGCCAGGCCGCAGGGGCCGGCGCCGATGATGGCGATGCGTTGGGTCATGTCGTTCTCCTTGAAGTGTCGGCTGAACATCCGCCGGGAAATGCCGTGGTGCAGCGAAGGTAATTCAGCGAAGCCGGTCTGCAACTCTCCTCGTGGGCATACCCTGTTTGGGGTATGCCGCGCTCCGGCGGGCCTTCGTGCGGCACCGCAACAAGGCGGCGAAGGCCTATGCAGCCTCGTTCTGGTGCGTCTGCCGGGGCACTGGAGGAGCGGCTGGCGTTATTTCCCTTTGGGAAAAATAAATTCCTGCTGGTATTTGTCGGTTTCGCCGCGTTTCTCCTCGCAGGGCACGGAACTTGCTCCAAGTCGTTATCCCTGGAGCCGCTGTGAGAGGAGCCGATGCCGCCGCAGACCACCCTGCGCAATACCCTGGCGAGCTGGCCGTGGTCCTGGCCCTGGCTGCGTGACCGTGACGCCGCGTCCGGCGAGCGGCTGCTGCGCGAGCTGCCCTTGCGCTTGTTGCGCCAGCCGGGCAGCGACGAACCCCTGTTGAAGATGCTGGCGGCGCTGCAGCGCGAGCTGTGCGCGCACCAGGCGTCGTTGCTGTTGCCGGGCGAAGGGCGCGCCGGCCTGCGGCAGCTGGGGGCTGTGACGGGCTGCAACGCACAGGACGAATGCCCCTGGCGGGCCGACCCGTCACGGCTGCCCTCGGGCGGAGGGCTGATGAACTGCGCCCGCTGTCTGCGTGCCGGGCGCCACCGCCTGTTATGCGGCGTCAGCACCGACCTCGGCGAGTCCGGCGCGCTGCTGGTGGATTTCCCGCGGCCGCCGCGCCAGGCCCAGCGCGACCGTTTGCGCGACGTCGGGCTGTTGCTTGGCGACACCCTGCAGGCGCTAGCTGGCGAGCGACGCCGGCAGCGCCGCGAACTGGCGGCCGAGCGGGCCATGCTCTCGCGCGAACTGCACGACACAGTGGCACAACAGCTCAGCTACCTGCAGATCCGCGCCAGTCGTATCCAGGCGCTGCTGGCCACGTCGGAACAGCCGTGCGCGGCGAAGCCGATGCTCGACGAACTGCGCGCGACCCTGCAGCTGCTGCATCGGCAGGTACGCGAACTCATCGCCTCGGCGCGCCTGACCATGGACGGCCGCACGCTGAACGAGGCCGTGCAGGCCTCGGTGGACGAATTCGCCCGTTGCAGCAGTTGTGTCTTCGAACTCGACAACCGCATCCCCGCGGGGCTGATCACGCCCGAGGCGGAGTTGCAGGTGTTGCAGATCATTCGCGAGGCGCTGGCCAACGTCGTGCGCCACTCCCATGCGCGCCGCGTGCAGGTGAGCCTGCTGGCGCGGCCGGGTGGCGTGGAGGTGCGGGTGGAAGACGACGGCATCGGCCTGCCCGACGAACTGCCGGAAACCGGCCACTTCGGCCTGCGCATCATGCGCGAGCGGGCCGCCGGCATCGATGCGCGGCTGGAGTTCGGCAAGGGCACGCCGCGCGGTACCTGCGTGCGACTGCTATGGAGAGGCGCATGAACGAACCGCTGACGCTGATCCTTATCGACGATCATTCGCTGCTGCGCTGCGGGCTGGCCGAACTGCTCGGCGCGGTGCCGGATTTCCAGGTGCTGGGCATGGCGGCGTCCGGCGCGCAAGGCATCGAGCTGGCGCAGCGGCTGGAGCCGGCGATGATCCTGCTCGACCTGCACATGCCGGGCATGAGCGGCCTGGAAACGCTTGCTGCGCTCAAACAGGTGCAGCCGGACAGCCAGGTCGTCGTCCTCACGGCCTCGGATTCCCAGGACGACCTGCTGGCCGCCCTGCGCGGCGGGGCCGATGGTTACGTGCTCAAGGATACCGAGCCGGAGCAACTGGTCGCCTACCTGCAGGATTGCACCCGCGGGCGGGTCACGTTGGAACCGGGGCTCATGCGGCTGCTGGCCGAAGAGCAGCGCGTGGTGCCGCCGAGCCCCGGCAGGGCCGCAGCGCAGGACCTGACCGAGCGCGAATGCCAGACGCTGGCGCTGATCGCCGAAGGCCTGAGCAACAAGCTGATCGCGCGGGAACTGGGCATCAGCGACGGCACGGTGAAAATCCATGTCCGCCACCTGCTGACCAAGCTCAACCTGCATTCGCGGCTGGAACTGGCGGCCTGGGCCCACCGCGGCGGTTTTCTCGACCAGCAGGCGGCGCGTTCGCCGAACCGGGAGCGCCCATGATTTTTCCATCGACGCCGTACGGCGTATTCGACTGGCTGCGTCAGGCGCTTCGCGCCGCGTCCGGCGACATCGATCAGTTGCCGTTGGCGCTGGCGCGGCTGGACGCCGAGGGCTGCATTCGCCAGTTGAACAGCGGCTGGCGTGAACTGACCGGCCACCGGGTCCGTCCCTGCCTGGGGCGGCCGTTGGCCAGCTTCCTCCATCCAGCGGATCTGCAGGCCTGGACCCAGGCGCTGGGGCAATTGCGCCTGGCGCATACGGACGTGTTGCTGCTGCGCTACCTGACCCGCCTGGGCGAGCGCCGTTGGGTCGAGACGCGCCTGCGCCGCCAGGCCGACGGCTTCGTCGTCAGCCTGGGCGACATCACCGGGCAGATGCAGCGGCGCCAGTCGCTGCAGGCCAGCCACCGCAGCCTGAGCAACCTGCTCGACGGGCTGCCGATGATGGTCTATCGCTGCCGCAACAACCGCCACTGGAGCATGGAATACGTCAGCGCCGGCTGCCTGGAACTGACCGGCTACCGGCCCGAGCAGTTGCTGGACAGCCACAGCCTGACCTTCAACGACCTGATCCATCCCGACGACCGCGAACACGTCTGGACCGAAGTCCAGGCCGGCCTGAACGAACGGCGGGCCTTCGCCTTCGACTATCGATTGCTGTGTGCCGATGGCTGCAAAAAAAAGGTGCAGGAGCACGGCCGCGGTATCTATGCGGACAATGGCGAAGTGCTGGGGCTCGAGGGCGTGGTGCTGGCGAGCGCCTGCCCGGGCCAGCCGTAATCGCGCGTTTCTGGCTTATGCTTGGGCACCGAAGTCCCTATCGAATCCATCCGCATGCCTCTCGAATCCCGTCTGCTTCGTGCACTCGCTCCCTGGCTGGCGTCGCCCAAATGGTGGGTGGCCTTTTCCGGCGGCCTGGATTCGAGCGTGCTGCTGCATGCCCTGGCGCGGCTCGCCGCAAGTCACGCACTGCCGCCGATCGGCGCCATCCACGTGCATCATGGCCTGCAGGCCGTCGCCGACGACTGGCCCACGCATTGCCAGGCGATCTGCGACCGGCTGGATGTCCCGCTGCAGGTGGTCCGGGTCCAGGTCGCGCCGGGTGCCAGCCTGGAGCGCGCCGCGCGCAATGCACGCTATGCCGCGTTCGCCGATTGCCTGGGCGAGGGTGAGCTGCTGCTGACCGGCCAGCACCGCGACGATCAGGCCGAGACGCTGCTGTTCCGCCTGCTGCGCGGCGCCGGCGTGCGCGGGCTGGCGGCGATGTCGCCGGAGCGGGCATTGGGGCGTGGCAGGCTGCTGCGGCCGTTGCTCGATGTTCCACGGGCCGAACTGGAGGCCTATGCGCGCGACCATGGGCTCGACTGGATCGAGGATCCGAGCAACCAGAGCCTCGCTCATTCGCGCAACTACCTGCGCCAGCGGGTCATGCCGGTCCTGCGGCAGCGCTGGCCACAGGCGGCTGCGAACATGGCCCGCACGGCCGCCTTGATGGCCGAAGCGCAGGTCTTGCTGGACGAGCTGGCGGTACAGGATCTGGGCGTGGCACAAAGTGCCAGCCGCTTCGATTGGTTGCCGCTGCCCAGCCTTTCTCTGCCGGCGCTGCGTGCACTCACGCCGGCGCGCCAGCGCAACGCGCTGCGCCACTGGCTGGCAGACCTGACGCTGGCACCCGATGGCGATCACTGGGCGGGTTGGGAAGCCCTGCGTGACGCCCGAGCGGATGCCTCGCCGCGATGGCAGCTGGCCGGTGGCGAGCTGCAGCGCGGGGAGGAGAGGGTCTGGTGGCTGCCCGATGGCTGGTCGGAAGCGGCCGTCGGGCCGATCGACTGGCCGGACCCGGCGGCCGTTCTGACGCTGCCCGGCAACGGATCGTTGCGGCTGGCCGGCCCGCCGCCCTTGGGCCGGTTGCAGGTGCGCTACCGGCAGGGCGGCGAGGTGCTCGTGGTGCCCGGGCGCGGTCGCCGCGATCTCAAGCGTCTGTTGAACGAGGCCGGCCTGCCGGGCTTCGTGCGCGCGCGCCTGCCCTTGCTGTACCGCGACGGCGAGCTGATCGCGGTGGCCAATCTGCCGCAGTTGAGCCCGCAATGGCCTGCCCTGTATTGGCGCGCATCACCTTTAAGCGGTTTGAGCTGATAAGGCCTTTCCGGTAGACTACGCTCCCGTCTCAATACAGCTTCTGCGGTTTCTTCGAATCCGCAGCGGTTGCGCTATTGCCGATCGGCGAGCAATGGCACCTTCGCTTTCCCCCGGCGGCGCCGGCCGCTTAACGCAGACTTCTAGGGTTTTTCATGACGCGCTACATCTTCGTCACGGGTGGTGTTGTTTCTTCATTGGGGAAAGGCATCGCCTCGGCTTCATTGGCGGCCATCCTGGAGGCGCGGGGCCTGAAGGTCACGATGCTCAAGCTGGACCCTTACATCAATGTCGATCCGGGCACGATGAGCCCGTTCCAGCACGGTGAGGTGTTCGTCACCCATGACGGCGCCGAGACCGACCTCGACCTGGGCCACTACGAGCGGTTCATCCGCACCCGCATGACCCAGAACAACAACTTCACCACCGGTCGCGTCTACGAGGACGTGCTGCGCCGCGAGCGCCGTGGTGACTATCTGGGCGCGACCATCCAGGTCATCCCGCACATCACCGACGAGATCAAGCGTCGCATCATCAAGGGCGCCGGCGATGCCGACGTGGCCCTGGTGGAAGTCGGCGGCACCGTCGGCGACATCGAGTCGCAGCCTTTTCTGGAAGCGATCCGCCAGTTGCGCGTGGAAGTCGGCGCCAAGCGCGCCATGCTGATGCACCTGACGCTGGTGCCCTATATCGCCACCGCTGGCGAGACCAAGACCAAGCCGACCCAGCATTCGGTCAAGGAACTGCGCTCCATCGGCCTGCAGCCGGACGTGCTGGTCTGCCGCTCCGACCGCGCCATCGACGTCTCCTCGCGGCGCAAGATCGCGCTGTTCACCAACGTCGAAGAGCGCGCGGTGATCAGCCTGCCGGACGCCGACACCATCTACAAGATCCCGGGCATCCTGCATGCCCAGGGGCTGGATGACTACGTGGTCGAGCGCTTTGGCCTGGAGTGCCGCGGCGCCGACCTTTCCGAATGGGATCGCGTGGTCGATGCCAAGCTGCATCCCGAGAAGGAAGTCACCATCGCCATGGTCGGCAAGTACATGGAACTTCTCGATGCCTACAAGTCTCTGATCGAGGCGATGAGCCACGCTGGCATCCAGAGCCGTACCAAGGTGAACCTGCGCTATATCGACTCCGAAGACATCGAGAACCAGGGCGTCGGCCTGCTGGAAGGCGTCGACGCCATCCTGGTGCCCGGCGGTTTCGGCCTGCGCGGGGTGGAAGGCAAGATCGCCACGGTCAGGTATGCGCGCGAGAACAAGATTCCCTACCTGGGCATCTGCCTGGGCATGCAGGTCGCGGTCATTGAGTTCGCCCGCGACGTGCTGGGCTGGAACGATGCCAACTCCACCGAGTTCGACAAGAACAGCGGCCACCCGGTGGTCGGCCTGATCACCGAATGGGAAGATGCCAGTGGTGCGGTGGAAACGCGCTCCGATACCTCGGACCTCGGCGGCACCATGCGTCTCGGCGCCCAGGAGTGCGGACTCGAGCCCGGCTCGAAGGCATTCGAATGCTATGGCCAGGAGCGTATCGTCGAGCGTCATCGCCATCGCTACGAAGTGAACAACAACCTGCTGCCGCACCTGCAGGCGGCGGGGCTGAAGATTACCGGCCGCTCCGGCGACGGTGCGCTGGTCGAAGTGGTCGAGGCGCCGGATCATCCGTGGTTCGTCGCCTGCCAGTTCCACCCGGAATTCACCTCCACGCCGCGTGACGGGCATCCGCTGTTCAGCGGCTTCGTCAACGCCGCGCTGGAATACAAGGCGAAGAAGGCATGAGCCAGAAGACCATCCGCGTAGGCAACATCGAGATCGCCAACGACAAGCCGTTCGTGCTGTTCGGCGGGGTCAACGTGCTGGAGTCCCGCGACCTCGCCATGCAGGCCTGCGAAGAATACGTACGGGTGACCGAGAAGCTCGGCATCCCCTACGTGTTCAAGGCCAGCTTCGACAAGGCCAACCGCTCCTCCATCACGTCCTTCCGCGGCCCTGGCCTGGAAGAGGGGATGAAGATCTTCGAAGAGGTGAAGAAGACCTTCGGCGTGCCGGTCATCACCGACGTTCACGAGCCGTGGCAGGCGCAGCCGGTGGCCGATGTCTGCGACATCATCCAGCTGCCGGCCTTCCTTTCGCGGCAGACCGACCTGGTGGTGGCCATGGCCAGGACCGGCGCGGTGATCAATATCAAGAAGGCGCAGTTCCTGGCCCCGCAGGAAATGAAGCACATCCTCACCAAGTGCGAGGAAGCCGGCAATGATCGGCTGATCCTGTGCGAGCGCGGCTCCTCGTTCGGCTACAACAACCTGGTGGTCGACATGCTTGGCTTCGGCATCATGAAGCAGATGAATTACCCGGTGTTCTTCGACGTGACCCATGCGCTGCAGATGCCCGGTGGTCGCGCCGACTCCGCCGGTGGTCGTCGTGCCCAGGTCACCGACCTGGCCAAGGCTGGCCTCAGCCAGGGCCTCGCCGGGCTGTTCCTCGAAGCCCACCCGGACCCGGACAACGCCAAGTGCGACGGCCCGTGCGCCCTGCGCCTGAGCAAGCTGGAGCCTTTCCTCACCCAGCTCAAGCAGCTGGATGACCTGGTCAAGAATTTCCCGCCAATCGAAACTGCTTGAAGCCTTGCAGCTATCTACGGAGTGTTAACAACAATGGCAAAGATCGTCGACATCAAGGGGCGTGAAGTTCTCGATTCCCGTGGCAACCCCACCGTGGAAGCCGACGTGATCCTCGACAACGGCATCATCGGCAGCGCCTGTGCTCCGTCCGGCGCTTCCACCGGTTCGCGCGAGGCGCTGGAACTGCGCGATGGCGACAAGAGCCGCTACCTGGGCAAGGGCGTGCTGACCGCCGTGGCCAACGTCAACGGCCCGATCCGCGACCTGCTGCTGGGCAAGGACCCGGTCGATCAGCAGGCGCTGGACCGCGCGATGATCGAACTCGACGGCACCGAGAACAAGGCCAAGCTGGGCGCCAACGCCATCCTCGCCGTGTCCCTGGCCGCCGCCAAGGCCGCCGCCCAGGATCAGGACCTGCCGCTGTACGCGCACATCGCCAACCTCAACGGCACGCCGGGCCAGTACTCCATGCCGGTGCCGATGATGAACATCATCAACGGCGGCGAGCATGCCGACAACAACGTCGACATCCAGGAATTCATGATCCAGCCGGTCGGCGCCAAGACCTTCGCCGATGGCCTGCGCATGGGCGCCGAGATCTTCCATCACCTCAAGGCCGTGCTCAAGGCGCGTGGTCTGAACACCGCCGTGGGCGACGAGGGTGGTTTCGCACCGAACCTGGCCTCCAACGAGGATGCCCTGGGCGCCATCGCCGAGGCGGTGGAGAAGGCCGGCTACACGCTCGGCAGCGACGTGACCCTGGCGCTGGACTGCGCTTCCAGCGAGTTCTACAAGGACGGCAAGTACGACCTGGCCGGTGAAGGCAAGGTGTTCGATGCCGAAGGCTTCGCCGATTACCTGGCGGGTCTGACCCAGCGTTATCCGATCATCTCCATCGAAGACGGCATGGACGAGTCCGATTGGGCGGGCTGGAAGGCGCTGACCGACAAGATCGGCGAGAAGGTTCAACTGGTCGGCGACGATCTGTTCGTCACCAACACCAAGATTCTCAAGGAAGGCATCGACAAGGGCATCGCCAACTCGATCCTGATCAAGTTCAACCAGATCGGCTCGCTCACCGAGACCCTGGAAGCCATCCAGATGGCCAAGGCCGCCGGTTACACCGCGGTGATCTCCCATCGTTCTGGCGAGACCGAAGACAGCACCATCGCCGATCTGGCCGTGGGTACTGCCGCCGGTCAGATCAAGACCGGTTCGCTGTGCCGCTCCGACCGCGTATCGAAGTACAACCAACTGCTGCGCATCGAGGAGCAGTTGGCCGGCAAGGCGCCGTACAAGGGCCGTGCCGAATTCCGCGGCTGAGTCGCGGGATTCGAAAAAGGGCGGCGCGAGCCGCCTTTTTTTGCTTCAATCCTGAAAAGCCGGCTCCCGGAAAGGATAGCGGCAGCCGATCATCGCTTTCCCATCATTCGAATACAGCCGAAGCCGTTTCATGCCTTCTATGCGTCGCCCTTACTGGTTGTTCGTCGTGCTGATTCTGCTCCTGGGTGGCTTGCAGCATCGCCTGTGGGTGGGCGAGGGCAGCCTGGCTCAGGTCAACGGCCTGAATAGACAGATTGCCGAACAGCAGGGCGAGAACAAGCGGCTGCTGGAGCGCAATCGGATTCTCGAGGCGGAAGTCCTGGAGCTCAAGCAGGGCATGGAAACGGTCGAAGAGCGTGCCCGCCAGGAACTCGGCATGGTCAAAGAGGGCGAGACCCTTTATCAGTTGATCGAATGAACGAACGCGACCTTCCTGCCTTCTGGGTAGTCATCCCGGCTGCCGGTATCGGTAGCCGCATGCTCGCCGACCGGCCCAAGCAGTATCTGCAATTGGCCGGGCGCTGCATCCTCGAACATACGCTGGACTGTTTCCTCGGTCATCCCCGGCTGCTGGGGCTGGTGGTCTGTCTGGCGCCCGGCGATCCGTACTGGCAGGACCTGCCGTGCGCGCACGACCTCCGTATCGAGCGCGCGGCGGGCGGTAGCGAGCGCTGCGACTCGGTGCTCAACGGCCTGCAGCGTCTGCGCGCGCTCGGCGCTGGCGATGGCGACTGGGTGCTGGTACACGATGCGGCACGCCCCAATCTTGCCCGGGACGACCTGGATACGCTGCTGGCCGAGCTGGCCGGCGACGCGGTCGGGGGACTGCTGGCCGTGCCCGCACGCGACACGCTCAAGCGAGCGGGGCCGGATGGTCGGGTCGTGGAAACCGTGGATCGCAGCGTGATCTGGCAGGCCTACACCCCGCAGATGTTCCATCTGGGCGGCTTGCAGCGTTCGCTCGGTGCGGCGCTGGCGGCGGGGGCAACGATCACCGACGAGGCGTCGGCCATCGAATGGGCGGGGCTTTCGCCGCGCCTGGTGCAAGGCCGCGCGGACAATCTGAAAGTCACCCGGCCCGAGGATCTGCTCTGGCTCGAGCAGCGCTGGAAAGCCTGAACCGGCGGCAGACAGGCGCCTCATGCCAGTCAGCTAAGCCATGGATGCCTGTGCAGGAGCCAGCTTGCTGGCGACGCTGTCGAGCTGCCGATCGCCAGCAAGGCTAGGTATTCCCCCGCTGCGCCTACAAAAACCGCCCCACAAGGCCTAGCTGATTAGCGTTAAGCCTATGCCCTGCCTGCCATAGCCCTCAGAAGCGATAGATTGCCGCGGCTCCGCTGACGGTGGGCATGCGTTCCATCGGCACCACGACCACTTCGCCGCCCTGTTCCAGGGTCCAGATGGTCAGTTCGTCGAGCAGGTCCGGCGTCGTCGCATCGCTGCCGTCATTGGGAACTGCCTTGCCCTGGGTCTTGTCGGCCAGCCCGGGAATCTTCCGCTCGGCCTCTACCAGAAGCGTGGCGACACGGCCTTGCTGGGTGGCCGCGCCGATTTCCTCCAGACGATCCGAAGCCAGGCCCTGGCCGTGGGACGCACCGAACTGGTCGAGCAGGCCCTCGAGGCGCTTGAGATAGCGCGGCTGCATGACCATCCAGCTCTTTTCGCGTAGCTCGTTGGCGCTCAACGCGCCGTGGCCGATTTCGATGCCTTCGGGCAGTAGGTGTTCGTTATGGCTGATGCGGCGGAAGTGCGGCTGCTGCTCGGGCAAGGCGGCGAGGATCAGCGGCAGCCCGGAGGGCTTCGAATGATGTTCGCTGATCGCCCGGTCGACCTCGCGGAAGAAACGGTCGCGGTCGCGGTCGATCTCCGCCTGCTTGCCGCTGCCGCCGGCTTCCACCTGCATGGAGTCGCCACGCTCGCTGGCGCGGCTGTAACCCTGGACGAAGCCGCTCTGGCCCTTGTCGGTCATATCGCTGCCCAGTGCATCGGCGAGCGTGCGCGGTACTGCTTCCTGCAACTTCACTTCATCGAGCGCGTCGCGGTTGCCCTCGAACAGGCGCACCGAGTCACGCGACAGGCAAAGGATCTGATAGCGATCGGCCGACTGCGCGATGCGTACCAGCGGCTTGAGGTGCATGCGCTCGTTGGCGACGGCCAGTTCCGGCACGCTGCGCTGCAGGCGATAGACCTCGAAGTAATCCTTCGCGGCGAACGCCGCCAGGCCGTCGAGGCTGTGGTTCCAGAAGTCGTTGTCGTCGATCAGTGCGTAGAACGGCTTGAGCAGCGCTGGCGCCTGCTCGGCGTGCCCCTGCTGCTTGAGGGAATCCTCCAGTTGCCTGACCAGGTGCTTGAAGCGGATCGGGTCCTGCTGGCGTTCGGGGAAGCTGCGGTGGGTGGGTTGGTAGAGGGATAGACACGGCCCTTCGCGCCGTGACAGCAGTTTGGAAAGGGTTTCGCGATCGAGCAGGCGGTTCATGCGTGGCCTCCAGTATCGTCGGTTCGGTCCCTCGCGGGTTATCGATGGCGCCTTCAATGGGCATCGCTGGCCAATGGTCAGTGGCGGTTGAATTTGTCGAGGGCGTGACTCAGTGCATGACTGAGTTTCTCGGCGGCGCCGCTGATCGCCAGGTCCAGCGATTCGGCCTTGTGGGTGGCGGAAATGGGATCGTGCCCCTTGACTCGCGCTTCCATCTGACAGCGCTTGTGCTGTGGGCCGCTTTTGCCGCTGTTTTCGTCGTTGAGATGGACTTCGACCCGAGTCAGCTGATCGGCGAAACGCTCCAGTTCGGTCTCAACGGTCACCTTGACCCGTTCCTCGAGATCGCTGGAAACGTCAATGCTGTGATTGCTGTTCACCAGAACCTGCATGGTGTCCTCCTGATTGAAATGCTGCGTACCCATTGCCGCGACGTGCAGGGACGGCAGCTACACAACGTACGACGTGGCTGGTAGGGGAGGGTTCCGCCGTTCGCCGCCCCCTCGGACGCGTGGCGTCAGGCTTGTTTCAGTGCAGTTGGCCGGCATATTCCGGGCGCTGGGCAAGGCCATTCTTCAGCGACTCGATCAGCAGGCGAACCTTCGGCAACGGATAGCGGCGCTGCGGATATATCGCCCAGACGGCGGTATTCGGAGGCTGGTTGGCTTCGAGCAGCGAAACCAGCTCGCCGCGGTGTAGCGGCTCCTGCACGTAGTAGTCCGGCAACTGGCACAGGCCGAAGCCGCGCAAGGCAGCATCCAGCACGGCCTGCCCGCTGTTGCAGCGCCAGTTGCCGGTCGGTTTGAAATGGTACTCGCGACCGTCGAGCTGAAAGGCCCAGGTATCGCCCGTGCCGATCAGGCAGTTGTGCCGTGCCAGTTCCGAAAGGGTATGCGGCCGCCCGTAGCGCTCCAGGTAGGCCGGCGCTGCGCAGAGGTACATCGCGCGTGGTGCGATGCGCGTGGCGACCAGTCGCGAGTCGCCGAGGCGGCCCAGGCGGATCGCCAGGTCATAGCCTTCCTGCACCAGATCGAGGGTGCGGTTGGACAGCTCGATATCGACCCGTAATTGCGGATGCCGGGCCATGAATTCGTTGACCAACGGCACGATGAAGCGCTCGCCATAGGCCACTGCGGCGGTCATGCGCAGCAGGCCGGTCGGCGCGCTATGCAGATCGCTGATCGTCAGGAAGGCTTCGTCGCGTTCTTCGATCAGCCGTTGGCAGCGGGCGAAGAAGGTGTGGCCCGCTTCGGTCAGCGACACGCGGCGGGTCGTGCGGTAGAACAAGCGTGCCTGCAGACGTTCCTCGAGGCGGGCGACCTGGCGGCTGACGTGCGAAGACGATACGCGCAGGCGCTCGGCGGCACGCATGAAACTGCCACATTCGGCAACGGCGACGAATTCGTCGAGGCCTTCCCAGCGGTTCATCGGAAGCTCCGGGAAAACGGCAGGCTATGTCCAATCATGTGTTGCTCGAAATGTGAAGCCGTCGGGTAGGAGCGGGCCATGCCCGCGACGCTTTTGCGCGCTGAATATTCGCGGGCATGGCCCGCTCCTGCAGAGGACGTCCATCCGCAACAGACAACTCAGGCATAGCCAACCTGGGGGTAGGGAGTGGTTGCGCGAATGGTAGCGTATTGTCCCTCACTGGCAATAATGTTTTCCCGAAAAGCTCATTAAGCCATCCGGAGAGTGAATTACACTTCCTGCTTTCCCTGACACACAACGAGAGTGATGCCATGACCATCAAGTCGCGCGCCGCGGTCGCCTTCGGCCCCAACCAGCCCCTGAAGATCGTGGAAGTGGACGTGGAGCCACCCAAGGCCGGCGAAGTGCTGATCCGCATCGTCGCCACCGGCGTTTGCCATACCGATGCCTACACCCTCTCGGGTGAGGATTCCGAAGGCGTCTTCCCCTGCATCCTCGGGCACGAGGGTGGCGGCATCGTCGAGGCGGTGGGCGAGGGCGTCACTTCGGTCGCGGTTGGCGATCATGTGATTCCGCTCTATACCGCCGAATGTCGCGAGTGCAAGTTCTGCAAATCCGGCAAGACCAACCTGTGCAGCTCGGTGCGCGCCACCCAGGGCAAGGGCCTGATGCCGGATGGCACCAGCCGTTTCAGCTATCAGGGCGAGCCGATCTACCACTACATGGGCTGCTCGACCTTCTCCGAATACACCGTGCTGCCGGAAGTCTCGGTGGCGAAGATTCCGAAAGAAGCGCCGCTGGAAAAGGTCTGCCTGCTGGGCTGCGGCGTCACCACCGGTATCGGCGCAGTGCTCAATACCGCCAAGGTCGAAGAGGGCGCTACCGTGGCGATCTTCGGTCTGGGCGGTATCGGCCTGGCGGCGATCATCGGCGCCAAGATGGCCAAGGCCAGCCGGATCATCGCCATTGACATCAACCCGAGCAAGTTCGCCATCGCCGAAGAGCTGGGCGCCACCGACTTCGTCAATCCGAAGGAGCATGACAAGCCGATCCAGGAAGTCATCGTCGAGATGACCGACGGCGGCGTCGACTACTCCTTCGAGTGCGTGGGCAACGTGCAACTGATGCGCGCGGCGCTGGAGTGCTGCCACAAGGGTTGGGGCGAGTCGACCATCATCGGCGTCGCCGGTGCCGGCCAGGAAATCAGCACCCGGCCGTTCCAGCTGGTCACCGGCCGCGTCTGGCGCGGTTCGGCCTTCGGCGGCGTGAAAGGCCGTACCGAGCTGCCGAGCTACGTGGAAAAGGCGCAGAGCGGCGAGATTCCGCTGGACACCTTCATCACCCACAACCTGCCGCTGGAAAAGATCAACGAGGCCTTCGACCTGATGCATGAAGGCAAGAGCATCCGGACCGTTATCCATTTCTGAACAGCGGCAAGCTTCAAGCTGCAAGCGACAAGTTTGCCCTCGTTGCAGCTTGTGGCTTGCGGCTCGTAGCTGCCCCGGAGGGGCCCATGACCCTTGAAAACATTTCCTGCCAGAAAAGCTTCGGCGGCTGGCACAAGCGTTACCGGCATCGCTCGCGCAGCCTGAACTGCGACATGGTCTTCGCCGTGTACCTGCCGCCGCAGGCGGAGCAGGGCGAGAAGCTGCCGGTGCTGTACTGGCTGTCCGGGCTGACCTGCACGGACGAGAATTTCATGCAGAAGGCCGGCGCCCATCGCCTCGCGGCGGAGCTCGGCCTGATCGTCGTCGCGCCGGACACCAGTCCGCGCGGTGCCGGCGTGCCGGACGATGCGCAAGGCGCCTGGGATTTCGGCCTCGGTGCCGGCTTCTATCTCAACGCCACCGAGCAGCCCTGGGCGCAGCACTACCGCATGTACGACTACGTGGTGGACGAACTGCCGGCGCTGATCGAGGCGAACTTCCCTGTCTCCGGCAGGCGCGGCATCAGCGGGCACTCCATGGGTGGCCATGGCGCCTTGATCTGCGCGCTGAAGAACCCCGGCCGTTACCAGTCGTTGTCGGCCTTTGCGCCGATCGTCAATCCGTTGAACTGCCCCTGGGGCGAGAAGGCTTTTGCCAACTACCTGGGCGAGGATCGTTCGCGCTGGCGCGAGTGGGATGCCTGTGCGCTGATCGGCGAAGCCGGCGAGAAGCTACCGATCCTGGTGGACCAGGGCGATCGCGACGACTTCATGGTCAACCAGTTGAAACCCGAGGCGCTGGAGGCGGCGGCTAGGGCGGCCGGCCACCCGCTGACGCTGCGCATCCAGCCCGGCTACGACCACAGCTACTACTTCATCGCCAGCTTCATCGATGACCATCTGCGCCATCATGCCGAGGCGTTGAAGGCGTAGGGTGGATGACGGCGAAGCCTCATCCACGCGTTTGTTTCGGGCGGTGACGGTGCCGGCCGGGGCGTTTGCATGACGCGCCGGGCCGCGTGGAAAACGCTTCGCGGTTTTCCACCCTACGAGACCGCACGCCGAGGCGTTGAAGGCGTAGGGTGGATGACGGCGAAGCCTCATCCACGCGTTTGTTTCGGGCGGTGACGGTGCCGGCCGGGGCGTTTGCATGACGCGCCGGGCCGCGTGGAAAACGCTTCGCGGTTTTCCACCCTGCGAGGCCGCATGCCGAGGCGTTGAAGGCGTAGGGTGGATGACGGCGAAGCCTCATC